>NZ_AYXC01000008.1:0-208042 GCF_000502275.1 Mesorhizobium sp. L103C131B0 | reverse complement strand
TTGGCGCTGCGGCGGACACATAGGGGGAGAGAAGTGTCACCTATGTATCCGGTTCAAAGTGTTACCCATCTATCGGCTGGACACCGGCAGGCAGATGAGGGGCGGCGCGACATTGCCAGAATATCTGCCGGGCCGATCACCTACCTAAGTCGCATCGCTGCTACTTCGGCAGCGTATAGGCCATCACATAGTCGCCCGGCTTGGTGCCGACCGAGCCGTGGCCGCCGGCGACGATGACCACGAACTGGCGGCCGTCGGCGACGGTGTAGGTCATCGGCGTCGACTGCCCACCGGCCGGCAGCCTGGCCTGCCAGAGCTGCTTGCCCGATGTCAGGTCATAGGCGCGCAGATAGTCGTCGACCGCCGCGCCCAGGAAGACGACGCCGCCGGCGGTGATCATCGGCCCGCCAATGCCGGGAACACCGACCTTCAGCGGCAAGGGCAACGGCGTCATGTCATAGACGGTGCCGTTGCGGTGCTTGTAGGCGATCTTGCCGGTTCTGAGGTCCGCTCCCGCCACATAGCCCCATGGCGGCGCCTGGCAGGGCACGCCGAGCGGCGACAGGAACGGCCCCATCACCACCGCATAGGGTGCGCCCTCATTGCGGTTCAGCCCCTGCTCGCTGCCGCGCCCCTCATCCGGGGGCGGCACCTGGTCGCGCGGAATGAGCTGCGATTTGAACGCCAGATAGGTCGGCATGCCGAACATCACCTGCCGCACCGGATCGACGGCGACACCGCCCCAGTTGAAGGTGCCGAAATTACCGGGATAGACCAGCGAGCCCTGCACCGATGGCGGGGTATAGCGGCCCTCGTAGCGCAGACCCTGGAATTCGATCCGGCAGGCCAGCTGGTCGAACATGGTGATGCCCCACATGTCGGCGCCGGTCAGCGGCCTCGGATTGAAGGAGAGATCCGAGACCGGCTGCGTCGGCGACGTGTGATCGCCCTCGACAGCGCCGCCCGGCGCCGGCACTTCCTTGATCGGGATGATCGGCTCGCCGCTGCGCCGGTCGAGCACGTAGAGGTCGCCCTGCTTGGTCGGTCCAACCAGGCCCGGAACGACGCCGGCAGCGGTGGTGATGTCGACCAGGGTCGGCTGTGCCGGCACATCCATGTCCCAGAGGTCGTGATGCACGGTCTGCCGCACCCAGCGCACTTGTCCGGTGGCCAGATCGAGCGCGGTGATCGAGGAGGAAAACTTCTCGACATTGGCGCTGCGGCCCATCCCGAGCTGGTCCGGCGTCTGGTTGCCGAGCGGCACATAGAGCAGGCCGAGCTTCTCGTCGGCGCTTGCCGTCGACCACATGTTGGGCGAGTTGTGGGTGTAGGTCTGGCCTGCCGCCAGCGGCGTTGTCTGGTCCGGATTGCCGGAATCCCAGTTCCACACCAGGGCGCCGGTGTCGACGTCGAAGGCCCGGATGACGCCGGACGGCTCTTGCGTCGAATAATTGTCGTTGACCGCGCCGCCGATGATGATCTTGCCGCCCGCAATCAGCGGCGCCGAGGTCGAGTAATAATAGCCCGACTTCGGATACGGCATGTTGGTCAACAAATTGAGCGTGCCGGCTTCGGCGAAGGACGGGCAGACCTGGCCGTTGGCGGCGTCGAGCGCGATCAGCCGCGCATCCGAGGTCGGCAGATAGACGCGCGTCGCGCAAGGCTGGCCGGCGGCGATCTTGGCATCGGCATAATAGGACACGCCGCGGCAGGTCTGGTGCTGGCGGTCCTTGTCGAGCTTGATCTTGGGATCGAAACGCCATTTCTCCTTGCCGGTGGCGGCATCGATGGCGATGGCGAAATTGTGCGGCGTGCAGATATAGAGCGCATCGCCCACCTTCAGCGGCGTCACCTGGTAGGTGGTTTCGCCGACATCGTCCGGCCCTTTCACGTCGCCGGTCTGGTAGATCCAGGCCGGCTGCAATTTGGCGACATTGTCGGGCGTGATCTGGTCGAGCGGCGAATAGCGCTGGCCAAATTGCGTGCGGCCGTAGAAATGCCATTCGCCCGGAGGCACATTGCCGCCGAGATCGGCAGTCGGCGTCACCTTGTCGGCGCTGAGGTCGCCGGCGATGTCCTTGGGATCGGCCGTCATCGAATAACCGGCGACGGCGAGCGATGCGAGCACGGCCAGAATGAGCGGCGCGCGCGCGTCGGGGCCGATCAGGCCCCGCCTTGCCCAAGGCGTCAGCAGCCACAGCGCCAGAAGCACGATGATGCCGCCGCGCGGTCCGAGTTCCCACCAGTCGAAGCCGATTTCCCACACCGCCCAGGCCAGCGTGCCGAGCACGATCGCCGCGTAGAGCCAGAGCGCCGTCGATTTGCGCCGGAAGAGCAGCCATGCGGCGATGAGGAAGGCGAGACCGGTGACGACATAGTACCAGCTGCCGCCCAGCATCGCGAGCCAGACGCCGCCGCCGCCAAGTGCGAGGCCGATGAGGAACAGGATGAGGGAGGTGATGACGACAGCCAAGACGATACTCCTTCGACTGATGCGCATTCCGCGGCGCGGCCATGGGCAAAGGTATGCCAATCCTGCCCCCGGCGGTACAACCTTCTCCCGCCCGCCGTGCCTGTCAAGCCGCCGGGGAGCGATCCATGGCGAAACCAAACGGCCATGCCGCAGGCTCCGCGCACAGGGCGTTTTTTTCGAGGCCACACGCCCAGGTGGCAATCCCGCCTTGCCGGCATCCGGGTTTTCCAGCAGTCTGCTTTCGACCAACCATCAGGAGCAACCAGAGTGATGTCATTCGCCTCGCCTCTGACGCGAGTAGTCCTTGTCCTCTGTAGCTTCGTCGCGCTCACGGCCGGCACAGTGGCCGCGCCGGCACAGACGCTGAGCGAGATCAACAAGGCAAACGGCTTTCACGAGATGCTGATGGGCATCGGTCCCGGCATCGCCGCAGCCACGAAATCCATACCCGAACCGTTACCGGCAAATTTCCAGGACGCCTTGTCGGTCGCGCTGGAAGGCGCCTTCGACGCAGTCAAAATGGAGACTGCCATCGAATCGCGGATGGCGGACAGGCTGTCGGCCACCGATCTGTCCGACCTCGCAGCGTTTTACGCTTCCCCGTTGGGCAAGCACGTCACCGCTTTGGAAATTCAGTCGTCTGGCCCGGAAGGCAGGCAAAGCAAGAAGACAGAGGGCAAGCAAATCCTCGCCGAGCTTCCGACCAAGGATCCAGCCCGGCTCGAATTGTACCGCAAGATCATCGACGATATCAGCGCTGTCGACACCGGCGAGGCGATAGCGCTGAACATGAGCTACGCGATGGTTACGGGGATGCTGGGCGCAGCCGGAAAGCCTCTGTCGGACGAACAGATCATGGCGCTGGTGCGTCAGCAATCCGTGAAAATTCGCCAGAACATCGAACAGAATGCCATGCAGGGTAGCGCTTATACGTACCGGGATCTCCCGCTCGGCGATCTCAGACTGTACTCGACATTCCTGGCGTCACCCGCGGGCAGCCGCTATTACGACCAGATGCTGACGGCCTTTGGCATGGTGATGACAGAGGAAGCGCGCTCGTTCGGACATCGATTGTTCGTCGCGCTCGGTTACCGAAAGGCCTGAGCCGCAGTATCGGGCACTTTAGCAGAACAAAACGTAGACACTTCTGGTCTTTCGCTCCCGAATCACTACATTCGGGGGAGATGTCCGGCTTTGCGGAAGAAATGCCCTTTTTCGACGAACCCAATGCGCGGCCCGCGGCCCCGTCGGGCATAGCCGCGCGCGCCATGGCGGCCCGCAGCGGACCCAACAGCGCACCCGATTATCTCAACGGCCTCAACCCCGAGCAGCGGCTGGCGGTGGAAACCACCGAAGGCCCGGTCCTGGTGCTGGCCGGCGCCGGCACCGGCAAGACCCGCGTGCTGACCACCCGCATCGCCCATATCCTGGCCACCGGCAGGGCTTTCCCCTCGCAGATCCTGGCGGTGACCTTCACCAACAAGGCCGCGCGCGAGATGAAGCAGCGCATCGGCCATCTCGTCGGCGAAGCCGTCGAGGGCATGCCGTGGCTCGGCACCTTCCACTCCATCGGCGTCAAGCTCTTGCGCCGCCACGCCGAGCTGGCCGGGCTCAAATCCGATTTCACCATCCTCGACACCGACGACGTCGTACGGCTGATCAAGCAGCTGATCCAGGCCGAAGGCCTCGACGACAAGCGCTGGCCGGCCAAGCAGTTCGCGCAGATGATCGACGGCTGGAAGAACAAGGGCCAAGGCCCGGCCGACATTGCCGAGGGCGATGCCCGCAGCTTCGCCAACGGCAAGGGCCGGGAACTATACAAGGCCTATCAGGAGCGGCTGAAGACGCTGAACGCCTGCGACTTCGGCGATCTGCTCTGCCACCCGATCCGCATCTTCCGCGCCAATCCGGACGTGCTGAAGGACTACCACAAGCGCTTCAAATACATCCTCGTCGACGAGTACCAGGACACCAACACCGCGCAATACATGTGGCTGCGGCTGCTGGCGCAAAGACCTACCTCCCCCTCGATGGGGGAGGTCGCGCCGCGTAGCGGCGCGGGTGGNGGCAGCGCCGGCGCCAGTCACCCCTCCCCGCCGCTTCGCGGCGACCCTCCCCATCCAGGGGAGGGTAAAGCGCGATCGGCCGAAGGCCGCAAGCCCGACCGGGCGTCCGAGCCGTTGCGAGGCCCCCGCGGAGGGCCCGCGCCGGCAGGCGCGGAACAGCCCGTGAGCGTGAATATTTGCTGCGTCGGCGACGACGACCAATCGATCTATGGCTGGCGTGGCGCCGAGGTCGACAACATCCTGCGCTTCGACAAGGATTTTCCCGGCGCCACCATCATCCGTCTGGAGCGCAATTATCGCTCGACCGCGCACATCCTCGGCACTGCCTCGCACCTCATCGCCCACAATGAGGGCCGCTTCGGCAAGACGCTGTTCACCGAGAAGGTCGCCGAGGACGACGAGAAGGTGCATGTCCACGCCGCCTGGGATTCCGAGGAGGAGGCGCGCGCCGTCGGCGAGACCATCGAGACCTACCAGCGTGCCAAGCACAAGCTCAATGATATGGCCATCCTGGTCCGCGCCTCCTTCCAGATGCGCGAATTCGAGGATCGCTTCGTCACGCTCGGCCTCAACTACCGCGTCATCGGCGGCCCGCGCTTCTATGAGCGCATGGAAATCCGCGATGCACTGGCCTTCTTCCGCGTCGTCGCGCAGGGCGCCGACGACCTCGCCTTCGAGCGCATCGTCAATGTCCCCAAGCGCGGCCTGGGTGAAGCCACCATCCGCCAGATCCACGACACGGCGCGGAGCTTGCGCATCCCGATGCTGGAGGCAGCCGCCAAGCTCGCAGAAAGCGACGAGCTGAAGCCCAAGCCCCGCGCGGCCTTGCGCGAAGTGGCGGCCAATTTCGAGCGCTGGCAGAAGGCGCTGGAAACCACGCCGCACACCGAACTCGCCGAGACCATTCTGGAGGAGAGCGGCTACACCGACATGTGGAAGAACGACCGCTCGGTCGAGGCGCCGGGCCGGCTGGAAAACCTGAAAGAGCTTATCCGCTCCATGGAGGAGTATGAATCGCTGCGCTCCTTCCTCGAACATGTCGCCCTGGTCATGGACGCCGAGCAGAACGCCGAGCTTGACGCCGTCAACATCATGACGCTGCATTCGGCCAAGGGCCTCGAATTCGAGACCGTGTTCCTCCCCGGCTGGGAGGAAGGCCTGTTCCCGCACCAACGCGCGCTGGACGAAGGCGGCCGCTCCGGCCTGGAGGAAGAGCGCCGTCTCGCCTATGTCGGCCTGACCCGGGCCAAGAAGAACCTGCATCTGTGGTTCGTCTCCAACCGCCGCATCCACGGCCTGTGGCAGTCGACCATCCCGTCGCGCTTTCTGGACGAACTGCCGGAAGCCCATGTCGAGGTCGCCGAAAGCGGCAACTCCTATGGCGGCTACGGCAATTCCTATGGCGGCGGTTCGTTCGCGTCGGGCCGTGGCGGCCAGGGCGCAGGGCGGCAGAACCCCTACGGCGCCTCGCGCTTCGACAATGTCGGCGCGGAAAAATCCGGCGCCTTCTCCAACACCTATGCGACGCCCGGCTGGCAGCGCGCGCAGGCCAACCGCACCGAGGCGACCGACCGCAACTGGGGCTCGCGCTCCGGCCACCAGGTCGAGCGCATCGGCTATGGCGAGACCGACTCCGGCTACGGCGCCGGCCGAACCAGCGTCAAAGGCCGCACCATTGACGGCGAACTGGTCGCCAAATCCGTCGCCGACACGCCGTCGCCCTTCAGCGTCGGCGACCGCGTCTTCCACCAGAAATTCGGCAACGGCAACATCTCCAACATCGAAGGCAACAAGCTGACCATCGACTTCGACAAGGCCGGCCAGAAACGCGTGCTGGACGGGTTTGTGGCGGCGGTGTGAGCGCCCGCTTGTCCTGTTGTCCTACAAGCGACCACATTGTTGTAGTCTGGCGGAGCCCTCCCCGCCTCGTCATCCACGGGCGGAGCAAGGAGCGTAGCGACGCAGCGTAGACCCGAGGATCCATCCCGCGTCTTCAACGCGTTGCCACGGTGCGGAATCCTGCGCAGCTGCACGCCAAGGTCGCGGAATGGATTCCAGGGTCTACGCGACGGAGCTTCGCTCCTGCTCCGCCTTAGAATGACGAAGCGACGGGCGTCTGCCCAGTCGTCGGGGCATGCGGTCCGCAACATGAGCGTCCCCGTCAATTTAGCCCGCCCCTCACCTGTACCGCGCCTGGTTCCACTTGTGCCCCAGCAGCGACAGGATGATGATCAGCCCGTTGAAGAACTGGACGTAGAAGCCGCTCAGGCCCGCCGCCACGACGCCGGTCTGGATGAACGACACGGTGACCGCGCCGATCGCTCCACCGGCAACCGTACCGATGCCGCCCCAGGTCGGCGTGCCGCCGACGAACACCGAAGCCAGCACCGGCAAGAGATAGCCGTCGCCCGCGGTCGGCCACCAGGTGAAGTTGATCATCACCGAAAACGTGCCGGCGATCGCGGCCCCGATGCCGGTGAAGATGAACACTTTCACCCGCACACGCTTGACGTCGATGCCCATTTGCTGGGCGCTGTCGGGGTTGTCGCCGACGACCCTCACCTGCGCGCCGAAGCGGTGCCGGTTGTAGAGCATTGCCGAAAAAATGACGAAGGCGAGTGCCCATAAGACCTGTACCGGAAAACCCCACACCTGACCGGAGAAGATGGTGTACGCCCAGCTGTCGCTGAGACCGGTCAATGCCGTCGATCTGCCCTCGTTGATGATCTGGATCAGTCCCCGCAGCAGGAAATTCATGCCGAGCGTGGCGATCAGCGACGACAGCCCGCCATAAACGACGAGCGACCCAACGAGGAAGCCGAGCAGCGTGCCGGTGATGAGTGCGGCAGCGATGCCGAGAAACGGATCATAGCCGGCCTGCACCACCAGCGCGAACACCCAGGAGGCAAAGCCCATGGTTGCGGGAAACGACAGGTCGATCTCGCCACAGGTGACGACGAAGACCAGCGGCACCACCACGAACAGCGCAACGGGCAGCGTGGTCAGCACGGATCTGTAGAGATACCAGGTGGTGAACACGGTCGGGTTGGCGATCAGGAACGCCGCCATCATGATGATGAACACGGCGAGCGTGCCGAGCGCTGCGCGGTTGTCGACGACGAAACCGCGCAGCCAATGGTCGGACGGATGCTTCCACTCAGGTCGGGCAGCCTTGCCGCCAAGAGGGCTCTGCAGATCGGGTTCCATGGTCTTGCTCATCGTGCTGCCCTCTCCGCGTCGCCGGCCTCGTGCAGCCCCGGCAATCCGCCGGGATGCGCAACGTCTTCCATGAAGTTGATCAGCTCTTCGGCCGACTTGACCTCGGTGCGATCGGCGGTCAGCGCCACCTTGCCGCGGTCAATCACAACGAAGCGGTCGGCGATGTCGAAGACGTGATGGATGTTGTGGCCGATGAACAGGATCGAGCGCCCGCTCGCCCGCACCTGGCGCACGAAATGGAAGACCTTGGCGGTCTCGGTCAGCGACAGCGCCGTCGTCGGCTCGTCGAGGATGATCAGCTCCGCCTGCTTGTAGATGGCGCGCGCGATCGCCACGCCCTGGCGTTCGCCGCCGGAGAGCTGGCCGACGATCGAATGCGGCGTGAACACCTTCGAGGTAAAGCCGATCTCGCGCATCAGCCGGCTCGCCTCCTCTATCTCTTTATTGACCTTCAGAAAGCCCATGAAGCCGGTGAGTTCGCGGCCCATGAAGATGTTGCGCACGATGGTCTGCTGCACGGCCAGCGCCCGGTCCTGGAACACCGTCTCGATGCCGGCGTCGCGCGAGCGTGCCGCACTCCAGCCGGTCACCGGCTTGCCGCGCACCAGGATCTCGCCGCTGGTCGGCTTGACGACGCCCGACAGGATCTTGATCAGCGTCGACTTGCCGGCGCCATTGTCGCCGATCAAGCCAACCACCTCGCCGCGGGCGACCGAGAGATTGACCCCGCCCAGCGCATAGACCTGGCCGTAGGATTTGCTGATGTCGCGCAGTTCGATGATGCGTTCGGCCATGGCGATCCTCGCTCCTGTGGTATCATCCGGCCTGGTGCCGGCGGTCCTGCCGGCCGGGCTTAGGCCCAGCCGGCAGCTTGGGAGGTCAGCGCAGCGCCTGCTTGGCGAGCTCGGCGACGATCTCGTAATTCTGCGGCGTGACGAAGCCGGCGCCAGTGTCGACATTCATCGGCGCCAGGCCCAGCACCACCTGCTGGCAAAGGCTGAGGATCGGCAGATAGCCTTGCAGAAACGGCTGCTGATCGGCCGTCAGTTGCACCCAGCCGCCCTTGAACGCCTCGACGATCTGCGGGCTGGTGTCGAAGCCGAAATTGAAGATGTCGCCCGGCTTGCGCCCCGCCGCCTGCATGTAGGTGGCGACGTTGCCCAGCATCTGGCCGCCGGGATAGCCGACCGCCTTGACGTCGGGATTGTTGAGCAGGGCCGCGGTGATCACCGGTATCGCCAGATTGGGGTCGGACGCCCATTCGCCGCTCGGCGGCGACGACAGCTGGATGACCTCGACGCCGGCTTCCTTGAGTGCTGCCACCGTGCCGCGCTCGCGCGCGCCGCGGGCCTCGTTCTCGAACGGGCCGATCATGATCGCCTTGTCGCCGGACTTGAGATTGCCGAGCTTGAACGCTTCGACGCCGAGCGCGCGGCCCTGCTGCTCCTGCTGGGCGCCGACATAGCCGCCGCCGAACGCAGCCACCACCGTCGGCACCGGCACGTTCTGGTACATCATCTTGATGCCGTCCTTGTGCGCCTGTTCGGCCAGCGGCATGATCGCGGCGTCGCCGGGATGGCCCATCATGGCAATGCCGTTGGGCTTCACGGCGACGGCCTCACGCAATTGCTGAACCATCTTCTCGACGTCCCACTGCGAGAAGATGTAGTCGACCTTGGGTCCGAGATCGGACGCCGCCTGCTTGGCGCCATTGTAGACGATGGTGCCGAAAGCGTCGCCCTCGGCGCCGCCGACGAAAAAGCGGATGTGGACATCCTTGCACCACTGGGCGTCGAGCGCCTGCGCCGGCAGAGTGGAGATGGCAGCGCACAGCGCCGTGGCGGCGGCCACGACGGTCGAGCGCAGAAGTGTCGTTCTCATTGCGATGCTCATGCACGTTCCTCCCTTTTGTCCTCGGTGAGCCGAGGGGTTTCGTCGTTCGCCTGTCGGCAGTGCTTGTCGGCAGTGCTTGGCAATCTGTCAGGCCGGCTCCTCCCACCGGCCCTCGGTCACGCCGGGTTCGGCAGGTAGGTCGCTCCTCCCCGGCATTGCTTGAGGTATTCCAGCCCGCGCACCTGGCCTGTGATTTCGAGGTCGCCGCGATAGACCGGGTCGTGCCAGCCCTCGATGTCGATGGCGCCCTTGTAACCGGCCAGCCGCAATTCGCTGATCACCCGCGTCCAGTCGCTGTCGCCAAACCCGGGCGTGCGCATCTGCACGAAGGGCAGCTTGCCGAACACGCCGTGCTCGCGGATCACATCCCAGCGCACCGTCGCGTCCTTGCCGTGGACATGGAAAATGCGCGGCGCCCATTTGCGGATCTGCGGCATCGGGTCGATGAGGTAGACAAGCTGGTGGCAGGGCTCCCATTCGAGGCCGAGATTGTCGTCGGGCAATTCGTTGAACATCAACTCCCAGGCATCGGGATTGTGGGCGATGTTCCAGTCGCCGGCCGCCCAGTTGCCATCCATGGCGCAATTTTCGAAGGCAATGCGCACGCCCTTGTCGGCGGCGCGCTTGGCCAGTGGTCCCCAGACCTCACGGAAGCGCGGCAGGCTGTCGGTCAGCTTCTTGCCGCGAAGGCGGCCGGTGAAGCCGCTGACCGTCGAGGCGCCGAACAGATGCGCGTTGTCGATGACGGTTTCCCAGGCCGCGAGCACGCCGCGATCGACCTCGCCATCCTCCAGCGGATTGCCGAACACGCCGATCGACGACACGGCGACATCGGCATCGCCGATCGCCTCGCGAATCTCACCGGCGAGCCGCCGCAAATCCTTGCCGCCCAGCGTCTGCCAGAAGAAGGGCTGGATGCTCTCGAAACCGAGCGGCAGAATCTCTTTGATGTAGGCGGCGGGGTCTTCGAGATTGGCCCGCACCATGGTGCCGATCCGGATGTCGAGAAGCGGGTTTGGCATCATGATGCTTCCTGTGTGATTGCGACGCGCCGTCCGGTCTCGGCGCTTTCGATGGCGCCGAAAACCATGGCCAGGCTTTTAATGTTGTCGCTGCCACGGGTTTCCGGCTCGCTACCGGTCTCGATGGCGTGGATGAAATCCTTGATGACGCCGAGATGACCGCCGATGCGGTCGGCGGGATCGAGCGGCGGCACGATGATGGGCTGGGTCAGGTCGAAAAGGCCGTCGCGGACCGACAACACAACCTCGGCCTTCAGCCCGTCCTCGCCGTCCCAGAGCAGGCTGCCGTGCTCGGCGACGATGCGCCATGTGCTCTCCCAACTGGTGCGGAAGCCCGCCGCGCACCAGGAGCCTGCATAGGTGAAGCGCTTGCCGCCACCGAGATCGAAGATAGCGCTGGCCGACGATCCCTGCCGGTACCAGGAATTGGCCGGCTCCCATTCCTGGCAAAAAACACCGGCGGGATCGCCTGCGACCATGTAGCGGGCGGCGTCGAAAGTATGGATCGCCATGTCGAGCAAGAGCACATGCGCCATCTCCTCGCGAAAGCCGCCGAAATGCGGCGCGACGAAGAAGTCGGCATGGATGCTGGTTGGCTTGCCGATGGCGCCGGAGTCGAGAAAGCGCCTTATGCGCCGGACATTGGCGACGTAGCGGCGGTTCTGCACCACGGCATGAACGCGCCCTGCCTGGCGCGCCGCGTCGACAATGGCGCGGGCATTTTCCGGAGTATCGGCGAGCGGCTTTTCGGTGAGCAGATGGCAATGATGGGCAAAGGCGGAAAAGGCGACGTCGCGGCGGGCGGCGGGAACCACGACATCGAACACCGCGTCCGGCCTGGTCTGGTCGAGCACCGCATCCAAGCTGGTGCCGATGACGGCGCCGTCAAGCCCGTATTCGCGCGCCCTCGCCTTCGCCCGTTCGGCGTCGAGATCGACCAGGCCGACAATGGCCAGCCCGTCGATCTGCCTCGCGGCATCGAGCCAGGCCTTGCTCATCGCTCCACAGCCGACGAGGACGGCATTCATCATCCGGCATTCCTCCCGTCCGGCCCCTCCAGACCGAATGTCACGGCATTGACGGCACCACCGTAAACGTTTTTCCGTAAACGTTTACGAGAACACACCCGATGGCCTAGAATGTCAATCGGCTGCCCGCGACAATCATCCCGAAGCCTTGGCCTGAGCGGCAGCCGGTGCTAGCCAAGGGTCGGGGGAGAGAAGTCCTTGGCGTCCAGCATCCATGACCTCGCGCGTCACCTGAACATTTCGATCGGCACCGTGTCGCGGGCGCTGAACGGCCGCGCCGACGTCAATGCCGACACCCGCCAGCGCGTGCTCGCCGCCGCCAAGCAGCTGAACTATTCACCCAACCAGTCCGGCCGCAGCCTGCGGCAAGGCGCCACCCATTCGATCGCCTTCATGCTGCAACCGCATCCGGGGGACCAGCAATATGGCGAACCGTTCTTCATCCCGTTCCTGATCGGTCTGCAAGGCCGGCTTGCCGAGTATGGCCTGGATCTGATGGTCGTCATGGGTGAGCCCGGTCAATATCAGCAGGACAGGCTGCGCCGAGTGGTTGAGACGCGCCGGGCCGACGCGGTCGTGTTGGCCAACACACGGCGGGAAGACGATCGGATCGACTATCTCAGCAAGGCCGGCTTTCCCTTCGCCACGCTTGGCCGAAGTCAATCCGGCGACGACACCTATCCTTCGCTCGATATCGATTTCGAGAGGGCGGGTGATGAAGCCGTCGACCGGCTGGTCGCGCGCGGCCACCGCCGCATTGCCGCCATCCGCCCTTCGCTTGATCTCAACTTCGGCTACCTGTTCCTCGACGGCTACCGCAAGGCGCTGAAGCGGCATGGTATCGAAGTCGACCCCGGCCTGATCGCCGACGGCTTCATCAACGAGGCCGGAGGCTACCAGGTGACGCCGCGCGTGATGCTCTCCAAGGACCGGCCCACAGCCATCATCTTCAACAATGACGCAATGGCGCTCGGCGGCTGCAAAGCACTGGCCGAGATGGGCATCAGGCCCGGCCACGACATCGCGGTGATCGTCATCGTCGACACGCCGCTCTGCCGCTATTTTTCACCTGCGCTGACCGCCTTCCGTCCGTCGCTGGAGCCGATGGGCCGGCGACTGGCCGAAATGCTGCTGGCCTCGCTTCCCGCCTTTGCCGGCCCGGAAGGTCCGCGCATCATCCGCGAAGTCTGGCCGCTGGAGCTGATCGCGCGCGACAGCGATTGATCATTGCGCTCTTCCCTCTCCTACAAGGGTGAAGGAAGAGGCCCTCTCTGTCACGCAAGTATCATGTTCGCGTCCTAGACCGCTTTGCGAGAGGGCGACATCGTCGATGCGATGCGGTGGCCCCTTTGCGCCGCTCAAGGCTTGTCACAAAGAGGATCTCCATGAAAATCTCGCACCGAACCGTGTCGCTCGGCGCCGCGCTGGCGCTGTTTAACGCCCTGACCCCTGCCCTTGCCGACAGCACAGCCACCGTTGGTGGCTTCGTCAACAAGGGCCTGGTCGGCGTCGGCCGCATCCCGGCCGATCAGAAGGACAAGTTCGGCGAGACCTTCGGCTCCGGCTCCGGCATGTCCATCGACGCCGCAAGCTGGACCCGTGGCGCGGACGGCTACAAGGGCTCGCTCTGGTTGCTGCCGGACCGTGGCTACAATGTCGTCGGCACCACCGATTACCGGCCGCGCCTCAACACTATTCGCATCGAGTTCACGCCGGTAGCACTAGGCGCCACGCCCACCTCCGGCCAGGAACAGACAGGCGTCAAGACGACGCTTGCCGATTCCCTGCTCCTCACCGACGACAAGGGCGCTGACGCCACCGGCCTCGATCCGCTCAACGGCGTGCGCGCGGCCAATGGCGACCTGCCGATCCTGCCCGAGGCCAATGGCAAGCTGGCGCTCGACAATGAGGCGATCGCGCGGCTGCCCGACGGCACCATGTTCATCTCTGACGAATACGGCCCCAACATCTACCGCTTCTCGGCCGACGGCCATCTGTTGTCGGCAACGCAGCCGCCGGCCGCTTTGGTGCCGATGCGCAAGGGCGCGCCGAACTTCGCCTCCGACAATCCGGGCCCCGGTGCAGCCGAACCCGATCCGAAGGATCCCGAAACCGGCCGCCAGAACAACCAGGGCCTCGAAGGCATGGCGCTGACGCCGGACGGCAAGTCGCTGATCGCGGTGCTGCAATCCGCACCGCGCCAGGATGGCGGCGATTCCGGCGCCACGCGCCAGAACACCCGCGCGCTTGTCTATGACGCGTCCGACCCGGCACATCTCAAGCTGATCCACGAATATGTCGTGCCGCTGCCGGTTTTCAAGGACGCCAAGGACAAGACCAAGGTCGCCGCGCAGAGCGAAATCGTGGCGCTGTCCGACAAGACCTTCCTGATGCTGGCGCGCGACAGCGGAAACGGCCAGGGGGTGAAGGGCGATACTTCGCTGCTGCGCCAGATTTTCGTCGTCGACGTCTCTGGCGCCACCGACATTGCCGGCGGCGCCTTCGATGCCGCCGACAAGCCGCTGGCGCCCAAGGGCGTGCTCGACCCCTCGGTGACGCCGGCCAAGCTGACGCCGTTCATCGACATCAACGACAACAAGGAACTCGGCCGTTTCGGCCTGCATGACGGCAAGCCCAACGACAAGAACAATCTGTCGGAGAAGTGGGAAGCAATGTCGGTGGTCAGCGTGCTCGATCCGGCGCTGCCCGACGACTATTTCCTGTTCGTCGGCAACGATAACGACTTTCTCACCGAGGACGGTTTTCAGGTCGGCGCGCCCTACAAGGCCGAAGACGGCGCCGATGTCGATACCATGTTCCTGGTCTATCAGGTCACGCTTCCGGGCCTCGCCAAGAAGTAGCCGTATACGGAGAGGCGGACGCGCCCGGCGCGTCCGCCTCTAACCGTTTGTCGGCGATCAGCGATGCCGTGAAGGCACCTATTTCAAAATCTCCGCATCCCTTGGCACGCCGGCATCGATCGCCTCGGCGGTCCGGCTCGACACGGCCATGATCTTGCCCGCGGCCGAAAGGTTCGGGCGCACATAGACCTGGGCTACGCCGTTGACCCGGCTGTAGAGGTCGATGATGTCCTGGTTCATGAAGCGCACGCAGCCCGACGACGCATTCTTGCCGATGGAATCCCATTCCGGCGTGCCGTGCAGCCGGTACATCGTGTCCTTGCCGTCGCGGAACAGATAGAGCGCGCGCGCGCCGAGCGGACTCTGCGGTCCGGGCGGCATGCCGTCCTTGTATTTCGCCAGTTCCGGCCGGCGCTGGATCATTTCCGGCGGCGGCGTCCACACCGGCCATTTCTTGCGCGCCTGGATCACGGCGCTGCCGGTCCAGCCAAACCCGGCCTTGCCGAGGCTGACGCCATAGCGCATTGCCTTGCCGCCGTCGCGCACCAGATAGAGAAAATGCTCGGATGTATCGACGACGATCGTGCCGGGTTTTTCGCCGGTCGGATCGTCCACGATCTGGCGCACGAATTTCGGATCGAGCTTGGCGACGGGGATTGCCGGCAATGAAAAGCCCTCATCGACGCGCGCCGAATACATGGTGGCGGCATCGCCGAAAGCGGGCTCGGGTGCGGGTGCCGGCGCCGGCGTCGGCGGTACTGCCACATCAGTGGTTGTGCAGGCCGAAAGTGCCATGGCAGCGGCACCCAAAGTGGATGCTCCCAGAAACGCGCGCCTATTCAGGCGCTCAGAAAATAATGGATTGTCGGACATGATCCCCCCGGTTTGCGGCCCCTCGCGGCGATGACCCATAGCCCATTACGCAAGCTTTGAGAACCTGATCGCCTCAGCCGCGTTAAGCGTGATGTTCCGATGCCGCATCGACCTTGTCCGTTAAATCGGCGATCATTGCCGGGCGGCTTTGAGATGAACCTTCGCCGAACAGCCCATGGACGAAAAAATACCCCCGCGCCGGCGCACCGGCGATCTCACCAGCGGCCCAATCCCTCGCACGCTGCTGTTGTTCGCGCTTCCGGTGCTCGGTTCCAATGTGCTGCAGTCGCTCAACGGTTCGATCAACGCCGTCTGGGTCGGCCGCTTCCTCGGTGAATCGGCGCTGACGGCGACCTCAAACGCCAATCTGGTGCTGTTCCTGATTCTTGGCACCGTGTTCGGCATCGGCATGGCCGCCACCATCCTGGTGGCGCAATCGGTCGGCGCCCGCGACCTGCCCGAGGCGCGGCGCATCGTCGGCACCAGCGCCAGCTTCTTCTTCCTCGTCTCGGCTATCTTCGCCGTCTGCGGCTGGATCTGGGTCGAAGCTATCCTCAACACACTGGGCACCCCGCCCGATGCGCTGCCGCTGGCGCGCTCCTATCTGCGCATCATCTTCGTCGCCGTGCCGATGATGAATCTTCTGTCCTTCGTCATGACGGTGCTGCGCGGTGCGGGTGATTCGCGCACGCCATTTTTCTTCATGGCGCTCGCCGTCGTGCTCGACATCATCCTCAATCCGCTGCTCATTCGCGGCATCGGCCCCTTCCCCGAGCTCGGCATCGCCGGCTCCGCCACCTCGACGCTGATCGGCCAGACGGTGAGCGTGATCGCCATCCTCGTCGTGCTTTATGCCAGAAAGCATCCGTTGCGGCTCGCCGGCGCGAACCTCGCTCTGCTGCGGCCGGATCCGGCGCTGCTCAGGATCGTCGTTTTCAAGGGCGTGCCGATGGGCCTGCAGATGATCGTCATTTCGGCGGCGGCGCTGACCGTGATGGGCATCGTCAACTCCTACGGCTCGCAGGTCGCCGCCGCCTATGGCATCGCGGCGCAGCTGTGGACCTATATCCAGATGCCTGCACTGGCGATCGGCGCCGCAGTCTCGTCGATGGCGGCCCAGAATGTCGGCGCAGGGCGGTGGGACCGCATAGGTCGCATCGCGGCGTCCGGCGTCGGCTTCAACCTGGTGCTCACCGGCGCCCTGGTGGCGCTGCTGTTCTTCTTCGACAGGCCGGTACTCGGCCTGTTCCTTAGCGGGGACAGCACCGCAATCGACATTGCAGCCCACATCAACAAGGTGGCGTCCTGGTCGTTCATCCTGTTCGGCGTCACCATCGTGCTGTTCGCGACCGTGCGCGCCACCGGTGCCGTGATGCCGCCGCTGATCATTCTGGTGATTTCCGTGATGGTCGTGCGTACCGGCTTTGCCTACTTCTTCAGGAGCTACATCGGCGAGGAAGCGCTGTGGTGGAGTTTTCCGGCGGGATCGATCACCTCGCTGGTGCTGGCCGCCGCCTATTATCGCTTCGGCCGCTGGCGCACCATGCACATGATCGAGGACCGGCCGGCCGCCGGCGAGCCGCCCGACACCGGCCTCGGCATCCCGCGCGGACGGGCAAACATGGCGCCCGGGACGCCAAACGGGTGAGGCTCAGCGCGCGTATTTGACGCCGAACCCCAGCGCTACGACAGAGAACAGCGTGATCATGCCGGCGAAGGCCAGGCTTGCCGTCGTCGGAGTGGCCCAACTCGACAGCAGCCCAATGCCGATCACCGGCAGCGCATTGCCGCAGAAGCAGCAGATGAAGAACGCCGACACCAATTCGGCGCGACGCTCGGCAGGTGCGATCTGGTTCACCACCTGCAGGCCGCCGCGATAGCCGAGCGCCGCCGCCACGCCGCACACAGCGGTGGCGGCAACCATCAGGGACATCGACGCGAAAAACTGAGCAGCAACCATCAGCCCTACGGCCGGGATCATCAGCGCCAGCGCGGCCAGCATGCCGGCGCGACTGGACAGTCGGGTCGTGGCCAGAATGGTCGCGGCCGCAACGATCGACAGTTCAAAGAACAGCCCGCCAGCCTCGGCATGGTTGGCCACATGCAGCTGCTGCGCCAGGATGCTCGGCGCCAGGGCTGCATAGAAGCCGACCAGCGCCATGGCGCCGAAACCGGTGACCGCCGGCGCCACGAAGGCAGCGCGGATATCGCTCGGCACCGATAGCCGTGGCCGCAACGAAACGTCGGTCAGCCTGCCCGGCCGGGACACGGTTTCGCGGGTACGCCAGATCAGCAGCGTCACCACCACCAGCAAGGCAAGATAGACCGCAAACGTTAGTCTCAACGGCCAGGGCGCATATTCGGCGAGCAGGCCCGATGCCAGCGCGCCGAGGCCAAGGCCAACGAAGTTGGTGCTGGTGGCGATGATTGCCGCGCGCGATTTGTCCTTACCTTCGATCAATTCGGCAAGCCAGGCCGTGCCGGTTCCCGCGCCGACGCCGATGCCAAGGCCGCTCAATATGCGGGCGACATCGAGCCATGCAACATTCTCGGCCAGCAGGAACACCACCGCGCTGACCACCGCTATGGCCATCGACGCCAGCGCCGCTGGACGGCGGCCAATGCCGTCGGACAAGCGCCCGAACATCAGCAATGCGCCGAGATTGCCGACGACATAGACAGCGTAGACCAGCGTCAGCGTGATCTGCGAGAAACCGAAGGCCTGCTTGTAGATGACGTAAAGCGGCGTCAGCACCGTGCTGCCGGCGAACAGAGCGGCGATCATGGCGGCAACCGCGGCCATCGCGGGCCGGCCATCGAGTCCATTGTCGCGCGTTATGGTCTCGGCATAGCTGGTCATGGCAACCTCCGGCTAATCGCCCAACGCCCAATTGCGCCCCAACGTCCATGTAAGGATGGCCGTTCCACGCGCCGAACTTCATCCTGACAACCTTGTCAGGATGGTCTTGCCCGAAGTCCTCGCTTAACGTCTTTCCATCGAGAGGGAGAATCCATGGGAAAAGGTAGAGTCGAGGCATTCACCGATGGGGTGGTCGCCATCATCATCACCATCATGGTGCTGGAGCTGAAAGTGCCGCATGGGGAGGATTTTTCAGCGCTTCTGCCTCTGTGGCCGATCTTTTTCAGCTATGTCTTGTCGTTCATCAATGTCGGTATCTACTGGAACAATCTGCACAACATGTTCCACACCGTCCAAAGGGTCGACGGCCGCGTGCTGTGGGCCAACCTCAACCTTCTGTTCTGGCTGTCGCTGATGCCGGCAACGACGGCCTTCATGGGCGAGAACCATTTCGCGCCGGTCCCCGTCGCCGTCTATGGCATCGACCTGGTGCTGTGCGCGGTCGCCTACACCTTTCTCGCCACCAAGCTGCACCATTTGCACGGCAACGACACCGCCTTCGCCAAGGCGCTGGGCAATGACCGCAAGGGCAAGATCTCGGTGGCCCTCTACGCCGCCGCCGTCCCGCTTGCCTTCGTCAACCAATGGATCGGCGTTGCGATCTTCGTGCTGGTGGCCGCCGTCTGGTTCGTGCCGGACACGCGTTTTTCGCGGGTGCTGGAAAAGTAGCGTAGGACGCGTCTACTTGCGCATCGCCTTCAGCTTTTCGGCAACCGACGCCGCAAGGTCGGCATAGCGCTCCTCCAGCCGCTCGGCCGCCTTGATGATCGAAAAATCATGGCCGAATTTTTCCAGCGCCATGCGCAATTTCTCGACGAACTCGGCCTGTTTTTCGAGTGCCGAAAACAAGGTCTTCACCTGCGCTTCGCTTATGTCCGGATTGGCAAGCATCTGTGGCACCTCGCGGCCCATCTGGTCGCCGGTGGCGGTCTGCTCCTTCAGAATCGCTACCCAGTCGGTCAATCGGCAGTCTCCCTGTTCGGCAGCAGCATGCACAGCCGCCGTTGATGCGGTCAACCCGAACACGCGGGACGGCCTTGCACGATGCGCGTCCCGCGCTAAGTTCGGCGCCACCCGAACCCTAGGAAAAAGATCATGACCTCCGACGCCGAAATCCAATCCGCTTTGCCCGCCCTCAGCCGAGGCAACGTCGCCGTCATCACCGGGGGCGCCAGCGGCATCGGGCTTGCCGCTGCCAAAAGGCTGGCGGCTATGGGCATGAGACTGGTGCTGGCCGACATTGGCGGCGCGCGCCTCGATGCGGCCCGCCAGGCAGTCGCCGCGATCGCCGGCGAGAATGCCGTGCTTGCCGTCGCCACAGACGTCTCGAAGGCCGACGAACTCGGCCGGCTGGCGGAAAAGACGCATGCCGCTTTCGGCGCCGCATCGCTGCTGATGAACAATGCCGGTGTCGGCAACAATCCGGGAAAACCGTGGCAGAACGGCGACGCCTGGAAGCGGCTGATCGACATCAATTTCTGGGGCGTCGTACATGGCGTCGAGGCCTTTGCGCCGGCCATGCTGGCCTCCGGAGAGCCGGGCCTGATCATCAACACCGGCTCCAAGCAAGGCATCACCACGCCACCCGGCAATCTCGCCTACAACGTCTCCAAATCGGCATTGAAGACGTTCACCGAAGGGCTGGCGCACGCATTGCGCAACGAGCCGGGCGCGAAGGTCGCGGCGCATCTTCTCATTCCCGGCTTCACCTTCACCGGCCTCACCGAAGGAGCGGTCGAAAAACCGGCTGGCGCCTGGACCGGCGAGCAGGTGGTCGACTTCATGCTGGCTTCGCTGGCGCGTGGGGACTTCTACATCCTGTGCCCCGACAATGAGGTGATGCGGCCGACCGATGAAAAGCGCATGGCCTGGGCGATCGGCGACATCATCGAGAACCGGCCTGCTCTCTCGCGCTGGCACCCCGACCATAAGGACGCTTTCGCGGCCTTTATGGGAAACTGATCGTCGAACTCAGCCAAAGCCGAGACTCAGGCGGGCGCGCGTTTTTTCGCGGTGCGCTTTTGCGAGACGGCCTTCTTGGCCGCGAGTTCGGCGAGCTCGTGGTCATGGCGTTTTGCCGCCCGCTCGCATTTGTCTCTGATCTCCTCGACCTCGGATTCGGTCAGGTGCTCGATGCCGATGAAATGATTGTGGCCCTCGCTGACGCGGATCAGTTCGTCGAGCTTGGCCTGAACCGCGGCACCGTCGCGGTTCTGGGTGTTCTGGATCAGGAACACCATCAGGAAGGTGATGATCGTCGTTCCCGTGTTGATGACGAGCTGCCACGTATCGGAAAAGCCGAAGAATGGCCCGCTTACCGCCCAGACGATAACGATGGCGCAGCAGGCGATGAAAGTCGGCGGCAGGCCCGCCAAGTGCGAAACGGTGTTGGCGATTCTGGTAAACAGCTTTTCGATCATTCACATCCTCAACGGGTCAAAGCGCGATGAGCTGACCAAGGCCGCATTCATCGCTCCAACAATAAACAACCGGCAGCCGCTTCCGGTTCCCTGTCGCAGATGGCATCGCTGATGCAATAGTATGCACGCCAAAGGCGCAGCGCCGTGAAAAGCCGCCTTATCGGTTTGTTGCCATTAGTCACCATGCAGGCCAAAAAACCTGTTCCGTCCGCTTCACGCGGATTTGTCTCCAAGCCCCTTCCGCTGCGCCACCCCCGCATGGCGGAAGGGGTTCGTTGCGTTGCCGCAGACCGGCGGAACTCTTCCCGACACGTGCCGTTCAGAATTTTGGCGCCAGGATTTCGGCCAGCCAGTCGATGAAACCGCGCACGCGCGGCGAGCTCTCAGGAATGCTCTTGCTCCCAGCGATCGAGGAAATCCTCAATCGGCAAGGCCTGCATGTCGGGAACCGCTTTGGCGAGTTTCTCCGGCGGCCAGTCCCACCAGGCGAGGCTTTCGATCCGCGCCGCGATCTCGGAGGGAAAGCGCATGCGCAACGGCTTCGCCGGTACGCCGGCGACGATTGTGTAGGCCGGTACATTCCGCGTCACCACCGAATTGGCGCCGACGATCGCGCCATTCCCGATGCTGATGCCGGGCATGATGACGGCGCCATGGCCGATCCAGACATCGTTGCCGATGCCGACCGCCTTGGCCTGCCGCCGCGCGCGGAACGCCGCGTCGACGCCCAGCCAGCGGAAATACTCGTTCGGCCGGTAGCTGAGCTTGTGCTGCGTGATCCGCTCGATCGGATGCTCCAGCGCATTGATGCGGCTGTTGGCGGCGATCGAGCAGAATTTTCCGATCGTCGTGTAGATCGCCTCGGCGTGGCGCTCGAAATAGGAGAAATCGCCGACATTGACCTCGCGCAGCACCACCCGTTCGCCGATCGAGGCATAGCGGCCAAGCTTGCACGCTTTCAGCTCCGCGGTCGGATGGATGCGCGGCTCCGGATCTTTCAGGACGAGGTTTTCGGTACGGTCCATCTGGCGGATTTACCCCCGCGCAATTGCGGAAGCAATTGTCGCGTGGCGATTGGCCCCGCAAGGGGGCCAACCGTCCGTCAGAGCAATTGCGCTGACACAGGATCCGCTATTTCGGCTTGCCGCCGGTCCACACCACGTTCTGGCCGAACAGCGGCACGGTCGTCACCGACATTTTCGCCGAGCCGTCCTGCACTTGGCGCGAATGCGAGAGATAGATCAGCGTCTCGTTCTTCTTGTCGTAGATGCGGTTCACCACCTGCTTCTTCCAGATCAGGCTGATGCCTTGCTTGAACACCTCTTCGCCGCCCTCGCTCATGTCGATGTCGCCGATGGTGATCGGCCCGGTCTGGCGGCAGGAGATCGAGGAATCAGACGGATCCTCGAACCAGTTGCCCTTGTGCAGCCGGTCGATGACGCTGCGGTCGAAATAGGAGACATGGCAGGTCACGCCGTCGATCTTGGGATCCTTGATCGCCTCGACGATGATGTCGTTGCCGACCCAATCGACGCCGACCTTGCCGACTTCCTCTGCCGCTGCGGCACCGGCGCCAAGGGCAATGCATGCGGCCAGCGCGCCGCCGATCAGTTTCTGCCCAATCCGTCTCTGCCCAGTCCGTCTTTGCAAGGGAGCCTCCTCAGGTTCAGTTTGCCGGTCTCAGGTGGGATAAGGGCCAGCTGTTTGCAAGGTAGCGCCCAGCCCGGTTGCGGCAACGCGGCATCTTTGCCTTGCCCCCTGCGACCGGCTAAGACTGCCGGCAGAGAGGCGCCGATCCGGCGCTCGATGATTTCTGCTACGGACAATTCCTGATGATGCGTTCAATTCTGGTCGGCATTCTCGTTCTGATGGCGGCGGGCATCGGCTGGCTCACCTTTGACTTCTATCGCGGCCACTATGGTGGCGAACCGTATGGCGCGCCATTCACGCTGGTCGACCAGAAAGGCGCGCCAATCACCGAAGCCGCCTTCCGGGGAAAACCCAGCATCGTCTTCTTCGGCTTCACCCATTGCCCGGAAGTCTGCCCGACCACTTTGTTCGAAATGGCCGGCTGGCTGAAGACGCTGGGCGACGACGGCAAGAACCTCAACGCCTACTTCGTTACCGTCGATCCAGAGCGCGACACGCCGCCTGTGATGAACACTTACGTCAGCAATTTCTCCGACCGCATCGTCGGCATATCGGGCGATCCCGACAAGGTGCACGCCATGGCGAAGTCCTTCAACATCTACTGGAAGAAGGTCGACACCGGCGACGGCGATTATACGATGGACCACACCGCCTCGGCGCTGCTGCTCAATGCCAAGGGCGAGTTTTCGGGCACCATCGCCTATGGCGAAAGCGCCGATACCGCGATTGCCAAGCTGAAGCGGCTGGCAGCAGGCTAGGCATGATCCCTAAATGTGGAATCCGGTTTTCTCGGACAGAAAAGTGTTGTCCAGAGATCATGCTCAAGCAAGAGACCAACTGATGGGTCAGACCAGGCTCCACTTCATCGCTGGGAAGATCGAGGCCGACCGCATCTTTGCCGCGCTCGAGCCGGCTTTCGAGGATGAAGGCCTGCCGATCGCCGTGCTCGAAGTCGATGAAGACCGCGACATCTATGAGGTTTCGCTCTACACCGACGGCAATGTCGACGCGGTTGAGGCGCGGCTAAAAGACAGCCTTGTGGGACTGTCCCTGTCGAAGCCGATCGAGCGCGAGGTTTTGCCCGACATCGACTGGGTGGCGCGCTCGCTGGAGGGACTGAAGCCGGTGCGCGCCGGACGTTTCTTCGTCCATGGCGCGCATGACCGCCGGAAGCGCCACAGCGGCGAACTCGCCATCGAGATCGAGGCCGGCCTTGCCTTCGGCACCGGCCATCACGGCACCACGGCCGGCTGCCTCGAAATGCTGGAACGGGTCGTGCGCCGCGAACGTCCCAGGAATGCCCTCGACCTCGGCACCGGCAGCGCGGTGCTGGCAATCGCCGTCGCCAAACTGGCGCATATTCCGGTGCTGGCGACCGACATCGATCCGATCGCCGTCAGGGTCGCCGCCGCCAATGCCCGCCTCAACCACGTCAAGGCGCTGGTTGAAACGGTGACGGCGCCCGGCTTCCACCACCCGATCTTCGGCAAGCGCGCGCCTTTCGACCTCATCGTCGCCAACATATTGGCGCGGCCGCTGATGCGGCTGGCGCCTGAGATGGCCAGGCACATCAGCCTCGGCGGCTCGATCGTGTTGTCCGGCATCCTCGAGCGCCAATGCAATGCGGTGATCTCGGCCTATGTCGGCCAGAATTTCCGGCATGTCAGGACCTTGCATCGCGAAGGCTGGGTGACGATCCACCTGAAGCACTGAGACGCAACGCGCTTTGGACCAATCCGAGCCTGTTGCGATTGGCGAAAATCGATTCCGGTTTTCCGGGTCATGCGCTACGGTCGCGCCCGATACAGGAGGCATACCATGTTCCAGACCTTCGATTCCGCAGGCGACCCCAGCGTCGGCAAGCCGCGCGTGACGTTGCTGCGGCGATGGCTGGCGGATAATGGCCTCGACGGTTTCCTGGTGCCGCGCGCCGACGAGCACCAGGGCGAGTATGTCGCCGATCGCTCGGCGCGGCTGAAATGGTTGACCGGCTTCAGCGGCTCGGCGGGCGTAGCACTTGTGCAGCGTGACCGCGCCTTCATGTTCGTCGATGGCCGCTATACCTTGCAAGTGCGCCACGAGGTCGATCTCGACATTTTTGCGATCGAGAGTCTCGTCGACAACCCGCCGGCCTCCTGGATCAAGGACAATCTCGGCAAGGGCGCCAGGCTTGGCTTCGACCCGTGGCTGCACACGATCGCTGAGGTCAAGGCGCTGAAAACCTCGGCCGAGCAATCCGGCGCGACGCTGGTGCCGCTCGACAGGAACCCGATCGACATCATCTGGAAGGATCAGCCGGCGCCGCCCGTGGCGCCGGTCGAAATCCACCCGATCGGCTTTGCCGGGGAACTCGCCAAGGACAAGCTGGCGCGGCTGGTGGCGGCAATCGGCAAGGAGGGCGCGACGCACGCCGTGCTCACCGACCCCTCCTCGATCGCCTGGGCCTTCAACATCCGTGGCGGTGACGTGCCGCACACGCCGCTGGCGCTCGGCTTCGCGATCCCTGCCGCCGACGGCAAGCACCAGCTGTTCATGGACCAGCGCAAGTTTTCGCGCACGGTCGCCGCCTATCTCACCCAACTCGCCGATCTGCACGAGCCCGGCGAATTCGAGGCGGCGGTCGTTACCCTTGCCAAGGGCGGCGCCAAGATCGCGCTCGACCCGGTGCTGGCGGCGGAGAAGCTGAGAATGCTGGTCGAGGACAATGGCGGCGCATTTGTTTCAGCGGCCGATCCCGCCCGCATTCCGCGCGCCACCAAGAACCAGGCGGAAATCGCCGGCAGCCGCGCCGCGCACCGCCGAGACGGGGCGGCCGTGGCGAAACTGCTGTGCTGGCTGGAACGGCAAAAGCCGGGCACGCTCGACGAAATAACCGTTGTCACCAAGTTGGAGGAGGTGCGCCGGCAGACCGGCGAGGAAACGCAGATGCCGCTGCGCGACGTCTCCTTCGACACCATTTCAGGCAGCGGTCCGAACGGCGCCATCATGCACTACCGCGTGTCGCGCGCCACCAACCGCGAGCTGGCAAAGGGCGAGCTGTTCCTGCTCGATTCCGGCGCCCAGTATCAGGACGGCACCACCGATATCACCCGCACGGTGCCGATCGGCCAGCCGACCGAGGAGATGCGCGAGCGCTTCACACTGGTGCTGAAAGGTATGATCGGCATTTCCACTCTGCGCTTTCCCGCCGGCACGCGCGGCTCGGAAATCGACGCGGTGGCGCGCATGGCGCTGTGGAAGCATGGCTGCGACTTTGCCCACGGCACCGGCCATGGCGTCGGCTCCTATCTGGCGGTGCACGAAGGGCCGCAGCGCATCGCCCGCACCGGCACCGAAAAGCTGCTGGCCGGCATGATGCTGTCCAACGAGCCCGGCTATTACAAGGAAGGCTCCTACGGCATCCGCATCGAGAACCTGATCCTGGTGACACCGGCTGAACAGGTGGAGGGCGGCGACATCGCCATGCACGGTTTCGAGACGCTGACGCTGGCGCCGATCGATATCAGGCTGATCCGCACCGACCTGTTGACGCGCGAGGAGTTGCACTGGCTGGATACTTACCATGCCTGGGTGCTGGCCGAGATCGGCCCGATGCTCGACGGCGAGACGCTGGCTTGGCTGGAGAAAGCGACAGCGCCGCTGCCGCACGACGCCAAGATCTGAAATGAGCTTCTTTCTCCCCGTCACTATACGGGGAGGTGAGGAGCGGTCCGCGAAGCGGACGAAAAGCCAATTGCTTGGCTTTTCGAGTGACGAACGCCCGCCAGGGCAATGAGCGGCGGCGCCGACAGTTCGAAACTGTTCCGCGCGCAGGCGCCCTATGCCACAAACTGCCGCGCGAGGACCAGCACCACCGCCCCGGCCAGAAACATCGCCATCAGGCCGCCGCGCAGCGAGACCACAGCGGCGACGACCAGCGCCGCCCATTCCGCCGGTCCGGCGCTAAGTGCGGCGGGCGCCACCAGCGTCGTCAACACTGCGGCCGGCACGGCATTCAAACCCGCCTCGACGCGTGGATGGATGTGGTCGAAGCGCGAGATCACCAGATGGCCGCCGACGCGGGTGAGATAGGTGGCGATCGCGCCGGCAATGATGATCCACAAGTTCGCGCTCATCGTTTTGCCTCCACACCGCTATGGTGCGGCGGCAGGATGACGGCCAGAAGCACGCCTGCAACGGCGCCGATGGAGACGTGCCATGGCGATCCCACAGTTTTGTAGGCAATGATCGACGCCGCGGCGCTGGCGATCACCACCGGCAGCCACAGTGGCCGGTTGCGAAAGCCCATGACCAGCCCGAGGAAATAGATCGGCAGCAGGAAGTCGATGCCGAGCGCATGCGTGTCCGGGATCAGCTTGCCGAACACCGCGCCCAGCGCGCTCTCGATCCCCCAGAACACATAGACCGGCAGGCCAAGCCCCATGTACCAGGCAAAGCCAACGGTCTCGCCGGCTTCGGCCTTACGCTCGGCCACCGCGAATTGCGGATCGGTGAGCACGAAATAGCCCAGCGCTTGGCTGATAACCGGCCAGTGCGCGATTCGCCGGCCGATGCTGGCGGAGTAAAGCACGTGACGGAAGTTTACGGCGAAGATCGACAGCACGATCAGCCATGGCGCGACATGCTGGCCGAACAATTCGATGCCGACCATCTGGCTGGCGCCGCCGAAGATCAGCGCGCTCATCAAGAAAGCTTCGAGAACGGAAAAGCCGTTGTCGACGGCGATGGCGCCGAACAGCAGCCCAAATGGCGCCGCGGCGACAACCACCGGCATCGACAGCCGCACGCCGTCCCAGAAGTCGCTGGCCACGGAATTTTCGCTTAAGGTCTCTGCCGACATGTCACATTCCCATCTCGCGCTGCTATGTAGGAGCCGGCGTTTGAAAAGTCAGACGAATTCGCTTGAGCCAACAAATCAGCGAAACTGATGTTGTAAAAACAAATGAGGGGGTTCGGATGATCGCTTATGACTTCACCGGCAGGCACGCGGTCGTCACCGGCGCCGGTGGCGGTATGGGCGAGGCGATCTCGCTGGCGCTGCTCGATGCCGGCGCCTCGGTCACCGCCATCGACGTCAAGCCGCGTCCGGCGTCGCTTGCCGCCTATGACGACCGGCTCACCTTTGCCCAGGGCGACCTCACCGACGCCGCCTTCGTCGAGCAGACCATCAATGCCGCGGGCCGCGAGCGCGGCGGCATCGATTATCTCGCCAATGTCGCAGGCGTGCTCTGGTTCGGTCGCGACAAATCGGCCCTCGAGATGGACCTCGATGTCTGGGATCAGGTCTTCAACATCAATCTGAAATCCTTCGTCCACACCGCGCGGGCGGTGGTTCCGCATATGCGGGCCGGCGGACGCGGCGGCGCCATGGTGCACTTCTCCACCATCCAGTGGTATCGCGGCGATCCGACCCCGCAGGATGCCTACCAGGCATCGAAGGCCGGCGTCTGTGCGCTGTCGAAGTCGCTCGCCATGCAGTTGGCGGGCGATGGCATCCGCTCCAATTCGATCTGCCCGGGAATGGCGTTGACGCCGCTGCAGGCGCGCTGGGACACCGAAGAGAAACGCGCGGCCGTTGCCAATTATGCGCCGCTCGGCCGCATCGGCACGCCGCAGGACATGGCCAATGCCGCGCTATTCCTGCTTTCCGATGCGGCAAGCTACATCACCGGCATCGAACTGGCAGTCGACGGCGGTCTTTTGATGCGGATGTAGCCGTGCAGTGCGCCGGGCTGATTTAGCTCCGCGGTGCCGTGCCCTGGATCGCCCTGCCCCAGTCAAGCAGCGGCTTGGCGCGCAAGGCGAAATCGACAAGCTCGTCGACCAGCGTCGGCGCGTGAATTCCAGCCGGATCGATCATGTGCTGGACATAGAAGTGCCGGTTGCGGATGGCGTCGACAAGATCGGGTTCGTTGACCTGCTCGAAGCCGCGCGGCGTGCGCTTCATGCGGCCCTCGGTTTCAAGTTCGAAGCCGTTTTTCTTCAGCGTTGAGAGCAGTTTTCGGAACTCGGCCGGCCGGGCGACGATCGCCTTGCGCATCGCCAGCAGCAGGGACGGCTCCGGATTCCACCAGGCGACATCGGCAAAGCAGCGGTCGATCCCGACATAGACGAAGAACACGCCCTGCTCCATCTTGGTGCCATCCGGCGACAGCATGGCCGACAAATGCTGGTTGTAGGGCCGCTTGTCCTTGGCGAAGCGCACGTCGCGGTTGATGCGAAACAGTGACTTCTTGCGGTCTCCGCGCAAGCCCAGACCCGCCGCCGCGAAGCGCTCGGTCAGCGTCTCGACCAGATCGCAGAACGGCTCATGCAACTCGCTGTCGTAAAGCGCGCGGTTTTCCTGGAACCATTCGCGGCTCTGGTGGAAGTCGAGCGCCTTGAGGAACGGTATGGCCTTTTGCCCGAACCCTTTGAACGAACCGGCGGTCATGCCTTGCCGACCCGTTGCAGCCATGTGTCCTCGTCGATGACTTCGACGCCGAGTTCGCTGGCCTGCTTCAGTTTGGAGCCAGCGCCCGGCCCGGCCACCAGCAGATCGGTCTTCGCCGACACCGAACCCGCCACCTTGGCGCCGAGCCGTTCGGCCATCGCCTTGGCTTCGGAGCGTGTCATCTTTTCCAGCGTGCCGGTGAAGACGATGGTCTTGCCGGCAACCTCGCTGTCGGTCGACACGGTGACGACATACGGCTTCGGCTTGACCTGTTCGAGCAGTCTGTCGAGCACGTCGTCATTGCGTTCATTGCCGAAGAAATCGCGCAACGCATCGATCACTGTATCGCCAATGCCGTTGATGGAGGGGAAGACGCTGTGCGGATCCTCAGCCGCCGCCGTTTCCTTGCCGACGCGGATCAGCTCCTCGATGGTCGAAAACGTCCGGGCAAGCACGGCCGCCGTCGTTTCGCCGATATGGCGGATGCCGAGTGCGAAGATGAAGCGGTCGAGCTCCGGCTGGCGGCGCGAATCGATGGCCGCGAACAGCTTGTCGAGACCTTCATAATTGCGGTCCTCGACACCGCGCACATTCTTGCGCGCCTTGCCCGATGCCGCCTCGCGCAGCCGCGCCTGCTCCTCGCGCCGCTCGGCCAGCGCCCTGGTGACGGCCGGGCGGCGATCCCTCAGGGTAAAGATATCGGCGGCGGTCTTGACCAGTCCCGAATTGAAGAACAGGTCGATATTCTCGGCGCCCAGCCCCTCGATGTCGAGCGCGCCGCGCGACACGAAATGACGCAGCCGTTCCACGGCCTGGGCGGCGCAGATCAGCTCGCCGGTGCAGCGCCGGCGCGAATCCTCCTTGCCGGTCTTTTCGTTGATTTCGCGCGTCGCCGGCGAGCCGCAGACCGGACAAATGTGCGGGAATTCGTAAGGCACCGCATCAGCCGGCCGCTTGTCGACGACCACGCTGACGATCTGCGGAATGACATCGCCCGCCCGTTGTATGACAACCGTGTCACCGATGCGGACATCGATGCCGTCGCGAATCGGCAGGCCGTTGCTGTCAAAGCCCTTGATGTAGTCCTCATTGTGCAGCGTGACGTTTTCGACCACCACGCCGCCGACCGTGACCGGCGCCAGCCGCGCCACCGGCGCCAGCGTACCGGTACGGCCGACCTGGATGTCGATCTTCTGCACCGTCGTCATCGCCTGTTCGGCCGGGAATTTATGCGCAACCGCCCAGCGCGGCTCGCCGGTGACAAAGCCCCAGCGACGCTGCAATTCCAGCTGGTCGACCTTGTAGACGACACCGTCGATGTCGTAGCCGAGCGACGAACGCAGCTCCTCGATCTTGTGGTAGTGCGCGATCAGCTCCTCGACAGACTTCGCCCGCACCATCAATGGGCTGACCTTGAACCCCCATTCGGCGAATTTCTGCACCGAATCATATTGGGTCGGCGCCGGATCCGCTGTCGTATAGCCCCAGGCATAGGCAAAAAATTTAAGATTGCGGCTGGCGGTGACGGACGCATCCTTCTGTCGCAAGGAGCCCGCTGCCGTATTGCGCGGATTGACATAGTCCTGGCCGCCCACCGCCGCCGAGCGGGCCTTCAGTGCCTCGAATTCCGCATAGGTCATGTAGACCTCGCCGCGGATCTCGATGGTCTCGGGCCAGCCCGATCCTTTCAGCTTGGCGGGGATGTCGGCGATGGTCCTGAGATTGGCGGTNTCTCGATGGTCTCGGGCCAGCCCGATCCTTTCAGCTTGGCGGGGATGTCGGCGATGGTCCTGAGATTGGCGGTGATGTCCTCGCCTACAGTGCCGTCGCCGCGCGTAGCACCCTGCACGAACACACCGCGTTCATAGCGCAGCGACGCCGACAGGCCGTCGATCTTCGGCTCGGCCGTAAACGCGATGTCGAGGTCCTTGTCGCGGTCGAAGAAGCGCCGGCCACGCTCGATGAAATCGGTGACGTCCTCGTCTGTGTAGGCCTTGGCGAGGCTGAGCATCGGCACCGCATGGCGCACCTTGGCAAAGCCTTCCGCCGGCGCGGCGCCGACCCGCAGCGAGGGCGAATCCTCGCGCACCAGACCGGGAAAGCGCTCCTCGATGGCAAGATTGCGCCGCCGCAGCGCGTCATATTCTGCGTCCGTAATCGTCGGCGCGTCCTCGGCATGATAGCGCCGGTCATGACCGGCGATCTCCTCGGCCAGCCGCTGGAGCTCATCCGCGGCTTCGCTTTCGCTCAACGATTCGACTGGTTTTTCAGACATGCAGCGGTCCCTGGACAGTGGCGAGGCACCATAAATCAGGATTTCGGAAAAAGCATTCCTGAACAGCGGGATGGAGCCATATCCTGACTCAGTCCGAAAGCCTTGCGACGACTACGCTGCAGCAATATTCTCGCGCAGCAGCCGTTCCGCGGCTGCGCGCGCCTCGTCGGTGATGGTAGCGCCGGCCAACATGCGCGCGATCTCTTCCTGGCGCGCCGCCCGGTCCATTTCGGCGATGCCGGTGGCGACCTTGTCCGAGCCGCCGGATTTGGAGATCAGGAAATGCGTCGCAGCACGTGCCGCCACTTGCGGAGCATGCGTGACCGACAGCACCTGCACGCGCTTCGACAGCCTGGCCAGCCTTTGGCCGATCGCATCGGCCACGGCGCCGCCGACGCCGGTGTCGATCTCGTCGAAGACCAATGTCGGCGCCGAGCCACGGTCGGCCAGCGCCACCTTGAGCGCCAGCAGGAAGCGCGACAGCTCGCCGCCGGAGGCGACCTTCATCATCGGCCCAGGCATGGTGCCGGGATTGGTGCGCACCCAGAACTCGACCTGGTCGATGCCTTCTTCCATGCGGTTCTCGCCATCGCTGGCCAGTTCGACGATGAACTCAGCCCGTTCCAGCTTCAGCGCCGGCAATTCGGCCATCACAGCCTTGGTCAGGCCGACCGCGGCCGCATGGCGAAGGGCGGAGAGCTGGGCTGCGGAAATATCGTAGGCTTCTCGCGCCGCTGAGGCCTGCTTTTCCAGGACATGCAGGCGCCCCTCGCCGGCATCAAGATCGGCGAGATCGGCGGACATGGTGTCGCGCAGTTGCGCCAAATCGTCAACGGCCACACTGTGCTTACGTGAGGCCGCACGCAGCGAAAACAGCCGCTCCTCCGCCTTCTCCAGCCTCTGCGGGTCGTATTCGGTGGCGCGCAGTGCCGCCTCGACGCCCGATTGCGCTGCATCCAGTGACAGCATCGCCTCGTCCAGCGACTTCACCACATCCTCGAGCAGTCCCGGCGCTTCGCTGGCCTTGCGCTGCAGGCGCCTCAGCAGGCTGGCCAGTTGCGGCAGCGGCGAGGACGGGCCTGACAGCACATCCTGTGCATCGTGTATTTCCGAGGCGATCTTTTCCGCCCGCATCATCGTTGCACGCAATTCCGCCAGCTGTGTCTCTTCGCCGGGCTGCGGATCGAGCTTTGCCAGTTCCGCCACCGAGGCCCTGAGATAATCGGCCTCGCGCGCCGCTGCCTCGACCTTGGCGCGGTGCCTGGCAAACTCCTGCTCGGCGCCGCGCCAGTAGCGCCACGCCTCGCCGGTCGCGCGGGCGGCGCCGAGATGGCCGCCAAAACTGTCCAGCAATTCGCGATGCGCGCCTGGATCGACCAGGGCGCGCTCGTCATGCTGGCCGTGGATCTCGACCAGCGCGTGGCCTATGTCGCGCATCAGCGTGACGCTGGACGGCTGGTCGTTGACGAAGACACGGGTACGGCCATCCGCGGTCTGCAGCCGGCGCAGGATGATGTCGCCGTCATCCTCGATGGCGTTTTCGGCCAGCAGCGCGCGCACCGGGTGGTTGCGCGGCACATCGAAGACGGCAATGACCTGGCCCTGGGCAGCACCGTGCCGCACCAGCGAGGCGTCGCCGCGCGCGCCAAGCGCCAGCGACAGCGCGTCGAGAAGGATGGATTTGCCGGCGCCGGTTTCACCGGTCAGCACGGAAAGGCCGGGCTGGAAGTCGATATCCAGCTTCTCGATCAGGACGATATCGCGGATCGACAGTCTGGAAAGCATCAGAACCCGGACCTCAAGCAATTCCAGGAAAAGTGCGTAGCGGTTTTCCGTCCGGAATTGCGTAGAACAAAAAGTTAGGACGGTTCAGCGCCTCAATCAAACCACTGAACCGCTGTGAAGCGGCATGCGACCGATGGAGTCGCAGCGCCGCACTATCTTTTTGTTTGAGCGTCGGATCAATCCGAAAAGCGCGTTCCGCCTCAGTCGATGCTCGGGCGTCAGGCGCCGGTGATCAGCTTGCCGGCCTTGGATATCCACGATCCGGCATTCTCGCGCGGCTCAAGCCCGTTGCTCTGCAACAGCTTGTAGGTATCCTTGTACCATTGGCTGTCGGGATAATTGGTGCCGAGCACCGCAGCGGCGGTTTGCGCTTCCGAGGTCAAGCCCATCGCGTAGTAGCTTTCGGCCAGACGCGCCAGCGCCTCTTCGACATGGCGGGTGTTGGAATAGTTCTCGACCACGTTGCGGAAGCGCTTGACGGCAGCAATGTATTCGCGCCGCTCGAGATAATAGCGGCCGATCTGCATCTCTTTGCCGGCCAGCTGGTCGTTGGCGAAACGGATCTTTTCCTTGGCGTCGTCGACATATTCCGACGTCGGCCAGCGCGTCACCAAATCCTGCATCGTCTGCACGGTCTGGCGTGCTTCCTTCTGATCCTGGGTGACGTCCTTGATCTGCTTGTAGTAGCTCAGCCCGATAATATACTGGGCGTAAGCCGCGTCGTCGGTCGACGGATAAAGCGTCAGATAGCGCTTGGCCGAGCCGATTGCTTCGTCATAACGGCCGGCGCGATAGTCGGCGAAGGCGCCCATCACCATCGACTTGCGGGCGAATTCCGAATACGGGTGCTGGCGGTCGACGGCGTCGAACTTCTTGCTCGCCTCATCCAGGCGGCCGGCATTGAGATTGGCAAGGCCTTGATTGTAAAGGACGTCGGCCGGTTCGGTCTGGTCGACATAGGTCGACAGGTCGACGTCTTTCTCGGACGACATGCAGGCTGAGAGGAACAGCGATGGCACAACCACCGAAAGCGCCAGGAAAACAGCCCGATACGGCGCTTTCGATTGACCAACTCGCTTGAAGAACATGATCGGATTGCGCCCTTTCGGCGTTAGTTCAATGCCTTTCGCATGGCGTTCCCTCAAAACTGATCCCCACTTTTGAGCGACATGCGCCTAACAGACGGCAGCAGCCATAAACCATAACTGCCTTGCCCAGCAACGCTATGTCTAGCCAATCGCACATTTTTGTGGCGGCTTGGTGTTGCCCCGAATGCTACGCACTTTCACTGGCCGGTGATGCTTTCGTGCAACACCGGCCAGCGTTCAGAAAGCCAGAAAATCGTTAAGAATCAGATCACCCAGGGCGCAAAGACAGGGCCGGTGACGGCGCTCATCTCGGCGGTGCGGCCGCGCTCGCGGCGCGTGGTCTCGACGACCTCGAAGGCCGAACGGTCGGACAGAAGCCGCCGCAAAGCAGCCGCATTCATCCGGTGACCGCCGCGATAGGAGCGGAAGCAACCGATGAAACGGGCGCCGGCCAGCGCCAGGTCGCCCATCGCGTCCATCGTCTTGTGGCGAGCGAACTCATTGGGGTAGCGCAGGCCGCCCATGTTGATCACCCGGTTGTCGTCGCCGATCACCAGCGAGTTCTCCAGCGAGGAGCCCAGCGCATAGCCGGCCGCCCACAGCCGCTCGACATCCTTCATGAAGCCGAAGGTGCGGGCGCGCGCGATATCCTGGCGAAAGATGTCGGGGTTGATGTCGGAGGCGAATAGCTGGCGGCCGATCGCCGGGCTTTCGAAATCGATCTCGACCTCGAAGCGCGTGCCGCTATAGGGCCTGAACTCGGCCCAGGACGCGCCATTCTCGATGCGGACGGGCTTGACCACCCTGATGTAGCGGCGCTTGACCGCCAGCGTCTCGATGCCGGCTTGGTCGATGGCTTCCACGAACGCCACCGCACTGCCATCGAGGATCGGAACCTCATGACCGTCGATCTCGATGACGATGTTGTCGATGCCGAGCCCGAAAAGCGTCGCCATCAGATGTTCGACGGTGGCGATATGCTCGCCTGCCGGATCGCCGAGCATGGTGCAGAGATCGGTCGCGCCGACTTCAGCAACCAGCGCGCGGAACTCGCGGCTCTCGCTTCCGTTCGAAAGGTGGAAGAGCACGCCGGTGTCGGCGTCCGCAGGGAGGAAATTGACGGTGACCGGTTTGCCGCTGTGAACGCCGGTACCGGTCAGCGTTGCACGCGATTTCAGTGTCGTCTGATAGTCTTGCAAGACAAACCCCATAGCCCAAACGCCTAAGTCCGCTTTAACCCAAAAGGCGCGGCTCTTTTTTATCGGCAGGCAGGGCCACTTCCCCGAATCCCAGCACACCGAAAGTGCTGCGGCAAAGATAATGGTCTGTCAGGGAGACTCCAAATCACGGTTTCTTACTCTGTGTAACCGCGACAGACCTTGAGCGTCACATCATAACGCCTTGTTATTAAACCACTTTAAACGTTAACAGGCAGACAATCTCTCGTCTGCCTGTTGACAAGTGTTACATACCGTTAACGGCTCAGTTGGCCTGGCGGCGCAGGAAAGCCGGTATCTCCAGCTGGTCGTCTTCCTGGGTCGACCTGGTCTGCGGCGTCAACCGGCCCTGATCGTCGAGCTGGCCGCGGCGCGGCGCGTAAAGCTGCGGATCCTGGCTGGCAAGGCGGCGCATTTCCGGCGCCGCCTGGCGCAGTTTCGGTTCGCGCGGCTGTGCCGGCTGCAACCGGGCCGGCTCTTCTTCGCGGCGCGTCAGCCCGTTGGTCAGCCGCTTGAGCAGCCCCATCGGCCCGCTGTTTTCATGGTCGGCCGGACGGCCCTTGGCTTCCACCTCGGCCCGCACCACCGGCGGAAAATCCTCCACCCGCGGCATGCGCTGCGGTGCGGCAGCCACCGGCTGCGGCATTTCCCGCATCGGCGCCGGTTGCATCACCTGCTGCACGACAGGCTGCGGCTGGGCAGGCGGGGCCTGGAAGATCTTGCTCTGCGGGCGGAAATCTTCCGCCTGGGCCATCGGCGCCGGACGAGCCATTGCCGCCGCATTGGCCTCGGCAAGCTGGATCGCCTCGGCCACCGGATCGGCCGCGCGCTGCTCATAGGTCTGCTGCTGGACGGGTGCCGGACGGCCTTCCGCCCCCGGAGCCGCTGGGCGGCTGACCGGCTTCTGCTGCGGCGGCATCGCCCGGATCGAGATCGGCGCCGCGGCAATTTCAGCTGCCGATTTGTCGATGCCGGTGGCGACCACGGAGACGCGGATGACGCCTTCGAGTTCCTCGTCGAAGGTGGCGCCGAGGATGATGTTGGCGTCCTGATCGACTTCCTCGCGGATGCGGGTCGCGGCCTCGTCGACTTCGAACAGGGTTAGGTCGCGGCCGCCGGTGATCGAGATCAGCAGGCCCTTGGCGCCCCTCATCGAGGTCTCGTCGAGCAACGGATTGGCGATCGCCGCCTCGGCGGCGGCCATCGCGCGGCCCTCGCCCGAAGCTTCGCCGGTGCCCATCATCGCCTTGCCCATTTCGCGCATCACCGAACGCACGTCGGCGAAGTCGAGATTGATCAGGCCTTCCTTGACCATCAGGTCGGTGATGCAGGCAACACCGGAGTAGAGCACTTGGTCGGCCATGGCGAAGGCGTCGGCAAAGGTGGTCTTGTCATTGGCCAGCCGGAACAGGTTCTGGTTGGGGATGACGATCAGGGTATCGACACATTTCTGCAGCTCCTCGATGCCGAGATCCGCCGTCTTCATGCGGCGCTGGCCTTCGAAATGGAACGGCTTGGTGACGACGCCGACGGTGAGGATACCCCGTTCGCGCGCCGCGCGGGCAACGACGGGAGCCGCACCGGTTCCGGTGCCGCCACCCATACCGGCGGTGACGAAGCACATATGGGTGTTGGAGAGATGATCGATAATCTCATCGATGCACTCTTCCGCCGCCGCACGGCCCACTTCAGGCTGCGAGCCGGCGCCGAGCCCCTCGGTGACATGCGCGCCGAGCTGGATCAGCCGCTCGGCCTTCGACATGGTCAGCGCCTGTGCATCGGTGTTGGCCACGACGAACTCGACACCGCGCAAGCCCGCGGTGATCATGTTGTTGACGGCATTGCCGCCGCCGCCGCCGACACCGAATACGGTGATCCGCGGCTTGAGCTCGGTGATGTCCGGCTTTTGCAGATTGATCGTCATTGTCTCCGTCCTTTGCCTTTCCCGCCGCTTCGCCGGCGCGGCCGCCTATGGGGCTGTCCCCGTCAATTAGAAACTGTCTCTCAACCACTGACTCATGCGATGCAGTTTTCCGCCCGTCCCGGTCATCCTGAGACCGGAAATTCCTTTAGCCGGATGGCTCTCGAAGCTCGCCATCTGCGGATAGATCAGCAGCCCGACCGCCGTCGAGAAAGCCGGCCCCTTGGCAGCTTCCGGCAGGCCCGCCACGCCGAGCGGGCGTCCGATGCGCACATTGCGTCCCAGAATGCGGCGCGCCGCCTCGGGGAGACCCGCAAGCTGGCTGGCGCCGCCGGTCAGCACGACGCGTTTTCCCACGGCATTGCCGTAGCCCGACTTGTTCAGCCGGTCGCGCAACAGTTCCAGCGTCTCGTCGATGCGGGCGCGGATGACGCGCGTCATCACCGAGCGCGGGATCTGCAGCGGCATCTCGCCGTCTTCGCCGATCGGCTGGATCGAGACCAGGTCGCGATCGTCGGCACTGCCAGGCAGCGCCGAACCATGCATCACCTTCAGCCGCTCCGCCGCGTCGAGCGAGGTCGACAGGCCCTTGGCCATATCGAGCGTCACATGATTGCCGCCGATGGCAATGGCATCGGCGTGGACGAATTTGCCTTCCGAAAACACCGAGATGGTCGTCGTGCCGCCGCCCATGTCGATGCAGGCCGCACCCATTTCCAGTTCGTCGTCGACCAGGGCCGCAAGCCCGCTGGCATAGGGCGTCGCCACCATGCGCTCGACCGAAAGATGCGAGCGGTTGATGCAGAGCTCCAGATTGCGCAGCGGCGCGGCATCGCCCGTCAGCACATGCATATCGACGCCGAGTTGGTCGCCGACCATGCCGCGCGGATCGCGCACGCCGCGCTCGGCGTCCAGCGAAAAGCCGACGGGCAGCGAATGGATCACGTCGCGTTCGGCCTTGAGCGCCTGCTTGGCGCCGGCGGCAAGCACGCGCTTGATGTCGGCTTCGTCGGCCTGATGGCCACCGAGATTGATGGTGGCCGAATAGGTTTCGCTCTTCAGCCGGCCGGCCGTCATGTTGACGATCAGCGAATCCACGGTCAGTCCCGCCATGCGTTCGGCTGCGTCGACGGACAGGCGAATGGCGTGCTCCGCGCGGTCGAGATCGACGACCACGCCCGACTTCACGCCTTGCGATTTCTGGTGGCCGATGCCGATCACCTGGATGCGGTGCGAGCGGCCGCGCAACAGCTTGCCGTCCTCGCGCGGCTTCAGTTTCGCCACCACGCAGCAAACCTTGCTCGAGCCGACATCCAGCACGGTGAGCGTGCCGGAACGCCGCGAAGAGGCATCGCTGTTGCCGCCAAGCCAGCTCATATCTTCGTCCCCGACTTGCGCTTCGCATTTTGCGGCTTTTCATTGAGCGCGGCCTGGCGCTGCGTCGCCGCTTCCGGCGTCAGCTGCACCACCAGGCGATCGGAGATGCGCATGTCGACGGCGGCGATGTCCCGCGTCAGAAGCCCGTTGTCGTGGTCCATCCGAACCAGATCGGCGATCGCCTGATCCTCGCCATCCTCGGGCAGCTTGATCGTGATGCCGTTTTCCAGCTTAAGATCCCAGCGCCGTTCGCCGATGCGGATATAGCCTTTGACCCGAGCCGCGAGCTCGGGAAATTTGTTGATCTTGGCCACGAAGTCGGGCGCCTTGGCCGGTGCGCCGGTGCCGATGATCAGCGGCAGCAGCGCCTGCTTGCCGCCGGAGAACGGCGCGATCACCGCGCCGGAGCGTTCGATGACCGAAAGCTCCGCGCCCTGCTGCCAGAGCGCGAAGGGCTCGCGCTCCTCGACACGCACTTCCAGCGTATGTGGATAGACCTTGCGCACCGCCGCCACCTCGACCCAGGGCAAGGTATCAATACGTTCACGCGCGGCCTCGGCATCGAAGCCGATCAGTGACGTCCAGCCGTCGAGCTCGAGCCGGTCCAGTATGTCGATCTCCGAAGTCTGGCGGTTGCCGACCACCTTGATCTGGTCGACGGCAAAGCCGGTCCGGGCGGTGATGCTCTGGACGATGTCGTCGGCATGACCGCCGAGAATGGCGCCGTAGAGGCTGCTCGATGCAATGAGCGAAGCCGAAAGGATGGCCGCGGAAAAGCGCGGCGCGACGAAGTCACCGCCGCCCAGGCGCGCCAGCACGCGCACCGGCCGGCGCAGCACGCGCGGCAGCACGAAATGGTCGAACGACAACGACATGCCGAACAGCGCCGGCCCGGCGCCGCCCCTGCCCTTGTCCTGTCCCCATTTCAACGCAGACACGAAGCGTCCTCCACCATCCAACTCAACAATTCGCCAAACGAGTGCCCGGCCTGGGCGGCGATTTCAGGCACCAAAGACGTCGGCGTCATGCCCGGCTGAGTGTTGATCTCGAGCCAGACAATCTCGCCGTTTTCGGAGTGACGGTCGTCATAGCGGAAGTCCGATCGGGAAACGCCCCGGCAGCCGATAGCCAGATGTGCCTTGAGTGCCAGTGTCTGTATTTTTTGGTAAATATTTGATGAAATTTTAGCAGGGATTTCGTGTTTTGATCCGCCGGCGACGTATTTTGAATCATAGTCGTAGAAGGAATGGCCGGTCGGAATGATCTCGCAGACGCCGAGCGCCACGTCGCCCATGACGGCGCAGGTCAGCTCGCGCCCATGGATGTAGCGCTCGACCATGACGGTCTCGCCATATTTCCATTCGGACGAGCCGATGACCTGCGGCGGATGCGACTGGCCTTCATGCACGATGACGACGCCGAAGCTTGAGCCTTCATTGACCGGCTTGACCACGTAGGGCGGCTTCATCGGATGCTTGTTCTGGATGGCAAAGCGGCTGGCAACCTTCGATTCCGCCACCGCGATGCCGGCAGCCTTGGCGACCTTCTTGGCTTGCTCCTTGTTCATGGCGAGCGCCGAGGCGAGCACGCCCGAATGGGTGTAGGGAATGGCCAGATATTCGAGGATGCCCTGGATGGTGCCGTCTTCACCGAACGGGCCGTGCAGTGCGTTGAAGACGACATCGGGCTTGAGTTCGGCGAGCACGGCGCCGACATCGCGCGCAACATCGACGCGGGTAACCTGGTAGCCTTCATTCTCAAGCGCATCCGCACACGCCTTTCCCGAAGACAGAGACACGGGCCGCTCGGACGAGAATCCGCCCAGGAGGACAGCCACATGCTTGTTCTTCATATCCCGTCATCCCTCTCACGGCGGGCCCGCAACCACGCATTCAGCGACCAGATTGAGTCCGAGTCTCCCGGCAGGTTGCCCCCCCAGACGGAAAACGCGGTCGACGCGTCGAACGACTCAAATCAGGAAACGCTTTAAGGCAGAGAATCAGAGAGTTGATTCGCTGGCAAGTGCTTATGATTCCGACAGATTCACTTTCCGCGAAAACGGCCGGAAAAAGCGTGTTGTGAGTCTTTGGAGCAACGGTGGCGCTGTTGTTTCAGACCGTTTGAAGTTCAAGCATCACATGAACTTCAGCTTGCGCTAAAGAAGCTGTCCGAGGAATTCCTGCACGGCATGGCCGGGGCGGAAATTGCCGAGCCGCTTGATTTCCCACTGCAGGCGGATGCCTGAATTTTCAAGCACGCGGGCGCGCACCGTCTCGCCGAGATATTCGAGGTCGTATCCGGTCGCTGTTCCGGTGCTGATCATGAAGTTGCAGTGCATCGGCGACATCTGCGCGCCGCCGATCATCAGCCCGCGGCAGCCGGCCTTGTCGATTTCCTTCCAGGCCGAGGTGCCTTCCGGATTCTTGAAGGTCGAGCCGCCGGTCTTCTCGCGGATCGGCTGCACCGTCTCGCGATGCGTCTGGACGGCGTCCATGGCCGCCTTGATCGCCTCCGGGTCTTCCAGAACACCTTCGAAAACGGCGGAGGTGAAGATCAGCCCGGCAGGTGCGGCCGAGTGACGATAGGCATAGCCCATGTCGTCATTGCTGAGGGTGTGGAGATTGCCCTTGCGGTCGAGCGCCCGCACCTCGACGACACGTTCCCGCGTCTCGACGCCATTGGCGCCGGCATTCATCCTCAGCGCCCCGCCGATGGCGCCGGGAATGCCGTGATAGAAATGAAAGCCGCCAATGCCGGCCTCATAAGCGACGGCCGCGACGCGCTTGTCGGGCGTCGCAGCACCGGCCTTGATGACGGTCGGCGAAACCACCTCGGCCTCGCCAAAACCCTTGGCCGAAAGCCGGATGACGAAACCCGGAATGCCGCCGTCGCGCACCAGGAGGTTGGAGCCGACACCGACGATGGTGAGCGGGATGTCCTCCGGCACGGCGCGCAGGAAGGCAGCCAGATCCTCCTCGTCGGCCGGCTGGAACAGGGCGTCCGCCAGACCGCCGGCGCGGAACCATGTGATCTTGTCCATCTCGGCATTGGGCGTGATGCGGCCGCGCAGGCCGGCAAGCCGGTCGCCAAGTTTGTCGAGCAGGTCCTGGCCGCGCATCATGAGACGGTACCGCCGAGTTCCCCAGGCAGCGCATAGGCCCATTGGGTGATGTTGCCGGCGCCCAGGAAGATGACGAAGTCGCCCGGTTTCGCCAACGCGCGGATGACGGGCGAAATCGCGGCAGGGGTTTCGACGTAGCGCGCATCGCGATGGCCCCCGGAGCGGATGCGCGACACCAGCGCCTCCGAGGTCACGCCGTCGATCGGCTCCTCGCCCGCCGCATAGACCGGCGCCACCATCACGGTGTCGGCATCGTTGAAACAGACCGAAAATTCGTCGAACAGATCGTGCAGCCGAGTGAAGCGGTGCGGCTGCGCAATTGCGATGACGCGGCCCTTGGTGGCACTGCGCGCCGCTTTCAACACCGCCGTGATCTCGACCGGGTGGTGGCCGTAATCGTCGAAGATGTCGACGCCGTTCCACGAGCCGGTGTGGGTGAAGCGCCGCTTGACGCCGGCAAAGGACGACAGCCCTTTCTTGATCGCTTCGGCCGACAGGCCGAGTTCATGCGCGACCGCGATTGCGGCGGTGGCGTTGGAGACGTTGTGGCGGCCGGGCATCGGCAGCCGCAGATCAGATATCGTCGTCTGGCCGCCGGTCTTGCGGTCGCGGATCACCACGTCGAATGCCGAGACGGCACCGGCCATGCGGTGGTTGGTGAAACGCACATCGGCCTGCGCGTTCTCGCCATAGGTGATGACGCGGCGGTCCTCGATGCGGCTGACCAACGCCTGCACCTCGGGATGGTCGGTGCACATCACGCCAAAGCCGTAGAACGGCACGTTCTCGACGAATTGCCGGAACGCCTCGCGCACCTTGTCGAAACTGCCATAATGGTCGAGATGCTCGGGATCGATGTTGGTGACGACGGCGATCTCGGCCGGCAGCTTGAGGAAGGTGCCGTCGCTTTCGTCGGCTTCGACCACCATCCACTCGCCATCGCCCATACGGGCATTGGTGCCATAGGCATTGATGATGCCGCCATTGATCACCGTCGGGTCGAGCCCGCCGGCATCGAGCAGCGTCGCCACCATCGACGTGGTTGTGGTCTTGCCATGCGTGCCACCGATCGCGACCGCCTGGCGGAAGCGCATCAGTTCGGCCAGCATCTCGGCCCGGCGCACGATCGGCAGCAGTTTTTCGCGCGCGGCCTTCAGCTCGGGATTCGATTTCTTGATCGCGGTGGAGACGACCACCACTTCGGCCGCGCCGATATTCTCGGCCTTGTGGCCGACAAAGCATTCGATGCCCTTGTCGCGCAGCCGCTGGACATTGGCGCTGTCGGCCTGGTCCGAACCCTGCACCTTGTAGCCGAGATTGTGCAGAACCTCGGCGATGCCGCTCATGCCGATGCCGCCAATGCCGATGAAATGCACAAGGCCGATGGTCTGCGGCATCTTCATCAATGCGTCCCTTTCCTGAAATCCGAAACGGTTTTTCTGGACGCAATAGCCTCTGTGAGATCAGCGAGCAACCGTGCCGCGTTGGGCCGGCCAGCCGACTTCGCTCCGGCAGCCATGGCCGTCAGCCGCTCGGGAGTGTCCATCAGCCCGCCAATGAGAGCCGCGATGCGCTCCGGCGACAGTGACGATTGCGGATGCACCTCGCCGCCGCCCGCCGCGGCAAGGGCGGCTGCGTTCGCCGCCTGATCGTGATCCAGCGCATAGGGATAAGGCACCAGCAGCGCCGGCCGGCCGATGACGGCGATCTCCGAAACCGTCGAGGCGCCGGAGCGCGAGATCACCAGATGCGCCGCGCCCATGCGCTGTGCCATATCGGTGAAGAAGGGCGAGACCTCGACATGGACGCCGAGTGCCGCATAGCCAGCCTTCACCCGCGCCACGTCGTCGGCGCGGGCCTGCTGGGTGATCACCAGCCGCTTGCGCTGCGCCTCCGGCAGAAGTGCGATCGCCGTCGGCATGGCGTCGGAAAAGAACTGCGCGCCCTGGCTGCCGCCGAACACCAGGAGCCTGAACGGATCCGCCCCTTTGGATGCGGTGTAGGGCGTCTTGGCCGCCTCCAGGATTGGCGGCCTGACCGGATTGCCTGTCGTCACCGTCTTGGCGCCTGTGGCACTTTCATCTTGCGGCAGGAAGCCGCCGGCAATGGCATCGACGCGCCCGGACAGCGCCCGGTTGGCGCGGCCCATCACCGCGTTCTGCTCATGGATCAGCGTCGGCAGCTTGCGCCGCGTCGCGGCATAGAGCGGTGGCAAGGTCGGATAACCGCCAAAGCCGACGACCGCATCAGGCTTGATCCTGGCGATGACGGCGGAGGCCTGGCGCACGCCGCGCCAGATCTTCCAGAACGCGCCAAGCAGCGCGACAGGGTTTTTCGAGCCCATCGTCGCCGACTGGATCGGATGGATGGCGGCGGCCGGGAAATGGCCGGCAAAGCGCTCGGCGCGGTCGTCCGTCGCCAGATGCACGCTCCAGCCGCGCTCGATCAGCTCATGCGCCAGCGCCTCGGCCGGAAACAAATGTCCGCCTGTTCCGCCCGCCGCGAGAAGGATGACACCCCGCGCCATATCACTCCGCCGGCAGGGCGCGCTGCGACAGGGCAAAGCCCATCTGCTTGCGCTTTTCCGGTCGCTTGCGGGTCAGCGCCAGCACCATGCCCATCGAGATGGCAATGGCGATCTGCGAGGAGCCGCCATAGGAGATGAAAGGCAGCGTCATGCCCTTGGCCGGCATCAGTTGCAGGTTGACGCACATGTTGATGACCGACTGCAGGCCGAACACGGTGACGAGACCGCCGACGGCGTAGCGGGTGAAATCATCATGTTCCTTCAGCGCCGTGCTGAGGCCGCGCAGCACGATGAAGGCGAAGATCGACATGATGAAGAAGCACATGATCAGCCCGAACTCTTCGCCGGCGACCGAAAAGACGAAGTCGGCATGCGCGTCGGGAATGACCCGCTTGACCGTGCCCTCGCCCGGCCCGACGCCGAACCAGTGGCCGTTGATCAGCGCCTCGCGGCCCATGTCGACCTGGAACGTGTCGCCTTCGCCGGTCAGGAATTTGTCGATGCGGGCGGCGACGTGCGGGAACACCGTATAAGCGGCAAACAGGCCGCCGGCGCCGGTGGCGCCAAGCGCGATGATCCATAGCCAGGGCAGGCCGGCCATGAAGAACATGACGCCCCAGGTGCCGGTCACCAGCATGGTCTGGCCGAGATCGGGCTGCGCCACCAGAAGCGAGATGACCAGGATTAGCAGCAGCATGGCAAACAAATTGCCCGGAATGTCGGGCTGGCGCTTGTGTTCTGCGAACAGCCAGGCGCAGACGATGACGAAGGCGGGTTTCAGGAATTCCGACGGCTGGATCGACATGCCGACAAACGACACCCAGCGCCGTGCGCCTTTCACTTCGACGCCGATATAGAGCACGGCCACCATCAGCACCAGCATGATGCCCAGGATGATCAGCGCCATGCGCCGGATCTGCCGCGATTCCAGGAAGGACACTGCCAGCATCACGCCGAGCGCCGGCACGGTGAAGATGATCTGCCTGGTGGCAAAGTGGAAACTGTCGAGGCCGATGCGTTCGGCCACCGCCGGGCTTGCCGCAAAGGACAAGACGATGCCAAGCCCCATCAGTGACAGGAACGCCGCCAGGAACCAGCGATCGATCGTCCACCACCAGGTTGCAACCGGGCTTTTGTCGAGACGGCTTTGCATTATCGTGCCCCTCCGATGGGTTTCACGCCCTCGATAGCATTCGCAGCTTGCCTGAAGGCTTCGCCGCGAACTTCGAAATTCTTGAACTGGTCGAAACTGGCGCAGGCCGGCGACAGCAGCACCACCGCCTCGCCGCTGTCATCCTTGGCCGCGTCTTTCGCGGCATGGTCGACCGCGGCGGCCAGCGTGCCCGAGATTTCATAGGGCACGGCTTCGCCGAGCGTCGCCGAGAACGCGGGCGCCGCCTCGCCGATCAGATAGGCCTTGGCGATGCGCGGGAAGAAACCGCGCAGCGGCTCGATCCCGCCTTCCTTGGGCAGTCCGCCGGCGATCCAGTAGATGCGCAGGAAGCTCGACAGCGCGGGTGCCGCCGCATCGGCATTGGTCGCCTTGGAATCGTTGACGAACAGCACATGATCCTTGCGGCCGACCTGCTCCATGCGATGCGCCAACCCGGGAAAGCTTTCCAGTCCCGTCTGGATCTCGCCGAGGCTCAAGCCGACCCTGAGGCAGGCGGCGACGGCGGCAAGCGCGTTCTGCGCATTGTGCTGGCCGCGCAACGAACCGATGCCTTCGAGGAAGGCGACGCGGCTGTAACGGCCATGCACGGCTTCCATCAGATCGGAGCCATCGGCGAAATAACCGTCGGTCAGCGGCAGCCGCTTGGAGATGCGGATCACCTGTCGGCCCGCCCTCTCCAGCCGGTCGGCGATCTGCGCGCACCAGCTATCGTCGACGCCGACAATGGCTGTCTCGCTGCCGGCGACCAGCCGCTCCTTGATCGAAGCGTAGTGCTGCATGGTGCCGTGGCGGTCGAGATGGTCGGGCGTCAGGTTGAGCAGGATGCCGGCCGTCGGGTTGATCGAGGGCGCGAGATCGATCTGGTAGGACGAACACTCGACGACATAGTCCCGGTCAGCCTGCGGTGGATCGAGCGTCATGATGGCCCGGCCGATATTGCCGCCCATCTGCGTGTCGCGCCCTGCCGATTTGAGGATATGCGCGGTCAGCGCCGTGGTCGTCGACTTGCCGTTGGTGCCGGTGATAGCGATGAACGGCGCATCAGGCGCGCGCGCAATCCGCTCGCGGCAGAACAATTCGATATCGCCGATCACCTCGACGCCGGAGCCACGCGCCAACTCCACCGTCCAGTGCGGCTTGGGATGCGTCAGCGGCACGCCGGGCGAGAGCACGAAGGCCGAGAATTTCGACCAGTCGGCGCCGCGCAGATCGGCGGTCGCAATGCCTTGGCCAGCGGCCTTGGCGACGCTATCGGGATTGTCGTCCCAGGCGAGCACGTCGGCGCCGCCCTCGATCAGCGCGCGCGCCGTGGCGATCCCCGAGCCACCGAGCCCGAAGAGCGAAACGCGTTTGCCCGAAAAGGATGCGGCGGGGATCAAGCGGGTTCCTATCTCAGCTTGAGGGTCGACAGGCCGACCAGCGCCAGGATGACGGCGATGATCCAGAAGCGGATCACCACCTGGCTTTCGGTCCAGCCGAGCTTTTCGAAATGATGATGGATAGGCGCCATCAGGAAGACGCGCTTGCCGGTCATCTTGAAGTAGCCGACCTGGATGATGACCGACAGGATTTCCACGACGAACAATCCGCCGACGATGACCAGCACGATCTCGTGCTTGGTGGCGACCGCGACCGTACCGATCAGGCCACCCATGGCCAGCGAACCGGTGTCGCCCATGAAGATCGCTGCCGGTGGCGCGTTGAACCAGAGGAAGCCGAGGCCGGCGCCGATGACGGCGCCAAGCACGACAGCCAGTTCGCCGGTGCCGGGCACGAAATGAATCTGCAGATATTCGGCGAACACCGCATTGCCGGAGAGGTAGGCAATAACGCCGAAGGATGCCGCCGCGATCATGATCGGCACGATCGCCAGCCCGTCGAGGCCATCGGTCAAATTCACCGCATTGCCGGCGCCGACAATGACGAAGCAGGAGAACGGCACGAAGAACCAGCCGAGATTGATGATGAATTCCTTGGCGAAGGGGAAAGTCAGCGACGATGAGAACGGCGCCTGGCCATTATGCATGATCGCCCAGGCGGCGATGCCGGCGATGACGAATTCCAACGCCAGCCGCGCCTTGCCGGAAAAGCCGAGATGCGACTGCTTGGTTACCTTGAGATAGTCGTCGTAAAAGCCGATCGAACCGAAGCCCAGCGTCACCAAGAGCACCACCCAGACATAGATCGAGGAGAGGTTCGCCCATAGAAGCGACGAGCCGACGATGCCGCACAGGATCATCAGCCCGCCCATGGTCGGCGTGCCGGCCTTCTTGAAATGCGTCTGCGGGCCATCGGCGCGGATCGGCTGGCCCTTGCCTTGCCGCAGCCTAAGCGAATTGATGATGGTCGGCCCGAAGATGAAGACGATCAGCGCCGAGGTGATCAGCGCACCGCCGGTGCGGAAAGTTATGTAGCGGAAGACATTGAAGACCGAGACCTTGTCCGCAAAATCGACGAGCAATGTAAACATACGATTCCGTTCCCCGGACTAGTTCTGTTTCGTGCCTGCGGCTTCCGCCGGATATTTGCCGAGCAAGGCCTCGACCAGCTTTGAAAAGCCGATGCCTTTCGACGATTTGATCATCACCACGTCGCCGGCCTTCAGCGTCGACAACAGCAGCGGCTTCAATTCCTCGGCGCCGGCGCGGTATTCCGTTTTGATCTCGTCGGGCAGGATGTCTGCCAGCGCCCGCATTTCCGGACCGCCGAGAAAGACCGTGTTTGTGCCGGTGCCGACGATCAACTCGGCAAGGGCTGCATGGAGCTTGGCCGAATGGTCGCCGAGCTCGAGCATGTCGCCGAGCACGGCGATGCGCCGGCCCTCGCCCGTGACAGGCGTCGCGTTGAGCAGCGCCATGGCAGCAGCCATCGAGGAGGGATTGGCGTTGTAGCTCTCGTCGATCAGTGTGATCGGTCCCTTGGGGTGGCGAAGCATATGTCGCTTCCCACGGCCACGCTCGGCCGACAGATCGGCCAGTGCCAAGGCCACCTTGCCGATGTCGGCTTCAACCAAATGCGCGGCGCCGAGCACCGCCAGGACGTTCTGTACCATGTGGCGGCCGGGCGCGCCGATGCGCGCCGTCACATCCTGCCCGCCGATCCTGGCGGTGATGTCGGAATGATCGGCATGCAGCTCGCATTTGGTCAGCTTGTAGGTCGACCGTGCATTCTCGCCGAAGCCAAAGACATGTTCGACGCCGGCGGCTCGCGCCATCTTGTCGAGCAGCTTCCATCGCGCATCGTCGCGGTTGAGCAAGGCCGCACCGCCGGGCTCGATGCCTTCAAAAATCTCGGCCTTGGCCTTGGCGATCTCGTCGAGATTTCTAAAGAAGCCGAGATGCGCCGCGGCGATCATCGTGACGATGGCCACATGTGGCCGGACCATCTTGACCAGCGGCCGGATCTCGCCGGGATGGTTCATGCCGATCTCGAACACCGCATAGTCGCAATCATCCGGCATACGCGCCAGCGTCAGCGGAACGCCCCAATGATTGTTGAAGGACTGCGCCGAGGCATGCACAGTGCCGACGGCCGACAGCACATGACGCAGCGCCTCCTTGGTGGTGGTCTTGCCGGCCGATCCGGTCACCGCGATGATTTTTGCGTTGGAACGGGCGCGGGCGGCAACACCGAGTTTCTCCAGTGCTGCCAGCACATCCTGCACGACGATCATCGGCGCCGTCAGCCGCCCGAGCGACGGCAACTTGCCTTCGGCAACGACCAGCACGCCGGCGCCGGCCTTGATCGCCGCGGTCGCGAAGTCATGGCCGTCCATCGCCTCGCCCTTGATGGCGAAGAAGGCGTCGCCCGGCTGCAGGCTGCGGCTGTCGATCGAGATCCCCGAAATTCCCTCCGGCATCGGCCCGAGCGGCCGACCGCCCATGGCGTCGACCAGCGCCTCGGAAGTCCAGAGCACGCTCATGCGGCCCGCTCCCGCAGCGCCGAGCGGACTTCCTCGTGGTCGGAGAAGGGAAACGTCTCGGCGCCGATGGTCTGGCCCTCTTCATGGCCCTTCCCGGCAACGATCAGCGTATCGCCCGCTTTGAGCATGGCGACCGCTTCGTGGATAGCCTTGCGGCGGTCGCCGATTTCAATCGCGCGGGGCGCGGCTGCCAGGATCGCGGCACGGATCGTTTCCGGCACTTCCGAGCGCGGATTGTCGTCGGTGACGATGACGACGTCGGCCAGCCGCGTGGCGATTCCGCCCATGATCGGCCGCTTGCCCCGGTCGCGGTCGCCGCCGCAGCCGAACACGACGATGACGCGGCCGGTGGTGAACGGGCGCACCGCGGCCAGCACATTTTCCAGCGCATCCGGCTTGTGGGCATAGTCGACATAGACGGGCGCGCCATTGGCGGTGGCGCCGACAAGGTCGAGCCGTCCCGGTGCCCCCTGAAGTTTCTCCAACGCCATCAAAGCTTTGGCGACCGGCGTTCCGGTGGAAATGGCCAGCCCGGCCGAAACCAGGGCATTGGCGATCTGGAAGTCGCCGGCGAGCGGCAGGTCGATCTCGTAGAGCACGCCGTCAGCTTCGACCTCGGCGCGCTGGCGGTGGCGCTCGTGCTCGACCCGCTTCAGGCGCAGGAAATCGCCATGGCGGCCGACAGTCAGCACATTGAGCCCCGCGGCCTGCGCAGCCTGGATGGTCGGCGCCGACCACGGATCGTCGGCAAAGATGACCGCCGGCGCGCCTTTCGGCAGCAGCGTGTCGAACAGGCGCAATTTGGCGCGATGGTAGTCCTCGACCGTCGGATGATAGTCCATATGGTCGCGGCCGAGATTGGTGAAACCGCCAGCGGCGAGCTTGACGCCATCGAGACGGCGCTGGTCGAGACCATGGCTGGAAGCCTCCATCGAGGCGTGTGTGACGCCGGCCTCCGCCAATTCCTTGAGCAACTGGTGCAAAGCCACTGGATCGGGTGTGGTCAACGAACCGTAATCGTTGCGGCCCGGCGCCACCACGCCGGTGGTGCCAATGGACGCGGCGGCAAAGCCGGCCTGCTCCCAGATCTGCCTGGTGAAGGCGGCGACCGAGGTCTTGCCTGCGGTGCCGGTAACCGCGACCATGGTCTCCGGCTGGCTGCCGAAGAAACGTGCCGCGCTCAGCGCCAGCGCCAGGCGTGGGTCGTCGACGCTGAGCACCGGGACGGACAGGCCGGAAACGGCGCTGGCCTTGCCCACGACAACCGCCGCTGCGCCGCGCTTTGCCGCATCGGCGGCATAGGCCGAACCATCCGCCTTGCTGCCGGCGAGCGCGAAAAAGACCACGCCGGTCTTGACCGTGCGGGAATCCGACGAAATCCCGGTTACCTCCACATCGCGGGAAGATGTTCCCTCGACAGGCAGGATACCGGCTAAATCTCTCAGGTGCATCGAACCCCGTTTATCTCAACAAAATGGCGCGCAGTTGCCGGCGCGCCCTAAGAATCACTGATAGGAAACCAGCGTTGCGCCATTTTCATGGCTGAAATCTGGCTTCACGCCAAGCATGGCGGCTGCCCGCCTGATGATGTTTCCGGCCATGACACCCGCATTGTTGGCGGCGACGTCGGTCATCCCGGGCTTTTCCGGGTGCGGAGCGTCAGCGATCGTAAACACCAGATATTGCGGATCGTCCATCGGGAAGGCAGCGACGAAGGTGTTGAAATTCAGTTCCTTCGAGTAGCGGCCATTGATCACCTTCTCGGCCGTTCCGGTCTTGCCGCCAACGCGGTAGCCGGGGGCCCTGGCGTTTCTGGCCGAGCCCTTCTCGGCATTGAGCGTGTAGAGGTAGCGCATGCCCTCCACAGTCTTTTCGCTGACCACTCTCTTGGCCACCGCCATGGCATCCTGCTCGCTGCGGACCAGGAAAGTCGGCGGGATCAAATAGCCCTGCATCAGCGCCGCGCAGCCGACGGCGGCCTGCAGCGGCGTCGTCGACACGCCATGGCCGAAGGCGATGGTGAAGGAGTTGACCTGTTTCCAGACCTTCGGTTCGGTCGGGCGCGCGACCTCAGGCAGTTCGGTCTGCATCCTGTCCAGAAGGCCAAGGCGATGCAGGAATTCGCGGTGCCCCTCGATGCCGACCATTTCGGCCTCACGCGCCGATCCGATATTGGAGGAGTAAAGGAACACCTCCGGCAATGACAGCACGCGGTTCTTGCCGTGGAAATCGTGAATGGCCTGATGGCCGACCCGGATCGGATGCGAGGCGTCGAAACGGCTGTTCATGTTCGCCTTGCCGGAATCGAGCGCCATGGCCGAGGTAAAGCTCTTGAAGGTCGAGCCCATCTCGTAGAGGCCGGCCGACATGCGGTTCAGGCGGTCCTTGTCCTGCGCATTGAAGGGATTGTTCGGATCGAAATCCGGCACCGAGGCCATCGCCACCACTTCGCCGGTCTTGATGTTGAGCACGACGGCGCCTGCGCCCATGGCGCGATAGCGCTCGAGGCCGGCGGCAATCTCGTCGCGCACCACATGCTGGACGCGCAGGTCGATCGACAGCTGAACCGGCTTCAGATCCTTGGCGATCGCCAAGCCTGAGGCCTGCAGGTCGCTCAGGCCCTGCTCGTCAATGTATTTCTCCATGCCGGAGATGCCCTGATTGTCGATGTTGGTGAGGCCGACAATGTAGGACGAGGTCACGCCGGCCGGATAGAAGCGGCGCTTTTCGGTGCGAAAGCCGATGCCGGGAATGCCGAGCTGCATGATGTCGGCCTGCTGCTTGGGCGTCAGCTGCCGCTGCAGCCAGACGAAGCCGGCGCCGCTCTTCAGCTTGTGATAGGTCTGCTCGGGGTCGATATCTGGCAGAATGGTCGACAGCTTTTCGATCGCCTCGTCGGCATCGACGATGCGGCGCGGCTCGGCAAACAGCGATGCCGTCTTGATGTCGGTCGCCAGCACCTCGCCGTTGCGGTCGACGATGTCGGGACGCGACGCCGTCACCCGGCTTTGCGGCCCATTCGACATGTCGGGGGACTGGAAACCGAGATAGACCAGCCGCCCGGCGATGGTCGAATAGATGCCGAAGAACACCGCCATCGTCATCACGATGCGGGTCTTGGCCTTGCCGCCGGTCGCCTTGCGCGCGCCTTCGACGACGATGGAGCCGTCCTCGCCGGTCCGTGCGCGGCGCTTCAGCAATTTGCCGACCGACGGAAATTTGGCGCGCATTGGAAATCCAGCGATCATTGGACGATGGCTCCGGTGACCACGGGATCCTTGTCGGCTGGTCCTTTGCCGGAATTGTCGGCCATGCCGCCAAGCCGTTGCGACGACAGGTCCTCGATGTTGAGCGGTTTTGCCGGCAGGTCGTCGAGCCCGACGATCTGCCGCGCATTGACCGGCTCGAGTGCGAGCTGCGCTTTGTAGATTTCAGCCAGCTTCTGCAGGCGCGACGGCTGGGTCAGCAGGCTCCAGTCGGCCTTGAGCAGGTCGATCGTGTCCTCCTCATAGCGGATCTGCGCCTCGATCTTCTGCACCGAAGCCAGCTGTTCCTCGGCCTCGCGCTTGGCCTTGTAGGTTAGGGCCGCGGCCGAGACCATGACGGCGATCAGGACTATGTCGCTGGTTCGAAACACGTATTCACCTCTCTCGCGGCGCCTGGATGCCGGGAAGTTTTGGAAGTCCGAAAACGGTGAGATCACCGGCGCGCGCCGGCGCCTCGGTGCGGATGGCGGCACGCAGCCTGGCCGAGCGCGCCCGCGGATTGGCAGCGACTTCGGCATCGCCTGCCGTCACGCCGCCACCAGCCTTGCTGAAGGTCGCGGTGCGCACGTGCGCCTCAGGCAAATGACGTGAGCCGGTGGCGACATCGGCGCGGTCGGCGATGAAGCGCTTGACGATGCGGTCTTCCAGCGAGTGGAACGTCACCACGGCAAGCCGCCCGCCGGGCTTCAATACCCGCTCGGATGCCATTAGGGCTTTGGCCAATTCGCCCAGCTCGTCATTGACGAAAATGCGCAGCGCCTGGAAGACGCGGGTGGCCGGATGGATCTTGTCTTTCGGCGCGCGGCCGATATGCGTCTCGATGGCGTCGGCGAGATCAAGCGTACGCTCAAACAACCGTTTTTCGCGGCGGCTCTCGATCATGCGGGCAATGCGCCCGGCGTTACGCTCTTCGCCGAGGAAGCCGAAGATGCGGGCAAGGTCGCCTATCTTGAACGAATTGACGACGTCGGCAGCACTCAAACCCGCCTGCGCCATGCGCATGTCGAGCGGCCCGTCCGTGCGGAACGAAAAGCCGCGCTCGGGCTGGTCGACCTGCATGGAGGAAATGCCGATGTCGAGGACAACGCCGTCGGCGCTTTCGACCTGTTCGTCCAGCGTCGAGAACGGCGCCTGCACCAGCCTCAGCCTGCCGCCGGATTGCTGTTCCAGGCCGCGCCCGGCGGCAATCGCATCGGGATCGCGATCGATCGCCACCACCGAGGCGCCGCTCGCCAGGATCGCCTTGGTGTAGCCGCCGGCGCCGAACGTGCCGTCGACGATCACATCGCCTTCTTTGGGCGAGAGCGCTTCCAGCACTTCGGCAAGGAGGACCGGAATGTGGCGGACCGGTCCGCCAACGGCGCTGAGATCATCGCCGTGATCCGCCATCATTCCGGCCGCTCCCCAGCCTTGCCCTCGTGAGCCTTCGTCCCCTGCCGAAGCTGCAAAAGCCGGGCCCGCGCCTGCGCCCCATAGGCGGCCAGCCGTCCAGGCTCCCAAACTTGAAAGAAATTGCCACGGCCGACAAAGGCCACTTCGCTTGTGATGCCCGTATGCTCGCGGATGAAATCGCTCATCGTGATGCGGCCATCCTGATCGAGCTTCAGGAACGTCCCGTCGCCATGGCAGAAGAACGACATATCGTCCGCCGTCTGCAAAAAAGGGTCTTCCAGCGCGATGCGCTGTTCGTAGCGGTCGAGCAGATCGAGGCCGCCGACGTCCATCGCAGGCACGTCCAGTCCGCGCAGCGCGTAGAGCTCCGAATAGCCGCGTTTCTGCACGACAGCGCGGAAATGCGCCGGAACGGAGACCCGCCCCTTCGCATCGATCCTGTTCACCGCGCTTGACAGAAACCGGTCCATGACACGCTGCAGCCGCTTCCGCCGCCGCACCCCTCTCCATGTTTTCGTCCGCGCCGAAGCGCGTCCCCTGCCGAAAATCCGCTTCGATCCCAGCGGCAAAACCCCGCAAACGCACAGCCGCCGCGGCTGCCCGATTGGCGTACGCTTTACCCTGACGCGGAACGAAGGCTTTGGTATCGAAATGGGATATCATGGGGCACTATGGGCGTCAACGGGAACAGGCTTCACAAACGCGCGCGCCACAACCGGTGAGAGCTCTGACAACACTCCCGTCTTTATCTCCCATTAAGCCTAACGAACCGTTTAGAGCGGGCTGGCCCAAGCGGAAGCGGCTTGCCGCGCATCACTGCCGCGAATAGCGTCGTCAGTCTTTTCGCTGAGCAACAAGGTCAGAAATCCATGTCCGAAACAGCCAGGTCCCGCGCGGCCTCCCTTGCCCATCTGCGTCGCGACGGACTTGCCAAAGGCGACCCCATCCCATTGCCGCTGACCATGGCCGCTATTTTCCACAACCCGGGCGACGGCGCCGGCTACAGTCAGTACGGCCGTTACAGCAACGCCACCTGGGATGCAGTCGAGCACATGCTGGCGCATCTCGAAGACGCGCCATGCGTCGGCTTCCCCTCAGGAATGGCGGCAATCTCGGCGGTGTTTTTCGGCCTGTTGAAATCCGGCGACCGCGTGCTTTTGCCTTCGGACGGCTACCATGCCACACGCGCGCTGGCCGAACGTTTCCTCAAGCCCTTCGGCGTCGCCTATGATCTGCGGCCGACAGCTACATTCCTCGACGGCGGCTTCGACGGCTACCGCCTTGTCTACGTTGAAACCCCGTCAAATCCGCGATTGGACATTTGCGACATCACAGCCGTCACCGAGGCCGCGCACCAAGCGGGCGCGATCGTCGTCGTCGACAACACCACGATGACGCCGTTCGGCCAGCGTCCGCTCGATCTCGGCGCCGACATTGTCGTTGCTGCCGACACCAAGGCGGCCAATGGGCATTCCGACGTGCTGTTCGGCCATGTCGCCAGCCGCAATCCAGACATCATCGCGGACGTCACCGGCTGGCGCGAGACCGCGGGCGGCATTCCCGGCCCGTTCGACGCTTGGCTGGTGCATCGCGGCCTGGAGACGCTGGACGTACGCTTCGACCGCATGTGTTCTTCTGCCGAGGTGATCGCGAAGCGCCTGAAAGACCATCGCGCCGTTAGCGGCTTGCGCTACCCCGGGCTGGAGGGCGACCCGTCGCACAACCTCGCCCGGGCGCAGATGGAGCGCTTCGGCTTCCTCGTGTCCTTCGAACTCGCTTCCGAAGACAAGGCCGAGGATTTCATCAACAACTGCACGCTGATGCAGGCGGCAACGTCGTTCGGGGGTGTCCACACCTCCGCCGAGCGGCGGGCCAAGCGAGGAGATTCGGTTCCGCCCGGCTTCGTGCGCCTGTCGGTGGGCTGCGAGCCGGTGGAAGAACTCTGGCAGGCGATCGAGGCATCGCTGGACAAGATCGGCGTCTGAGGCGGCTTGCCCCTTCTCCCCGTCACTGTACGGGGAGAAGGTCCCGGCAGGGGGATGAGGGGCAGCGTCAACCTCTGAAGCGATCTCACTTCTTCGAGTCCCTTGCCTCAGTCACTGCGGCATATTTGGCTCGCAAGCGCTTCATGAACAGAGGTCCGTCTATCCTCCCGCTCTCAAGGTCGTCAGACAACCTGTCCTTACGTGCTTCGGCTTTGATCTCGTCCATCGACGCAAATCGTCCCGTTCCGCTGTAAATCCCCTCCTGAACCAGCCTGCGCAGTTCCTCGACCGTGTAGCCGAGCAGGTCGCGGCGGTCTTTCCATTGCCGCAGCGCATCACGGATGACTTGCTGGCCGAGGCGTATTCGCCGGCGGCCACGACATCGTCGACCGCCGCCGCCAGTTCCGGCGAAAGCGTGATGCTGCGTTTGTCTCGACCCGCCCGGTGCAGTTGATTCAATCGCTCAAGCACCTGAATCGCCAGCTGCGCCCGAAGGCGCAGACTGCTGATCCAAAGGATTAATCGCGATATGGGGGAGAAATTGCCAGCTGGCCTGTAAGCCGGGTTTTGTATGGCCCTCGCCCCTTTCGGGGCGAGAACGTGGCGGCCATTCATCTTGGGCGCATGTTGCCATGCGCCTCACGCAACCTACCCGGACGGTGAGCCGGAAACAGCCCTCGAAGGTTTCCCCTCGCACCGTCCCTATTCGGTTTTGCTCCCGGTGGGGTTTACCGTGCCGCTCCTGTTGCCAGTCGCGCGGTGGGCTCTTACCCCACCCTTTCACCCTTGCCCCGATAAATCGTGGCGGTTTGCTTTCTGTGGCACTTTCCCTGGGGTCGCCCCCGCCGGCCATTAACCGGCACCGTGTTTCCATGGAGCCCGGACTTTCCTCACCCGCAGCCTTTCGGCTTTGCGGGTGCGGCCGCCCGGCCAGCTGGCAGAGCGTATAAAGGGGTTCACGTTCCAAAACGCAAATGAAAAAGCAGACTTATGCCGGCGATCCCAATGCCGCCAACTGCACCTTGACCTTGCCACAATAGGCCGCCGACACCGGGTTCATCCTCGTCGCGGCATGGCCGGCATTGTATTTCAGGATCGTGCCGCAGGTGGTGCCGCCGCCGAGATTGCGCGCCATGGCAAGGTACTTCATGCCGTATTTGATGTTGGTGTCGGGATCGAACAGACCCTTGGCGGAGCCGCTATAACCCATCATCCGCGCCGTTGCCGGCTTGATCTGCATCAGGCCGATTTCACCCGCGCCGCCGACGATGTTCGGCCGGTAGTTGCTCTCGATCTTGATGACCGCCTGGGCCAGCGACACCGGCACGCCTTCGGCCGCGGCATAGCGGGCAATGATTGCCGAATACTGGCCGCCAAGCGCGGCTGCCGCAGTCGACTCCGCAGCGGTGCTTGGGCGGATCGATGCGGTCGTCGTCAGGTCGACGCTCTTCCTGTTGCGCTTAAAATGCCTCTTGGCCGTGGCTTTTCTGGCCTTCACCACGGCTGCTTTGCGCACTTTCGCGGTGGTTGCCCTTTTTGCTTTCGGGTTTGCCTTCGTCATGGTGGCCTTGGCGGGTGCGGCGATGAAGCCCTGGTCTGCCCTCTGGCTCAGTGGTGCGGCATCGGCCGTGCTGAAGGCAAAAGTCATTACTCCGGCAGCAATAGCTGCCGTTACAACGGTCAATTTCTGCATGTGGTCCTGTTCTGTTTGGCCGCGCGAAGATCTTCACGCAGCAACGCCTAATCAATATCGGAGCATCCGGGGGGCTGGAGGTCCGATAACTTGCACGAACCGCCTTTGAGGGCGGAATTTGTGTCGAACAAGGCGAGGCAATTCACTTTCAGTGACAGGCTGTAACTTGAATATCAGAAAAAGATTATTTAGAGGCAACTGACCTAAGGGAAGTCAGCAGGCTTTGCAGCGTGCTAGACGTAGAGCCGTCGGCGACACCATCCACCCGGCGCGGTCGGAAATGCCGCTGAAAAGCTTCGACGACGATTTCGGTCTGGCGGTCGAAGACACCTGATATCTCGACGCCATAGCCATAGAGCGCCAGCATCGACTGCAGTGCCTCGACCTCGGCGCCGGTATCGCCGGCTTTCAGCACCGCGCCGCGCCGGACCGGCGCCGCAGGCACGAGATGGCCGACCCCGGCCGCAAACAGCGCATTCCAGGGGAATTTCTCGCCCGGGTCGATCTTGCGCCCCGGCGCGATGTCGGAATGGGCAAGCACCCTTTGCGCCGTAATGGAATGGCGTTCGATGATACCAAGGCAAAGCCCGATCACCGCTTCCACCTGCCGCTTGGGAAAGGCCGAATAGCCGAGCAAATGGCCGGGATTGACGATTTCGATGCCGACCGAACAGGAGTTGATGTCGCGACGACCGAACCAGGAACTTGCACCGGCGTGCCAGGCGCGGTCGCTTTCGCGCACCATCTGGATAATGCGGCCGTCCTCATGGACGAGGTAGTGCGACGAGACTTCGCTTGCGGGGTCGCACAACCAGGCTTCCGCGGCAGCACCAGTCGCCATGCCGGTATAGTGCAGCACGATCATGTCGGGCCTGAGCGTTTCGCGCCGCGGGCCGAAATTCGGCGATACCCTGACCTCCGCGCTTGGCTCGTCGGGCGGGAAGCCGCTCATGCGTGCCTGAGGCCCCGCTCGATCATTTCATAGGCCGCGTTGATCGCCGCGACCCTGGTCGTTGCAATCTTGATGAATTCCTGCGGCAGGCCGCGCGCGATCAGCCGGTCCGGATGATTGTCGGAGACCAGCTTGCGGTATCGCTTCCTGACCTCCTCGAACGATTTGCCGCGCTCAATGCCGAGCACGATATAGGGATCGCCGGCGCCGAGATTGACGTGCCTGGCCATGATGGCTTCGTAGTGCACCTCGTCGATGCGGAAAATCTCGGCAATACGGTGCAGGAAAATCCCTTCGCGCTCATGCACCAGCCCATCCGCCTTGGCGATATGGAACAGACCGTCGAGTATGTCTTCCAGCATGACGCAGTTCGAATGGCCCGAGCCGCACATCTGCGCCATACTCTCGGCATAGGTCTCGAACCCGGCGACGTCGCGCTTGGCCAGATCGTAAAGCCGCGCCACATTGCGGGTCTGTTCTCGCGGCACCTCAAATATTTCCTGGAACGCGCGAACCTCGTCCTGGGTGACGATGCCATCGGCCTTGGCCATCTTGGCCGACAGCGCAATCATCGCCACAGAGAAGGCGACGCGCCGGCGCAGATCGGCGTCACCGGAGAAAACCGTGCGCACGGCCTCGACCACATCGGCTACACCGGACGTGGCTGAAGATGAAACGCGGTTGATGAAGTCGCCGAGGCGATCCCAAATCGACATGAGCGCTTATTAGGGCCGCCGGCCATTGCTATCAAGCCAAGACAGCGCCGCAGAGTGGATCGATTTGCGCAAGCAACCGACGCGCCAGATCCCAAACCGTAGGAAAGAGCCGGTTCAAGGCCCTTGAGCCCCCGAATCGCCTAAACGCAGGAAGGCCGGCGCGAAGCCGGCCTCCTCTCTCGTCACGTCAAAGTGACCGAGACTGCTGCTACTGCGCGGGGGCAGGAGCAGGTGTTGCCGGAGCCGGTTCTGCAGGCTTCGGTGCATCCGGCGTCGCCGGCTTCATGGGCTCGGCGGCTGGCGGATTGGTGCTCTGGGTGGTGGTGTTATCCGTACCGCTGTCGCTGCAGGCGGCAACGCCGAACAGGGCCAGGGCGGAAACGGAAGCAAGAATGAGCTTTTTCATGACATCTCTCCTTCAACACACGCTCACGTTGCGGTGAACGGTCGAAGGCAAAATGCATCAAACGGCCATGAGTTTCGTAACGTTGCGTTTCCTGATGTAACATCCGCGCACTACCGATTGCGGGCCGGGCGATGCCGAACTAACAGTCTGGACCCAAATGCAATGCCGGAGTTCTGCGTGGACAAGAAATGGGATTTTTGGATCGACCGCGGCGGCACCTTCACCGACGTGATCGGACGTGATCCGCAAGGCGGTTTGCATCCCAGGAAATTCCTGTCGGAAAATCCCGAAGCCTATCCCGATGCGGCCCTAGCCGGCATCCGCGAGCTTCTGGGGCTGAAATCCGGCACCGCTATTCCTCCGGGCCTGGTCGGTGACGTCAAGATGGGTACCACCGTTGCCACTAACGCGCTGCTGGAGCGCAAGGGCGACCGTGTGCTTTTGCTCATCACCAAGGGCTTTCGCGATGCGCTGAAGATCGCCTATCAGGCGCGGCCGGACATCTTCGCCAAGGAGATCATCCTTCCGGAACAGCTCTACGAGCGGGTCATCGAGATCGACGAACGCGTGCGCGCCAATGGCGAGGTCGAGCGCTTGCTCGACATCGCCGCCTGCCGCCCCGCCATCGAACAGGCGAAGGCTGACGGCATCGATGCGGTGGCCATCGTCTTCATGCATGCCTGGAAATATCCCGACCACGAGAAGGCGGTGGCGAAAGTCTGCCGCAAGATCGGGTTCAGCCAAGTCTCGGTCAGCCATGAGGTCTCGCCGCTGATCAAGCTGGTCGGCCGCGGCGACACTACCGTGGTCGATGCTTATCTGTCGCCGATCCTGTCGCGCTATGTGCAAAGGGTGGCGGGAGAACTGGGCGCGATGCCAGTCTCCCCACTTGTGGGGGGTGAGGAGCGGTCGGCCAAAGGCCGAGAAAAAGCCGATGATTTGGCTTTTTCAGCGACGAACGCCCGGAGCCATAGCGAAGGGCAGGCCGCAAAGCCGACAGAGGGGGTTCTCTCAGGAGGCACCACCAAAGCGTCGAGCACTGCCGCGGCGACCCCACCCGGCGGCTTCGCCGCCACCCTCCCCTCGAGGGGGAGGGAGAACCCTCGCCTGATGTTCATGATGTCGTCGGGCGGGCTTACCGCCGCCGACATGTTTCAGGGCAAGGACGCGCTGCTGTCCGGCCCGGCTGGCGGTGTCGTCGGCATGGTCGAAACGGCGAAACTCGCCGGTTTCGAGAAAGTCATCGGCTTCGACATGGGGGGCACCTCCACCGATGTCGCCCATTTTGACGGCGAGTATGAGCGCGCCTTCGACACCGAGGTCGCCGGCGTGCGCATCCGCGCGCCGATGATGCGCATCCATACCGTCGCTGCCGGCGGCGGCTCGATCCTGCATTACGAAGCCGGCCGTTTCCGCGCCGGCCCGGATTCCGCCGGCGCCAATCCCGGCCCCGCCGCCTACCGGCGCGGCGGCCCGCTTGCCGTCACCGACGCCAATGTCATGCTGGGCAAGCTGCAGCCCGATTTCTTTCCGGCGATTTTCGGACCCGGCCAGGACCAGCCGCTGGACGTCGCCGCCGTGCATAAAAAATTCGCTGCGCTGGCCGCCGAAATCGGCGATGGCCGCACGCCGGAAGCCGTCGCCGAAGGGTTCGTTACCATTGCGGTGGAAAACATGGCAAACGCCATCAAGAAGATTTCCGTGCAGCGCGGCTACGATGTCACCGAATATCTCTTGAACTGTTTTGGCGGCGCCGGCGGCCAGCATGCCTGCCTGGTTGCCGACGCGCTCGGCATGGAGGCGGTACTGATCCACCCCTTCTCCGGTCTGCTCTCAGCCTATGGTATCGGCCTGTCGTCGGTTTTCGCGTCGCGGCAGCAGGCGCTGCTGAAGCCGCTTGCCGAAGAATCCAGGACCGAGATCGGCAGCCTCATCGGCACGTTGAAAAAAGCCGTCATCGCCGAATTGGCAGCGCAAGGCATCGCCGAGGACAAGATTGCGGCAAAGCCGGTGCTGCACATCCGCTATGACGGCACCGACACCACGCTGCCGGTGAATTTCGAAGGCGACTCGATCTTCCAGGCCAGGCGCGATTTCGAAATCGCCCACAAGGCGCAGTTCGGGTTCGTCTATGACGACAAGCCGATGATCGTCGAGACCGTTGCCGTGGAAGGCGCCGAGATCGTCGAGACCACGGCCGAAGCCGTTGCGCCCGCCGGACCGGCAAGGGTTGAAGCGGGTGCGTCCGGAACGCGGCGCATCTACACCGAGGGCCGCTGGCATGAGGCCGGCATCCATCGTCGCGAAAATCTGCGCCCATCCAACCTGATCGCAGGCCCCGCTTTGATCATCGAGCCGAACCAGACCATCGTCGTCGAGCCGGGCTGGCGGGCCGAAATCACCAACCTCAATCACGTCGTCATCCGCCGCACNGAACCAGACCATCGTCGTCGAGCCGGGCTGGCGGGCCGAAATCACCAACCTCAATCACGTCGTCATCCGCCGCACCGAACGGAAAGTTCGCACGGCTGCCCTCGGTACCGAAGCCGATCCGGTGATGCTGGAGGTCTTCAACAACCTCTTCATGTCGATCGCCGAACAGATGGGCGTCACGCTGCAGAACACCGCCTATTCCGTCAACATCAAGGAAAGGCTGGATTTCTCCTGCGCCGTCTTCGACCGCCACGGCGCGCTGGTCGCCAACGCGCCGCACATGCCGGTGCATCTCGGCTCAATGGATCGCTCGGTCGAAACCATCATCCGGCTGAACTCCGGCGACATCCACCCCGGCGACGTCTTTGCGCTGAACGCACCTTACAATGGCGGCACGCATCTGCCCGACATCACCGTGGTGACGCCGGTGTTTTCCCTCCCCCTTGAGGGGAGGGTGGCCGCGCAGCGGCCGGGTGGGGTCCTCTCAGAAGGCACCACAAGAGCGTCGAGCACTGCCGCAACGCCCCCCTCCGGCGGCTCCGCCGCCACCTCCCCCTCAAGGGGGGAGGAAGTAATCTTCTACGTAGCCTCACGCGGCCATCATGCCGATATCGGCGGCACTGCCCCCGGCTCGATGACGCCGCTTGCCACCACGGTCGACGAGGAAGGCGTGCTGTTCGACAATTTCCGCGTTGTCGATCGTGGAAAATTCCGCGAGGCGGAGTTGCAAACGCTGCTCACCGACCACCCCTACCCTGCCCGCAACCCACACCAGAACATCGCCGACCTAAAGGCGCAGATCGCCGCGAATGAAAAGGGCGTGGCGGAATTGCGCAAGATGGTCGGCCATTTCGGCCTCGACGTCGTCGAAGCCTATATGGGTCATGTCCAGGACAACGCCGCCGAAAGCGTGCGCCGCGTGCTGGAGCGGCTGCCCGATAGTTCCGAGTACGAATACCCGACCGACACCGGCCAGGTGATCAAGGTGAAGATTACCGTCGATCGGCAAAAGCGCGAGGCGACCGTGGACTTCACCGGCACCTCGAAGGTCGAGAAGAACAATTTCAATGCGCCCGAGCCCGTCGCCCGCGCAGCCGTGCTCTATGCCTTCCGTGTCATGGTCGAGGACATGATCCCGATGAATGCCGGCTGCCTGCGGCCGATCAACATCATCATCCCCGACGGCTCGATGCTGAAGCCCGCCTACCCCGCCGCCGTCGTCGCCGGCAATGTCGAGACCTCGCAGCATGTCACAAACGCCCTGTTCGGCGCCATGGGTGCCATGGCCAACGCGCAAGGCACGATGAACAACCTGACCTTCGGCAACAAGCAGTACCAGTATTACGAGACCATCTGCTCCGGTTCGCCGGCAGGCCGGATGAACTCCGGCCGCGGCTTTGCCGGCACATCCGGCGTCCACACCCACATGACCAATTCGCGCCTGACCGACCCGGAGGTGCTGGAACTGCGCTTTCCCGTGCTGCTCGAGGATTTTCACATTCGCGAAGGCTCCGGCGGCAAAGGCGAATGGAGCGCCGGCGACGGCACCAGGCGGACGATCCGTTTCCTCGAAAAGATGGAATGCGCCATCCTGTCCTCGCACCGCAACCGCCCGCCGCAAGGCCTCGACGGCGGCGGCGCTGGCGAGGTCGGCTCGACCAAGGTGCGGCGCAACGACGGCAGCGTCGAGACGCTGAAGGCCTGCGACCAGACCGTGCTCGACGCCGGCGACGCCGTCATCCTGACGACGCCGACACCGGGGGGATTTGGCAAGGCCTGAACTCGCGTCAACAGGCTGTCACCCGCCTGTCATGCCCCTGAGTTACCCGCTTGCGGCAAAGCAAATGGGGAATCACTTTGCCATGACGGACGTCTCCTCGGATCTCGTTTTTCGCCGCGGCAAGGAAGTTGGAAAGGCCGTCTACCAGAACCGCCCGCTGTCGAAGGCCGGCCTTTCCGAACGGCTGTTTGCGCTTCTGTTTTCCGGTCTCGTCTATCCGCAGATCTGGGAAGACCCTGAAGTCGACATGGAGGCCATGCAGCTTGGCCAGGGCCACCGCGTCGTCACCATAGCGTCGGGCGGCTGCAACATCCTCGCCTACCTCACCCGCTCGCCTGAACGCGTCGATGCGGTCGACCTCAACGCCGCCCACATCGCCTTGAACCGGATGAAGCTGGAGGCGGTGCGGCATCTGCCCTCGCAGGGCGATCTGTTCCGTTTCTTCGGCGCCGCCGACACCAACCACAATTCGCAAGCCTATGACCGCTTCATCGCGCCGCATCTCGACCCGGTCAGCCGCCACTATTGGGAGCGTCGCAGCTGGCGCGGCCGCCGGCGCATCACCGTCTTCGACCGCAATTTCTACCAGACCGGCCTGCTCGGCCTGTTCATCGCCATGGGCCACCGCATCGCCAAATTCTTCGGCGTCGATCCCGCCGGTATCATGGCGTCGAAGAGCCTCGCCGACCAGCGCCGCTTCTTCAACGAAGAGCTGGCGCCGGTCTTCGACAAGAAGCTGTTGCGCTGGGCTACCTCGCGCAAGGCTTCGCTGTTCGGCCTCGGCATTCCGCCGGCGCAGTACGATTCGCTGATCACCTCGGGCGATGGTTCGATGGCCAGCGTGCTGAAGGCCCGGCTGGAAAAGCTCGCTTGCGATTTTCCGCTGAAGAACAACTACTTCGCTTGGCAAGCCTTCGCCCGTCGCTATCCCAATCCGGGTGAGGCCGCCCTGCCCGCCTATCTAGAAGAGGCCAACTACAAGGCGATCCGCAACAATGTCGATCGCGTCGGCATCCACCACGCCAATCTGATCGAATTTCTGGCCGGCAAGGACGCAGGCACCGTCGACCGTTTCGTCCTGCTCGACGCGCAGGACTGGATGACGGACGACCAGCTCAATGCCCTTTGGTCGGAGATCACCCGCACCGCCTCGGTCGGCGCCCGAGTCATCTTCCGTACCGCCGCCGAGCCCAGCCTGCTGCCGGGCCGCGTCTCGATCTCGCTGCTCGACCAGTGGACCTACGAGGACGAGGCCTCGCGCGACTGTTCGGCCCGCGACCGCTCGGCCATCTATGGCGGCTTCCACCTCTATGTGAAGCGCGCGGCATGAGCGCGAGCGAGCTGCCGGCCGACCATGCCGAACTGATGGACGGCGTCTATCGCTGGCAACGCCATATCTACGACCTGACCCGCAAATACTATCTGCTTGGCCGCGACCAGATGATAGCCGGGCTGGATGTGCCGGCGAATGGCAGAGTGCTCGAACTTGGCTGCGGCACCGGCCGCAACATCGCGCTTGCCGCCCGCCGCTATCCCGACGCCCGCCTCTACGGCCTCGACATCTCGGCCGAGATGCTGGAGACGGCGAGCAAGGCGATCGGCCGCGACGGCCTGTCCGGCCGCGCCGTGCTGGCGCGCGGCGACGCCACCGATTTCGACGCCAAGACGCTGTTCGGCGTCGAGCGCTTCGACCGCATCTTCGTGTCCTATTCGCTGTCGATGATCCCCGGTTGGGAAAAGACGGTTTCGGCAGCCCTTGCGGCACTCGCGCCCGGCGGCTCGCTGCATGTCGTCGATTTCGGCCAGCAGGAAGGCTTGCCCAACTGGTTCCGGACATTGCTGCGCGGCTGGCTCAAGAAATTCCATGTCACCCCACGTGAATCATTGCGCGAAGTCTTGGAATCGGAATCTCGGCGAACCGGCGCAAGCTTCTGTTTCCGCGCGCTATATCGCGGCTATGCCTGGCTGGCGGTCGTCAAGATCGCGCACTCTTACCTCCCCCTCGATGGGGGAGGTCGCGCTGAAGGCGCGGGTAGGGGTGAAGTGCCAGGCACCCCGCCCGGCGCTACGCCCCCGCCCTCCCCATCAAGGGGAGGGTAAAGGGAGCTAGCGCAGTGCCTTCATCAGCGCGCCGACCATCACCTGCGGCCGGTAGCCGAGCTTGGCCGGCGTCAACCCCAGCCGCACCACCACCAGTTGCTCCGACGGGATGATGGCGACCGTCTGGCCGTCATGGCCCTCCATCCAGTAGGTATCGTTGGGCAGGCCGGCGGCGACGCCGGCGCCGGGATTTCCTTCGTCCCCCGGGGCTTCGATCCAAAGTTGCCCCTTGCCGTAGACTTTCGAGGCCGGTGCCGGTTCGCGCATCCAGTCGACGAAACCGGCCGGCAGGATCTGGTTGCCGTTCCAGACGCCGCCCTGCAGCAGGAATTGGCCGAACCGCGCCCAGTCATGCCCCGTGGCATAGAGGTAGGATGAGCCGACAAAGGTACCCTCCTCGTCGGTTTCGAGCACCGCGCTTTGCATGCCGAGCGGCCCGAACAGCGCTGCCCTTGGCCACATCAGCGCCTTGTCCTTGTCGCCGATAGCATCCTGCCACAGCCGCGACAGCATCACCGCCGTGCCGCTCGAATAGGAAAAGACCTTGCCGACGTCGCCGGTCAGCGGCTTGGCCTCGGCGAAGCCCGCCATATCCGGTTCGAGGTAGAGCATGCGCGTCACATCGGCAACGTCGCCATAATCCTCGTTGAACTCGAGTCCGCTCGACATCGCCATCATATCGGCAAGGCTGATGGCGGCGCGGCCGTCCGCCTTCCATGAGCCGAACAGGCCCTGATTGGTCACCGCCATCTTGCCGTCCTTGACCAGCGTGCCGACGAGCGCGGCGTTGACTGTCTTGGTCATCGACCAGCCCAGCAGCGGCGTTTTCGCCGAAAAGCCGTCGCCATAACGCTCCGCAACAATGTGGCCATTTTTGACCACCACCACGGCGCGCATGCCGATGCCGGTCATCGCCGCACCGTCGAGGATCTTGTTGATTTCGGGATTTTGCGAGGCATCGACTCGATCTCCCTCGGGCCACAGATCGCCCTTGGTGGCCGCCGACGCCTCGGCAGGGATTGACGTGCGCCGTGCCTTGCCGACGTCGCCATCGGGAACCGAGGCGCAACCCAGGCCGGCGCGCGCAACGGCAACGCTCTTGCCGAGGAAGCCAAGCAGCCCGGCCGAGACGGTCCCCCTGTTCTTGTCGACCGACACCTTCATCAGCCTGAGAAGCGGATGGCCGGGCGCCTGCACGTCGATGGCAAGCACCTCATTGGGATCACGGCCGGCGATAAAAACGTTCGAGCAGACAATCTTGGCGGAATAGCCGGAACCGACGCGGATCAGTTCGGGCGGCGCGACGTAGAGCCAGGTAAACAGGGCGGCTATGGCCAACACGACCAGGCCGAGCAGCCATTTGATGATCTTCACGGCGATCCGCATCTTTCCGTCCCTGCTTTTCGGCTGCCGGTGGCTTGCGGCCCGATTTATGTCATCGATTTGCCGCCATTGCTTCCGCAAAATCGGTGTTCTTGTCGAGCGCCGTCAACCTGTTATCAACCATGATCGGCGATCACTGGTGCATGTCGCCCAAAAGTGCGCAGCGGTTTTGGAACAACGACATGCACGAAAATAGCGTATCAGGCGATGCTGTGGGGCGATCGCCTGAGGGGCACCTGCAACGACAACCCAACAGCGACCGGCTGATTCCGGCTCGGGAAATGCGATGCGCCGTTTCGCGGCCCTCATCACGTTGACGCTGCTGGCCGCCTGCTCGACCGCCGGCGATCTCGTGCCCTCGATGTCGCCATCCAGCAGCCCGACGGTTGCCGTGCGCGCACCGCGTTTCGAAGACTCCAAGCCGCATGAATGGGATAGCGGCGCGCCTTGGAACTATGCCGTTCACGGCACCGACGTCTCCAAATACCAGACCTCGGTCGACTGGCCGACGGCCAAGGCCAGCGGCATCTCCTTCGCCTTCATCAAGGCGACCGAGGGCGGCGACCGTTTCGACGAGTATTTCAACGAGCATTGGTCGCGCACCAAGGCCAATGGCATTCCGCGCGCGGCCTACCATTTCTTCTATTTCTGCACGCCTGCCGCCACCCAGGCGCGCTGGTTCATCCAGAACGTGCCCGTCGACCGCTCGGCCATGCCGCCGGTGCTCGACATGGAGTGGAACCCGCAATCGCCGACCTGCCGGCTGCGCCCGGATTCAGCGACGGTGCGGGCCGAAATGACCACCTTTCTCGAGATGATCGAGCGGCACTATGGCAAGAAGCCGATCATCTACACCTCGGTCGACTTCTTCGACGATAACGACCTTGCGACCTTCCGCGGCTATCCCTACTGGCTGCGCTCGGTGGCCGGCCACCCCCGCCAGAAGTACGGCAGCCACCCTTTCACCTTCTGGCAATACACCGGAACCGGTATCGTGCCCGGCATGAACGGCAAGTCCGATATCAACGTCTTCAACGGCACTGAGGCAGCCTGGAAAAAGTGGCTGCGGCAGAACACCCGTTGACACCGGCTCTACCGCCTGCTTTTCGACGTCCCATGCGCACCTACCTGCAGCCACTGGGATATTTACGCCGGAAACAGTCGAAGAGCCGCCTGCGCTCCGGGCTGCTCGCGGCCCTGCTGCTCGGCGCTACGGCGATGCCGGCGGCGGCGCAGGAATGCGGCGGCGACTTCGAAACCTGGAAGCAAGGCGTGGCGGCGGAAGCCAAGGCAGCCGGTGTCGGCGCTGTCGGCCTTAACGCGCTGGAGGCCGCCACCATCGACGACAAGGTGCTCGCGCGTGACCGCGCCCAGGGCGTCTTCGCCCAGACCTTCATTCAGTTCTCCAACCGCATGATCTCGGCCTACCGGCTGAAGCAGGGCGCGGCCAATCTGAAGAAATACGCCGAAATCTTTGCGCGCGCCGACCAGCAGTTCGGTGTCCAGGCGCCGATCATCACCGCCTTCTGGGGGCTGGAGACCGATTTCGGCGCCGTACAGGGCGATTTCCACACGCTGAGCGCCTTGGTGACGCTGTCGCATGACTGCCGCCGCCCGCAGCTGTTTCGGCCGCAACTGCTGCCGCTGTTGACGCTGATCGATCGCGGCGTCGTTCCGGCCGACGTCACCGGCGCCTGGGCCGGCGAGATCGGCCAGACGCAGATCCTGCCTTCCGACTATCTCGCGCGGGGCGTCGACGGCGACGGCGACGGCATCGTCGACCTCAGGCGCAGCGTACCCGACGTGATCATGACCACGGCCAACAAGGTGCTGTCGCGCGGCTGGAAACGCGACCAGCCGTGGATCGAGGAAGTGCGCGTGCCCGAGGACATGCCCTGGGAGCAGACCGGCCGCACCAACAAGCTGCCGCTGTCTCAATGGGCCGCGTGGGGCGTCACCAATCCCGATGGCACGCCGCTGATCGACAATGGCCTGAAGGCCGGCCTGGCGCTGCCGATGGGCCGCAAAGGTCCGGCCTTCCTCGCCTACGACAATTTCGACGTCTATCTCGAATGGAACCAGTCCTTCACCTACGCGCTGACCGCCGCCAACTTCGCCAGCCGGCTGGCCGGGGCAAAGCAGTTCGACCCGCGCAATCCCGAAACCGGGCTCAATGGCGACCAGATGAAGGAATTGCAGACCAAGCTCGAAGCCAGGGGCTATGACGTCGGCACCGTCGACGGCATTCTGGGCACCAACACCCGCGAAGCCATCCGCAAGGAACAGATGCGGCTCGGCATGCCGGTCGACGGCTGGCCGACGCCGGAGCTTTTGGGGAAACTGTGAGTAGAATCTGCCCAAGCTGGGTTCCTTATTCCCTACTCCTTGCCCGGACGAAGTCGATAAATGCCCGCAAAGCCGGGGGGACGTGCCTCGAACTCGGGTGATACAGGAAGAACCCTGGAAAGCTGGGCGACCAGGGCTCTAGAAATCTCATCAGCCTGCCCGCATCGATCCAGGACTGGACCTGATAGTCGATCATGTAGGCAACGCCTGCTCCACCCAGCGCCGCGTTCAGCATCAGCTCGGTGTCGTTAACAGTCAGGCTGCCCTCGACGGCGATTTCCAGAGACCGTTTGCCGCGCGCGAACTCCCATCGATAGAGGTTGCCGCCACCAGGCCACTGGAATGTTATGCATTGGTGCTGATGCAACTCCTGCGGATGGCGCGGTATGGCCCGATTTTCGAGATAGACGGGAGCGGCCACCGCCGCCATCTGCAAATCCCCGCTCAGTTTCACTGCCACCATGTCCTTCTCCAGCCGCTCGCCAAGCCTGATTCCGGCATCGAACCGTCCTCGAACAATGTCGGTCAGCGTATCGTCGACGATGACGGTCAGCGCGATATCAGGATAGGCGCGTTGGAAGTCGCCAAGGATCGGGCCGATGAACCGCACCGCGGCAACACGCGGCACGTTTATTCGTAGCGAACCCGCCGGCCGATCACGCGCGGCTTGAATGTCCGCTACGGCGCCCTCCAGCTCTTCGAACGCAACGGCAAGGCGCGCAAACAGCGTCTCGCCGGCACCAGTGGGTGAAACACTACGCGTCGTGCGATTCAGCAACCTGATGCCGATGCGAGCCTCCAGTTGCCGAATCGACTGGCTGAGCGCCGGCGGGGAAACACGCAGCCGGGCGGCGGCGCGGACGAAACTACGCTCTTCCACGATTGCGGCGAATGCCTTGAGCTCGGCGAATTCAGAACCGCGCATTGTGTATCCCTAGATTAACAAGCTAGTCAGATAATAGGCCATTATCTGATCAGTTGCATGGCCCTATTTCTCGACTAGCGGACCCGTCAGATGAAACCGGCACGGGCCTGAATGATTGAAGGAAACGTATCATGCCCAAGTCCTTGCAAGGCAAAACCGCACTCGTCACCGGCAGTTCGCGCGGCATTGGGCGAGCCATCGCCGAAGGACTCGCCTCCAAGGGCGCTGCCGTCGTCGTCAACTATGTCGGCAACCACGAAGCCGCTGACGAGGTCGTGGCCGCCATCGCCGGCAAGGGAGGAAAGGCGATCGCCGTCCAGGCCGACATATCAAGCGTCTCGGATATTCATCGCCTGTTTGACGAGGCTGAGAGTGAGTTCGGCGCGATCGACATCGTGGTTGCCAATGCCGGCGTCGCCGTCATCAAGCCTCTGACCGAGGCGACCGAAGCCGATTTCGACCATGTCTTCGGCACCAATGCCAAGGGCACGTTCTTCGTGCTTCAGGAAGCAGCGCGCCGTGTGCGAAACGGCGGCCGCATCATCGCGGTCTCCACCGGCGGCACCAAGATGTTCTTCACGCAAACGGCGCTCTATCTCGGCAGCAAGGGCGCCGTCGAACAATTCGTCCGTGTGCTCTCGCGTGAACTCGGACCGCGCGGCATCACCGTGAATGCGCTGTCGCCTGGCTTCACGGACACGGACCTGCTTCCCGAGCGCGATCGCGCCGTGGCGGCCGGCATGTCTCCATTTGGCAGGATCGGCGCGCCCCGCGACGTTGCCGATGTCGCGGTCTTCCTGGCCAGCGACGAGGCCCACTGGCTGACCGGCGAGAATATCCAGGCCGGTGGAGGCGTCGCCTAATCCGCCATTGTCTCCAGGCTGGCGAATCCCTGCGGCGCATCGCCTTCATCGAAGGGTGTCGTCACCTCGACGAAGGTATCGGGATAAAAGCCGTTGAAGCGGGTTCTCAGCGACAGCGAATAGGCACCGATATGGCCGATCTCGATCCAGTCGCCAGTGTCGACGGTTTCCGGCAGCCAGAACGGCCGCGACAGGATGTCGACGGAATCGCAGGTCGCGCCGCAGACCTTGAACGGCACGATGTTCTTCTCCTCGCCATTGCGCGAGCGGATCGCCGGATCGGGGATGAAGCGGGCCGGCAGTGTGATCTTGCCGGTCCAAGAATCCGACAGCGACGCCCAGATGCCGTCATTGATGTAGAGCCGCTTGCCCTTGCGCAGCAGCACCCGCACGATCAGCGACAGGCAGCGCGCCACGATCACCCGGCCGGGCTCGGCCACCAACGGGATCTGGTCGAACTGGTATTCCCTCAGGTCGCCCGACAGCCGCGACATGATCTGGCCGAGCGACGGCATCTCGATCTGCTTGCGATTGGGGTCATGGCCGTACTCGGCGGGAAAGCCGCCGCCGACATCGAGGCCCGCAAGGTCGAAGGTCAGCCGGTTGCGCACCCAATCGGCGGAGGCCAGCGCCCGTTCATAGGTGTCGGGATCCTCGATCTGGCTGCCGACATGGAAGCACAGGCCGACCTTGTAGCCGGTGCGGTTGAGCCGCTCGGCGAGTTCCACCGCATAGGCCGGCCCGGCGCCGAATTTCTTCGACAGTTCATAGGCCGCCGAACCCTTGGTCTGGATTCGTACGAACACGCTGATGGAGCCCGGATCGATGTCAAGCGCCCGCACCACCCGCGTCAGCTTGGTGATCTCGTCCTCATGGTCGAGCGAAATGACGCGGATGGCGTATTTTTCCAGCGCAAGCTTGATGTCCGACTGCGCCTTGACCGGATGCATATAGAGCATCTCGGCGTCGGGTGAGACGGCGCGCACGGCGGCGAACTCGCCGGGCGAGGCCACATCGAAGGCGGCGACGCCGGCTTCGACCAGCGCCTTCAGCACGATCTGCTCGCCATTGGTCTTGACTGCGTAGGCGGTCTTGCCGGGAAACATGCCCATGAACTGTTTGGCATCCGCCTTCAGCACCTGCGGGCGAAAGCAGTAGACCGGATCGTCCGGCCGAAGCGCCAGCGCCGCCTCGCGGGCATTCTCGAATCGCTGCATGGACGAATCCCCTGACTTCTCGGCTGCGCACAATTAATCCAAGCTAGCGGCCAAAGAAAACAATTCTGTGTCTGGCGGGCACTGACCCAGCGGCGCACCCTCCTGGCAGCACTGTTGCCAGCAATCAGGTTTCGGGTGGCTCTTGTCGCCGGACCCGATATGCCTTCTGCCTGAGTGGCTGGCATTGATGCCGCGGGGAAGGACGTTCACGATGGCAATAGCCACGACAGCCGTGCAGCGCGGACCGATGACGCTGAGGGACTGGGGACAGCTTCTGCTGCTCGGCGCCATCTGGGGCGGCTCGTTCTTCTTTGCCCGCATCGCCGTTGCCGAAATGCACCCGCTGGTGCTGGTGCTGTTTCGCGTTGCCATCGCGGCCATTGCACTGCAGCTCTATCTCGGCATTCGCGGTCCGTCCTTCCGCCTCGCCTTCCCGCATGCCGGCCTGTTTTTCCTTTTGGCGCTCGCCAACAATGTCGTCCCGTTCTCGCTGATCTTTGCCGGCCAGACCGCGCTTGGCGCCGGCGTCGCCTCGGTGCTCAATGCGACGACGCCGTTCTGGACGCTGATCCTCGCCAACGCGCTGACAGCGGACGAAAAGCTCTCCTGGAACAAGCTTGCCGGCATCGGGCTCGGCATCGCCGGCACCGCTGTCATGATCGGCCCCGGCCTGCTGGCCGGGCTCGGCGGCCCGGTCTGGGCGAAATTCGCGCTGATCGGCGCCTCGCTGTCTTACGCCGTCGCGCTGATGATTGCCCGCCGCTTCAAGGGCGTGCCCTCGCCGGTCATCGCCACCGGACAATTGACGGCGTCGACCATCATCATGATCCCGGTGGTGCTGCTCACCTATGGCCCGGCCGGCCTGTTCTCGGCCTCGCCGCCGGTCTGGACGGCGGTGCTGGCGCTGGCGCTGCTCTCCACCGCCTTCGCCTACATCCTCTATTTCAACCTCGTCGCCTCGGCCGGCGTCACCAACGCCTCGCTGGTCACGCTCATCGTCCCGGCCAGCGCCATCGTGCTCGGTCTCCTGTTCCTCGGCGAGCGGCTCGCTCTGTTCGAGTTCTGCGGCATGGCACTGATCGCGCTTGGCCTGGTGACGATCGACGGGCGGTTGTTTAGTCGGCGCTAACGCCTGTCGACCAAAAGTGCGCAGCGGTTTTGGAACAACGACGCGCTTTAGGTCTGGTAGCGCTGCCATGCCTCGCTTTCGCCACGGCCGCGTCACAATTTATTCACAGGCTACCAGCGGGTTTTGCCGAAGAGTTTCAATGCCTAACGCCAGGTGGCAGGTCGCAAATTCCACAATCGCGTCGCATTGCAGCATATTTTCCGCTTGCCTGTGGCACAAATGCCCCTAGACTCCACCCATAGCTCTTGAAGAGGAGACTATGACATGGGACTTACGAGGCCAATCAACGCATTGATGATCTGTGCTGCATTTGCCTTCATTGGCGCCCTTATCATAGGTGTTCTTCCGTAACCGCCGGAGCGGAAGAACAGCAGCAATAGCCCACAAATTCGAAAGGCCGGGTGTTTCGCCCGGCCTTTTGCATTTCAGATTTCATACCACGATGAAGCTCAGGCGGCGGCGGATCCAGCTGCCTCTGTTTCGTGGGAGCGGATGCCGATCATATGGCAGATGGCAAACACCAGGTCGGCCCGGTTCATGGTGTAGAAATGGAAGTCGCTGACGCCGCGCTCGACGAGATCGAGCACCTGCTCGGCCGCCACGGCAGACGCCACGAGCGCATGCGTCTGCGGATCGTTGTGCAGCCCTTCGAAACGCTCGGCCAGCCATGCCGGCACCAGCGCGCCGCAGCGCGCCGAGAAATTGGCGACCTGGGTGAAATTGTGCACCGGCAGGATGCCAGGCACGATCGGGATGTAGATGCCGGCACGGCGCGCCTTCTCGACATAACGCTCGTAGAGATCGTTGTCGAAGAAGAACTGGGTGATCGCCCGCGTCGCGCCATTGTCGGCCTTGCGCTTCAGCATATCGAAATCGGTGGCAAAGTCCGGACTTTCCGGATGCTTTTCGGGATAGGCCGAGACCGAGATGTCGAAATCGCCGGCGTCCTTCAGCGCTCCGACAAGTTCGGCGCCATTGGCATAGCCATCGGGATGCGGCCGGTAGGCGGTGCCGACGCCGGCCGCCGGATCGCCACGCAAGGCGACGAAGCGCTTCACGCCCATATCGGCGAATTCGCGGACGACGGCGTCGACCTCATGGCGGGCGGCGTCGACGCAGGTCATGTGAGCCGCCGGCGTCAGCGTCGTCTCGTTCAGGATGCGCTTGACCGTGCGCGCCGTGCGCTCCCGCGTCGAGCCGCCGGCGCCATAGGTCACCGAGACGAATCTCGGCTTCAGCGGCTCCAACCTGGTGACGGTGTCCCAGAGCCTGGCTTCCATCTCGTCGGTCTTCGGCGGGAAGAACTCGAAGGAGACGCGGACCTTGTCGCCAATGTCGGGACGGCGGGAAAAGCGGAACTGGTTCATCAGGCGATTTCCCCCATAGGGTACGCTTTGGTGGGTTGGGTGTCATTGGAAGGCTCGGCCATCAGCATGCGGCGGTCGCGGCCGAGCCACAGCTTGACGGTGAGCCTGGCTTCGTTGCCGCCGCGCGGCTCGAATTCCTGGGCATCCTCGAGATCGAGCCCGGCCTCGGCAAACCATTCTGAGATCTGCCGGTCGGAAAAGCCCAGCCTGACATGCGCGTGCTGGTCGCGCAGGAACTCCAGCGCATGCGGCGCGAAGTCGACGATCACCAGCCGGCCCGCCGGACGCAGCAGCCGCGCCGCCTCGCGAATGGCGCGTGCCGGGTCATCGAGATAGTGCAGCACCTGATGGATGGTGACGAGGTCGAAGGCGTCGCGCTCGACCGGCGGCGCGAAAATGTCGCCTTGGCGGACCTGCGCATTGGCGATGCCTGCCTTGTCGAGATTGGCCCGCGCCACCGTCAGCATTTCGCGCGACATGTCGATGCCGACGCCGCGCCGGTAGAGCGGCGAAAATATCTCCAGCAGCCGCCCGGTACCGGTGCCGAGGTCTAGCATCGACTGGAACGGCCGCTTGCCGACCAGCTTGAGGAGTGCGGCTTCCACCGCGCGGTCCGGCACATGCAGCGAGCGGATGTGATCCCAGCTGGCGGCGTTCTCGGAGAAATACTCGGCGGCACGGTCCTGGCGCTTGCGCTTGACCGATGCCAACCGCTCGAGATCGCGCTCGACCTGTGGATCGGCGCCGCGAATGCCAGAGACCAGCCCCATGACGAAGTCGCGCGCGGAATCCGTATCCGACAGCCGGAAGAAGGCCCACGAGCCCTCCTGGTAGCGGCCGATCAACCCGGCCTCCAGCAGCAGCTTCAAATGCCGCGACACCCGCGGTTGCGACTGGCTGAGGATCTCGGTGAGGTCGGACACGGTGAGATCGCCGCGCGACAGCAGCGCCAGGATGCGGAGCCGGCTCGATTCGGCCGCAGCCTTCAACGTATCAACCATCGTATCGAGCGAAACATGCATTGGCGTATTCTCGTTGAAAAGATATAAACATATGTTTATGTCAGCTTTGGCGGCATAGCAAGGCCTATGTCGCTTCCTGACAAGAAAATGCCGCACACATGGTCCCCGCCCGAGAGAACCGCTTTTCCCTGACGATCGGCTGCAAACTTGTGCTAGGGCGAAAGCCATGTTCGAGACGCGCGACGGCGAAAAGCTCCTGCAGACTGACCCGGCTGACATGCCGGCGGATGGCCATATCGTGTTCATCGGCCGCATCGCCTCGCCATGGACATCCAGGCAAACCTGCCCAAAGAACATGCGCGCGGCGCGCGAGGCCGGACAGGCGGCCACGGTTCTCATCGACCCTGCCTATCGCGACGGCCTGCTTGCGCTGGAGCGGGCCAGCCACATCGTCATCCTGTCCTGGCTGCATCACGCGCCGCGGGCACTGATTGTCCAGAGACCCCGCCATGCGGCTGAGCCGAAAGGCGTTTTCTCGCTGCGCTCCCCTGCCCGGCCGAACCCAGTCGGGCTGCATATCGCCAGGCTGATCGCCGTCGACATCGACCACGGCCGCATCGCCATCGACGCCATCGATGTGCTCGACGGCACCCCGGTGATCGACATCAAGCCCTATTTCGCCTCGACCGACGCCTTTCCCGAGGCGACCATTGCCGGGCGTGACGAAAAATGAGCGCGCCCACCGGCCGCCGCCGCGCCATCGCCAAGGCGCTGACCGCACTGCTGCCCCTGGCGCCCTATGCCGATATGGAGAAAATCCGCACCGAGGCCGGCGCCGTGCACATGAAGACGCTGCCGCCGGGCATCGCGGTCTGGCTGGCGACGATCGCCCATATCAGGCACGGCCATACCGACTATGAAAAGCTGCTGGCCGAGGGCTATGACCGCGACTCGGCGCGGTTCTTCGTCATCGAGCAAACAAACATGGTGCTGACCCGTTGGCGCGCCACGCGCCTGCTCGATGCAGAGGACGAAGAGGAATAACTTCAGCTACCGTCGCTTCAATACGGCAACCGCATTGTAGGGCTGGCCGTCGGCCTGGCCAACCCAGGTCCAGGACAGGTTCCCTTTGAAAAATCGGACGGTGATGCCGCCACCGTCGATGCACTTGTCCTGGCCGTAGCTGATGTTTTCCCGGTATTCCGCCGAACTGTCGTCGCGAGAAATCTGGGTCAACGATCCGCCGCAGCCGAGCGACGGATAGTCGATCGACGCGGCGCCATCGCCGATTGTCATTGCGATCGCCCAATCGGCGCCGGCAGCCCCGGCCGGACTTTGATGACCGCTGCCGGTCCAGACGCCGTTGAGCCCCGCCGCGTTGACCACGCAAGGCACGTTCTGAAAGATCGGCGTCAGCTCGCTGCCCATCTTCTCGCAACGATAGGTCTGGCCGTTCTGGCACAGCGCCTCGCCCTCGCGAGCGCATTGCGCGAAGGCATGGCCAGTGACGAAGACGAGGAAAATTGCAAAGCTGATGGTCCGAAAAGATCTGCCCATTTTGCCCCTCCCGGCCGGATATTTTCAAGCCGGACCATAGGGCATATCGAATGTGCTACCTAGGACAAACAGCGATGGTTGGGTGGCCCTATGCCGCCTGCAGGGGACCACTAGCTTGAATCTGCCGCATCAAGCCGAAGGGACCAATCGCCATGAACCGAAGCGCAGCAGCCGGTAGCATTGTGCCATTGCCGGCTTTGTCGGATCGCCATATCGATCCGCATTCCTATCCCGACGGCATCGCCTTTCTCGATGGTCAGTATCTGCCGATGTCGCAAGCCAAGATCTCGGTGCTGGATTGGGGCTTTCTGCATTCCGACGCCACCTACGACACCGTGCATGTCTGGGACGGGAGCTTCTTCCGACTCGACCTGCATCTCGACCGCTTCTTCGCCGGCTTGCAAAAACTGCGCATGACGATCCCGTCCGACCGCGATGGTGTGGCCGAGATTCTGCACAATTGCGTGGCGCTGTCGGGCCATCGCGCCGCCTATGTCGAAATGCTGTGCACACGCGGCGCCTCGCCGACCTTCAGCCGCGATCCGCGCCAGGCGGTCAACCGCTTCATGGCCTTCGCAGTTCCCTTCGGCTCGGTCGCCAATGCCGAGCAGTTGCGGCGCGGCCTGCATGTCGCCATTAGCGACAAGGTGCGCATTCCGCCGGTCTCGATCGATCCGGCGATCAAGAACTACCACTGGCTCGACCTCGTGCGCGGCCTCTACGACGCTTATGACCGTGGGGCCGAAACCGCATTGATTCTCGACTTCAACGGCAATGTCGCCGAAGGCCCCGGCTTCAACGTGTTCTGCGTCAAGGACGGCAGGCTGTCGACGCCAGCCGCCGGCGTGCTGCCCGGCATCACCAGGCGCACCGTCTTCGACCTCTGCGCCGAGGCAGCGCTTCCCACCACGGCCGTCGACGTCAGCGTTGCCGCGCTGAAGGCTGCCGACGAAGTCTTCATCACTTCCACCGCCGGCGGCATCATGCCGGTGACAGTGATCGACGGCGCTGCTGTCGCCGACGGCAAGATAGGCGGGATCACAAAGCGCTTGATGGCGCTCTACTGGCAAAAGCATGACGACCCGGCCTGGTCGAGCCCGGTGCGCTATCCCTGACCGGCGAAGGTCCTGCTCCACACGATGACGTGACCAAAAAGATTCCCCCTCGCCTCTGGAAAATCGCTCGACGCACCGTATATCGCGGAAGCGGAGAAGCCTCCGCTTCCCAGTTCACGGCCTGCATGGGCAAGGATTCCACGTCATGACAAGCAAGGTTTGGTTCATCACCGGATCATCGAAAGGCTTTGGCCGAGTCTGGGCCGAGGCCGCACTCGCTCGCGGCGACCGTGTCGCCGCAACCGCGCGCGATGCCGGCACGCTCGCCGATCTCGTCGCGAAATACGGCGATAATGTCGCCGCGATCAAGCTCGACGTCACCGACAAGAAGGCTGTCGAAGCGGCCATCGCCGAGGCGCACAAGCGCTTTGGCCGGCTCGACGTCGTCATCAACAATGCCGGCTATGGCCATTTCGGCGCCATCGAGGAAGTCAGCGAACAGGAAGCCCGCGACCAGATCGAAACCAATGTGTTCGGCGCGCTCTGGGTCACCCAGGCGGCTTTGCCGATCATGCGGGCGCAGGGCTCCGGCCACATCATCCAGATCTCGTCGATCGGCGGCGTCAACGCCTTTGCGTCGCTCGGCCTTTACCATGCCTCGAAATGGGCGCTCGAAGCCTTCAGCCAGTCGCTCAGCATCGAGGTCGCCGAATTCGGCATCCATGTGACGCTTGTCGAACCGGGCGGCTTCTCCACCGATTGGTCCGGCGCCTCGGCCAAGGTCTCCAAAGCGATCGAGGCTTACGCGCCGGCCCGCGCCAAGATGGCGGAACGCCGCGCCAACTCGGTCGCCGGCGACCCCGAGGCCACCGGACCGGCGATGCTTGAAATCGTCGACGCGGCCGAGCCGCCGCTGCGCGTCTTCTTCGGCGATGGCGGCCTGCCGATGATCAAGCAGGAATACGCCAACCGCATCGCGCTGTGGGAAAAGTGGGACCACGTTTCCGTCGAGGCGCAGGGCGCCAAGAAGAACCGCAAGGCGGCCTGAGCGCGTCTTGAAATCCGGCTGCGTCGCCCCGGCGGCGCAGCCCGTGCCCTAGCCCGGTACTAGGATCGATAAATCCACTGCTCGGGCACGCGCACCGAGATCTCTTCCCCTGTTGTCATACGACCCGGTTTCTCGACCCAGGCAACGAGACCGCGCAGCCGTTTCGCCGCCTTCGGGAAGGCCAGCGCGCCGGCCTCCCGATCGGCCATCCCGGCGTTTTCGGCGATCGAACGTCCAGCAAGCCGGCAAGGCCCGTTCTGCGCATCGACCTTGATCGTCACGCCACCTCTAAAGAACAGCAGCGTGCCTGACGGCAGCATCGAGAGATGCGGCACGCCTTCGATCAGCAGATTGGCGCCGATCCATTCCGGCTTGATCTCGGCCAGCCCCATCCGCTCGGCAACGACGGCGAGTTCATCCGCTGCTACGATTGATATCTGCCGCTCGTTGCGGATTTCGGTGCCGCGCGGATACCAGGGTTCGCGACCGCCGGAACGACGGGTGGCGCCGGCGTGGAAGTCGCCGTCGATGCCTTCGAAACCGAGTTGCAATCCTTCCACTGGGCGCGTCTGGAAGTGATTCGACGGTGCGGCGTAGAGCGCCGTCACCCTGGCTACGAGTTTTCGCGCTGAAATGATCTCGATCGGAGCCTCAGGGAAAAGATCCAGCATGGCTTACTCCTTGTGCAAGGTCGCATTAGCGATAGCCATGAGCCCGGTCCAGTCCAAAGCAATGATGATCCGATCAAGCGGGCTGATGGCAGCCGATCACGATCTTCTTACCGCGGATCGCATATCCTATCGTACTGCGCCGCATTGCCGCCGTGCTGCACCGGCCTCATGGTGAGACAAGTCTGCGGAGGTTTCCATGCGTCCCGGGACTGCAATCGCGCTGCTTTGGCTGATCTGGGTCGTGTCCTGGTTTCTAGCCGCCTTCTGGGCCGACCCGGCGAAAAAGCGTGCCGGCATCCAGGAGGAGCTTCGCTATCGCGCTTTGTGGTTGATCGGCGCGGTGCTGCTGTTCATTCCCGCGCATGGCTATGCCGGCCGGCTGCGATTCTGGTTTCCGACCCTTGCCGAAGCGTGGATCTGCGCAGGGCTTGTTGCCGTTGGCCTGTTGTTCGCCTGGTGGGCGCGGTTGCATCTCGGCCGTCTCTGGTCGGCTTCGGTGACGGCCAAGGCCGAGCACCGTGTCGTCGACACCGGTCCCTACAGAATGGTCCGCCACCCGATCTATACCGGACTGCTTCTGGCGATGCTTGCCACAATGGCGGCCAAAGGCACGGTCTGGGGAATCGCCGGCGCGATTCTTCTCACCATCGGCATCGTCATGAAGGCAAGGCTGGAGGAACGCTTTCTGCGCGGAGAACTCGGCAACGCCTATGACGATTATGCCCGCAGCGTACCGATGCTGGTGCCGTTCATGCCGGCCTGATTACAGCATCTGCAAAAGCGCGCCGCCGATCGAATAGCCGGCGCCGAAGGCGCACAGCACGCCGAAATCGCCGGGCTTCATGTCGGCGTGGTTTTCCGACAGCGCGATGATGGCGCCAGCGCCGGCGGTGTTGCCGAGCCGCTCCAGCACCATCGGCGCGCGGTCATGGTCGACCTCGTGGCCGAAGGCCAGTTTCAGGATCATGGCGTTCATTCGCGCATTGGCCTGATGCAGCCAGAATCGCCTGATGGCTTGCGGCGTCAGCCCGTGCTCGGCGAGGAATTCGACAATGAATTTGTGGCCGGCGACGGTGACTTCCTTGAACACCTTGTTGCCGACCTGTTTGATCAGATTGCCTTCGAGGTTGATCATGTAAGGATCGTCCTGGGCGGTGCGGGTGTGATAGCCCAGATTGGTGCGGATATTGTTCGACATCTGCGTCCAGGTGCGCGTGTCCAGCACCTCGAAACGCCCCGGCCGCCTCTCGCCCTCGCCCAGCCCCTCGACCACCATCGCCACCGATGCATCGCCGAAGATGAAATGCGTCTGCCGATCGCGGAAATTGAGATGGCCGGTGATGATCTCCGGCGTGACCACCAGCACGCGCTTGTGCGCACCCGCCCGCACGAGATTGGCCGCAATGTGCAAGGCGGCCGCGGCCGATGAACAACCAAGCCCCATGTCGAAGCCGGCGCCCTTGGTGCCCAGCGCCTCCTGCATTTCGATAGCGATCGCCGGATAGGGCCGTTGCTGGTGCGAGGCCGAGCAGATCACCAGGTCGATGTCGGACGGCTTCAGGCCGGCATGGTCGAGCGCCTTCCGGGCCGCGGCCACTCCAAACTCGGCCTGCAGCGACAGCGCATCGTCGGGCCGCGCCGGAATGCGCGGCGCCATGCGGGTCGGATCGAGAATGCCTTCGCGCTCGATCACATGCCGGGTCTGGACGCCCGAGGCATGAACGATGAAGGCGCTGTCGGATTTCTGCAGCAGCGTCTCATCCGTGCCTTGCCGGCGTGCATTCTCGGTGTCGACCCAGGCATTGAAGCTGGCGACCAGTTCTTCATTGGTGATCTTGGCTTCAGGGATTTCAACGCCAATGCCGCTGATGATGACGCGATGCATATCCAGTCCGTCCATGCGCAGGCGTTGTCGTTCTCATGTGAACGACGAAGGGGCGCGACACAACACTTTTCTCACCCCACCGGTTTACGCCGGCTTAAACCATAGGCTGTGGCCGGATGTCATCGGGAGTGCTAGCCGGCCCGCTTGGCGACGATGAAGATACGCGGAAAGCGCAGCAGCACCTTGCCGTTTGCGGTCTTCGGATAGGCCTCGGTGATCTTGGCCGTGTAGCTGTCGAGGAAGGTCTTGCGCTCGCCGGCGTCCAGCGGATCGAGGAAAGGCTTCAGCCCCGTCGACTTCACCCATTCGACGATCGCCTCGGCGTCGGTCAGCGGATGATTGTAGGCTGTATGCCAGATATCCACCCGGTCGGAGAGCGGCGACAAGAGATCATAATAGAACGACACCGCCGGCAGCGGTCCGCGCGCAGCACCTGCCATCTTGGCGGCGAACGGCATTTCGGCGGCCGTCTCGCGCATCACCTGATGCGACGGCTCAAGCAGATTGTCGGGCATCTGGACGGCGAGCGCGCCACCGGGGGCGAGAAAGCCCATCAGCCGCTGAAACACAGCCGGATGGGTGGGCAGCCACTGGAACACGGCATTGGCGAAGATGACATTGACCGGCTCGGCCGGCTGCCACGTCGAGGCATCGGCGAGGTCGAAATTGACGCTGGGCAGGCGCGCCCTCGCCTTCTCGATCATGTCGGGCGAGGTGTCGAAACCGCTCACCTCGGCATCCGGCCAGCGCTCGACCAGCAGCTCGGTCGAATTACCCGGCCCACAGCCGATGTCGACGACCCGGCGCGGGAAATCCACCGGCACCTGCGCAACAAGATCGCGCGCGGGCCGCGTGCGCTCATCCTCGAATTTCAGATATTGGGCGGCGGACCAGTCTTCGCGCTCAGTCATCATCCTATCCGATCTCTGTGCTTGATCCGGACGCATGCTGATATCATTCGAAGCCAAAAGCGCAACTCGCTTTGCCGCGATACGAGGCTCTTGATTGCGTTCGTCGCCGACCGGTAAGTTCGACCTGTCTGCATCTTCCAAATGGTTTTGATCATCGATGAAATTTGGCTTCGAAGAGGCTCAAACAAAGTACAGCAGTGGCTCGCAGCGGGCCAGAATTTGGACCGAACAGTGGGTTTCGCAATGGATTTACTGCCCTAACTGCGCCAGCTCTCATGTTACTCAGTTTCCTGCAAACCTGCCTGTCGCCGACTTTCTCTGCAGCAATTGCAATGATCAGTTTGAACTGAAGAGCCAGAAGAAAACCTTCGGCGCAAAGGTTGCTGACGGAGCGTACTTTACCAAAATCGAGAGATTGGCATCTTCAACCAACCCGAATTTGATATTGCTGAACTATGATTTGGTGCGGATGGCGGTATTGAACGTCTTTATGGTGCCAAAGCACTTCTTCGTCCCCGACATAATCGAAAAAAGGAGCCCACTGGCGTTAACGGCCAGAAGAGCAGGCTGGATCGGCTCCAACATATTGCTCGGTCGTATACCGGACTCGGGGCGAATCCACATTGTTCGAAACGGTGTCGCGGTTCCGAAAGAAACCGTCTTCGCACAATGGCAAAAGACGCTCTTTCTTCGTCAGGAAGACGCGGACGCGCGCGGCTGGCTAATCGAAGTCATGAAATGCATCGACTTAATTGGTTCTCCAGAGTTCGATATCGAGCAAATTTATGCGTTCGAAGGACGACTGAGTTTGCTGTATCCAAATAACAGGAATGTGCGGCCAAAAATTCGTCAGCAATTGCAGCGCCTCAGAGATAATCGATATCTCGATTTTGTGTCCCGTGGTCGCTATCGTGTTAGACGTAGTCCGCCATGACGTAACGACACGAGAGCTTCTTCCAATGGCATGGTATGCCAATCACTACGAATGCTACAGATGCAGCGAGCATTGGGCCGATGAGTGGTCCTGTAGGTGCGATGACGAGTGCCCGAATTGCGGTGCACGTCATTCGACGCCTGTTGAGAGTGAGGACCTTACGTTTCAGATCATTGCGGAAGCGGATGGTTTTGTTGTTCTGAAATCACCAGATAGCGCAGAACATTCTCCCGACTACGAAGAAGTCGGACGCTTCGCTAGCGAGACGCTAGCGAAGCGATTTGTCGTTCAGTTCCAAGCCGCCTAGATTTCGACGGTTTCGAATATTCCGGCAGTTATCACCGCGTCAGCCTCTTGTAGGTCATCCTGTGCGGGTTGACGGCCTCGGGGCCGAGCCGGCGGATCTTGTCCTGCTCGTAGTCCTCGAAATTGCCCTCGAACCATTCGACATGGCTGTCGCCCTCGAAGGCGAGGATGTGGGTGGCCAGACGGTCGAGGAACATACGATCGTGCGAGATGATGACGGCGCAGCCGCCAAAGTTTTCCAGCGCGTCTTCGAGCGCCGCCAGCGTTTCCGTGTCAAGGTCGTTGGTCGGTTCGTCGAGCAGCAGCACATTGCCGCCGGTCTTCAGCATCTTTGCCAAATGCACGCGGTTGCGCTGGCCGCCGGAGAGGTTGCCGACCTTCTGCTGCTGGTCCCCGCCACGGAAGTTGAACGACGCGCAATAGGCGCGCGTGTTGGCCTCGAACTTGCCGAGCTTGACCACTTCTGCGCCGCCGGAAATCTCCTCCCACACCGTCTTTGACGGATCGAGCGCATCGCGGCTCTGGTCGACATAGCCGAGCTTCACCGTTTCGCCGATGCGGACAGAGCCGGCATCCGGCGTTTCCTGGCCGGTGATCATGCGGAACAGCGTCGTCTTGCCGGCGCCGTTCGGGCCGATGACACCGACGATGCCGCCCGGCGGCAGCTTGAATTCCAGGCCTTCGATCAAAAGCGTGTCGCCAAAGCCCTTCGACAGGCCTTCCGCCTCGATCACCACATTGCCGAGCCGCTCGCCATGCGGAATGACGATCTGCGTATCGCTCGGACGCCGCTTGTCGGCTGCATCCAGCAGGTCCTGGAACGCCTGGATACGCGCCTTGGACTTGGTCTGGCGGGCTTTCGGGCTGGACTGGATCCACTCGCGCTCGCGGCCGATAGCGCGCTGGCGGGCGTCGTCCTCGCGGCCTTCCTGCTTGAGGCGCTTGGCCTTGGCTTCGAGGTATTTGGTGTAGTTGCCCTCATAGGGAATGCCGCGGCCGCGATCGAGCTCGAGGATCCATCCCGTGACATTGTCGAGGAAGTAGCGATCGTGGGTGATGATCATCACGGCGCCGGGATAGGCGCGCAGATGCTTTTCCAGCCACGCCGTGGTCTCGGCGTCGAGATGGTTGGTCGGTTCGTCGAGCAGCAAGAGGTCGGGCTGACGCAGCAGCAGCTGGCAGAGCGCGACGCGGCGGCGCTCACCGCCCGAAAGCTTGGTGACCTCGGAATCCTTGGGCGGGCAGCCCAGCGCTTCCATCGCCATCTCGACCTGCTGTTCGAGATCCCACAAATTGAGCCGGTCCATCTCGTCCTGGAGCTTGGCGGACTCATCGGCCGTCTCGTCGGAGTAGTTCATCATCAATTCGTTGTAGCGCTCGATGATGGCGGTCTTGGCGGCGACACCTTCCATGATGTTCTCGAACACGGTCTTGTCCGGGTCGAGTGCCGGCTCCTGCGCCAAGTAGCCGACGGTGGCGCCTTCGGCCAGCCAGGCTTCGCCGTTCCACTCCTTGTCGAGCCCGGCCATGATCTTGAGGATCGTCGACTTGCCCGAGCCGTTGGGGCCGAGGATGCCGATCTTGGCGTCGGGATAGAAGGAGAGATGGACATTCTCAAGCACCTTCTTGGTGCCATAGGCCTTGTTGAGGCCGGCCATGTGATAGATGAACTGGCGTGCCACGCGCGCTTCCCTTGATGATTGACCGAAATGTCGGATTGAATGGAGGTTGGCCGCTATGTAGGCGATGCCGGGCCGAACGGCAATCGCTTTTGCCATTTCAAGCCGGGTGTACACCGCACGTTAAGTTTTCCGCCGGTTGTAGGGCGCGTTGAAATCCCCGGTTAACCCTTCAGCGTCAAAACAGGATCGATCGCTGACCTGTCGCGATCGAAAGTAAAGATCGGACCGAAGGTAGTGCTGAACAGTTTCCTGCTCCTTGCCGAAGCGGTCGTCTACTTCAGCGTCATGGTCACGCTGTTCCGCTTCAGGGATCGCATCGGCCTCGGCGTCTTCGTCTGCGCGCTGGGCGCCATGCATTTCCTCGAAACCTATCTCGCCAGCGTCTTCTATGTCGCCCTGCCCTTCGGCATGGTCTCGCCAGGCTCGGCGGTGCTGTTTTCCGGCAAGCTGGTGATGCTGCTTCTGCTCTACATGAAGGAAGATGCGGCCACGGTGCGCCAGCCGATCTATGGCCTTTTGCTCGGCAACGCCTTGATGATCGGGCTGGTCCTGATCCTGCGCCTGCACGATATTTCAGCCCTTTCCGACGGCAAGCTTCCCGATATCGGTTTCATCGACCAGTTGGGCTGGCTCATGGTGTGGGGCACGACGCTGCTCTTCATCGACGCCATCCTGATCATCCTGCTTTACGAAAAGCTCGGGCGTTATCTGCGCAAGGCGCCGTTCTCCCGCATCCTGATTTGCGTCGCCTGCGTGCTCACCTTCGACCAGGCCGGATTTTTCACCGCCCTGCATTTCGTCGCAGGCGCACCCATTGCGGTCTTCTTCGGCGGCTGGTTGGCCAAGATGGGTGCCGCTTTTGCCTACAGCGCCATGCTTGTCGCCTACCTCAGATGGTTCGAAACGCGTCAGGTCGTGGCACCCCGCGGGCTGTCCGACGTCTTCGACACGTTGACCTATCGCGAGCGCTACGAAGCCCTGGTCGAACATGTCGGCCGCGACGGCCTCACCGGCCTCTTGCACAGGGGACGCTTTGACAGCGACGGCGAACGTCTGGTTGCCGTCAGCCTGCGCACGGCCCAGCCGCTCAGCCTGCTGATCGTCGACGTCGATCATTTCAAGTCGATCAACGATCGCTTCGGCCATGCCGAAGGCGACAGGGTGCTGAGATCGATCGCCCAGGTGCTGACCCAGGCGGCCGGCGCGCACGATCAGGTTTTCAGGATCGGCGGCGAGGAGTTCGCCATCCTTTGCTCGCAACCGCATGCGGTCGCCAGATTGCTCGGCGAAAACATTCGCCAGGCCGTCAAGACGTGCGCAAACCGCTTCGACATCAGCGTCAGCGCCGGCATCGCCACTGTCGACGGGACCGTAGGCTCGCTTGCCGATCTCTTCGCCCTTGCCGACGAGCGTCTCTATAAGGCCAAGTCCACCGGGCGCGACCGCGTCATCGGAGAACCGAGGGACGATGCCGAAGACCTCAGCACGCGGACAGTGTCCACGCGCGGCGTCAGCGGATAAGGCTGTCAGCTCCGCTTGCGTTGATGCAACGCGCCGACCGCAACTGAAACGGCTATCAGCGCGATGGCCAGCCATTTCAGCGTGGTGATGATCGGACTGGCGTCGATGTCATAAGCGATGAACAACAGAATGCCGGGCACCAGCAGGCCGCACATGACCAGCATGATGCGGTTGATCTGCCAAGACACTTTTGCTGCCAGCGCTTCGTCACCGGCTTCGCCGACAAGACCGGCGCGCATCTCCCGGGAGATGGCCAACGCGCTCGACAGGCGCATGGAGATCGGCAAGCCGAGCCCGATTATGAGGAAGGCACACGCCGCCAGCAGAGCCGAGAATTTGAGCGCGCTGGTCTCGGCCGGCACCGGAAACAAAAGTGTCGCCAGCGGCAGGAAGACACAGCCGATGCCGAGCGCGGCAATGGCGATGAAGATCGCGGCATTGACCCAAGTGAACAGCTGGTAGCGGCCTGCCCCGATCGGCGCGGCAAGCACGCGCATGCGCGCCCACTCGGCATCGGTATAGGAAAAGCCCGGCCATTCCATGCGGCCATCTTTTATGGCGGTCATCCCCCTGGCCCAGAAAGCCAGCCGCGCCAGCCCGCCTGATGTCATGCCACTCATCGCCACCCCCGCCGAATGAAACACATCCAGACCATATCACCGCGTCACTGCCAAGCGGCAGACGGATATCCTATTGGAATCCGGCCGCATCGACCGAGCCCTTCGGACAGCCCGCCTTGGTCGTCGGCGCCGAGGCGAGCATGAGAGTGCCCAGCGAACTGTCGGGGCCGATCGGGCCGGTCAGGCCGAGCGTCAGCTCGCCGATCAGCCGCCTGCCGCTCGACGGATCGACCAGGCAGGAGACACGCACCCGCGCGCCCGCCCCGGCTCCGAAGGCGCTGTCGAAGGTGCTGCGGATCTGGTCCGAAGTCAGTTGCTTGCCGACGTTCCTGGTGAAGAGCTCGCGCACAGGCGAGGCATTCACCGCCCGCATCAGATTCAGCGCCTCGGCAAAATACTCCTGCTGGCTCTTGCCGTAGCAGGTGCCGTGCTTGATCCATTCATGCCGTTCGAGCTTGGAGGCGGTGCCAGGCATCACCTGGTCGAGTTCGGCGCGCGTATTGGCATCGAGGTTGACCGGCGGCAGGTCGGCCCAATGGGCCGGATTATCATTGGCCTTGTCGCTCGCCGGCACCTGGCAATAGAAATTGCCGTCCGGTTGCGGCCACAGACCATGCAAGGTGAAATGCGACGCGTCGAAGCCGCCCGCCGTCTGCGCCTGGCATTCGGGCTTGCTCGACTTGGTTTCGCAGAAGGCCGGCTGCCAGCTCAGCGCGAAAACATATTCGGGTTTTCCCGAAGCCGCAGGCTTGCCCTGATCGGCGGGCGCGGCCGGCAGGGCGGCTGCGCTGCCGCCGATGACATGACCGCAGCTGATCTTGACCCAGCGACGCTCAGGATCGGCGCCCGGCACGCGGATGAGGTAATGCGTCGGCGCATCCTTGTTGCCGGCCAGGAGGTCGTAGCTCTGTCCAGCCGTTGTCGCGATATTGCCGGGGTTCTTGCCGCTCTTGATTGCCTGCGTCGCCGGGCAAGCCGCATCGGCCACGAAGGAGCCGCTCATCTTCACATCGGCGCGCGCTAGGCCGACACCGGCCAGCGCCACCAACACCGCACCCCATATCGCCGATATCCGCATTCCAGCACTCCTAGCGTTTCATAGCGCAAGCTAGAAACGTGCGACATGTCAGAATTACGATTTCTTTCGTCCGCCGCAAAAAACAATCGCTCGGTCGATCAGACCCCGCCCTCCTCGACCCGCTTCGTCAACATACGCAGCAGATCAAGCGCGCTCTCAAGCACGCGAGGCTCGATGCCTTCGCTGATGCGGTTGGCCCAGACATGCTGGCGCGTGCCGATATCCCTGATCGCGGCCCGGCCGGCATCGGTCATCGCCAGGAGCTTGGCTCGGCGGTGCGCCGGGTTGTCCGCATAGGCGGCAAGCCCTTCGGCGGCCAGAATGTCGGCAAGGCGCTGCACGCTCTGGCGGGCAAGCCCCATGTCGCGGGCAATGTCGGCCACCGATTTCGGCTCCTTCAGCACCGCGCCCAGAACCTGCCAGCGCGCCGCCGTCAGCCCGGCAGGCTCCGCCAGCCGGTCGGCCGCGTCGAGAAACCCGCCATTCAGCCGGAACACGGCAAGCACCAGTTCGGTGAGCACATCTCCGGCTTCGGTCCTGCTTGTCATTTCTGGCCGGCCTCGATGGTGGAAACGAAGGTGTTGACGGATTCAGCCACCGCCTCCGGCTTGTCAAGCATCACCCAATGGCCGGAACCGGCGACGGTTCTGTGGCCAATTCGGCTGCACAGCCGAAACAGGGCCGCCGCATTGTCATTGGCCTCCGTAGCCAGCACGAAGATCGGCCCGCGATAGGCGTCGAGCGTCGGTTCGGGATTCCATTCCGCCAGCGCCTTGCCGACGCCTGCCCGAGCCGCCGGATCGACCACCGCCGCATCGGCGAGGACCCGTTTGCGGACATCTGGATTGGATCCGGCGATCGAGGTGTAATAAGCGCTCAGGACGTCGCCGCCGTTTGGCCCCGCCAGATCGCGCACGAACCCGTCGCGAATCTCTTTGGGCAGGGCGCGCGGATCGGTCGCCGGATCGACCAGCAGGATGCCGGCAACACGGTCGGCATGGCCGGCGGCATAGGCGAGCGCGGCCCCACTGCCGCCGCTATGTGCAACGAGGACAAACCGCTTCAGGCCGAACGCATCGGCCACCGCACCAATATCGTCGGCACGGCCGTCATAGCCGTAGTCGGCATCAGCTGCAGGCGCCGATGCGCCATGGCCGCGAAAATCGAAGGCGACCGCCTCACGGCCACCTGCGGTGAGCTGCATCACCCGGTTCCACTGTGTGGCGCGGCTGCAATCACCATGCGCGAACAGGATCGGCAGGCCGCCGCCGGATTTGATGTCGTAGCCGGCAAGCTGGCCCTGCGGGCCGGCAATGGTTGAGGTCTTCATGGTCATCTCCCTGGTTTTGCTGGATGCAATGCCGGGCAGGAGCATTGCGGATGACAGGCTCGCCAGCAGAAACGCGCGGCGCGAAACGGTTTTCATGGTCATGCTCCGATCCAATTGACAGTATGCTGTCATATAACCAAATTGACAGCAAGCTGTCAATAGTGACCCCGGCTGATTTCGACCTCCCCTTGACGTCGGTCCCGCCGTCGCCCAACAGTCGCCGAGGGAGCGAGACATGGCATTTGACAAGCAGACGACGCTGGCCTCTCCGACCGGGGCCACGCTCAACCTCTATGTGAAGCACGCGGGGGGCTCTCCACGCGCGGTAGTCCAGGTCAATCACGGCCTGGCCGAACATGCGGCGCGCTATGCCCGCTTCGCCGATTACCTCAGCACCCGCGGCTTTCATGTCTACGTCCACGACCATCGCGGCCATGGCGCGACCAAGGCGCCCGATGCCCCGCTCGGCAGGTTCGCCGGCACAGGCGGCCCGGCCAAGGTGATCGCCGATGTCGATGCCGTCCACGATTTGATCGCAAGGGAGCAGCCCGGCCTGCCGGTCATCCTGTTCGGCCATTCGATGGGTGCGTCGGTGGCGCTCAACTACCTCCTGGCGCACTCGCCGCGCGTCCACGCCGCGGCGATCTGGAACGGCAATTTCTCACAAGGCTTGCTCGGCCGGCTTGCGCTCGCCATCCTCGCTTATGAGCGCTTCAGGCTCGGCTCCGATGTCCCCTCACGCATCTTGCCCAGGCTGACCTTCCAGGCCTGGGGCAAGGCGGTGCCCAGCCACAAGACGCTCTTCGACTGGCTGTCGCGCGACGAGGCAGAAGTGGCGAAATACATTGCCGACCCGCTGTGCGGCTGGGATGCCTCGATCTCGATGTGGCGCGATGTCGTGGAGATGGCGCAGAAAGGCGGCAAGGATGCGGGCTTTGCCGGCATCAGGCGCGACCTGCCCGTCAGCATCGTCGGCGGCGAGAAGGATCCGGCCTCCGACTATGGCAAGGGCATCGACCATCTCGCCAAGCGCATGCGCGCGATGGGCTTTTCGAATCTGGTTTCAAAGGTTTACGCCGACACCCGCCACGAAAGCTTGAACGAGGTGAACCGCGACTCCGTCATGACCGATTTTGCCGCGTGGGCCGATGGTGTGTTGAAACGCTGACATCGCTGGCCCACCGCAAGGCCCGTGACAGCGGCATCCCGGGTTGATAGAGGCTGCGGTTCCGACCCGTTTTTGGTGATTTATGGCTGAACCTCCGCTGAAAGGCGTCCGCGTCGTCGAACTCGCCCGCATCCTGGCCGGCCCGTGGGCAGGACAATTGCTGGCCGATCTCGGCGCCGATGTTATCAAGGTCGAGAGCCCTGATGGCGGCGACGATACCCGCAAATGGGGTCCGCCCTTCGTCATGAGCCATGATGGCGAGAACCTGTCGGCCGCCTATTACCACTCCTGCAATCGCGGCAAGCGCTCCATCGCGGTCGATTTCTCGACGCCCGAAGGGGCCGAGACGGTGCGCCGGCTGGTTGCCACGGCCGACGTTCTGATCGAGAACTTCAAGCTCGGCGGCCTGAAGAAATACGGGCTCGATTACGAGAGCCTGAAGGCGATCAATCCAAAGCTCGTCTACTGCTCGATCACCGGCTTCGGCCAGGACGGGCCTTACGCCCCACGCGCCGGCTATGATTTCATCATCCAGGCCATGGCCGGCATGATGTCGATCACCGGCGAGGTCGGGCGCGAGCCGCAAAAGGCCGGGGTCGCTATTTCCGACATCTTCACCGGCCTCTATTCGGTGATCGCCATCCAGGCAGCGCTTCGCCATGCCGAAAAGACCGGCGAAGGCCAGCATATCGACATGGCGCTGTTCGACACGCAGATTTCCGCACTCGGCAACCAGAACCTCAACTATCTCGTCTCCGGCAAGGCGCCGGTGCAGATGGGCAATGCGCATATGAACATTGCGCCCTATGAGGTTGTCCCGGTCAGGGACGGCCACATCATCCTGGCGGTCGGCAATGACGGCCAGTTCGCCAAATTCTGCGCTGCCGTCGGTCTCGACCATCTCTCAGCGAATCCCGATTTCGCCACCAATCCGGCCCGCGTCGCCAACCGGGTGAAGTTGCGCGAGCACTTGATCGAGACGCTGAAGAATTGGGATCGCGACCCGTTGCTGGCCAGGCTCGAAGCGGCAAGCGTGCCGGCGAGCCCGATCAACGACATCGGCCAGATGTTTGCCGACCCGCAGACGATCGCACGCGGCATGCGCCTCGACCTCGACGATGGCCATGGCAATCGTCTGCCCTCGGTGCGCGCGCCGATGGTGATGTCCGGCACACCGCTGGTCTATGAACGCCCTTCGCCACGCCTTGGCGAACATACCGAAGAAATTCTTGCCGAACTGGAGAAGTCTGGACGATGAAGACCGGTGGACAACTGATTGTCGACGCACTCGAGGCGAACGGCACCGACCGCATCTTCTGCGTGCCCGGCGAATCCTATCTCGCGGTGCTCGACGCATTGCATGACTCGCCCATCCGCACCATTGTCTGCCGACAGGAAGGCGGCGCCGCCATGATGGCCGACTGCCAGGGGCGGCTGACCGGCCAGCCCGGCATCTGCTTCGTCACCCGCGGCCCCGGCGCCACCAATGCGTCGGCCGGCATTCACATTGCCATGCAGGATTCGATACCCGTCATCCTGTTCATCGGCCAGGTCGCCAGCCACGCCAAGGAGCGCGAGGCTTTCCAGGAGGTCGACTACAAGCGCTTCTTCGGCGACATCGCCAAATGGGTGGTGGAGATCGACGATGCCGCGCGCATCCCCGAACTCGTCACCCGCGCCTTTGCTGTCGCGACATCGGGCCGCCCCGGCCCCGTCGTCGTCTCGCTGCCGGAGGACATGCTGACCAGTCTTGTCGACGCGCCCGCGGCCTTGCCGCACACGCCGGTCGAAACCCGGCCCGGCGAAGCCGAACTCGATGCTTTGGAAAAGCTTCTGGCCAAAGCCAAGCGTCCCTTCGTCATCCTCGGCGGCACACGCTGGGACGAGGAAGCGGTGGCACGTATGCGCACCATTGCCGAGGCCTGGTCGCTGCCGGTCGGCTGCTCCTTCCGCCGCCAGATGCTGTTCGACCATCTGCACCCGAACTATGCCGGCGATGTCGGCATCGGCATCAACCCGAAGCTGGCCACCGCCATCAAGCAGGCCGACCTGGTGCTGCTGATCGGCGGCCGCATGGGCGAGATGCCGTCCTCCGACTATACGCTGCTGAAGAGCCCTTACCCCGACCAGACGCTGGTCCATGTCCATGCCGATGCCGGCGAACTCGGCCGTGTCTACCGGCCGGCCCTGGCGATCAACGCTGCGCCGTCAGCCTTCGTCGAAGCCTTCGCCAAGCGCAAGCCAACCTCCACGCCAGCCTGGGCGGATGAGACAGCGAAAGCACACGCTGCCTACCTCGACTGGTCGACGCCTCCTGAGACCGGCCCCGGCACGGTCCAGATGGGGCCGATCATGAACTATCTGGAAAAGATCTTGCCCGATGACGCCATTTTCACCAACGGCGCCGGCAATTACGCCACCTGGGTGCACCGCTTCCACCGCTTCCGCCGCTTCGCCACCCAAGGCGCGCCGACCTCCGGTTCGATGGGTTACGGCACCCCGGCCGCGGTCGCCGCCAAGGCGCTCCATCCCGACCGCACCGTGATCGCCTTTGCCGGCGACGGCTGCTTCCTGATGAACGGACAGGAATTCGCCACCGCCGTGCAATACGACCTACCGATCATCGTCATCGTCGTCAACAACGGCATCTACGGCACCATCCGCATGCACCAGGAGCGCGACTATCCCGGCCGCGTCGTCGCCACCGATCTGAAGAACCCTGACTTTGCCGCTCTTGCCCGCGCCCATGGCGGCCACGGCGAGACGGTCGAGAACACGGCAGATTTTGCCCCTGCCTTCGAGCGGGCCCGCGCCAGCGGCAAGCCGGCGATCGTCGAAATCAGGCTCGATCCCGAGGCGATCACGCCGACGCGGACGATGACGCAGATCCGCGACAAGAGCTGAGTGCCGACAAAAGGTATAGGCCGAGTTGTCCGGCAGGACAGAGGGGGGTGCTGTCCCGCCGACTTTCGTCAGCAGTCAGACCGCTGCCAGCGCCTGCGTCAGGTCGGCGATAAGATCGTCCGGATGCTCGACGCCGATCGACAGCCTGACCGTGGTCTCCAGCACGCCGATGCGCTGGCGCACGTCGAAGGGAATGCCGGAGTGCGTCATCGCCGCCGGGTGGCTGGCGAGTGACTCCGTGCCGCCAAGGCTCACCGCCAGCTTGAATATTTGCAGCCCGTTGAGAAAGGCGAAGGCCGCCTTCTCTCCGCCCTTGATATCGAAAGAAAATGTCGAGCCGGCGCCGCTGCATTGCGCTTTGTAGGCCCGTCCCGCTGCCGTGTCCTCGCCCAGGAACGGCAGGTAATGCACCTTTCCCACCTTGGCGTGATCGCGCAGGAATTCAGCCACGAGCCGCGCATTGTCGTTGGCGCGCTCCATGCGGATCGACAGCGTTTCCAGCGAGCGGCCGAGCATCCAGCAGGAATGCGGATCGAGCTGCGTGCCGATTGCGCCGCGCAGCGCCTTGATTGGCTTGGTCACCGCCTTGCTGCCCATCGCCGCACCGGCGATCAGGTCGGAATGGCCGCCGACATATTTGGTCAGCGAATAGACGGAGACATCGGCGCCATGTTCGATCGGCCGCTGGAACACCGGGCCGAGCAGCGTGTTGTCGCAGACGATGATCGGCGTTGATCCTTGGCTTGCGCCGATCTCGTCGGCAAACTTCCGGATCAGTGCGATGTCGACCAGGCTGTTGGTCGGATTTGACGGCGTTTCGATGAGAATGACCGAGACACGCCCCTTCGCCACCGCTGCATCAGCAGCGGCCCGCACCGCCTTCTCGTCGACGCCGTCGGCGAAGCCGACAGCGCCGATGCCGAAGCCGGACAGCGTGCGCGTCAAAAGCGTCTCAGTGCCGCCGTAAAGCGGCTGCGAATGCAAGATGACATCGCCCGGACGGGCATAGGCGAGCAGCGTGGTGGCGATCGCCGACATGCCGGACGAGAACAGGATGCAGGCGTCCGTTCCCTCATAGACCGCCAGCCGGTCCTCGACGATCTCGGAGTTGGGATGATTGAAGCGCGAATAGACCAGGCCGGACGCCGTGCCGCTCGGCGGCTCCTTGCGGCCGGATGTGTAGTCGAAGAAGTCGCGCCCCTCCTCCGCCGATTTGAACACGAAGGTCGAGGTCAGGAACACCGGCGGCTTGACGGCGCCTTCCGACAGTTGCGGATCGAAGCCATAGCTCAACATCAACGTTTCCGGATGGAGCTTGTGGTTGCCGATGTGGGTTTTCGACGGGCGCGGCGCGGTCATGGCTTTTCCTGCGTTCTGGAGGAGTCTCGTCCAGCAATTTATGCGATCCCGGTCCACCAGTCCTTGCTATTTTCGGCCTCGCATGGCTGCATCCCGGCAACAAATTGCCGAGCGAGAGCAAAAGTGCAACAGAAGATAGCCGACGATTTCGACCGCAAGATCCTGCGCGAGCTGCAGGCCGACGCCCGCATCACCAACAATGAGCTTGCGGAGCGCATCGGCCTGTCGCCGTCGCCATGTTTGAGGAGGGTACGCCGGCTGGAGGAGGCCGGCATTATCCGGGGCTATACCACGCTGGTCGACCCGGCCGCCTTCGGCTGGAACATGGTCGCCATCGCCACCGTCCGGCTCAGCCGCCAGAACGAGGACGAGATCGTCATGTTCGAAGACGCCATCCGCGGTTGGGAAGAGGTACTGGAATGCCACCTCGTCACCGGGTCACGCGATTATGTGTTGAAAGTGGTGACCGGCAGCCTCGAACAGTACGAGCGCTTCATCAAGGAAAAGATCGCGCGGCTGAAATGCGTCGCGTCGATCGAGACCAGCTTCGTCATGAACACCATAAAGGAACGGCGCCTCTGACATTTGGTCAAAGGCGCCGCTCTCGAGGTCGAAATTGCCTGGCCAGGCTTATTTGATCGCCTTGTCGGTGATGGCTGTGGTGTAGGCGCCGGTCGGCGCCTTGGTGATGATCTTCTGGTCGAGCAGCGCCTTGGCGGTGCGCTCGTAGGTCGCCGGGTCGAGCTTGCCGTCGGCATTGTCGATCAGCTTGGCGACTTCGCTCATCATCCGCTTCTGGTGGTTTTCGTCCTGGCCACCGCCGTCCATGACAATGCCCGCGGCCTCGTCATTGTTGTCGATGGCATATTTCCAGCCCTTCATCGAGGCGCGCACGAAACGCACCATCTTGTCTTCGAAAGCCGGATCCTTGAGCTTGTCTTCCGAGGCATAGAGCCCGTCCTCAAGCAGGTCGTTGCCCATCGCCGAGTAGTTGAACACGGTGAGCTGGTCCGGCTTGTAGCCGGCATCGATCAGCTGCCAGTACTCGTTGTAGGTCATGACCGAAATGCAATCCGCCTGCTTCTGGATCAGCGGCTGCACGTCGAAGCTCTGCTTCAAAACCGTGACGCCGTCCGGGCCGCCTTCGGTCTTCAGGCCGAGCTTGTTCATCCAGGCGTAGAATGGATATTCGTTACCGAAGAACCAGACGCCCAGCGTGTGACCCTTGAAATCGGCTTCGGTCTTGATCGGGCCGTCCTTCGGGCAGACCAGCTCCATACCGGCCTTCTTGAACGGCTGGGCGATGTTGACCAGCGGCACGCCCTTTTCGCGCGCGGCGAGCGCCCCGCCCATCCAGTCGACGATGACGTCGGCGCCACCGCCGGCGATCACCTGCTCGGGTGCGATATCGGGACCGCCCGGCTTGATGTCGACGTCGAGGCCTTCTGCTTCATAAAAACCCTTGGCCTTGGCGACATAGTAGCCGGCAAACTGCGCCTGCGTGACCCATTTCAGCTGCAAGGTCACCTTGTCGGCGGCCATTGCCTGGAACGCGGCCAGCGACATCGCGCCGGCCAGCATCGGAATGATCAGTCTTTTCATGTTTTTACCCTCTGAAGTTAACACCCGAACCCACCGCCCTATCCACCACGGACAGAGGGATGCCAAAACGTGACGGCTCTCTCGACGAGAGCGACCACGCCATAAAAGACCGAACCCGCCAGTGCTGCAACTGCGATTTCGGCCCAGACCATGTCGATGTTCATCCGCCCGACCTCGGTCGAGATGCGAAAGCCCATGCCGACCACAGGCGTGCCGAAGAACTCGGCGACGATGGCGCCGATCAGCGCCAGCGTCGAGTTGATCTTGAGCGCGTTGAAGATGAAGGGCGCTGCCGCCGGCAGTCTGAGCTTCAAGAGTGTTGGCCAGTAGCCCGACGCATACGTGCGCATCAAATCGCGCTCCATATGGCCGGAGGCGGCAAGACCGGCAACCGTGTTCACCAGCATTGGGAAGAAGGTCATGATGATGACGACCGCGGCCTTGGACGGCCAGTCGAAGCCGAACCACATCACCATGATCGGCGCCACACCGATGATCGGCAGCGCCGAGACCATATTGCCGATCGGCAGCAGACCGCGGCGCAGGAACGGCACCCGGTCCGCGGCGATGGCCACCAGGAAGCCGGCGCCGCTCCCGACGATGTAGCCGAAGATCACCGCCTTGAAGATGGTCTGCCTGATATCGGCGCCGAGCACCGGCAGGGAACTGGCGATGCGCACACCGATGGCGCTCGGCGGCGGCAAAAGGATGAAGGGAATGCCGGCGCCACGCGTCACCGCTTCCCATATGATCAGGATCCAGGCGCCGAAGATCGCCGGGATGATGAGGCGCAGCGCCATCCGCGCCCCTTTTGCCATAGGCCGAAGCCCTGACAGCACCGCCACGCAGCGCCAGGCCAGCAGCCAGGCAGCGGCGAGCAGCAGGAAATACGGCGCCAATGCCTTGCCTTCGAAACCTGTAATGCCCGAGATCAGCATCCAGGCGACGAGATGAGCGCCGATGAACAGCACCGCAGCCTCGGCCAGCGGCGAAATTCTGATCATCGAGATCAGCCCTGCCAGCACGGCCAGGCCGATCATCGGGGTCTTTATTCCGAAATAGGGGTAGTCGAAGCTTGCCGTCGGGTCTGCAAGGGCGGCCGCTTCCGGCTTCGACATCGCACCGAGCGCGACGGCGACGAGGCACAGCGCAACGGCCAGCACGGCTTGCCAGGAGGGCTTCAGCCAGTTCATGCCGGCCTCCCGCCCATGGCGCGGTCAACGAGGCGCCCGGCTATGCCGACCACCATGACCAGAAGGGCCGCCACCACCGAGCCCGCCACAAGGGCGGACCAGATGTCGATGGACTGGCTGTAATAGGCACCTGCCAAAAGCTTGGCGCCGATGCCGGCGACAGCACCGGTCGGCAGTTCGCCGACAATGGCGCCGACCAGGCTCGCCGCCACCGCCACCTTCATCGAGGTGAACAGGAACGGCACCGAGGCCGGCACCCGCAGCTTCCAGAAGGTCTGCGAGACACTGGCATTGTAGGTGTGCATCAGGTCGAGATGCATGAGTTCGGGCGAGCGCAGGCCCTTCACCATGCCCACCGTCACCGGGAAGAACGACAGGTAGGTCGAGATCATCGCCTTTGGGATCAGACCGCTGATGCCGATCGCCCCCAGCACGACGATGATCATCGGCGCCACGGCCAGAATGGGAATCGTCTGGGAGGCGATGATCCACGGCATCAGGCTGCGGTCGAGCGTCGCCACATGCACGATGCCGACCGCGATGACCATGCCGAGCGCCGTGCCGAAGGCAAAGCCGAGCAACGTCGACGACAGGGTCACCCAGGCATTGTAGACGAGGCTTCGGCTCGATGTGATGGGCCGCAGGAAGGTGTTCTCGAAGAAGTTCACCGCCACCTGATGCGGCGCCGGCAGCGTCGGCTTGGGCTGCGACAGCGTCTTGCCGATGAATTCGACGGTGCCGTGGGTTTCCCCGGCGCGCCGGTCGAGGTCGCGCTGGAACGGCGCGTTGAGGATGACGGCGAAGACATACCAGAGCACCACCACGCCCAGGAGGATGGAGGTCACGGGGATGAGTTTTTCGCGGAAGGTGTCCATCAGGCGCGCTCCCCTTCTCCTCTCCCCGCCGGGAAGAGGGTGGCCGGAGCGAAGCGGAGGCCGACCACCTCCGCGTTCGTCATCCTAGGGCGGAGCGACACGAAGCGTCGTGCAGACCCTAGGATCCATTCCGTGACGTTGGCCGAGGGGTATAAGCGGTTGAGAATGTTCGCCTTCGCGGGCGCAGCGGCGTGTGCACCGTTTTGCACCGTTGCGGACCGTATAGGTAACGGTATGGATCCTAGGGTCTGCCCCGCGTCGCTTCGCTCCTTGCTTCGCCCTAGGATGACGAAGGCGTGGCGGCGACGTCCGCACTCATTCGCTACCCCCTCAATCATCATAGCTGTGCCCTGCCCGCAACCCATCGCGCACCCTGGCCGCGATCGCCAAAAATTCCGGCGTCTCGCGGATATCCAGTGGCCGCTCTTTTGGCAGCGTCGATTCGATGATGTCGGTAACCCGACCTGGGCGCGGCGACATGACGACGATGCGCGTCGACAGATACACCGCCTCGGGGATGGAATGGGTGACGAAGCAGATCGTCTTGTTGGTGCGCGCCCACAATTCCAGAAGCTGTTCATTGAGATGGTCGCGCACGATCTCGTCCAGCGCGCCGAAGGGCTCGTCCATCAGCAACAGGTCGGCGTCGAAGGCGAGCGCGCGGGCGATCGAAGCGCGCTGCTGCATGCCGCCGGAAAGCTGCCAAGGGTATTTCTTCTCGAAGCCGGAGAGGTTGACGAGCTCCATCGTGCGCTTGATGCGCTCGGCCTGCTCCGCTCTCGAAAGGCCGATGATCTCCAGCGGCAGCGCCACGTTACGCTCGATCGTGCGCCACGGGAAAAGGGCTGCCGCCTGGAAGACGTAGCCATAAGCGCGTTTCTCGCGCGCCTGTTCCGGCGTCATGCCGTTGACCGAGATCATGCCCGATGTCGGTTTTTCCAGATCGGCGATGACGCGCAGCAAGGTGGTCTTGCCGCAGCCCGATGGGCCGATGAAGGAGACGAACTCGCCCTTGCCGATGGTCAGGTCGACATTGGAGAGCGCCTCTACCGGACCGTCATTGGTCTGAAAGGTAAGGCCAAGTCTGCTTGCCGAGACGACGGCTGGCGATTGTCCCGTCATCGCTTGCTGCCTGCCTCTCGCAGCCGCCCAGGATGAAATGCCGTTGCATTCGCGTTGATGTTGCTTTCCACTCGTCCAATCCCACCCACTCGACGCCCGGAGCCTTGCCGATGTCGCCCAAACCCACTTGTCACCTTATCCGTCCTGAAAGCACTTATGAAGGCAAGCAGGGATTGACCTATTTTGCCGGCATTGCAGCCGAGACGGTCGGCTCGTCCGGCATCTGCATGCATCTGCTCACCCTGCCGCCCGGCGCCCGCGCCAAGGCGCATCTGCATGAAAGCCATGAGACGGCGATCTATGTGCTCTCGGGCGAGGTCCACACATGGTATGGCGACAGGCTCGAGAACCACATCGTCGTCAAGGCCGGCGACCTCTTCTACATCCCGGCCGGCGTACCGCATCTGCCGGCCAATATGAGCAACGCCCCGTCCTCGGCCGTCATCGCCCGCACCGATCCCAATGAACAGGAAAGCGTCGTCCTGTTGCCGGAGCTGGATGCGCTGGTGGCCTGACGCTGACGGGACTGCCGTCATTTGCACCGCGCCACTTCGCCCATGACATTGCCGTCCTCGTCGGCGACCGTCAGCTTCTTGGCGTTCTTGGCGCTGCGCTTGATGGTGAATTTGGTCGGCTCCTGTCCGTCTTCACCTTCGGCCTCGCATGTCGCCGTCACCACCAGCGAACCATCAGCCTGCGCTTGCTTCTCCGTGAAGGTGCAGGCGCTGGCGGCGGTGACCAATGCCTCGTCGGTCAAAAGCAGCATCCGATCGGCGGCGACTTCCTGGCCGTTGCGGTTGATGCAGCCATATTTGTCCCCATAGGGTTTCGTCAGGTCGATGCCTGCCGCAAGGGCCTGACCCGCAGCCAGAACGACTACCATCGCAACAGACGGCCCCAAACCGCGCGCGCTCATTCCCCCAGCTCCAACGTCACGAACACGGTTGCAACGGCCCCATTTCTTCAAGACCGGGAATGGTCACGAAGAACCCACCCTCGCCCTTGTTGGTGACCACAACGGTTTCAGCCGTCGTCCCCGCCTCGCCTTCGGCGGAACAGGTCGCATCAAGTGATTGCGTGCCCGGCGCCCACGTCAATTGCTGCGCGAACCGGCAGCCGCTGCCATAGGTCTCGATGCCCTCGGCGGTCAGCACGATATAATCGTCGCGGCCCTGAAAGCCGGCCTTTGCAAAGACACAACCGGCATCGTTGCCCCAGAAGCCCACCAGCCTCTCGGCCCCTGTTGCCGGACCAGCGACCACCATCGCCACGACCAGTGAAATGAGCGCCCCCGGGCTCCGCAACGTCAAACGCCTGTCGCCGGAATGCCGGTGCGTTCGACCTTGCGCGGCGCGGTGATGTCCTTCCAGGTCGATAGAGCCCGGTTGACCGCCGCGTTCGGCTCGCGGGCGACGAATTCGCCATGGCCGGGCTTGGCCTTGACCTCCGCTTCCTCGACCGACAATTCGCCGCGCGAAAAGACGAAGCGCGGCAGGCCGGTCACCTCAAAACCTTCGAAGACGTTGTAGTCGATCACCGATTGCTGCTTCTTCGAGGTGATGGTCTTCTTGGCGCTGGGGTCCCACACCACGATGTCGGCGTCCGCGCCTTCGACGATGGCGCCCTTCCTAGGATACATGTTGAGGATCTTGGCGATGTTGGTCGAAGTCACCGCGACGAACTCGTTCATCGTCAGCCGCCCGGTGTTGACGCCCGTCGTCCACAGCACGGGCAAGCGGTCTTCAAGCCCGCCAGTGCCGTTCGGGATCTTGGTGAAATCGCCGACGCCGTTGCGCTTCTGCTTGGTGGTGAAGGCGCAGTGGTCGGTCGCCACCACCTGCAGCGATCCCGCCTGCAGGCCGGCCCACAGCGAATCCTGGTGCAGCTTGTTGCGGAAGGGCGGACTCATGACGCGGCGCGCCGCATGGTCCCAATCCTTGTCGAAATACTCGCTTTCATCCAGCGTCAGATGCTGGATCAGCGGCTCGCCGAAAACCCGAATGCCCTTCTGGCGGGCGCGGCGGATGGCTTCGTGGCTCTGCTCGCAGGACACATGCACGACATAGAGCGGCACGCCGGCCATGTCGGCGATCATGATGGCGCGGTTGGTCGCCTCGCCCTCCACTTCCGGCGGCCGCGAATAGGCGTGTCCCTCGGGGCCATTATTGCCGGCGGCGAGCAGCTTTTGCGACAGCGCCGCAACCACGTCGCCATTCTCGGCATGAACAAGCGGCAGCGCGCCGAGATCGGCGCAGCGCTGGAACGACGCGTACATCTCGTCGTCGTCCACCATCAGCGCGCCCTTGTAGGCCATGAAATGCTTGAACGAGGTAATGCCTCTGTCGACGACGGTGGCCATCTCGTCGAACACCTGCTTGCCCCACCAGGTGATCGCCATGTGGAAGGAGTAGTCGCAGGCAGCCTTCGAGGTCTTGTTGTCCCACATCTGCAACGCTTCCAGCAGCGACTGCTGCGGCGCCGGCAGGCAGAAATCGACCACCATCGTGGTGCCACCGGAAAGGGCCGCACGCGTCCCGGACTCGAAATCGTCGGCCGAATAGGTGCCCATGAACGGCATTTCGAGATGGGTGTGCGGATCGATGCCGCCCGGCATGACGTAACAGCCGCTGGCGTCGAACTCATGGTCGCCATGCAGGTTCGAGCCGATGGCGACGATCTTGCCGTGCTGCATCAGCACATCGGCCTTCCAGGTGCGGTCGGCGGTGACGATGGTGCCGTTTCGGATGACTTTGGTCATTGTCGTGTTCCCTTGTTCTCTTCGCGCTTCTTGTGAGCGTCGTTTTGAATACAGATCTTAGTTCACGCCACGATCCCCGCTGTCTCTACCACCGCATGGAACAGCACGTCGGCGCCGGCGCCGGCCCATTCCTTGGTGATTTCCTCAGCCTCGTTGTGTGACAACCCGTCAACGCAGGGGCACATCACCATGGCGGTCGGCGCAACGCGGTTGATCCAGCAGGCGTCGTGGCCGGCGCCGGAGACGATGTTGCGGTGGGAATAGCCGAGCCGATCGGCGGCGTCGCGGATCGCCTTGACGCAGCCGGCATCGAAGGTGACCGGATCGAAAGCGCCGACCTGCTCGACCTTGTACTTGATGTCGAGCGCCTCACAGATTGTGTAGATGCCTTCGCGTATGCGCCCATCCATCGCGTCCAGCACTTCCTTCTCGGGCGAGCGGATGTCGATGGTGAAGACGGTGCGCCCGGCGATGATGTTGCGCGAGTTCGGAAACACCTCCATGTGGCCGACCGCGCCGACGGCGTCGGGCTGGTAGTCCATGGCGATCTCGTGCACCAGTTCGATGACCCGAGCCATGCCGAGCCCGGCATTACGGCGCTTGGGCATCGGGGTCGAGCCGGTATGCGCCTCCTTGCCGGTCAGCGTTACCTGCAGCCATTTCAGGCCCTGGCCGTGGGTGACGACGCCAATGTCGATGCCTTCGTCCTCGAGGATCGGCCCCTGCTCAATATGCAGTTCGAAGAAGGCGTGGATCTTGCGATCACCGACTTTCTCGGTGCCTTTCCAGCCGATGCGCTCCAGCTCCTCGCCAAATTTCCTGCCCTGTTTATCAGTGTGCTGATACACGTCCGCCTGATCGAGCACACCGGCGAACACGCCGGACGCCATCATAGCCGGGGCAAAGCGCGAGCCTTCCTCATTGGTCCAGTTGGTAACGACGATCGGATGCCTGGTCTGGATGCCGAGATCGTTAAGCGAGCGAATAATCTCCAGCCCGCCGAGCACGCCGAGCACGCCGTCATATTTGCCGCCGGTCGGCTGCGTGTCGAGATGGCTGCCGACATAAACCGGCGGCAGGCTGGGATCAGCGCCTTCCCGGCGGGCAAACATGGTGCCCATTTCGTCAAGCCCCATTTCGAGCCCGGCCGCCTCGCACCAGCGCTTGAACAGATGCCGTCCCTCGCCGTCCTCGTCGGTCACGGTCTGGCGATTGTTGCCGCCGGCAATACCGGGGCCGATCTTCGCCATCTGCATGATGGAATCCCACAAACGGTCTGAATTGATTCGCAGATTCTCGCCTGGGGCGGCCATGCTCTAAAACCTCATCGGTTGCGGGGCGGCGGCGTCCCCCTCCCCCTCGAGGGGAGGGTGGCCGCGAAGCGGTCGGGTGGGGTCGCCCGCGACGCGCGCGACCTTCTCTTTGACCACCTGCGCGACGTGCCAAGCGCTGTTTATGACATCGGGCTCGTCAACACGGAAGACTTCAAATCCGAGCGATCGCAGATAAGCATCGCGAACGGCATCGTGCCGACTACCCCTGTCGTGTTCGTGCATGTCGCCATCGACCTCAACGATCAGCTTCACCGCCAAGCAGGCAAAATCCACGATGTACGGGCCAATCGGGCACTGACGGCGAAACTTGATGCCGGCTGATTTCAGGTCCCGCAGTTCATACCACAGCAGCGATTCTCCCTTGGTCGCGTGAATTCGAAGCGCTCGCGCCTTTTGGCGCATTTCGAAGCTCACGCGGGTACGGGGCATCAGGAGCGGCCTCGGAACAAAAGAGCAGGTCGGCGTCCGGTCGCACCGACCCCACCCGACCGCTTCGCGGCCACCCTCCCCTCGAGGGGGAGGGCTATCCGCGCCCGGTTTGTCAATCGATCGCCCTCAGCACTTCTCTGACATGGTCGATCAATTCGTTGATCTGGCCCTTGGTGATGATCAGTGGCGGCGACAGCGCGATGATGTCGCCGGTGGTGCGGATCAGCGCGCCGCGCTCGAACGCCTTGACGAAGGCCGAGAAGGCCCGCTTGGTCGGGCTGCCGGCGATCGGCGCCAGTTCGATCGCGCCGATCAGGCCGATATTCCTGATGTCGATGACATGCGGCTCGTCCTTCAGCGAATGCAGCGCATCTTCCCAGTAGGGCGCCAGTTCCTCGCCGCGGGTCAGCAGGCCCTCTTCCTTGTAGGTGTCGAGCGTGCCGAGTGCCGCGGCGCACGCAATCGGATTGCCCGAATAGGTGTAGCCGTGGAAGAACTCGATCATGTGCTCGGGGCCGGTCATGAAGGCGTCGTGGATTTCCTTCTTCACGAACACCGCGCCCATCGGGATGACGCCGTTGGAGACGCCCTTGGCGGTGGTCATGATGTCGGGCGTGACGCCGAAATAATCCGCTGCGAACGGCGCGCCGAGACGGCCGAAACCGGTGATGACCTCGTCGAAGATCAGCAAAATGCCGTGCTTGGTGCAGATCTCGCGCAGTTTCTGCAGATAGCCCTTCGGCGGCAGGATGACGCCGGTGGAGCCGGCGACCGGTTCGACGATGACGGCGGCGATGGTCGAGGCGTCATGCAGGGCAACGATGCGCTCCAGCTCGTTGGCGAGTTCCGCGCCATATTCCGGCACGCCCTTGGAGAAGGCGTTCTTTTCCGGCAGATGCGTGTGCGGCATGTGGTCGACGCCGCCGAGCAGCGTGCCGAACATCTTGCGGTTGGTGACGATGCCGCCGACCGAGATGCCGCCGAAATTGACGCCGTGATAGCCGCGTTCGCGGCCGATCAGGCGGGTGCGCGCGCCCTCGCCCTTCACACGGTGATAGGCGATCGCCATCTTCAGCGCCGTTTCGACCGATTCCGAACCGGAATTGGTAAAGAAGACATGGTCCATGCCCTTGGGCGCGAGATCGACCAGGCGGTTGGCCAGCTCGAACACGATGGGGTGGCCCATCTGGAAGGCCGGCGCATAGTCGAGTTCGGCCGCCTGGTGCTGGATCGCCTCGGTGATCTTGGGACGGCAATGGCCGGCATTGACGCACCAGAGGCCGGCGGTGCCGTCGAGCACCTTGCGGCCGTCGCTGGTGGTGTAGTGCATGTCCTTGGCGGACACGAACATGCGCGGCGCCTGTTTGAACTGCCGGTTTGCCGTGAACGGCATCCAGAATGCGCTGAGATCGTTCGGCGTGACTTTCAGCCGGTTGGACATGACCAAGACTTCCCCTTGTAACCTGTTTCGGTGCGGCTAACGCTTGGTCTTTCCAAAGCTTGGTCTTTGCTGCGTTTTCATGCTACGCAAATTTTTGACCGATTGGACAAACGTTAGCACCGCCCTGTCGGCGGTCAAGGGATTACTAGCGGAAATGCGGCCTGCGAAGTGCGCTCCACGGGTAAGAGAAAAACTGGTCCAGAGAATTGGTCCAGATGAACCCTGCGGCCAAGGCTTGCAGGGGTGAGCGGCGCCATGGAAGGCTCAGCCCCTCGCCGCACCCGCATCCAGCAGGAAAAGCGCGAACTGATCCTGGAGGCAGCCCTCGAAGTCTTCTCCGCCAACGGCTTTCGCGGTTCGACCATCGACCAGATCGCCGAGGCCGCCGGGATGTCGAAGCCGAACCTGCTCTACTATTTCCGCCGCAAGGAAGACATCCACGAAACGCTGATGGAGCGGCTGCTGGCGACGTGGCTGGCGCCGCTACGTGAACTCGACGACATCGGCGACCCCCTGACCGAGCTCAGGAGCTACATCCGGCGCAAGCTCGAAATGGCGCGTGATTTTCCCAGGGAAAGCCGGCTGTTCGCCAACGAGATCCTGCAAGGCGCGCCGCGCATCATGCCGCTGCTGGCGGGTGAGCTGAAAACGCTGGTCGACGAGAAGGCCAACGTCATCAAGGGCTGGATGCGCGCAGGAAAAATCGCCCGCACCGATCCCTGGCACCTGATCTTTTCGATCTGGGCGACGACGCAGCACTATGCCGATTTCGATGTCCAGGTCCGCGCGGTGCTTGGGCCCGATCGCGGCGGCGACGGCCGCTTCGAGGATGCGGCGCGGTTTCTGGAGCAGTTGTTCATTGATGGGCTGAAGCCGAAGGGCTGACCTTGGGCGTCAGGCGCTGCGGCGCTCCGCCGACATCGCCTCAAGCAAATTCTGCAGCTTCTCGATCGAATTCTGTTCGGCCAGCGGCGTGTAGACGATCAGCTTCATGTCCGAGCCGTCGTCGATCGACAGGCTCATATGCTCGAACGTCATGGCGCCGGCGCTCGGATGTCGGACATGTTTCACCCCCGACAATCGGCGTGCCACGTCGCGTTGCGGCCACCAGTCGCGAAACTCCGGACTTGAGCGCGTCATAAGCACGATCAGCCGCTCGAAATCCGCATCGCCCACATAGCGGGCGCTTTCCGCCCGGAACGAGGCCAGCACGGTGCGCGCCAATTGCTCCCAGTCAACCAGCAGGCGCCGGTGATGCGGATTGGTGAACACCATGTGGACGATGTTGCGGGCGTCGCCCTCTAGCAGGCCATAATCACCGAACACCGCTACCGCCGCCGGATTCCAGGCCAGCACATCCCAGCGCCGCCCGACGACATAGGCCGGCTGCAGCACCAGGCTCTCCAGCATATGCATTAGCGGGCCATCGACCTTTTCCGGCGCAGCCACGCGGTTCTCCGGTTGCTGGCGGCCTGCCAGGATGAACAGATGCCGCCTTTCAACGGCGTCGAGGCGCAGCGCTTCGCTGAGCGCCGCTAGCACCTCCACCGAGGGTCTGACCTCGCGCCCCTGCTCTAGCCATGTGTACCAGGTGGTGCCGACGCCGGCGATCATCGCCACTTCCTCGCGACGCAAGCCTGGCGTGCGTCTCCGCAGGCCGGTCGCGATGCCGGTGGCGGACGGCGTCAATCTTTCGCGGCGCGAGCGCAGGAAGGCGCCAAGCTCGCGCCGGCGGCTGTCTTCAGCGGAGTGCGTGGGGGCATCCATGAGAGCTATTATAGCAGTATTGATACCAGGATAAAGTTTGAACTGTTTGGGCTGGGTCAGGCGCCCCATCTTCCATCCAGAGAGATGGAGGCTCTGAATATGGATCTGAAAGACAAGACAATCCTCATCACCGGTTCGACCGACGGCGTCGGCCGTGTCGTCGCGCAAAGGCTGGGCGCCGGCGGCGCGCGCGTGCTGGTGCATGGCCGTGACGCGGCTCGCGGCAAGGCAACCGTCGCAGAAATCGAATCCGCCGGCGGCAAGGCCGAGTTCCTCGCCGCCAACCTCGCCTCGCTAGCCGAGGTCCGCCGCCTTGCCGAGGCCGTACGCGCAAAAACCGACCGGCTCGACATCCTCATCAACAATGCCGGCATCGGCACGGCCGGCGCCAAGCGACAGCTCAGCGCCGACGGCTTCGAACTGCGCTTTGCGGTCAACTATCTCGCCGGTTTCCTGCTGACCTCGGAACTGCTGCCGCTGCTCAAGGCGAGTTCGCCGGCGCGCATCATCAACGTCGCTTCGGCCGGCCAGCAGGCGATCGATTTCGGCGATGTCATGCTGACACGTTCCTATGACGGCGTGCGCGCCTATTGCCAGAGCAAGCTGGCGCAGATCCTGTTCACCATCGACCTGGCCGGAGAGTTGAAAGGCAGCGGCGTCACCGTCAACGCTCTGCATCCAGCGAGCTACATGAACACCACCATGGTCCGCCAAGCCGGCGTGACGCCATGGAGCTCGGTCGAGACCGGCGCCGACGCCATTCTCAACCTCGCGACATCGCCCGCCCTGGAGGGCCGCAGTGGCCTCTATTTCGATGGCCTAAAGGAATCCCGCGCCGAAGCACAAGCCTATGACGCCAAGGCCAGACAGCAATTGCGAACCCTGAGCCTCGACTTCGTCGGCCAAGTCTCCGCAAAATCGAAGGAACAGCATTCATGACCGGCAAGATCGAACACACGGTCGTCATCGGCGGCTCATCCGGCATCGGCCTCGCAACGGCGCGAAAACTGCTGGGCCCAGGCATGAAGGTGACCATCACCGGACGAAGCCAGGACAAGCTCACCAGCGCCTGGAAGAGCCTCGGCGGCGCCGCCGAAAAAGCTGCCTTCGATGCTTCGAAGCCGGATGAAGTCCGCCATTTCTTTGGGGAACTCGGACCGTTCGATCACCTCGTGCTGGCTGCCAGCGGCGGCAAGGGACTTGGGCCGTTCGAAACCCTCGATCTCTCAGACATCGCCGGCGGCGTCGACGAGAAAGTCAGGCCGCAGCTGTCCTGCCTGCAGGCTGCCTTGCCGACGCTCAACAGATCGGGATCGGTCACTTTCATCTCGGCGGTGTCGGCACAATTGTCGGCGCCCGGCGTGGCTGGCATTGCCGCCGTCAACGGCATGCTGTTGACGGTGGTGCCGATCCTGGCGGTCGAACTGAAGCCGCTGCGCGTCAATGTCGTGGCGCCCGGCGTCATCGACACGCCGTGGTGGGATTTCCTGGCCGAAGACCAGCGGCAGGCGGTGTTCAGCGAATATGCCGGCAAAACCCCGGTGGGCAGGATCGGCCGCGCCGAAGACGTCGCCGGCGCAATCGCCTTTCTAGTCTCCAACGGCTTCATGACCGGCCAGGTGCTGACCTGCGACGGCGGCCTGCGCTACGCGGCGTGACCTTACAGCGACTGCGCGATCAGCGTGAGAAGGCCTCCGGCCAGTGCGACGTTGCCTACGAAACCGTTGATGCGCGACGCCCGGTCCGGGCCCTGATGGTCCCAGAAATTGTGGAACATCGGCGTGGCGACGATGAGAAACAGCAGCAGCACGGCGCAGGCGGTCGCAGTCCACAGGCCGGCCATCAACAGCGCGCCGGCAATGGTCTGCAGGACGATGCCGGCCCACAACGCCAATCTCGCCTGCGGCACGCCGCGCGCGGTCATCAGCCCTGTCAGGAAGGTCTCGTTCTGAACATTGCGCAGGCCGGCGCAAACGAAGGCGCCGCCGAGCAACAGGCGGCCGAGAAACAAAAAGGTCGAAGGCAAATCGACAGGCATGAAATCTTCCCCGTACTTAAGCATGAAACAGGTGGAGCGCCGCCCTTTCCACGGCGCTCCATGACTAACCGGACGGTCAGGCTGCTTTGGCAGCCGGCATCGGGTGAATGGCGTGGAACGGGATGCAGAGCCGGTTCCAGGTGTTGATCATGCCGATCGCGACCGACAGCTTGACCAGTTCCTCTTCCGAGAAGTGCTCTAGCGTGCGGGCATAGAGTTCGTCCGAAACGCCATTGTTGGCGATCAGGGTCGTTGCCTCGGTCCAAGCAAGCGCCGCGCGTTCGCGCTCGGAAAACAGCGGCGATTCCTTCCAGGCCGAAACCAGATAGAGCCGTGTCTCGGTTTCGCCATCGCGCCTCGCCTCGCGGCTATGCATCTCGACGCAGTAGGAGCAGCCATTGATCTGCGAGGCGCGGAGCTTGATCAAATGCAGCAGGCTCACTTCAAGCCCGCATTCGTCGACCGCCTTGTTGAGCGCCGACACGGCTTTCATGATCTCAGGCGCCTTGGCGAAGAATTGCAGTCTCTGTTTCATCGTCTTTCCTTTCACATCTGTTTGCGGGGGATTAAATCTGTTTGGTCGAAGCGGGTTTCTGCGGCCGCTGATGGCGCGCCACAAAGGCACAGCTGGCGGCAAACGATCGCGGATCGCCTTCGGCCTTGTAGTCAGCCACGATGTCGGACAACCGGGTTTCCGCGAGAGCGGCACGATAGGCACGCTCGGCTTTCAGCATCGCGGCATTGATGCCGCACGGCTTCACATAGGCCGAAGCATCGATCTTGACCGGGCCGCGCTGGCGGATCTCGCCGCAGCGGAAGGCCGGCTCGCGACCCTCGACCGCAAGCACGATATCGAGCAGCGTGATGCGCTCGGCCGGACGCGCCAGCCGGTAGCCGCCCGCCGGTCCCGGCACCGATTCCAGGATGCGCGCAGCAGTCAGCTGGTTCAGATGTTTCAGCAGATAGCTCGGCGACAGGCCGAAGGACTCTGCCAAAGCAGCACCCGGTATCGTGCTGTTGCCCTCCACGCTGGCCAGTGTGGCCGCGCAATGGATGGCCGCTTCTACACCCTCGCCCAGTTTCACGATGTTGCGCTCCTATTCATGGATATCTTTTATCCTAGATAAATTTTATCTGCAATTGGAAAATGAAAAACGGCGCTCGAAAGCGCCGCTTTTTTCTTCGACCCGTTCCCTACTCCGCAGCCACCTTGGCCATCGGGTTGTTCGGGTGCGTCGTCCAGTTGGCATAGACCGGCGACACCGGCTTGCCGGTGCGCTGGTCCATCACGCCGGCGGCCAGCGGCTCCATGGTGATGCAGTTCTCGACCGGGCAGACATTGACGCACAGATTGCAGCCGACGCATTCGGCCTCGATCACCTCGAAATGCCTGACGCCGTCGACCATGTTGGTGATTGCCTGGTGCGAAGTGTCCTCGCAGGCGATGTGGCAGCGGCCGCATTTGATGCAGGCGTCCTGGTCGATACGCGCCTTGGCGATGTAATTGAGGTTGAGATACTGCCAGTCGGTAACGTTGGGCGTGGCGCGGCCGACAATGTCGTTGAGCGAGGCGTGGCCTTTCTCGTCCATCCAGTTTTCGAGACCGGCGATCATCTCCTGCACGATCTTGAAGCCGTATGTCATCGCCGCCGTGCACACCTGCACATTGCCGGCGCCGAGCGCCATGAATTCAGCCGCATCGCGCCAGGTGGTGATGCCGCCAATGCCGGAGATCGGCAGGCCGCGCGTTTCCGGATCGCGGGCGATCTCGGCCACCATGTTCATGGCGATCGGCTTCACCGCCGGGCCGCAATAGCCGCCATGCGAGCCCTTGCCGTCGATGGTCGGCTGCGGCGCGAAACTGTCGAGGTCGACGCCGGTGATCGAGTTGATGGTGTTGATCAGCGACACCGCGTCGGTTCCGCCGGAGAGTGCGGCGCGCGCCGGCTTGCGCACATCTGTGATATTCGGCGTCAGCTTGGTGATGACAGGCATGCGGGTGTTGGCCTTGCACCAGCGCACTACCATTTCGATGTATTCAGGCACCTGGCCGACAGCCGCGCCCATGCCGCGTTCCGACATGCCGTGCGGGCAGCCGAAATTGAGCTCGATGCCGTCGGCTTCGGTCTCCTCGACCACCGGCAGGATCGCCTTCCAGCTTTCCTCGACGCATGGCACCATCAGTGAGACGACGATGGCGCGGTCGGGCCAGTCCTTCTTGACCTGTTTGATCTCGCGCAGATTGACCTGCAAATCGCGGTCGGTGATCAGCTCGATATTGTTGAGGCCGAGCAGGCGCCGGTCGGCCCCCCAAATCGCGCCATAACGCGGGCCGTTGACGTTGACCACCGGCGGACCTTCTTCGCCCAGCGTCTTCCACACGACGCCGCCCCAGCCCGCCTTGAAGGCGCGGATGACATTGTAGGCCTTGTCGGTCGGCGGCGCCGAAGCCAGCCAGAACGGATTGGGCGATTTGATGCCGACGAAATTGTTGCGGATGTCTGCCATGGGTCTTTCTCCTCTGGCCGTGGCGGGCTTACCGCCACCTTAAAGCGTTGCCTATCGGATCATTCCTCGCATCGAAGAAAAACCGATGGCGGTTCACCTTCGACCGTTACCGTGATCTGGTCCGGATCGCCCTTGCGCGCTTCCAGCCCGACCATTTTTTCATCCATGCGCACGGTCTCGTCCCCGTTGAGATAGACGCTGGCGCATGAAATCCTTGTCTCAACATGATCGCCGCTTGGCGGCCCGGATGTCCATTGGCAGATCGTGTGCTCGCTGAAGCCGACACCGGATGCCTCGACGGACATCCGCTCTTCACCCTTCGCGTCACACCATTGCGTATAGAGCCAATAGTCCGGTGAAGCCGCCGGCATTGCCGCGGTGCCGATGACGGCAGCGAGGATCGGCGCGATCATCGCAGTGCCCGGTTGATCAAGCGGGTCGGCTTTACCGAGGCCAACCAGAACGGATTGGGCGATTTGATGCCGACGAAATTGTTGCGGATGTCGGTCATAACTCTCTCCGCTAGCTACAGATCACAACAAGAGTCATCTGAACTGCTACAGGCTCACTCGAATCGTTTCGGACGACGACCTGCCACACATGGTCGCTAAACGGATAACTTGCCGATACAACCAACGCAGTAGGGTTGGCCGGCGGGATATCAAGCGCGTAACCTCCAGAGATGAGCTCCTCGTTCCCGCACCCAAGCATAGGAGAGAACGCCTCCCCTGCGCGAACGTCCGGTTGATCAAAATATCTGGTCACACGATGAGCCGCCGAGGCGTTGGCAGAAAACAGCAACAGGCTCGTGCTTAAAGCTCCAACGAACTTGACGACGTTAGGCATTCCAGCTTCCTCCAGCCAGTGCCCGGTTGATGCTCTCCGCCGCGTCGCGGCCTTGCGCGACGGCCGAGACCGTCAAATCGTCGCCGCCGAAGATGCAGTCGCCGCCGGCCCAGACATTGGCGAGCGAGGTGCGGCCTTCCGCATCGACCTTGATGCGGCCGGCTTCAAGATCGATCGAGGCGCCGCTTCCATTAAGCGCGGCCGGCACAAAGCTCTGGCCGATGGCCTTGAACACCTGGTCGGCGGTAAGCGTCAGCGTCTCGCCCGTGCCGGCAAGCCTGTCCCCGTTCATAGCGGTGTATTCGAGCTCGATGCCCGACACTTTGCCAGCCTCGGCGATGACCCGCTTCGGCTGCAGCCAGTGGCGGATGGTGACGCCGTTGGCCGCGGCCAGATCCTGCTCGAACTCGGAGGCGTTCATGTGCTCCTGGCCGCGCCGGTAGCAGATCGTCACCTCCTCGGCGCCGAGCAGCTTCGACTGCACCGCGGCATCGATCGCCGTCATGCCGCCGCCGATGACGACGACGCGCCGGCCGACCGGCAGGCTCGCGAGATCGCTGGCCTGGCGTAGCCCGGCGATGAACTCGACCGCATTGACAACGCCATCGGCGTCCTCGCCATCCGCGCGCAACGCATTCACGCCGCCTAGCCCCATGCCGAGGAAGACGGCATCGTAATTCAGGATCAGGTCCGACAGCTGGTAGTCGCGGCCGAGCGCCTTGCCGTTATGGATATCGATGCCGCCGATCCCCATGACATAGTCGACCTCGGCCTGGGCGAAATTGTCGATGCTCTTGTAGGCGGCGATGCCATATTCATTGAGGCCGCCGGCCTTCGGGCGGGCTTCCAGAATGGTGACGTCATGGCCCTGGCGGGCGAGCCGGTGGGCCGCGGCAAGACCGGCCGGTCCGGCGCCCACGACGGCGACCGACTTGCCGGTCGATTCAGCGCGCGGATAAAACTGCTTGTGCTCGGCCATGGCGACATCGGTGGCGTAGCGTTGCAGGCGGCCGATCTGCACCGGCTTGCCTTCCGCCACCTCGCGCACGCAGACCTCTTCGCAAAGCGTCTCGGTCGGGCAGACGCGGGCGCACATGCCACCCAGTATGTTCTGGTCGAAAATCGTCTTGGCCGAACCGATCGGGTTGCCGGTCGATATCTGGCGGATGAACAGCGGAATGTCGATCGAGGTCGGGCATGCATTCATGCACGGCGCGTCGTAGCAGAAATAGCAGCGATCGGATTCGACCAGCGCTTCGTGGTGATCGAGCGGCGGATGCAGATCGGAAAAATTCTCGGCGTACTGGTCGGCGGCAAGCCGGCCGCCGGCAATGCCGTCCTTGAACTGGCCTTCTGGCATCGTCAGTTCCCCATGTTTTCGTTTTGGGGAAGGCTAGCACGTTTTATTTTTTTATCAATTGGTCAATTTTCGACCCAAGTTGCTGAAAAGCCTAGCTGATAATATGATTTAGTTGCTCATGTTATGAGTGACGGTTGCGTCCTCAAAGAGGGGAGCGCGACAAGCTCCAAGTCGCGGCAAGCTGTTCCAGGCCAGCGCGAAATGATAGGGCGCTTGAGCACGATGCGCGGCTTTCATTCAACGGAGAAGGCGATGACCGATGATAGGGAGACGGCTCACCGGTGGGAGCCCGTGGGAGATTTACCTCCGGCTGCCTGTCAGGTGTGGCGTCTGCGAACCGACAATTACTTTGTGAAAAGGCCTTGGAGAGCGGCCCCGGAGAAGCGAGAATACTCAACCGGAGGAAGCGATGTCCAAGTTCCAAATGCAGATCGAGACCACGCACCCGATCCTGTTTCTCTCCGACGCATCGCCGAACGTGAGATTTCCCGACAACACAGGCCAGTCCTTTGCGACAGCGACGGCTAATTGCTTGTGTTTCTATGTGCTCTCCTATGTCGACGGAGCCTCGCTCGTCACCGTCAGTGACGAGAAATGTGATGCCCGGGGAAAAGAAATGTTCACCGGTGTTATCGAGGCTGCGACTGGCGTGCTAACCGTGAGCGACAGCGCTTCGTTCCACTATCTAAATATACCCGTTCCACCCGGTCCTGTGTCGGTCGAAATCTGGGCCGACGACGACAGGAACCCCGAATGGGTTTGGATCAAGCTCGGAGCAATCCAAAATCACTGAGCATCCGCCACCGTCGTTTATGGGTTCACGACCTAGTAGTGGACCTCAGGGAGTACCCCTGTGGATCGACCTGATCTCGTCGGCAACCAGTTGCTGCAGCCGCCACAGATTGCGGTCGCGGATGCCGAATTCCTCGAGGTGGCTGACGGTGTTGTAGAGATATTCCGCGCCCGAGCCGACATGGCCGCAGGCTCTGGCAAGCACCCCCGCCACCTTGTCCAGCGGCTGCCCGAGCGACGTTCCCCTGCCGGTCACCCCGACCCAGAAGCCGAGCGCCCGTATCCGGCCCTGCTCCGTGCGCACGGGAACCCACCGGACCGAGCTGACACTCTCATGGTCGTCGATCTCGCGCCGCAGCAGTCTTTCGATCTGCTGCGGCTTGTCGCCGTCGGGCAGGCGGTAGATGACGCCGTCGCATCGGCCGCCGCGTTCGAGCGCCATCATCAGCCCCGGCTGCGCGACGCTGCCGCGCCAGCGCACCATGTCGAGGCAGAAGGAGCGATGCCAGCCAAACGCAGTGGCGCGCTGGCGTTCGACGGACTCGAAAGCCGGCTTCCAGATCAGCGAGCCATAGGCGAACACCCATAACGGCCCCGCATCGGCTTCGTCGGAGAGCTGTAAGGCAAGCGTGCGAAAATCCTCGTCGTTCAGCTGCGTCCAGCTGCCGTCCGGCCCGGGATCGACCTCTTCGCGATGACACAGTGACACAAGCTCAGGCGTGAGCGACATAAGGCGCATGAAACGACTACCCCTCGTTTGCCCAAGGAAAGTCGAAAACCGCCGCACGTGCAAGGCGTCGAGCGGGACGAAGTGCGGAACGATGTGTCAACGCAGCCGTTGAACTTTCTCCGCTTCGCTGTCGGATTCGCGTCGCTGAAACGTCCTTTGATGGATCGGACGACGATCTATGCATGAAGGTGAGGAGACCGAGAATGCCGAAATCCCCAATGCCCTTCTTCTGGTACGAGTTGATGACCAGCGACCTCGATGCGGCGCAAGCGTTCTACACCACCGTGGTCGGCTGGCGGGCCGAGCCCTTCGACAAGGCGCCCGGCATGCCGCGCTATATCGTGGTGAACTCCGCCGAGCGTGGCGTCGGCGGGCTGATGACCCTGCCCGAGGAAGCAGCCAGGACGGGTCTGAAGCCGGCCTGGTTCGGCTATATCCACACCAGCGATACCGATGTCTCGACCGAGGCACTGAAAGCCGCCGGCGGGGCTGTTCACCGCGAACCCGACGACATTCCCGGCGTCGGCCGCTTCTCCGTCCTCGCCGACCCGCAAGGCGCCGCCTTCATGTTCCTGCAGCCCAATGGCCCCGACCAGCCCGTCCTTCCGGCAACGACGCCGGGCCATGTCGGCTGGCACGAGCTTTATGCGGCCGACCGCCAGAAGGCCTTCGATTTCTATTCAAGCCAGTTCGGCTGGACCGATGCCGGTAGCATGGACGTCGGCGAGATGGGCATCTATCAGACCTTCTCGGCCGGCCCTGAATCTGGCGGCGGCATCATGAACAAGCCGCAACAGCTGCCGGTGCCGGTCTGGCTGTTCTACTTCAATGTCGGCGCCATCGACGCAGCCGCCAAACGCGTCACCGACAATGGCGGCAAAATTGTCATGGGTCCGATGCCGGTGCCGACCGGCCAATGGATTGCCCAGTTCACCGATCCGCAAGGCGCTTATTTCGCGCTGATCGCGCCGGGCCGCTGATCCCCTCCGGTACTCGCCTGCACGGAACTGCTCTCATCGCGCCGCCGGTGCGATGAGAGGCGCGTCCGGGCGCGGTCACTCTGGCGCCAGCACCGCAACCTTGAGGTTCTCTTTCCTGGCGCCGCTGAGCTGGATCGTGGCTGCGCCAGGCGTCAGCTTGAAGCGCACGCTCTTGCGGATGCCGGGGCAGGTCTTCACGCCGCTGAAACCGGCTGATTTCACGGCCTGGCCATCCTGAATGACGTCGACCCAGGCCTCATCGGACAGGCTGATCTGGAGCTCTCCTTCCGTTGGCACGGCCACGTTTGCCGTCGCGCCGAACGTGCCGGCTGCCGGCGCGCGTTGCGGTGAGACCGTGAAGCTGACCGCATCGACCGGCTCCAGCGCCATATCCGCGGCTTCGCCGAAAGCAAGAGAGGCACCGGACTGCGCGGCGGGCGCTGCCGGAAACAGTTCCTGCTCGCGTGTCACCGGCCATTTGAAGGCATCGCAGCCAGCATCAGCGGCCATGGCGAAACTGGTGCTTGCGAGGATTGCGAACAGGCTGATGGCGACTTTTTTCATGGCGAAGGAACCCGTCTGGTTTGGAGTGTCTACACGCAGATATACAACCTTAACGAGATGTATGCAACCATAACGAGAGCAAATTTCGAAGTCAGACTGGAAATAATTGCAATCACCGATTGTTGATGACAGGCCATGGGAAGTGAATGGTCCAGCGTCGGGTGATGATTTATGGCCGGGCCACATGGTTGGAAAAATGGAGTTTAGATGAAGCTTTTTGACGGTCTCGCCAGATTTCAGCCGCAGGCACTCGGCGTCCTGCGCATCATCACAGCCCTGCAGTTCATCGAGCATGGCTCGCAGAAACTGTTCAATTTTCCGGTCAGCGCCGAGCCACACGCTCTTACCGGCCTGACGGCGACGGCAGGCATCCTGGAATTCGCCGGTGGCATCCTGCTGGCGCTCGGTCTGTTCACCCGCCCGGTCGCGTTCCTGCTGGCCGGCGAGATGGCCATCGCCTATTTCATGGCGCACTACCCGCGCGACTTCTTCCCGGTCAACAACAGCGGCGATGCCGCGATCTCCTTCTGCTTCATCTTCCTCTATCTGGTGTTTGCCGGCGCCGGCGCCTTCGCGCTCGACAACCGCCGCAGCACCTGACGCGCCTGATGCATGTCGCCCAAAAGTGCGCAGCGGTTTTGGGGTAACGACTTGCACAAAAAACGACTTGCACAAAACAAGAATCTGAAGCGCCTCGGCGAAGCCGAAGCGCCTCAGGCGCGCATTCGCTCGAAGTTCGCGTCAAAGAGCGGCGCTGCCTGAACGCGCGCCGCGTGGCGCTTGCCCAAAAGTTCGATTTCGAAGCCGTCGCTCTTGTCTGCGATCTCCTTCGGCACATAGCCGATGGCGACGGATTTCTTCGAGTGATGCGCATAGCCGCCCGACGTCACCCAGCCGCGCACCGCGCCATCGTACCAGATCGGCTCGTCGCCGATGACATCGGCATCGTCGGCATCGAGGATAAATGTGCGCAGCCTGAGCTTGCCGCCCTGCTTGCGCTCGGCAAGAGCGCCGGCCTTGCCGACGAAATCGGCATCCTTGCCATAGGCGACGAAACGGTCGAGCCCGGCCTCCAGCGGCCCGTAGATCGGCCGGTATTCGCGCGCCCATGAGCCGTAGTTTTTCTCCAGCCGCAGCGCATTGAGCGCGCGCGAGCCGAACAGGCCGAGGCCGAATTCCTCGCCTGCCGCCATCAACGCCTGGAAGGCAGCGCGCTGATATTCCGGCGCCACCCAGATCTCGTAGCCGAGATCGCCGGTGTAGCTGAGGCGGCCGACCAGGCACGGCGCCGTGCCGATGTCCATTTTCGCGACCGCCATGAAGGGGAATGCGGTGTTGGCGACATCCGCGCGGCTGACCTTCGCCAGCACCTCCCTCGCCTTGGGTCCGGCGATCGCCAGACCGGTCAGTTTCTGCCCCAGCGCCTCCATGCGCACTGAGCTATCCGCAGGTAAATGCGCCTCGAACCAGCGCATATGATACTGCTCGGCGATACCGGAGCCGGCGATGAACCACTCGGTCCCGTTGGAATTGGGGGCACCGATATTGGCCAGCGTGAAATCGCCGATGAGCTTGCCGTCATCCTTCAGCATCGGCGCCAGCGTCATGCGGCCTGGCTTGGGCAACTTGCAGGCGAAGATCCGGTCGAGCCAAGCGGCCGCCCCTTCTCCCGTCACCTTGTATTTGGCGAAGTTCGAAATCTCCGCCAGGCCGACGCTCTCACGAACCGTCGCGACCTCATTGGCGACATGGGAAAAATCGCTGGACCGCCGCCACGAGAACTCGTCCTTGACACCCTCGGGCGCAAACCAGAGCGGCACTTCCAGCCCATAGGACACGCCCCATTGCGCGCCCTTGGCCGACAGCAAATCGTAGATCGGCGTCGTCTTCAGCTGCCGCCCGGCGGGCAGCTCCTCATTGGGGAAACGGATCGAGAAGCGGCGCGAGTAGTTCTCGCGCACCTTGGCGTTGGTGTAGGCCATCGTCGCCCAGTCGCCGTAGCGCGCGACATCCATCGCCCAGATGTCGGCGCCGGGATCGCCCTCGATCATCCAGTTGGACAGCGCCAGGCCGACGCCGCCGCCTTGTGAAAAGCCCGCCATGACGCCGCAGGCGACCCAGAAGCCGGGAAGGCCACGCACCGGCCCAACCAGCGGATTGCCGTCCGGCGCGAAGGTGAAGGGCCCGTTGATGATCTGCTTGATGCCGGTCCTCTCGAAGGCCGGGAAATGCCTGAAGCCGACTTCGAGCGACGGCGCGATGCGGTCAATGTCCGGCTCCAGCAATTCATGGCCGAAATTCCATGGCGTCTGGAATTCGGACCAGACCTTATTGGCCTTCTCGTACGTGCCCATCAGCATGCCGCCGCGCTCCTGGCGCAGGTACAGCTCACCATCGAAATCGACGGCATGGATGATCTCGGTCCCGGTCTTGGCGTTCCACGCCGCCACCTCGGGCATATCCTCGGTGATCAGGTACATGTGCTCCATTGCCAGCACCGGCAGCTCCAGCCCGACCATGCGGCCGACCTCGCGCGCCCATAACCCGCCGGCATTGACGACATGCTCGGCCACCACTTCGCCCTTGTTGGTGACGACGCGCCACATGCCGTCGGGCCGGCGCACAATGTCCTCGACCTTGGTGAAGCGCTCGACCTCGGCGCCCAGTTTCCGCGCGGCCTTGGCATAGGCATGGGTCACGCCGGAGGGATCGAGATGGCCGTCCTCCTTGTTGCGGACGGCGCCGACGAATTGTTTCGGGTCGAGCAGCGGCATCAGCTCGGCCGCTTCATTGGCCGATATTTCTTCGAGCTCGATGCCGAGGTAACGCCCTTTGGCGACGACGCCGCGCAGCCAGTCGAGCCGCGCCTCGGTCGCCGCCAGAAGCACGCCGCCCGTCAGATGTACGCCGGTCGCCTGTCCCGACAGCTCCTCGATGTCCTTGTAGAGCGAGATCGTGTATTTCTGCAGCTTGGCGACGTTGGGGTCGCCATTGATCGTGTGCATGCCGCCGGCCGCATGCCAGGTCGAGCCCGAGGTCAGCTCGTCGCGCTCCAGCAGCACGACATCGGTCCAGCCATGGCGGGCCAGATGGAACAGCACCGAACACCCGACGACGCCACCGCCAATGACCACGACCTTTGCATGCGATTTCATGAGTTTTGCTCTGTTATCAATGAGTTGAGGAGATAAGGTGAATCAGAAAGGCAGCGCCGCGCGCCGACGCTGAAAAAGTCACGGCTCGCCCTGCCCGATCGCTTCCTTGCGCCTGGCCACATACGCCTCCAGCGCCTCGCGCACGGCGATATCCATTACCGGCTCGACATAATCTTCCAGCGCCTTCTTCCACAGCCGCGTCGCGCGCGCCGTGGTGTCGAGGCCGCCGGCTTCCTGCCAGGCCTCGTAATTCTGCCAGTTGGACAGCATCGGCTGGTAGAAGGCGGTGGCATAGCGTTCCAGCGTGTGCGGTTCGCCGAAGAAATGGCCGCCGGTCGGCACCGCGCCCAGCGCCTCGACAGCAAGCTCCGCCTCGTCGACGACGATCGGGCGCAGGAATTCCATCATGTGCTGGATCATCTCGACATCGATGATGAGCTTTTCGAACGATACCGTCAGCCCGCCCTCCTGCCAGCCGGCGGCGTGGTAGACGAGGTTGCCGTGGCCGAGCACAGCGCCCCACAGCGCCATCAGCGTCTCGTAGGCGCCTTGCGCGTCCGCCGCATTCGATGCCGACCCCGGTGTCGTGCGGTAGGGCAGATTGTAGCGCCGCGCCAATTGCCCCGAGGCGATATTGGCCTTGGTGTTCTCCGGCGTGCCGAAGGCCGGCGCGCCCGACTTCATGTCGACGTTGGAGGTGAAGGCGCCGTACATCACCGGCGCACCGGGGCGCACCAGTTGCGTCAGCACCACGCCGAACAGCGCCTCGGCGTTCTGCTGCGCCAGGGCGCCGGCGAGCGTCACCGGGCTCATCGCGCCCATCAACGTGAACGGCGTCACCGCCACCGACTGGCCGAACTCGGCCATGGTCATCAGCCCTTCGGCCATCATTTCGTCGAAACGCCGCGGCGAGTTGACCGAGATGATGGTGGCAATGCCGGGATCATCGCGCATCTCGTCCAGCGTCAGCCCGCGCGCGATTGCCATCATCTCGATGCCGTCCAGCGCCCGGCCTCGTCCGATCGCCGAGACATGGAAGGATTTGTCGGTCAGCGTCAGATTGGTGAAATAGGTATCCATGTGCCTGGTGTTCGCCGGCAGTTCCACCGGCGCGCAGACCTGGTTGCCGAGCATGTGGATGCAGTTGAAATGCTGAGCCAGCCGGGTCAGATCGGCATAGTCGTGCAAGTTTCCAGCGCGCCGGCCGCGCTCCGTGTCGTGCACATTGGGCGGCCCGGCGACGAGGGTGAAATTGATCGTGTTGCCGCCGAGATGAATGGTGTTGGCGGGGTTGCGCGGCGTCAGCCGGTAGCTGGACTGCGTGGTCTTCAGCGCCTCGGCGACAAGGCCCCGGTCGATGCGGACGTTCGCCGTTGCATGGTCGACCTTTGCGCCCGCCTTCTCGAACAGCGCCAGCGCCCGCTGAGACATCACCTCGATGCCGAAATTTTCCAGAATATGCATCGACGCCTGGTGGATCGTTTCGACCTGGTCGACTGAGAGCATCGCCATCGGCGGATAGGGATTGGTCACCCGCCGCAGTGGAAGTTGCGGGATGGCGGCGGGCCCCCGGTTGCTGGTTCGCTCCGCGCCGCGCTTTCGTCTTGGTTCATTCATGCCTGGCATCAGAGCGCCGGCATCCGGACATCGCTGTCAGAAATCCGCCCTTGGCGGACGCGATTTTAGCCAAGGCGGCATTTTTGAATTCTGACGGAGATAAAGGCGACGCGAAAGGTCGGAATAATGATACAGGCCCACTGAGCGCAGCCAGGCCGGCAAGCCGTTAAGAAACGCCGAAAGATTCCCTTTATGATTTCGGCCTATTCGTTTTCCAATGCGTAGTTCGAGTTTGAGTAAAATTGTAGCGGTTGGCGTGCTGCTGGCTTTGTCGGCCTGCGCGACGCCGCCCAACCATATCAACAATGTCTGCGCCGTCTTCGACCAGAACGACGGCTGGTTCGACAACTGGCAGTCGGCCGCCGAGCGCGCCTCGCAGAAATACGGCGTCCCCGTCCCCGTGCTGATGGCGACGGTGCGCAAGGAATCCGGCTTCAAGAGCAATGCCAGGCCGCCGCGTACCAAACTGCTCGGCTTCATTCCGTGGAAACATGTCTCGTCGGCCACCGGTTTCTCGCAGGCACTCGACGGCACCTGGTCGCAATATCAGAGCGAGACCGGCAGCTGGGCGGCGCGGCGGACCAAATTTGCCGATGCCGTCGATTTCGTCGGCTGGTATCATTCCAAGACATCAGACACGTTCGGCGTCGCCCGCAACGACACCTACAATCTCTACCTCGCCTATTATCTCGGCTGGACCGCCTACGGCCGTGGCAACCGTGGCGACGCCGGCGTGCAGGGCTACGCCAGGGCGACCGAAAAGATGGCCCGCGACTATGCCGAACAGCTGCGGCAATGCGGCAGCTGACGTTGCCAAGCGGTCTTGCAGCCACGCAGTTTGCGCTCGAAGCGGAACTCAGCCATTCATTCGCTTGGGATCAGGTGGAGGATCGACCTCCCTCCCCTTACCGCTGCCGTCGACAGCTTTCGGTCAAACGTCGCCAATTGGCCGTCACGCGCCTTGGCGAGTCCCAACAGATAGCTATCCGTTACCTGTGCCGGGGTGAGGATCCTGGCTGCATCGATGTCGTTGGAACCGACAAGGCTGATCTCGTCAGGCCAGAACTGATGTCCTGAAAGGGCATGCAGCTTGCCGACAATCTGCGCCACCACGGCGGGCGAACCCGGAGAATTGGGGTATTTCGGGTTGCTTACAATCCTGATGACGCCATTCTCGGTAATGGGACATGTTGCCCATGATAAATGCCCGGTGGATTGGAACCACCGATGGGCATCTTCATGCGCGACGTGAGCCGGATCGATCAACGCAATCAACACATTGACGTCGAGCAGGAAGGTCACGGCAATTCGTCGCGAAGCGCATTGACCATTTCGAGATCGACCATCGGGCCGTCGGGCCGCGATGCAAGCAAGGGGATGCCGTTGCGTTCACCGCCGGTCGGGGGCCTGCGCAGTGAGCGGCGAGCCAGATCGGAAATGACGTCGCCAACGCTGCGATCCTGCTGTCGCGCCATGGCCTTGGCCGCAAGTAGGACATCGTCATCGATTGCAAGTGTGGTTCTCACAACATGCTCCCTATCGCGCATCAAACATCACGCATCACATAAAGCAATGGACAGCAATATTCAAGCGAACGTAGCTGTCGTTCCTTGAGCTATGGCGACGCTGCGGCAATGCGCCAACGAGCGGCATTGCCTCTATGGCTGGTCAGCTCGGCTTCTTGCCATGCGGGCGCTTCGGCGGTTCGCCGGCGAAACCGGGGCCGATCCCATCCGGTGCGTCTTCCGGCACGCCCTCATGCGCTGCGTGTTCCCTGTCGAACTTGATCACCGGCTCCATCGTCGCCAGCACATCGTCCGACAGCCAGCACAGGCTCATATGGCCATCGCCGAAATGCTTCACCGGCGGCACCTTGGTCTCGCACAGATTGTCCGGCACCAGCCTCTTGTAGCCGCAGCGCGTCTGGAACGGGCAGCCGCTCGGCGGGTTCATCGCCGACGGGATATCGCCTTCAAGCACGATGTGCCGTTTGACCACGCNGATCTGGTCGGTCGTGCCCTGCTCGACGATGTAGCCGAGATACATGACGACGACGCGGTCGGCGATGTAGCGCACGACGGACAGATCGTGGCTGATGAACAGCATCGTCGTCTTGTTCTTGCGCTGGATGTCCATCAGCAGCTCGGTCACGGCCGCCTGCACCGAGACGTCGAGTGCCGACACCGGCTCGTCGGCCACCACCACCTTGGCATCGCCGGCAAAGGCACGCGCCACGCCGATGCGCTGCTTCTGGCCGCCCGACAACTGGCGCGGCTTGCGCGTCTCGAAGGCCCGCGGCAGCTTCACCAGGTCGAGCAGCTCCAGCATGCGCTTGCGCCGCTCGGCGACATTGTTGCCGACTTTGAATTTTTCCAGCGTGCGGATGATCTGCGAACCGACGGAGTGGCTGGGATTGAGTGTATCGAACGGGTTCTGGAACACCATCTGGATCGACGACACCGTTTCGACGCTGCGCTTCTCGATGCCGGTCGACTGGATCTCCTTGTTGCCCAGCGTCACTGTGCCGGCACTTGCCGTCTCCAGCCCCAGCAGGACCTTGGCCAGTGTCGACTTTCCACAGCCGGACTCGCCGACGATGGCGACGGTCTCGGATTCGCGCGCCATGAACGAGATCGTCTCATTGGCCTTGACCACGCGGCCTTCGCTGGAGCCGAACACTTCGCTGCCGCCGACCTTGTAGTATTTTCTCAAATCCTCGATCTTGAGCACCGGCGCGCCGGGCACGACCTTCTCATTGACCTTCTTGGCGCCGGGAGGCAGCGCTTCCCAGTCGATCTCGTTGAAGCGCACGCAGCGCGAGAAATGCCCTTCGTGACCGGCGACCTCGATCATCGGGATTTCGGCGGCATTGCAGACGCCCTCAACGAAATGGTGGCAGCGCGGGCCGAAATTGCAGCCCTTGGGCCGCTCATGCGGCAGCGGCAACTGGCCGGGGATAGAGATCAGCGGCCGCGAATTCTTGTCGGCGCCCGGCAGCGGAATCGAGCGGAACAGCCCTTGCGTATAGGGATGGCGCATCCGGTCGAACACGTCCTTGATCTTGCCGGTCTCGACCGCTTCGCCCGAATACATCACCGTGATGCGGTCGCAGGTCTCGAGGATGAGGCCCAGATTGTGCGACACGAAGATCATCGACGTGCCGAACTTCTCGCCCAGCCCCTTGACCAGTTCGACGATGCCGGCCTCCACCGTCACGTCGAGCGCCGTCGTCGGTTCATCGAGCAGAAGCAGCGCCGGCTTCGACAGCAGCGCCATGGCAATGACGATGCGCTGCTGCTGGCCGCCGGACAGCTGGTGCGGATAGGAACGCATCATGCGTTCGGGATCGGGCAATCTCACCGAGCGCACCATTTCGAGCGCCCTTTTGTAAGCCTCTTCCTTCGACACCTTGTCGTGGATCAGCGGCACTTCCATCAATTGCTGGCCGACCTTCATCGCCGGATTGAGGCTCGCCATCGGCTCCTGGTAGATCATGGCGATCTTGTTGCCGCGGATGGAGCGCAACTCCTCGTCGGACAGCTCGCCCATGTCCTTGCCCTGGAACTTGATCTTGCCGCCGACGATCTTTCCGATGTTGGAGAGGTCGCGCATGATGCCGAGCGACACGGTCGACTTGCCGCAGCCGGACTCGCCGACGATGCCCATGGCTTCGCCCGGCATCACCGTGCAGGAAAAGTCCATGACGGCGGGGATCTCGCCCTTGCGGGTGAAGAAGGAGATCGACAGGTTCTCGATCTCGATGATCGGCGCAGCGCTTGGCCCAAGGGTCGGGTTGCCGGGATTTCGAACTGCCTCATTCATGGGTCGCTCCAATCCTATTTTCATGCTCGCGGGCCGAAACCCGCAGATCAGTCTTTCATCGATTGTTCGCGCAGCGAGTCGGCAAGCAGGTTCAAGCCCAGCACGAACGACATCAGCGCGATCGTCGGCGGCAGCGCCGGGTGGATGAAGGAGCGCAGCAGGCGGCTGGCGTCCTTGATTGCGGTGCCCCAGTCCGGGCTCTCCGGCGCCAGGCCCAGCCCGAAATAGCCGAGCGTGCCGAGCAGGATCGTGGTGTAGCCGATGCGCAGGCAGGCATCGACGATCAGCGGCCCGCGCGCATTGGGCAGGATCTCCCACAGCATGATGTACCAGGGCGATTCACCGCGCGTCTGCGCCGCCGCCACATAGTCGCGCGTCTTGATGTCCATCACCAGGCCGCGCACGATGCGGAATACGCCGGGGCTGGAGGCGAACACCACCGCCACGAAGATGTTGAGCTGGTTGGGATCGATGTGGATGATCTTGAACGGATCGGCGTCGAACACCAGGCCGGCATAGACCCAGCCGCCGATGATCAGCGTCAGCCCGAGCAATATATAGAGGCGGTCCGGCCGGTTCTTGTAGCGGGTCCAGAACAGCACCGAAAAGAAGATGATCGGGAACAGGAAGAACAGCCCGGCCATGGCGTATGGGATCGGCGTATCCATGATGCCCGGCGTCACCAGCAGGTAGAACAGCAGGATCACCGGGAAGGCCAGCACCAGATTGGCCAGGAAGGACAGCACGGTGTCGATCCGGCCGCCATAGTAGCCGGCGGGCAGACCGAGCGTAATGCCGACCATCAGCGCGAAACCGGTCGCAGCCGGTGCGATGATCAGCACGATCTGGCTGCCATAGACCATGCGCGAAAAGACATCGCGGGCGAGCTTGTCGCCGCCGAAATAGTAGATGAGTTTCGATACCGGCTCGAGCGCGCCCGGCAGCGCATCCTTCATGATCGGCACCTGGGCGAGCGGATCGAAGGGCGCGACGGTCGACGCGAAGATTGCCGTGAACAGCCAGAACAGGCAGATGCCGACACCCACTATGCCGACGCCGCTATCGAACAGCTGGCCGTAGAGGCCGAGCCTTTTCTTGTAGGCGAAGCTCGCTCCCATCACCAGGGCAAGCCCTAACCAGACCGGCCAGAAACGCCCAATCACGCCGAGCACGACATTGAAGGCACCGATATATTCGACCTGCATCTGCCCCAGCCCCCTATTGAACTCTGATACGCGGATTGAGGAACGCGTAGCCGACATCCGAGATGAGCTGCGTGATCAGCACGATGAACACCGAGACCAGTGAACAGCCAAGCAGCAGATCGATGTCGTTGTTGCCGGCGGCTTCGACCAGCGTGTAGCCAAAGCCCTGGTAGCGGAACATCACCTCGACGATGACGACGCCGGTAAGCAGCCAGGGAAATTGCAGCATGATGACGGTGAACGGCGCGATCAGCGCATTACGCAGCGCGTGCTTGACGACGACGCTGCCGAAGGAAAGCCCCTTCAGCCGGGCGGTGCGGATATATTGCTGCGTCATCACCTCGACCATCGAGGCGCGCGTCATGCGGGCGATGTAGCCGATGCCGTAGATCGCCAGCGTCATCACCGGCAGGGTGAAATTGTAGAAGGTGATGCCCTGGCTTGCCGAGGCGGCCGAACCGTTCAGCCAGCCGAGCCAGGAGGCGAAGATGACGGTGAAGATGACGCCGGACACATATTCGGGCGTCGCCGTCGACGCGATCGAGGCGACGGACAGCGTTCGGTCCGTTCGCGAGCCCTCGCGCATGCCGGCCAGGATGCCGATCAGCAGCGAAATCGGTACCATCACCAACAGCACGCAGAGCATCAGAATGCCGGTGGCGGCGAGTGCGGGGAAGAGCTTTGACGCAACGGAGGTTTTGAACTTCGTCGAGCAGCCGAAATCACCTTCCAGGATGCCGGAGAATTTCGGCTCCAGCGGATCGTTGCAGAAGGAGAAACGCTGCGTCGGCTTGCCGGTCGCCGGATCGGTCACCGGTTGCTTCGGGACGACGCCCAGCCATTGCCCGTAGCGCACGAAGAAGTTCTGCCGGTAGCCATGGTTGACCAGCCAGCTTTCGAGCTGTTCGGCCGATGTGTGCATTTCGGTCTGGCTGATCGCCAGCTTCTTCAAATTCGGCTCGAGGTTGATCAGGAAGAAGACGATCATCGTCAGGCACAGCATCGTCAATGCCATGGTGCCGAGACGCCGGATTACGAAAGAAAGCATGGCGGTCCCCTGCCGGTCTGGTTGGGGTTGGAGCCAGTTCGAAAAACCAGCTTTGCCGTTGCCGGCAGAGTTGGCCGTCAAATCGGCACTCGGATGCAATCAACCCAGTTTTATTGAACGGTCTTTCAGGAGAGTCCGCAACTTTTTGCTGCGGCGGCTTCCGGTTCTGGACCAAGCGAGGCGTGACGGGAAGGAGCGAAGCGCCCCTTCCCTGACGTTCCGATCACGCCTGGTCGAGCCAGACCTTGCCGTAGTCGCGCTCGAAGGTCGGATGCATCTTGTAATTCTGCACCGCCTTGACCGAGTGGCTGTAGAGCTTGCGCCAGTATGGCTGGATCATGATGCCGGAATCCTGCAGGATCTGCTCGATGTCCTTCATCATCTCCTTGCGCTTGGCCGCATCGGCAACGGCCAATGCTGCATTGAGCTTGGCATCCCATTCGGGGTTGGAATAGGCCGACTCGTTCCACGCCTCGCCGGTGCGGTAGCCGATCGCCAGAACCTGAACGCCGAGCGGGCGCATGTTCCAGTTGGTCATCGACAGCGGATACTTGGTCCAGTCGTTCCAGAACGTCGAGCCCGGCAGCACCGTGCGCTTTACCTTGAGGCCGGCGTCGCGCATCTGCGCGGCGATGGCGTCGCCGGTATTCTTGTGCCAGTCTTCGTCGACCGTGATCAGCTCATGCTCGAAGTCGGCCTGGCCGGCTTCCGCCATCAGCGCCTTGGCCTTGGCCGGATCGCGAGCGACTTTGGGCAGCTCGTAATATTCCGGGTGGATTTGGCAGACATGGTGGTTTTCAGCCACCGTGCCGGCATTTCCGTAGCCAAGCTGCAGGACGACATTGTTGTCGACCGCGAGTTGCAGCGCGTTGCGTACCTTCTGGTCGCCGTAAGGCTTGTTGTTGATGTTGGTGCGGCACACGATGGTCGACGCGGTGACGATTTCGGACTTGACCAGGTCCAGTCCGTCGAGGATTGACACATAGTCGGCCGAGGTCTCGAAATTGGTATGGACTTCGCCGGCCTCGAAGGCACTGACCATGGCTGCCGGATCGGTGCCGTAGTCGACGAATTCGATGCCGTCGAGGAACACCTCGCCGTCCCACCACTTGTTGTCCTCGCGGCGCTTGTAGACCACCTTCTGGCCGACATCGTAGGAGACGAGCTCGAACGGGCCGGTACCGATCGGGCAGGCTTTGAAGTCGCCGCCCTTCTCGTCGAAGCTCTTGTGCACGATGAGGCCGGGATAGTCGCACATGTTCGGAATGAGCGCGATGTCAGCCTTGCCGAGCTTCAGCTTGACGGTGTGGTCGTCAACCTTGGTCACGGCGCTTTCGTCGAGCTTGTCGTCCTTGACCAGCGTGCCGAGACGGCCAGGCATGGAATTGCCCTCGGCCTTCTTGTCGGCCCAGCGCTTGAGGTTGAAGATGACGTCATCGGCGGTGAAGGCATCGCCATTCGACCAGGTCACACCCTTGCGCACATGCAGCGTGTACTCGGTGGCGTCGTCGTTGACCTCCCAGCTCTCCAGAAGGTACGGGCGGAACGTGTATTCGCTGGTGTACTTGACCAGCGGCTCAAGCGCCTGACGCTCGGCATTGGCGATTTCCGACCAGTCGGCCTTGCGCGGATCCTTGGGATCCTTGACCCATTGCGCGACTTTAAGGATGCCGCCCTTCTTGCCCTGCACCTCTTCGGCCCTGGCTTGGGTCGGCACGGCTACGCCGAGCATGCCGTAGGCCATCGCGGTCGACGCGCCGAACACGCTCGCCATGGCGAGGAACTCGCGGCGATCGACTTTGCCTGCCTTGGCTTCTTCGGCCATGGCCAGGATGTGATCGGGAACGCGATCGCCATTACTCTTGTAATTTGTCATACCTTAACTCCCATTGTTGGCTTTCCGCCTTTTAACATTCCGCATCCCTGCCGTGATGTCAAAGACGGCATGGCTACGGAACCTGTTAGGGAATGTGCAACTTTGAAAAGGGAGCGGTTCGCGTGATAACGACAGACTTGGCGCAAAAGTGCTAGCGCGCCCAGATTCCGCCGGAATCTGCTTAGGCGAGTAAATTGATACATTTTGGGCGGGTTGAGACAGCGCCAGTTCCGGCGGCGGTAAGGGCCAGGAACTCAATATTCCTTTTCGTAGAAGATGCCGCCCTTGGCCTCGCCGCCATCGTTGGCCTCGCCGCGCAGCTTGACGCCGCGTCCCACATTGAGGTCGATCGTCGCCTTGCCCGATCCTGGCCTGTCGCCTTTCTGGATCGTCACATAGGTGCGGTCATTGAGGTACTTGCCCGCCGACACGGCGGTGCCGCCCTGGTCATCGGTGGTCACATCCAGGTCGTCGACGCCGATTGCACTGCGCAGGTTTTCGAGCAGCGAGGTCGAGCCGCCGACGCCGGCCAGTTGGCCGGCGGCCTCGGCCAGCTGCGCGATCTGAAGCGGCGACAGGTTCGACATAGAGCGGCCGAAAATCAGCTGCGCCAGCACCTCGTCCTCGGGCAGCGCCGGCACCGAGGAGAAGTCGAATTTCGGATTGGTCGCTTCGCCCGAGACGACGATGGTGACGGTGGCGCTGGTCGTGGCCGATGTCGCGGTCAAGTTGAGGTAGGGCACCAGCGAGCCCGAAAAGCCGACCGTGCCTTCGGTAAAGGTCAGCCGCTTGCCGAGGATCGACAGCCGCCCACGCTGCAAGGTGAAGGTGCCGACCGCCTGCGGCGAAGCCGCCGGGCCGGTCAGCCTCAGCGAACCACCGAACTCGGCATCGACGCCCCTGCCCTGGATGAAGATCTGGTTCGGCGCATTGACCGTGACGTCGAGGACAAGCCCACTGCCGCCACCCCCGCTGGCCGCCGCCGGTCGCAAGGCCTTGTCCTGCGCCCGCACGGAGGCGGGCGCGTTCTTGTGCTTGACACCGAGCGCTGCCAGCGAGCCCGGCAGCTTATCCGGAACGGTGATGACGGTCTTGGCCAGATTGACGGTGCCCGAAATCACCGGCGCCGAGGTGAGCGGCCCCTTGATGGTCAGGTCGCCGCCGAGATTGGCTGTCACCACCCTGCCGTCGGTATAGCGGCCGTCGACCAGCTTGATAGACAAATCGGCTGGGAAACCTTGCGCCGGATTGATGCCGAGTGTGCCGGAGGCCGACAGGCTGCCGCGTGTCGACAGCGTGCCGGTCAGCCGGTTGATCCGGGCAACGCCGTTGCCGATCGAAATGTCGGCGGCAATGTCGTTGACGGCAAGGCCGGAGCGCGCGTCGACCAGGCGGGCGCCCGACGTGCTGACCGTGCCGCCGATCACCGGCGACGCCGCCGGGCCGCGCATCTGGATATTGACGTTAGCGGTGCCGCTGAGCGACAGCCCTTGCGCCGCAAGCTTGGCGGCCAGGAAGGAAAATGGCACCTTGCCGTTGAAGTCGAGCACCAGCGCTGGTGTGCCGGCCGTCGTCACCGTACCGCCGCCCTTGAGCCCAAGCCCGGCGCCGTCGCTGATGTCGGCGTTGAAGGTGAGCTTCTTGCCGGCGAATGTTCCCGACGAGGAGATATTCATGCCGCCAAGACCGGCGCTGCGCGTCTGCGAGGTCTGCACCCCACCAGCATCGATATCGAAAGCGACAGTCGGATTGCCCGGCGCGCCGGTTACCTTGACTGTTCCCGAAATCGAACCGGCGGCCTGGAGGCCCGGCGAAAAACTGTTGGCGAGTGAGGCCGGCACCTTCGACAGCGCGGCGCTGATGTCGAGTGCCTGCCCGACCTTGCCGGTCACCGTCGCCGTGCCGCCACCGAGATTGAGCACCAGCTTGTCCAGCGTCGTGGTGCCGTTCGCGATGCTGACGGTCGAGGCCTGGGCGATGGCCGCCTTGATGCCCTGCACCGTGGCCTGGCCGGAAGCGAGTTCGATGGTGGTGGTGCCGCCAGCCACCTTTACCCTGCCCGCAGCCTTCGCCGGAATGCCCTTGACGGTGGCGCCGCCGGAAAACCCGGTCCAGTCGCCGTCGCGCTTCAAATCGACATCGATGCCGCTGATGGCGGTGCCGCCGGAAATGACGCTGTCGGCGCGAATTTTGCCCGAGATGACCGGCGCGGCGAGATAGTTGGCGACCAGCGCATCGATCGACACCGTCTTCGCCTGCAGGTCGCCGCGCGTAATCGAAGCGGTCGCAGCCTTGACGGCGACGTTCGGGCCATCCGCGGTCTTTGAGAAGGCGATGGTGCCGCGCACGTCGCCTTCGGCCTTTTCCAGCGCCAGCGCCGCCAGGGGCCCGATATCCGGCAGGTCGAGCGCGATGGTGCCGACCGGCACGAAAGCCTCGTCGAGCGCAAGGTCGCCGGAGATCTTGTTGTTGCCGAGCGACAGCAGCAGGCCGTTGATGGCGCTCTTGCCGTCGGCCGTCGCCAGCACCGCGCTGCCTTGCAGCGCCTGCCCTGCGACATTGCCGGTCAGTTGCACATTGGCCGCCGGATTGGCGGCGTCGGCCTTGCCGGTTGCGGTCAGCTTCAACCCGGTGATTTCGCGTTCCGCCACCAGCAGCCGGTCGCTGTTGACTGTCAGCGACAGGTCCGGCGCCAGGCTAGGCCCCTGCGCGCTGAGTGCGAAGCTGATCGCGCCTTTGGCATCTTTCGACAACAGTGAGATGTCGGCCAGTGCACCCTTGATATCTGCGCTGAGCTTATTGTCGGCGAGACTGGCCTGACCGTCCGCGGTCAGTGCGCCCGACGCCAGCTTGACCGGATTGGCGCTGACATTGCCATTGCCATCCCGCTTCAGCGTGGCGCTGAGCTGCGTGCGCTCTGCCAGCACGCTGCGCGCCGCCGCCGGCAACGCCGCCGACAGCACGTCGGCGTTGAGGTTGAGGTCGATTGCTCCCTCGGCAAAGCCGACACGGCCATTGAAGGCGCTGCCCAGCGCATCGGCCTGCACCGAGCCGCTGTCGATGGTGATCGCGTCCGCCGCCAGGGTGCCGGCGATCTTGGCGGTGATCTTGCCGGCGATCAGCGGCGCGATGGTCGGATTGTCCAGACCGATCTTGTCCGCCGTCACCGTGCCCGAGATCGGACCGGTTCGGCTTTTCATATCAAATGCATCGGAATGCAGCGCAAGCGCAATGCCCTCGACCTTGGCGTCATCCGTCGCCACCGAAGGCAGTACCGCCGAGATGTCGAGCTTGGCTTGCGCAGCCTGCCCGGCCGCCTTCACCGACAGCGCCTGCAATTCGAGCTTGATCGGGCTTTCCGCGCTGCCCAGCGTCAACGGCAGGCTCGGACCGGACGATGTCAGATCGAGCGCGAAATCGCTGGCGCCGTTCGGGTTGAGGGTGCCGGCCGCCTTGCCGGAGATTTTCTCACCCGAAAGCGTCGCCTGGTCGAGCACGACGCCGCCGGCCGCGGAATAGCTGCCGGCCGCATCGACATCGAGCGGCCCGAGCCCGGCCTGACGGGTCTGGCTCGTCTCGGCGCCGGCCAGCTTTGCATTAAAGCGAATGTCGGGATTTGCTGATGGCCCGGTGATTTGCGCCGTGCCGTCGAGCGTGCCCGCGGCATCGAGGCGGGGCGAAAAGCCATTGGCAAGCGCAGCCGGCAGCGCCGAGAAGGTCGCCGCCAGATCGAGCGTCTGGCCCGCCGTGCCCGACAGCGTCACCGAGCCGCCGCCGAGATCGACTACCAGCCTTTGAATGTTGGTTATGCCATCGGCAATGGTCAGGCTCGACGGCTCGGCGATCGCCACCTTGATGCCGCGCACCGTCGCCTCGCCGGACGCGATCTCGACGCTGGTCGCGCCGCCAGCAATCTTCGCCCGCCCGGCAGCTGTCGCCGGAATGCCTGATATGGTTGCTCCGCCGGTGAAATTCGTCCAGTCGCCGTCACGCTTGAGGTCGACGCCGATGCCACTGACGACGGTCGTTCCCGAGGTCACGCTCTCGGCCTTGATCGTGCCGGAGATCGCAGGGCTGTTGAGATAGTTGGCGATCAGTGCGCTGACGGTGACTGCCTTGGCTGCCACATCACCGCGCGCGATCGACACGCTGGCTGCATTGATGGTGACAGTGGGAGCCTCGCCGTCTTTGGCGAACACCACGGTGCCGCCGATATCGCCGGCCGCCGTCTGCCCGGCCAGCGACGCCAGCGGCGCGATATCGGGCGCGGAGATCGTCAGCGTCCCCAGCGGCAGGAATTTTTCATCGAGCGTGAGGTCGCCCGACACCTTGTTGTCGCCCAGCGCTACGCTGAGCCCCTTGATGGAGCGCTTGCCATCGCTCGTCACCAGCGCCGCCTTGATGGCGAGCGGCTGTTCGTCGACCGCGCCGGTCAGCGAGACATCTGCGGCCGGGCTCACAATGTCGGCCTTGCCCGATGCGGTCAGCTTGATGTCCTTGACGGTGCGGCCGGAGGCCGTCAGGCTGGCACTGTCGGCCGAAACCGAGAAATCCGGTGCGTTGCGCGCGCCGCTTGCCGTCAGCGCGAAATCGACCCCGCCGGCGATCGGCACGCCGACCAGCGAAGACAGCACCGAGACGTCGCCGAGCTTGCCCTTGATGTCGGCCTGGATATCGCTGCCTTGCGCGCTGGCGGTGCCGCTGGCGCTCAGCGAACCGGAAGTGAGTTCGATCGAGTTGGCGGCGAAAGAGCCCTGCGGATCGCGCGTCGCGGTCGCCGAGAATTTGACCCGTTCGCCAAGCAGTGAACTGATCTGCGGCGGCAGCGCCGTCGACACCGCATCGGCATTCATCTTGAGCGTCATGGCGAGGTCGGCCAGCGCCACCTTGGCCGTCAGCCCGGCATTGAGCGCATCGCTGCGCAGCGTACCCTCATCGAGCGAGATCTCATCCTTGCTGATCGAGCCGGAAAGAGAGGCCGTCAGCTTGCCGGTGACCAGCGGGGCCAGCGTCGCGACGTCGGTCTTCAGCCCGGCCGCCGCCAGCGACACGCTGACCGGGCCGCTGCGGTTCTCGATGTCGAAACCGTCGGAATGGATCCGCGCATCGAGATTGTTCACCTGAGAACCGCCCGCAACCACCGAGACGAGCGAAGCGCTGGCGTCAATCATCGGCGCCTTGCCGTCACCGAAGGCGCGCGCGGTCACATTGTTGATGGCCACCATGATCGGCTGCGCCTGGGTACCGGCATTGACCGTGACCGGCTTGGCTTTGACCACGAGTTCGACCGAAAGGTCGCTGGCGCCGTTGGGGTCGACCATGCCGGCAGCGGTACCATGAACTGCGTCGCTCTCGATCGCAGCGCGCTCGATGTCGACGCCGCCGGCCGCGGTCGCGGTGCCGGCTAGGTCGAAGCTGGTCTTGCCGGCAAACAGCGACTTGAACCGTTCCGGCAGGAAGCCTTCGAACGAACCGTCGCCCTTGGCCTCGATCCGGTTGCCCTTGTCGGTGAGCTGGTGCCGGCCGGTGAGCTGGGTAACGATCTGACCGTCGACCATGAAGGTGCCGATGCCGCTCCAGTTGGCCAGCGGCCCGGTGCCCGAGACGACGATGTTGACCGGCGGCGCGCCGGGTAGCTTGAGCAGGTTGGCGATGATGCCGCCGGCCGGCTCGGAAGCCTTGAGATCGAGGTCGAGCTTGTTTTCATCCGGCGCGAAGTGGATGTTGGCGTCGACATTGCCTTGCTTGCCGTCATGGCGGGTAACGTTGAGCACCGTCTGGATCGCCAGTGGCGACGCATCGACCTTGGCCGATCCCTTGGCCGCAAGTTCGGCAATGCCGCTGCCGGCAAGTTGCTGGCCGAGCGCGATCTCCGGCAAATCGATCGCTCTGATATCAAGCGAAACCGGCAGGCCGCCCGACCCGCTCTTGCTCGGCTCGGTGCTCGCCACAGGCAGCCGTGCCAATTCTATCCGTTCGGCCGCTATGCGGTCGGCGCTGAAATTCTTCGACAGCAGCGCCAGCGGCGACCAGTCGATGGCCACCTTGCGGGCCACCAGCCAGGCGCCCTCGCGGTCTTCCAGCACGACATGGTCGACCGTCAGCGCGCCGGACCAGATACCGTTAATGCCGCTGACCGTGACTTTGCTGTCCCTTGACGAGGCCATGTCAGAGATGATGCCGGCGAGATTTTCGCGGCCGCGCTCGGTCTTGGTCAGCACGACCAGCGCGCCGATGCCCGCCGCCGCCACGATCAGCAGCGTGTAGAAAAACAGGCGAAGGATGCGTTTCAAAATCTTCATCGTCAGAACGCCTGTCCGATCCCGGCATAGATGCCGAAACGCGGGTCGCCACGGTCGCGGTTGAGCGGCACGGCGGCGTCGATGCGCAGCGGCCCGAACGGCGTGATGTAGCGCAGGCCAACGCCCGCGCCGACCTTCACGTCGGAAAAGTCCGGCGTCGCTGTGGTCGAGACAGTGCCGGCGTCGACGAACGGCACGATGCCGATCGTGTCGGTCAGCGCCATGCGCATCTCGACCGATGTCTCGAAGAAGGAAAGCCCGCCGATCGGCTGATTGTCGATGTCCTTCGGTCCGATGCCCTGATAGGCATAACCCCGCACCGAGCCGCCACCGCCGGAATAGAAGCGCCTGTCGGCTGGAACGTTCTGAAGGCCGGTGCCGACGATCGAACCCAGCGCGACGCGTTCGGCAAGCACGAATTTCGAGGCCGTGTCGAGCGATTGATAGGCCGACCCCTCGCCCCTGAGCTTGAGGAAGGCGGCGCCGCTCAGAATGTCGTAGCTTGGTTCGGCATAGGCCAGAACCCTGAAGCCGCTGGTCGGATTGAGCCGGTTGTCCCTGTTGTCGTAGACATATTGCAGCGGAATGCTGGCGATCAGGTATTTGTGCTTGCCGAAAGCGTCGGTGATCCTGGAGTAGTCGAGCGCGATTTCAGCCGACACCGTCTGCTTCTTGTCGATCTCATAGGACAGGCCGGTGCTGCCCTTGACCGAGAAATGGTCGTAGGCGTCTGGATGTTCGAGCACGGTCTTGACGCTGGCGATGAATTTCGAGGCCGGCCCGACCACGCCCGGCTTCTCGAACATGATGCCGGCATTGTAGTTGAGCTCGCTGAGATCGTTGCTGCCGATGCCGCTGATCTTGCCCTCGATGCGCAGCTTTTCGGCCCGGCCGAACAGATTTCGGTGGCCCCAATAGCCTTCCAGGCCTAGCCCTTCGGTGGAGAAAGTGCCGCCGACGCCGAAATAGCGTGGTTTGCGCTCGCTGACCTGAACGCCGATCGGAATGTTGCCGTCGGCGTCGAGACTGTCGGCTTCCTTCAGCGTCACGCTGTTGAACACTTCGAGCCTCAGCAGCCGGTCGCGGGCATCGTCGATCTCGTCGGGCGAATATTGCCGGCCGCGTTTCAGCCCGGTCATATATTCGGTGAACTCGCGATCGACCTTCTCGGTGCCATCGACGGTGGTGTCGCCATAACCGGCAACCGGCCCGGCGGCCACCGTCAGCGTCACGTCGAGCGTTGAGGTGGTGTGCTCGGCCACGACCTGCCTGTCGGTGATCCGGGCCAGCGGCCGGCCCTCCTGCTTCAGCGCCCGCACGATCAGCGCCTCGGCCTTGAGCACGGCGCCCGAGCCGGCATCGCCGCCGGCTATCAGGCCGAAATCGGCGCTCGCCAGCCCGGCGGCATCGCCCTCCAGCCTGATATTGCCAAGTATGAATTTGGGCCCGCTCGAAATGCTGACCACCACCGGGATCGGCTGCGGACCAGTGAATTCGGCATCGGGCGGCAAATCGTCGAGCGCCTTGCCCTGGATGGTGATGGTGACGACGCCTTCATAGCGGGCGTCGGCATAAAGCGCGGCGACCAGCTGTTCGCGGTCGCTACGCGCCTTGGCCAAAAGGCCGAGCGAGCCGGAAACCGGGCGGTCCTCGTCGGATTTCAGCGACGAGGCGTTTTCGAGCTTCTTGACCAGGTCCTTGTCGGCATCGGGCGCTTCGATGGTCACCGCATAGCGCAGCGGGTCGACGATATCGGCGTCCTCGTCATTCGAAGAGCCCCACAATTTGATGCCGAAGAGCTCGAAGGCGGCCGCCGACCCCGATTCGGCAACGAGCACGCTCGAGCACGCCAACGCCACAATCAGCGCGCGCGAAAGCGTGCGCCGTGGCGCACTTACCTTCCACATCTGCGCTTCATACGCCGGCATCAGGACAACCTAGGTTACAAAACTAAAATTGGAATGAAGTTTGAAGCGCTCGTAAAGGGGCCACAATCCAATTGTCTGAAATAGGCAGGGCTTGGAATTCACACCTTCTGCGTTTTCGCAAGAAAGCGTGATCCCTTTCCCGTGGATGAACTATCGGCATACCGGTCATTGGCCGGTTTGGGAACCGTTGGCCGGCGGAAACCTGCCCGTCCTCGTGTTGACAAGCTTGACTGAAGCTTGAACATGCCGCGGACGTAGCAGTGTCTGGAGGGTGTTATGGCGATGCGCGCGGCGGCTCGTGGTCTGTCGATCTTGATTCTTCTCATTTTCGGCTGGGGGTCTGTAGCGCAAGCGGCCGAAGCCCGCCGGGTGGTGACCTCAAATAATTCCGACTATTTCGGCTTCGATCTCAGATCGGACCAGAATGTCAGCCTCGATCAGTGCAAGACGACATGCCTCGGCGACCCCGCCTGCCGCGCCTTTACTTACAACAACAAGGCCAAATGGTGCTTCCTAAAATCCGACTATAACCAGTTGAAACCCTTCAGCGGCGCGGTCGCGGGCAAGGTCGTCAATGTCGATGGCGACCCCGATATCGGCGCCCCGCCGGAACTCGCCTTCTTCCCCAACTGGATGGCCGACCAGGCCCAGCAATACCGCAACAAGCTGACCGATCCGGCCTATGACAAGCCGACCGACGGGCTGGAATCACTCCGCGCCGCCGCCGAACAGGCTGCACTGACCGGCGACCATGGGCAGGCCATGAACAAATACGAGGCCGCGGTCTCGGTCCTGCCTGACGACGGCCAGCTTTGGCTCGGTCTGGCGCGTGAAACGCTTGCCATACAGCCGGCCAGCGGCACCTCCGAATCCTACAATCTGCCGGTCAAAGGCACCTCCGCCGCCATCAACGCCTACAAGTTGCTGCGCACCACCAAGACCCGCGCCGAAGTGCTGGCGCTGCTCGGCAACGGCCTCGACCGCCGCGATCTCTACCGTCCGGCCCTGCAGGCTTATGAAGCCAGCCTCGCGCTGGTCAGTTCGCCGGCGGTCAAGGCCGAATATGAGGATCTCAAGGCCCGCAAGGGCTTCCGCGTCATCGATCACTCGATCGACGCCGACACCAGCGCGCCGCGCATTTGCGCGCAGTTTTCCGAGGAGCTGGTCAAGACCGGCGTCGACTACGCCCAGTTCGTCACCGTCGACAACCAGCCGCCCAAGGGCGTCGAGGCCAAGGACAAGCAGATCTGCGTCGAAGGCCTGGAGCACGGCCAACATTACGAAGTGACCTTCCGCGCCGGTCTGCCGGCCGCCATTGGCGAGGTCACCGCCGCTCCGGTCGTGCTGTCGATCTATGTGCAGGATCGCGCGCCGTCCGCCCGCTTCACCGGCGACAGCTTCGTGCTGCCCGCCGGCGCCCGCCGTGGCATCCCCATCGTCACCGTCAACATGAACACCGCGCAGATGAAGCTCTACCGTATCGGCGATCGTTCGCTCGCGCAGCTTCTGTCCGGCTATCAGTTCCTGAAGCAGCTCGACGGCTATGATATCTCCAGCATTTCCGACCAGATGGGTGAGCCGGTCTGGCAGGGGCAGCTCGATATCGCCAACGACCTCAACAAGGACGTCACGACTTCGTTCCCGGTCGACGAAGCCTTGCCGCAGCGCAAGCCCGGCGTCTACGTGCTGACCGCGCAAGCGGTAAATGAAAATCACGAGGACAATTACAATTCGCTTGCCACGCAGTGGTTCGTCGTCTCCGACATCGGCCTGTCGACCTATACCGGCCAGGATGGCCTCAATGTCTTTGCCCGCTCGCTCGGAACCGCCAAGCCGATCGCCGGCGCCGAACTGACGCTGCTGGCCAGGAACAATGAAATCCTCGGCACAGCCACGTCGGACGCCGAAGGCCATGCTGTCTTCAACCCCGGCCTGACGCGCGGCGACGGCGGCATGGTGCCGGCCGTTCTGATGGCCAAGCGGGGCGACAACGATTTCGTCTTCCTCGACATGGGCCGCGCCGGCTTCGATCTGTCCGATCGCGGCGTCGCCGGACGTGCCGCACCGGGCGCGCTCGATGTCTATGCCTGGACCGAACGCGGCATCTACCGCGCCGGCGAGGATGTGCATGTCGCAGCTCTTGCCCGCGACGGCGCCTCCAAAGCGGTGGAAAACCTGCCGCTGACCTTCATCTTCACCCGTCCCGACAGCGTCGAGAACCGCCGCATCGTTGCCGATGGCGTCTCGGCCGGCGGCTATGCCGTCGACCTGCCGCTGGAAGCCAACGCCATGCGCGGCACCTGGACGGTGTCGATCTATACCGATCCCAAGCAGGCGGCCGTTTCCAGCCAGATGTTCCTGGTCGAAGACTTCGTGCCGGATCGCATCGAGTTCGACATGAAGTCCGACAAGCAGGAGATCGCACAGGGCGAAACTGCCAACATCGACATCGACGGCCGCTTCCTCTATGGCGCGCCGGCCGCCGGCCTTGCGCTCGAAGGCGAACTGACGCTGTCGACGGCGCGCGACTGGGACCGTTTCGCCGGCTATTCGTTCGGCCTTGCCGACGAGCAGTCGGCCGAGCCTTCGGTCACCCCGTTCACCGGTCTGCCGGTGGTCGGCGACGACGGCAAGGCGACCTTCCCGGTTACGGTCGACCAGTTGCCCGCGACCACCAAGCTGGTCGACGCCAAGGTCACGGTTCGCATGCGCGAAACCGGCGGCCGCGCCATCGAGCGCTCGCTCAACATCGGCATCCACCCACAAGGCCACATGATCGGCATTCGTCCGGATTTCGCCGACAATGAGGTGCCGCAGGGCGGCACCGCCAAATTCAGCCTTATCGCGGTCGATCCCGGCGGCAAGCGCGAGACGCTGAAGGGCGCGCAGTGGTCGCTGGTCAAGGTCGAACGCAATTACCAGTGGTATCGCAACAACAACTCGTGGAACTACGAACCGGTCACCTTCACCAAGTCGATCGCCAACGGCCAGGTCGATCTCAGCGCCGATGCCGAGGCGACCGTGACGATGCCGGTCGACTGGGGCCAGTACCGGCTCGAGATCGAGACTGCCGACCCCGAGGGACCGGCGACCAGCTATGAGTTCGACGCCGGCTGGTATGTCTCCTCGACCTCCACCGAAACGCCTGACGGGCTCGAGATCGCTCTCGACAAGGACAGCTATGCCGCCGGCGACGTGGCCAAGCTGAAAGTGTCGCCGCATTTTGCCGGCGAACTGCTGGTCACCATCGGCGCCGACAAGCTGCTCAAGACCGTCACGGCAACCGTGCCGGCCGGCGGCAGCACGGTCGAGATCCCGGTCGGTGACGACTGGGGCGCCGGCGCCTACATCACCGCAACCCTGTTCCGGCCCGGCGATGCGCAGGAAACCCGCATGCCGGCGCGTGCCATCGGCGTAAAATGGCTGACGGTCGACCCAGGCTCGAAAAAGCTCGCCGTCACCCTGACGCCGCCGGACAAGACGATGCCGCGCCAGCAGCTGTCGATCCCGGTTTCGGTCGCTGGCGTAGCGCCGGGCAGCAATGCCTATGTCACGGTCGCTGCCGTCGATGTCGGCATTTTGAACCTCACCAACTACAAGGCGCCGGATCCGGAGGGCTGGTATTTCGGCCAGCGCATGCTCGGGCTCGAAGTCCGCGACATCTATGGCCGTCTCATCGACGGCTCGCTCGGCACCAGCGGCAAGCTCAGGACCGGCGGCGACGGCGCCTCGATGCAGCCGCAAGGCAGTCCCCCGACCGAAAAGCTGGTCGCCTTCTTCTCCGGCCCGGTCCAGCTCGACGCCGACGGCAAGGCCAGGATCGACTTCGACATCCCGCAGTTCAACGGCACCGTGCGCGTCATGGCCGTCGCCTGGACCAAGGAGGCCGTCGGCCATGCCACGACCGATGTCATCGTGCGCGATCCGGTGGTGATCACCGCCGGCCTGCCCCGCTTCCTGGCGCCTGGAGATGCAGCTATCATGCGGCTCGACGTCGCCGACACCGACGGTCCGGAGGGCGACTATGCCCTGTCGATCGCCACGACCGGCGACCTCTCGACCGGCGACAAGCCCTTGCCCGAAAAGCTGACGCTGGCCAAGGGCAAGCGCCAGACGCTGACCGTGCCGCTGATTGCACAGACGGCGGGCAATGCCTCGATCACCATCAAGCTCGCCCATGGCGACGGCACCGCCGTCGAGCAGACGCTGTATGTTCCGGTGCGTCCGGCGCAATTGCCGGTCACCACCCGTCTGGTCGTCGACCTCAAGGGCAATGGCGGCTCGCTGCGCGTCGACAAGGAGCTGCTCGCGGCAAGCCTGCTCGACGGCGCCTCGATCAGCGTCGGCGTTTCGCAGGCTGCGGCCTTCGACGTGCCGTCACTGCTGATGACGCTCGACCGCTACCCCTATGGCTGCGCCGAGCAGACCCCCAGCCGCGCCATGCCGCTTCTCTACGTCAACGATCTGGCGTCCGGCGTTGGCATGCAAAGCGATCCCGAACTGCACGGCCGCGTGCAGGCCGCCATCTACAAGGTGCTGAGCTACCAGGCTTCGGCCGGCAGCTTCGGCCTGTGGGGTCCGGGCTCCGGCGATCTGTGGCTCGACTCTTACGTCACCGACTTCCTGACCCGGGCGCGCGAGCAGAACTACGACGTGCCGGCCCTGGCGATGAGCCAGGCGCTGAGCAATCTGCAAAACTCGGTCGGTTACGACCAGGACGTCCAGGATCGCGGCAGCGAAATCGCCTACGCGCTCTATGTTCTGGCCCGCAACAAGAAGGCCTCGGTCGGCGATCTGCGCTACTACGCCGACACCAAGCTCGAAGCCTTCTCGAGCCCGATGGCCGTCGCCCAGTTGGCGGCGAGCCTGGCGCTCTACGGCGACGCGCAGCGTTCGGAAGCAACCTTCCAGACGGCGCTGCAGCTGGCCAAGTCGACCACCGAATACGACTACTACCGGTCCGACTATGGCTCGCGGCTGCGTGATGGCGCCGCGATCCTGGCGCTCGCCGCCGAATCGAAGCCGGTGCCGACCATCGTGCCGGAGCTGATCCGGCTGGTGGCAAGGGAACGCGCCGATGCCCGCTGGACCAGCACGCAGGACGAGTCCTGGATGCTTCTGGCGGCCCGCGCGCTGAAGTCGGGCAACGACTCGATCACGCTCTCGGTCAACGGCGCGCCGCATGCAGGTGGATATTCCAACCACCTCAGCGGCACCGACATTGCCGACAGCCCGCTGACCATCGCCAACACCGGCGCCACGCCGCTGCAGGCGGTCGTCACCACGGTCGCCTCGCCGGTAGAGCCCTTGCCGGCCGGCGGCGACGGCTTCACCATCGACCGCACCTACTACAAGCTCGATGGCACCGAAGCCAACGTCACCGAGGCGACGCAGAACGAACGCTACGTGGTCGTGCTCAAGGTTTACGAGCAGAACCGCTGGCCTTCGCGCCTGCTGATCACCGACCTGTTGCCGGCCGGCTTCGAGATCGACAATCCGGGCCTTGTCTCCAGCGCCCAATTGTCGAACTTCACCTGGCTGGCGCAAACGGATGCAGCCCATCTCGAATTCCGCGACGACCGTTTCGTCGCGGCATTCAATCCCAATGACGGCGATGGCGACCGCAACATCATGCTGGCCTACGTCGTGCGTGCGGTAACGCCGGGCACCTATGCCCATCCGGCAGCCACGGTGGAGAACATGTACCGGCCGCAATATTCGGCCCGCACCGCCACCGGCATGATGGAGATCAAGGCGCCGTAAGGCGCCTTGACGAAGATGAACACGCCGATGTCCGCGACCATCTCCCTCTCCCCGCTATGCGGAGAGAAGGAGCCGGCAGGCGGATGAAGGGCACCACCATGCTCTCCAGAAAATTTCTCCGTCGAACAGGCATCGCCGCCGCCTCCCTCGTCGGCTTTGCGGCGATCGCTGCCGCTTCTCTCTGGGAGCTCGACCGCGCCTTCCCGCCACCCCTGCCCGAAAAACTCACCGTCTCCACCGAGGTCCAGGACCGCGACGGCCAGCTGTTGCGCGCCTTCGCCACGCCGGACGGTTACTGGCGGCTCGACACTGATCTCGACCAGGTCGACAAGCAGTTCGTCGACATGCTGGTCACCTATGAAGACAAGCGCTTCTGGGACCATGATGGCGTCGATGTGCTGGCGCTCGCGCGCGCCGCCGGCCAGTTCGCCACCAGCGGCCATATCGTCTCCGGCGGCTCGACTTTGTCGATGCAGCTTGCCCGACTGATCGAGCCGCGCGAAAGCCGCAGCCTCGGCTCCAAGATCAAACAGATGCTGCGTGCCATCCAGATCGAGCGGCGCCTGTCCAAGCAGGAGATCCTCGAACGCTACCTGACCTTGGCGCCCTATGGCGGCAATCTCGAAGGCGTGCGCGCCGCCTCGCTCGCCTATTTCGGCAAGGAGCCGAAGCGGCTGACGGTCTCGGAAGCCGCCCTGCTGGTTGCGCTGCCGCAATTGCCGGAAAAGCGCCGGCCCGACCGCAATCTCACCATCGCTCATGCCGCCCGCGACCGCGTGCTGACCCGCATGGTGTCGGCTGACCTGCTTGGCGAGCGCGAGGCCGCGCGCGCAGCGCTCGATGATGTCTCGGGCTTGCGCCGCAAACTGCCGGCGCTGGCGCCGCATGCCGCCTATGCCATGCTTCCCAAGGCCGTACCCGGCAAGCCATTGCAGCTGACGATCCGCAAAAGCGTCCAGCAAGGGCTGGAGCAGGTGGCGCGCGATGCCGCGATCAAGCTTGGTCCGCGCCTCTCCGTCGCCATGGTGATGGCCGATGCCCGCACCGGTGACATCCTCGGCGAAGTCGGCTCTGCCGATTTCTTCGACGCCAGCCGTTCCGGCTGGATCGACATGACCAAGATCGTGCGGTCGCCCGGCTCTACGCTTAAGCCGTTCATCTATGGCCTCGCCTTCGAGCAGGGGCTGGTGGCGCAGGAAATGCTGATCGAGGACAGACCGGTCGATTTCGGCGGCTACCGGCCAAAGAATTTCGACATGGGCTATCAGGGGGATGTCTCGATCCGCCAGGCGCTGCAGCTGTCGCTCAACGTGCCGGCAATCCGCGTGCTCGACTCTGTCGGCCCGGCACGGCTGATGGCGCGCTTCCGCCAGGCCGGCGTCAGCCCGGTGCTACCGGTCAACGAGGCGCCGGGCCTCGCCATCGGCCTCGGAGGCGTCGGCGTAACGCTGCGCGATCTCGTCCAGCTCTATACCGGCCTCGCCAATGGCGGCAAGGCAAACACGCTCCATGACGGCACCGAGCCGGCCAACGACGAGCGCTCCACCGCCACCATCCTCGACGCCCAGGCGAACTGGCAGATCACCGACATATTGTCGGGCGTAAAGCCGCCCGAGGGCGCCTTGCAGCGCGGCATCGCCTACAAGACCGGCACGTCCTACGGCTATCGCGATGCCTGGTCGGTCGGCTTCGACGGCCGCTACGTGCTGGGTGTGTGGGTCGGCCGCGCCGATGCCGGTGCGGTGCCCGGCCTGTCCGGCTATGTCTCAGCCGCCCCCATCCTGTTCGAGGGCTTCGTCCGCTCCGGCCTCACCGCCGTCCCGTTGCCCAGCCAGCCGGCCGGTGTCCTCAAGGCCAGGCGCGAAGACCTGCCGGTGACATTGGGGCGCTTCGGCGCCGGCGCCGACGGACTGGTGCAGGCAGGCCCGACGGAACCGGCGCCAACGATCATTTTCCCGCCCAACGGCGCCCGCGTCGATCTCGCCACCAATTCCGCCGAGGCCTCGCCGCTGGTGCTGAAACTGCAAGGCGGCCGCGCGCCGTTCCGCTGGCTGGCCAATGGCAAGCCGCTCGTCGGCATCGACCGCCGCCGCACTGCGACCTGGCTGCCCGACGGCGCCGGCTATTCGACGCTCACCGTCATCGACGCCGTGGGACGCGCGGCAAGCGTGAAGGTGTTCGTTGAATAGATGGCGCCAAGCGATTCAGGGGATTGGGCTTCTTCGCCCGAGACCCGGCGCGAGGCACCCCCCTCTGGCCTGCCGGCCATCTCCCCCGCAAGGAGGGAGATTGGCAGCTTCGGCGCCGCGCTCATTCAGCAACGTTGAAAATTGGCGAAAGCCGCAGCGACACCTGATCTCCCCCCTTGCGGGGGAGATGGCCGGCAGGCCAGAGGGGGGTGTGCCGAAGCGCTTGCATCGAGGATTGGCCTTAGCCGTATCCATGTTCGTTTCGACTTGCTCCCCCGCCGCCGCCGATCCCCTGCCCGCCGGCTTCGTCCGCCTGGCCGATGTCGATCCCTCGATCCGCCAGGATATCCGCTATGCCGGCCTGGAAAACTTCCTGCATCGCAAGGCCGACGGCTATGACGCGCCGGTCTGCATACTCACGAAGCAAGCTGCGCAAGCGCTGTCCGGTGTGCAGAAAGCGCTCGCCGCCGATGGCCTGACGCTGGTCGTCTTCGACTGCTACCGCCCGGCCCGCGCCGTTGCCGACATGGGCAAATGGACCAGAGAGGGCGGCCCGCCCGATCCGCAATGGTACCCTCAGGTGCAGCGCGGCGACCTCATCGCCAAGGGCTATATCGGCGAATTGTCCACCCATTCGCGCGGCTCGACCGTCGATGTAGCCATCGCCCGCAGCGACGGCAAGAACAAGTCATCCGCCGCTTGCGGCGCGGCCGGCGCCGGCACGCTCGGTTTCGGCACCAGCTTCGACTGTTTCGACCCGGCAAGCGAAACCGCCCATCGCCCATTGGCGGCAGAAGCGGCGGCAAACCGCAAAAGGCTGCTCGACGCCATGCGCGCCGGCGGCTTCAAGAATTATGCGCGCGAGTGGTGGCACTACACGCTTCGGGATGAGCCGTTTCCAAAGCTGCGCTTCGATTTTCCTATCACTGCGGGCTGAACCGCCCGGTGCTACACCGAGCCTTCCCTCGCTCGGCCTTGCTTCTGCGGTGTCAGCTCCTAGATAGCGGCAAACCGGCCGGATTTGGGTTAGACCAATATGAGGAAAATATTTCCTTCCGAGACCCAATATCGGCGAAAATTTCCTTCGAGCGGACAAAAAAGGCAACGTTGAATGCATCTAATTTCTATCAATTCGATAGAGTTCAGCCGTCATCAACGGAGGCGGGAATGACCAAACCTCATTTCAAGAAACTGCTCGGCGCACTGGTCGCCACATCGATCCAGTTCGGCACGCTCGGTTTCGCGTTTGCCGATACGACCATTCTGAACGTGTCCTACGACCCGACACGCGAACTCTACAAGGCCTATGACGAAGCCTTCGTCGCACACTGGAAGGCCGAGACCGGCGAGACGGTCACCATCCAGCAATCGCATGGCGGCTCCGGCGCCCAGGCCCGCGCCGTGATCGACGGCCTCGATGCCGATGTGGTCACGCTGGCGCTCGAAGGCGACATCAACGCCATCGTCACCAAGTCGAAGAAGATCAACCCGGACTGGCGCAAGAAGTTCGAGAACAATTCGGCGCCTTACACCTCGACCATCATCTTCCTGGTCCGCAAGGGCAACCCGAAGGGCATCCACGACTGGAGCGATCTGGTCAAGGACGGTGTCCAGGTGATCACGCCGAACCCGAAGACGTCGGGTGGCGCCCGCTGGAACTACCTTGCCGCCTGGGCCTATGCCAACGCCAATGATGGCGGCGACGAAGCCAAGAACAAGGAATTCGTCGGCAAGCTCTACGCCAATGCTCCGGTGCTCGACACCGGTGCGCGCGGCTCGACGGTCACCTTCGCGCAAAAAGGCATCGGCGACGTACTGATCGGCTGGGAAAACGACGCCTATCTGGCGCTCAATGAATTCGGCGCCGACAATTTCGAGATCGTCTATCCCCCGACCTCGATCCTGGCCGAGCCGCCGGTGGCGATCGTCGACGCCAATGTCGATGCCAAGGGCACCCGCAAGGTCGCCGAAGCCTATCTCGGCTGGCTCTATTCCAAGGAAGCCCAGACGATCATCGCCAAGAACCACTATCGTCCGGCCAAGCCCGAGCTGGTGGATGCGGCTGACATTCCGAAGACGCCCGAAATCAAGCTGATCTCCATCGACGATCCGCTTTTTGGCGGCTGGAAGAAGGCACAGCCTTATCATTTCGGCGACGGTGGTATATTCGACCAGATCTACAAGCCGGCCCAGTAGGATTTAGATCAGGACGACATGACCATAGCACCCGCCAAGGCGGGGTGGCGATTCAGACAGCCGAGTGTCATTCCGGGTTTCGGATTGACGCTCGGCTTCTCGCTTGCCTACCTCACGCTCATCATCCTCATCCCCCTGTCGGGCCTGATCTGGCGCTCGGCAGCCCTCGGCTGGACCGATTTCTGGGCGATCGCCACCGACCGCCGGACCATCAACGCACTCGAAATCAGCTTCGGCACAGCCTTCATCGCAGCCGCCGTCAACGTCGTCTTCGGCACGCTCATCGCCTGGGTGCTGGTGCGCTACCGCTTCCCCGGCCGCCGCGTCGTCGACGCCATGGTCGACCTGCCCTTCGCGCTGCCGACCGCGGTCGCGGGCATTGCGCTGACCACTCTTTATGCGCCCAATGGCTGGATCGGCCATCTCCTGGCGCCGCTCGGCATCAAGGTCGCCTACACGCCGCTCGGCATTGTCGTGGCGCTTGTCTTCATCGGCCTGCCGTTTGTCGTGCGCACGGTGCAGCCGATCATGGAGGAGATCGACAAGGAAGTGGAGGAAGCCGCCGCGACGCTCGGCGCCAACCGCTTCCAGATCATCACCCGCATCCTGTTTCCCGGCCTGGCGCCGGCCATCATCACCGGCTTCTCACTCGCCTTCGCGCGCGGCGTCGGCGAATACGGCTCGGTCATCTTCATCGCCGGCAACCTTCCCTACAAGTCGGAGATCGCACCGCTTCTGATCGTCATCCGGCTCGAGGAGTACAATTATCCGGCGGCCACCGCGATCGCGGCGATCATGCTTTTGCTGTCGTTCGTGATGCTGCTGGTCATCAACCTGGCGCAGTCATGGAGTCGCAAGCGCTATGGCTGACCCCGAGATCAAATCCTACGAACCGCATCACGAGAGCCGGTCGGCGGCGGTGACCGAAAGCCGGCCGGTGCGGCTGCTGCTGATGGCGGTGGGCTTCGCCTTCCTCGCCATCTTCCTGCTGCTGCCGCTGATCATCGTCTTCCACGAGGCGCTAGCGAAAGGCATTGGCGCCTACACGGAATCGCTCTCCAATCCCGATACGCGCTCGGCGATCCGGCTGACGCTGCTGGTGGCGGTGATCGCCGTGCCGCTTAACGTCGTCTTCGGCATTTCGGCTGCCTGGGCGATCGCCAAGTTCGAGTTCAAGGGCAAGGCTTTTCTGACCACGCTGATCGACCTGCCCTTCTCGGTCTCGCCGGTCATTTCCGGCCTGGTCTATGTGCTTTTGTTTGGCGCTCAGGGACTGTTCGGTGAATGGCTGAAGGCGCACGGCATCCAGATCTTGTTCGCCGTGCCCGGCATCGTGCTCGCGACCATCTTCGTCACCTTCCCCTTCGTTGCCCGCGAACTGATCCCGCTGATGCAGGAACAGGGCAACGGCGACGAGGAAGCCGCGCTCTCTCTCGGCGCCAATGGCTGGCAGACCTTCTGGTACGTGACGCTGCCCAACGTCAAATGGGGATTGCTCTACGGCGTGCTTCTGTGCAACGCCCGCTCGATGGGCGAATTCGGCGCGGTCTCGGTCGTGTCGGGCCACATACGCGGGCTGACCAACACCATGCCGTTGCATGTCGAAATCCTCTACAACGAGTACAACGCCGTCGGCGCTTTTGCCGTCGCTTCGCTGCTTGCCGGCCTGGCGCTGGTCACGCTGGTCTTGAAAACACTTCTTGAGATGCGCTACGGCGCCGAGATCGCCGCGACGCGCGGGCACTGACTAAATGCATGTCGCCCAAGACTGGGAACCGGTTTTGGGACAACGACATGCACCAAATTACTGAGGGATCTACATGGAAGTTCGCGTTGCCAACGTACGCAAGGAGTTTGACCGGTTTCCGGCCCTCCATGACGTATCGCTTGACATCAAATCGGGTGAGCTGATCGCGCTGCTTGGGCCATCCGGCTCCGGCAAGACGACGCTGCTGAGGCTTATCGCCGGCCTGGAGCGGCCGACGCGCGGAAAGATCTTCTTCGGCGACGAGGACGCCTCGCACCGCTCGATCCAGGAGCGCAATGTCGGCTTCGTCTTCCAGCACTATGCGCTCTTCCGGCACATGACGGTCGCCGACAATATCGGCTTCGGCCTCAAGGTGCGGCATGGACCGTCGCGACCACCGGCGGCCGAAATCCGCCGACGCGCCTCCGAACTGCTCGATCTCGTTCAGCTTTCCGGCCTGGAAAAGCGCTATCCGGCGCAACTTTCGGGTGGCCAGCGCCAGCGCGTGGCGCTCGCCCGGGCCATGGCCATCGAGCCCAAGGTGCTGTTGCTCGACGAGCCGTTCGGCGCGCTCGATGCGCAGGTGCGCCGGGAACTGCGCCGCTGGCTGCGCGAGATCCATGACCGTACCGGCCACACCACCGTCTTCGTCACCCACGACCAGGAAGAGGCGCTCGAGCTTGCCGACCGCGTCGTGGTGATGAGCCAGGGCCGCATCGAGCAGGTCGGCTCCGCCGACGAGATCTACGACACGCCGAACTCGCCCTTCGTCTACTCCTTCATCGGCGAATCGAGCATGCTGCCGGTCAAGGTTGAGAATGGCGAGATCTGGCTCGCCGACCGTCCGATCGGCGTGTCGGCGCCGCACGCACCCGAGGGCGATGCGACGCTGTACTTCCGCCCGCACGATATCGAACTGCTCGACGGCTGCAGCGGCTGCATCGCCGGCACGGTCGTCGCCAGCCGCCGCGTCGCCGGCACAAGACGCGTCGAACTGGAAATCGGCGGCGAGCGCCAGCGCGTCGAGATCGAACTGCCTGTGGACCATCCTGCGGCGCAGAAGAGCCGGGTGGCGTTCAGGCCGAGGCGCTGGAAGCTTTTCCCGGCGGCATAGACATCGATCCGGCGCTACTCCAGCCAGTTCTCGACCGTCAGGCCCTTGATCCGACGGAACTCAGCGGTGTTGGCCGTCACCAGTGTCGTCCCCAACACACAGGCATGGGCAGCAATGAAAAGATCATTGTGGCCGATTGGCTGGCCTCCGGCCTCCAGCTCGGCACGAAGTGCTCCGTATTCGTTATCCATCGGCACATCGAGCGGCAACACAGGAACCTCGGCGAGCAATTCCTCCACCTTGGCGAGCAGCTTGGCCGATCTCTTGCGGGCGCAGCCATAACGCAGCTCCGAGGCGACAACGATGCTGGTGCACAGGGCACCGTCTCCCGCGCGAACCGCCGCACTGGCAGCCTTGCCGGCAGGGTTTCGGATCATGTCGCTGAGAATGTTGGTGTCCAGCATGAACCGCATCAAAAGATATCCTCAGGCCCCACGGGCGCATCATGGATCTCGGGAAAGTCGTCTTCAGGACCAAGCGGCGGCTCTTTCGCCCATTGGGTGAGCAAGGCGGTGAGGCCTGGTTGACGGACCGGCTCGATGATCAGCCGGTCGCCATCGCGGCTGATCAGGACCTTCTCGCCAGGCAGCTCGAATTCGACAGGGATGCGAACCGCCTGACTGCGGTTGTTGCGAAACAACTTCGCCTCCCTGGGCGGTGGTATTGAGTGACGGTGCTGCGGCATGGCAGCCTCCCCTGTCTGTTCCACTTGTATATGCCATTTGTATATGCCACTCGGCCTCGAATTGCAAACCACAGAAAACCCCAATGCATCGGCATTTCGGCTGGAATGAAATTTCGCCGATAACCTGCTTCAGCGATTTCTTTTTCGCTGCAACGCCATACGTCTGCCCCGTGTGCCTCGCAGTACACCCTCCGGCCCGGCTATGTTCTGGCAACGCATTGCACATCGGAGCCTGTTTTCATGAAGCGATTTTTCCTCAGCGTCGCCACTGTCGCCGGCCTGGTCCTCGCCTGTTCGCAGGCCTGGTCGGCCGACAAATTGCTCAACGCTTCCTATGATGTCGGCCGCGAATTGTTCGCCCAGGTGAACAAGGCTTTCGTCGCCGGCCATCCGGGCGTCACCGTCGACCAGTCGCATGCCGGCACCTCGGCGCAGGCGCGCGCCATTGCCGAAGGCCTCGGCGCCGATGTCGTCACCTTCAACCAGGTCACCGACATCGACTTTCTGGTCAAGAAAGGCCTCGTCGCCGCCGACTGGCAGAAGGATTTCCCCGACAACGCCTCGCCCTTCTATTCGCTCCCATCCTTTCTCGTCCGCGCGGGCAACCCCAAGCACATCAAGGACTGGAACGACCTCGTGCGCGACGACGTGCAGGTGATCTTCCCCAACCCCAAGACCTCGGGCAATGCGCGCTACACCTATCTGGCCGCAACCGCCTACGCCAAGGAAGCCTTCAAGGGCGACGACGCCAAGGTGAAGGAGTTCGTCACCAAGCTGTTCAACAACGTGCCGATCTTCGACACCGGCGGGCGCGCCGCCACCACCACCTTCGTGCAGCGCGAGATCGGCGACGTGCTGATCACCTTCGAGTCGGAAACGCGCGGCATCCGCAAGGAGTATGGCAACGACAAGTTCGAACAGGTCACGCCAACGGTCAGCCTGCTCGCCGAATTCCCGGTGGCGATCGTCGACAAGGTCGCCGACGAGCACGGCAGCCGTGACCTCGCCAAGACCTATCTCGACTTCCTCTACACGCCCGAGGGCCAGACCATCGCGGCTGAAAATGGCCTGCGCGCCCGCAACGCTGAAGTCGCGGCAAAATACAAGGCCGACTTCCCCGATGTCCGCCTGCTGACGGTGGAAGACGTCTTTGGCGGCTGGGACAAGGTACAGAAGGAGCACTTCGCCGCCGGCGGTCTGCTCGACCAGACCTATGGCAGCCGCTGATATCAGCAGCGTTCGACCTCACCTCACAAGAAAGCCGGCGCTTTGCCGGCTTTTTCGTTTTCGCGCGCCGACAAACGGCTTTCATGCGGAATCTGTCGCGATCGGCGAAAAACGTTACAAAGAATCAACGCCTTTGTGCCTAACGTCTCAACCGGGCGGCTTGTTCTACGCGAAACCGGGTTGTTCAGGCGAAACGTCATGATTTGCACACAAACAACCGCCAGATGCGGGTGGTTGGGGTTTTCATGAACTGAAGCGGGCATGCTTACCAAAAAAGGCAAATACGGCCTCAAGGCCCTCGTGCATCTTTCCGGCCTGCCGGTCGGCCAGCTTGCATTCGTCAACGACATCGCGATCGCCAACAACATCCCGAAGAAATTTCTGGATGCCATTCTGGGCGAGCTGCGCAATGCCGGCTTCGTCCTCAGCCGCAAGGGCAAGGAAGGCGGTTATCGCCTCGCCCGGCCGGCTTCCGAAATCAAGATCGGCCACGTCGTGCGCGTGCTGGACGGCCCGCTCGCTCCCATACCCTGCGCCAGCCGCACGCAATACCAGCGCTGCGAGGATTGCGACGAGGCGACCTGCCAAGTCCGGCACATGATGCTGGAAGTGCGCCAGGCGATCGCCGAAGTGCTGGACAATCGCAGCCTCGCCGCCATGCGCGACGCCGACAATGATGATTTTCCGGTCGAGCTGACATCGCAGATCTAAATTAGAGCATGGTCCCGAAAAGTGCGAACCGGTTTTCGGACAAGATCATGCTGAAATGAGAGTCCTCAGACCAGGCCGAGCTTGCCGGCCAGGCCGACGCGCTGGATTTTGCCGGTGGGACCCTTGGGTATCTCCTGGAGAAACAGGATGTGGCGCGGCACCTTGAACTCGACGATCCGGCTGCGCGCGAAATCGCGTATCTGCTCGGCATCGGCGGTGGCGCCCTCGGCCAGCACGATGGCCGCACCCACCTCTTCGCCGAGCATGGCGTGCGGCACGGCGAAGGTCACCGCCTGCGCCACCAGCGGATGATCGAGCAGCACATTGTCGACCTCGAGCGGCGAGATCTTTTCGCCGCCGCGATTGATGATCTCCTTCAGCCGCCCGGTGATCTTCAGATCGCCATCCTCGTCGATGAGGCCCTGGTCGCCGGTGCGGAACCAGCCATCGCTGAAGGCAGCTTCATTGGCCACCGGATTGTCGAGATAGCCATCATGGATGTTGGCGCCGCGCACCGCGATCTCGCCCTTTTCACCCGCCGGCAGGATCGTCCCCTTGTCGTCCAGGATCGTCACCTGCGGACCCGCAGGCAGGCCGACCGAGCCTGGCTTGCGGCGTGCCGGCGGCAGGCCGTTGGATGTCATCTGGTGCGCCGCCTCGGTCATCCCATAGGCCTCGACCACCGGACAGCCGAAGACGCGCTCGAGGTCGCGGAACACGGTGTCGGGAAGCGCTGCCGAAGACGAGCGGATGAAGCGCAGCCGCGCAGCCGCGATGGTTTCGCCATTGCGGGCGGCGCGCGCCAGGATCGCCTGATGCATGGTCGGCACCGCGCTGTACCAGCTCGGCCGGAAATCGCCCAGCCAGCCGTAGAATTTGAGCGGGTTGAAGCCCGGCGTGCAGACAACAGCGCCGCCGACTGCCAGCTGTGCGCTGAGCGCCGCCATCAGCCCGTGAATGTGGAACAGCGGCATCACGTTGAGACACATATCGTTTGCCGACAGCGCCAGGGTGCTGGCGATGTTGGCCATCGATGCCTGCAGATTGCGCTGCCGCAAGCCGACGATCTTCGGTCGCGCCGTGGTTCCCGATGTGTGCAGGACAAGCGCGAAATCGTCGGGTCCGTTGAACTGCATATCGTCGAGGCGAGCCTCGCTGGCAGCCTCCACCTCGGCGTCGCCCGCCAGCAGAAACTCGCCGGCCTTGGCGCCGTCAGTCACGACGACGTCGAGCACCGCAATGCCGTGCCCCTTTGCGGCGTTGCGCGCGGCATCGCCCATGCCTTGTCCGCACAGCAGCAGCTTCACATCGAGATCGCCGAGATAGAAGCGGAATTCGTCTTCGCCGTAAGCCGGATTGAGCGGCGCCGCCGTCGCCAACGCCGAGACCGCCAGGAAACAGGCCGCCATTTCCGGGCCGTTGGGCAAGACGATGCCGACGGCCGTGCCGCGGGTAACGCCACGCCTGGCGAGATCGCCGCAGAGCTTGTCGACAAGATTGGCGAGGCCGGCAAAGCTCAGGGACGGCCGGTCCGGCGCCATCAGCGCCACCGCAGCCGGCCGCCAGGGCGCCAGTTGGGGAAGTGCTACCGATAGGGCCTGTTTCAAGTTCGAACCCTGAATGGCGTTCACCATGGCCTTGCCGGCGCCGATTGCGCGCCCGTGGCAGACGCAGTAAAGCGATTTCCGGACGCACGCAAGAACAGGTGGACACCGATCGGATGAGGCTGCCGTGGTTGGGAAAATCCCGGAAAGCCGACCGGACACCATCTTCCGCCGTCATTTATCATACGGAAATCATCGCCGACATCCTGGTGCCCGAACGCGCCGAGCATGTCCGCTTCTTCAGCCGCAAGCAGGTTCGCGCCGGCAAGTTGCGCACCTTCAACAACAGGGATCTCCGCGAGCTGCTGCTGGCCGCCTTCTACATCGGCGTCGCGGCATCGCTGCCGGTCGATTGGTGGGCCGCGGTCTGCAGCCGCGTATCTGGGCTGCGCCTCAAGCGCCATATCCGCAAGGATTTCGTGCGCTACGCCGCCGCGACGCGCGCCGTGCTCGGCAACGGCATCGATGCGCAAAGGCAGTTCAGGGCCTTGCTCTGCGCCAACCACCGCCGGCGTCTGCTGCTTGCCGCGCATCTCATCGGCCGCCGCTGGTCACCTAATATCCGGCTGGAGGGCCTGGAAGGCCTGCAAGCGGCGCTGAAGCGCGGCCACGGCGCTATCATCTGGTGCGATCAGTTCACGGCCCAGACCATCATCGGCAAACGCGCTCTCCATGAAGCCGGCATCGAGACACACCAGCTCAGCGTCAGGGCTCACGGCATATCCGATTCGACCTTCGGCTTGCGCTTCCTGAACCCGCCGATGGTTCGGGTCGAGAACCGTTTCCTGAAAAGCCGGATCGTGTTCGACCGCAGCGACGCCTACCAGGTCACCGGCCGGATCCAGAAGATCCTTGGCAGCAACGGCGTGGTGTTGGTGACCAACACGGTGCATGCCGGCTCGACATTCACCGAAGTCGGCCTTGGCGAGAGCGGCTGGACCCACCTGGCTTCGGCGCCGACGAATTTCGCTGCCAGAGGCAAGGCCGCGCTGTTTTCCATGTCGACCTTCGAGACCGATCCGTTCCGCCAATACCGCGCCGTCCTAAGTCCCGAACTGGTGCCGGCTCCGGCAGAGGCCGGCGAGCCCTCGACCAGCGCCGGCGGCGCCAAGAACATGGCGCTGCAGGCCGAGTACATATTGCTCAAGCGCGACCGCTTGCTGGAGGCGCTGAAACTCTATCCCGAGCAAATGATGGTCTGGTCCGGCCATGACCGGTTCACCGAACGGCCGGAAAGTGCCTTGCCTGACGATTCATGATTTTGCGCCGGCCAGCAGGCTGGCAACGGCGGTGACGATCTCAGCCACTGGAAGTGTGGCGTCTGTCGTCAGCGCCTGCTCGTCGGCGCCAGGCGGCTCAAGGATGGCGAACTGGCTCTCGACCAGGCTTGCCGGCATGAAATGCCCCTTGCGGTTGGCGACACGCTGCTTGGCGGTTGCGGGATCGATCTTCAGATAGATGAAATCGATATCCCGGCGGAAGCCACGCAGACGATCGCGGTAGCTGCGCTTCAGCGCCGAGCAGGCGGCAACCACGCTTTGGCCGCTGCCGGTCAGGTCGGCGATCCGCTCGCCGATGGCATCGAGCCAGCCCTCACGCAGTTGATCGGTGAGCGGCTCGCCGCTCGCCATGCGCGCGACGTTCTCTGGCGGATGCAGCCTGTCGCCCTCGACAAAGACGGCCCCTTCCTCTGCTGCCAATGCCTTGCCGACAGCCGATTTTCCGCAGCCAGCGACGCCCATCACCACAATGGCCCGAGGCACTGAGCCGGTAGCGTCCATTGGCGCCTGTGCCGTCTTTTCGTCCACGGTCAGCGGCTTGCCGGCGCGCGGCCGTAGAGCAGGAGCATGGCGACGATGACCAGACCATAGACGATCTGCCGCCCCGCCTCCGGCATCTGCATGACCGAGAGTATGGACTGCAGGAGGGTGATCAGAATGACACCGGCGACGGTGCCGAGATAGGAGCCGCGGCCACCCAGGATGGAGGTGCCGCCCAGAACCACGGCGGCGATCGACGGCAGGAGATAGGCATCGCCCATCGATTGCGCCGCCTTGGAGGCATAGCCGGCGAGAAGCACCCCGCCAAAGGCGGACAGCCCGCCTGAGATAGCGAAGGCGATCATCACCACGCGCCTTGTATCGATGCCGGAGAGATAGGCGGCACGCTCGCGGTTGCCGATGCCGTAGACGGTGCGGCCGAAGCTGGTGCGGGACAGCACGAACACCATCGCGGCACCAATCAGCGCCCAGATGATGACGGCGTTAGGCACGCCAGGAATGGTAAAACCTGTCGCAAGATAGCGCATGGCGCCGGTGGCCGAATCCTGTGGCGAGTAGCCGCCGGTATAAACGACCATGAGCCCTTGCGCGACAGCGTTGGTGGCGAGCGTGATGATCATCGAGGGTATGCGCAGATAGGCGACGCCAAAGCCGTTGACGATCCCGATCAGCACCCCGCAAAAGATGCCGAACGGGATGGCCAGCGCCACACCGATCGGGCCATAGGCCGCGGCCGCACACGCCATCATCGCGCCCGCCGCCACCGCCCACGGCACCGACAGGTCGATCTGGCCTAGCAGGATGACCAGCATCATGCCTGTGGCGATGACGCCGAGGAACGAGGCCACCTTGAGCTGCTGCAAGAGATATTCAGGCGACAGAAAGCTCCTGGAATAGAGGCTGCCTAGGAACAGCAACAGCACGATGCAGGCGAAGGCCGTCAGCACCGCCGGATCGGCGCGGCGGATGAATTTCGGCATGCGGCCGGCGATGCCGCCCAACGTCGTTTCGCTCACAGGAACCACTCCAGCCGGTTGCGGACCCGAAACAGTGCGAAGGCGCCGAGGCTGACCGCAACCAGCAGGATAACGCCCTGGAACAGTGGCTGCCATAGCGGGTCGAAATCGAACACGAACAACAGGTCGCCGATGGTGCGGAAGGCCAGCGCGCCGAAGATGGCGCCGATGGCGCTGCCTTTGCCGCCGAACAGCGAGACGCCGCCCAGCACCACCGCGGCGATTGAAAACAGCGTATAGGCGTTGCCGCTGGCATAGGCTGCATCGCCCGTATAGGTGAAGAAGGTCAGGAACAGTCCGCCGATCGCGGCCAACAGGCCTGCGAGCGCGTAGGCAGCGAACTTGCCGCGCCTTATCGGCACGCCGGACATGTAGGCCGCCGTCTCCGACGAGCCGGCCGCATAAGCCGCGCGCCCGAGCACCGAGCGGCTGAACGGCACCCAGACGATTAGCACGACGGCGAGCAGCGCGATAAGACTGGCCGGCACTACGCCGAACAGGCGCCCGGTCAGCGCGTCGGCGAGACCTTCGTTGACCGAACCGCCGGGAAACGGCCTCAGCAGCAGCGCGATGCCGAAATAGACCGCACCCGTGGCGATCGTGGCGACGATCGGCTGCAGGCGGCCGTAGATGACGATGGCGCCGTTGATCGCTCCGCACAGGAGCCCGGTGCCGAGCACGGCGATGACGCCGAAAGCGGTCTCGAGGCCGGTGCCTATGACCAGCCAGGAGGCGAGGCAATTGGTCAGCGTGAAGATCATGCCGATGGAGAGGTCGATGCCGGCGGTGATCACGACCAGTGTCTGCGCCATGGCGACGAAGGCGAGCAGCACGCCCTTGTTGGACGCCGTCTGCACGACATTGGCGGTGAAGCCCGCCGGATGGTTCGAGGTGTAGATGACGAACATGACAATGAATATGCCGAGTGCCATCAGTGTTCCGCGCTGCTCGGCCAGCCAGTAGCGCCACTCTTTCACGCGTCCGCTCCCTGTCTTGCGCCGGTATCGTCTCTCGCGCCGGCGTCATCGCCATGGATGTTGAGCGCGCTTGCAATGAGCGCCCGCTCGGTGATCTCGGCCCCGACCAGCTCGCGCTTGACCGCGCCGTCATAGAGCACCAGCACGCGGTCGCAGCAGCCGATCAGTTCGTCATAGTCGGTCGAATAGAACAGGATCGCCGCCCCCGCATCCGCCAGCTTGCGCATCAGTTGATAGAGTTCCTGCTTGGTGCCGACGTCGATGCCGCGCGTCGGATCGTTGAGCAGGATGATACGCGGCTGGCGCATCAGCCATTTGGCGATGACCACCTTCTGCTGGTTGCCCCCCGACAGCGCACCGACCGGAATGTCGAGGCCGGCCGTCTTGATCGCCAGCAGCCCGACCATGTCGTCGATCAGCCGCTGTTCGGCGGCGCGGTCGATGATGCCGGCCTTGGACAGCCGGTCTAGGGCGGCAAAGGAGAGGTTCTCGCGCACCGTCATCGGCAGCATCAGGCCTTCGGTCTTGCGGTCCTCCGGGATCAGCGCCATGCCGATGCGGCCGTCGCGCGCCGCTTGGGGGCTGGCGATCGAAACAGGCTTGCCGTCGATAAGGATCTGGCCGCCGAGGCCGCGCAGCACACCGAAAAAGGCAAGCAGCAATTCGCGCTGGCCCTGGCCGTCCAGGCCGCCAAGGCCGACGACCTCGCCTGCCCCGACCGTCAGCGAGACATTGTCCAGCCGGTCCGTCCAGGACAGCTTGCGCGCCTCCAGCACGGGAACGGCGGCGGCTGCGGTGCGCGCGGGTTTCGGCGGAAAAATATGGCTGTATTCGCGCCCGATCATCAGTTCGACGACTTCGTTGTCGCTCTTTGTGCCTGCCTTGTAGCTGGCGACATTGCGGCCGTTGCGAAACACCGTGCAGTGGTCGGCAAGCTCGGCGATCTCGTTCATGCGGTGCGAAATGTAAAGCAGCGCCAGCCCTTCCGAGCGCAATCGCTTGAGCACGCTGAATATCCTGGCGACGTCCGTCGCGGTCAGGGCCGAGGTCGCCTCGTCGAGGATCAGGATGCGCGGCTTCCTGGCCAATGCCTTGGCGATCTCGACCATCTGTCTTCTTGAAAGCGGAAGATCCTTGACCAGCGCCAATGGATGGATGTCGGCCGCACCTGCGCGTGCCAGCGCATCCTCGGCAATGCGGCGCTGCGCCTTGCGGTCGATCATGCCGAAACGCTTCGGCGGATCGGAGATGACGATGTTGTCGGCAACGCTGAGTTCGGGAACCAGCGACAGCTCCTGGAAGATGCAGACGATGCCGGACTTGTTTGCAGCAGCAGGCGAAGCGAACGTCACCTCGCTGCCGTTCAGCATCATGCGGCCTTCGTCGGGCGCGACGACGCCCGCCATGACCTTGATCAGCGTCGATTTGCCGGCGCCGTTTTCGCCGAGAATGGCGTGGATGCTACCGGACGAGACCGAAAGCTCGGCCTTTTCCAGCGCCCGCACACCACCATAGCGCTTGGATATGCCTTCCATCCGGAAGAGCGGAACCGCACCGTCCATCGGCCCTCCCGAGGCAGTTTGACTTCAAGGGATATCGAGTGGCCGGCGCCGCGGAGATCCCGCGGCGCCGGATATGCCGCCTATTGGTCAGCCCCTATTGGTCAGCTTTGGTCTGGCCCATAATTTCCTGCGCGGTGAAATTGATGCCGCAGGTCGGGAAGGAATTGCCGACGAAGAAATTGTCGGACTGGTCGGGGAAGAAATCCTGACCGGCCTTGAAGTTCGGATCCTCGACGATCGCCAGTGGCAGTTTCACTGCTTGCGGAACGACGTTGCCTTCGAGCGCGGCAATCGCCGTCTTGATGGCGACCGCGACCTGCGCCGGACCGGTGCCGGCCGATGAGCATTTCAGCCCGTCGCCGGCATGTGCCGCGCAGAACTTGCGGAAACCGTTCTCGGTCTCCCCGCCGAACGGCACGAAAGCATGCTTGGCATCGATCATCGCCTGCACGATGCCGGTGTCGCCGCCTTGCCCGGTGATTCCGTCGAACGGACCGTTGGTGGCAATGGCGTCGGCCGTGGCCTTCTGTGCCACGCCGTCGTCCCATTTGCCGACCACCTCGGTGACGTCCCATTTCTTGCCGGAGGCATCGAGCGCTTCATGGATGCCGTTGTGACGGTCGGTGTCGACGGAAGTTCCGGCAACGCCGCGCACTTCGAGCACCTTGCCGCCATTCGGCACATGGCCGACCAGCCATTTGCCCCACAATTCGCCAAGGCCCTTCTGGTCGACATTGACGTTGATGGCGTCCTTGGTGTCGAGAATATTGTCGAAGGCGACGAGGATGACGCCAGCTTCCTTGGCGCGCTTGATGACCGGCCCGAAAGCGGTCGGGTTCTGGGCGTTGACGACGATCGCGTCATAGCCGGAATCGATGAAGTTGTTGATCGCCGAAATCTGGGCCGGCACGTCCTCGCCGGTCGAGACGACCTTGAATTCCTTCAGTTTCGCGGCGACCTCCGGCTGGGCCGCATAGGCCTTGGCGGTCTGCACCATCTGGATGCGCCAGGTGTTGGCGATATAGCCATTGGCGAGCGCGATGCGGTATGGGCCGTCTTTCTTGGGGAACTTGAAGAACTGCGTATCGGCCGCCCAGGGCGCAAAGCAATCCGGCTCAGCCGACGGTCCCTTGACGACTTCCGGGTCGGCCATGGCCGACGAACTCAGCATGACGAATGCAGTGGCGGCAACGATGCCACCAACAAGTGACTTGATCATCGATATTCCTCCCAGTTGTAGTTTTATTTGCTGCTGCTTGTTTATTTGATGCTGTTTGTCGTGGTGTGTTTTCCACGCCTGCCGAAGGCCCTCCAGCCTGGCCGGCGCCACGTCTCAAGGGCCCGAAGCCGGCCCGATCCCCTCCCCCTCGCCGCTTCACAGGCGAGAAACGAAACTAGCATATTATACATAATAAACAAGCATGAGCTGTTGCTTATGTATAATAAACAGGCACGGCCTCTCATCAAAACGTCTGCCCGACGAAAATGGTAGCGCTACCATGACGTTGTGTAAAGCACCATTTGCTGAGGCCGCCAAGCGTGTTCAGCGTGCGGTGCTCTCGCGGGGCTTGAGTTCGAAACCGAGATCGACGACCCGCTGCTCAGGCCTTCGTCCTGCGATCGCCGCCAGCGCCATGGCAACAGACCGACGGCCGATTTCATAGCGAGGGGTGCGGATACTGGTGAGCGGCGGGAACGCCGCCTGCATCATTTCGAGGTCGTTGAAGCCGACAATGCCGATTGTTTTCGGCACGTTGAGCGCGGCGCTATGGCATTCGAACAAAACGCCGAGCGCGATGTCGTCATTGTTGCAGAAGACGCCGTCGAGCGCCGGCATCTTGGCCAGCGCATCGCGAAGCAGCTCGCGGCCGAGCGTCACGCTGGACAGTAGCGGCGTGGTGGTGACCAGCCGGGGGTCGAACAGGCCGGCCTTCTCCATTGCCGCGCGATAGCCGGCAAGCCGCCGCTGCGACCGCGGGTCCATGCGTGCGCCGATGAAGCCGATCCGCCGGTAGCCCGCCTCGATCAGATGCTCGGTCGCCGTGCGGCCGCCGTCGAAATGCGAGAAGCCGACCAGCATGTCGACCGGATCGGGCCCAGTCTCCATCACCTGCACCACCGGGCAGCCCGCGCTCTCCAGCAGCTTTCGCGAGGTCGGCGTCTGGTCGATGCCGGCCACGATCAGCGCCGCCGGGCGCTGCGGTGCGAACACCTGCAGCAGGCGCTCCTCCTCGAGGCCGGAATAATGGGTGTTGCCGAGCTGGACGCGGAACGGGCCGTCCGACAGGCAGTCATAGATGCCGCGCACCACTTCGGCGAAGACGTTGTTGGTCAGCGACGGCACCAGCACGCCGAACACATCGGCGCGCGCCGAGGCCAGCGCCCGTGCATTGGGATCCGGGATATAGCCGAGTTCGTCGACGGCGGCCTGGATCTGGCGCCGCAGATCCTGGCTGACGCGTTCCGGTTCGCGCAGCGCCCGCGACACGGTGATGGCGCCGACGCCGGCCTTGCGCGCAACATCTGATAGGGTCGGGCGGCCGCCGCCGCGACGCGAGCGCGGCTTGGTCATGGACATCCTCCACGTGCCGGGCCCCGGCCGCTGCGCCCTTGCGAAACCATGTTCAGCTTTTCCACTGCCACCATGCCGGCTGCTGCCGCACCCACTCGCCTGCTGGCGTCGCGCAGCCAATCGCCCTTGTCAAGCAACAGGGCAATCCTGCCTTCCTAAGCCATCAGGGCAGCACTGCGTTTTGCTTTCCACAGCAGCAGCCCGATGGCCACTATGTTCAGCAAGTTCCACGCGATCCCGTTGAGGAACGCGGCGGCGTAGGAGCCGGTCAGGTCGTAGATCCAGCCCGACATCCAGCCACCGATCGCCATGCCGAAGATGGTCGCCATCATGACGATGCCGATACGCTGGCCGGCCTCCCTGGCGGGCAGGTATTCGCGCACGATGATGGCATAGCAAGGCACGATGCCGCCTTGCGACAGGCCGAACACCAGCGACACGACATAGAGCGAGGCAAGCCCGTCGAACGGGATGTAAAACAAAAGCGACAGGCATTGCAGCACGGAACCGATAAGCAGGGTTTTCACGCCGCCGATGCGGTCGGCGACAAAGCCGGAGGCAAGCCGGCTGACGACGCCCGCCGCCATCATGATCGACAGCATGTCGGCGCCATGCGCAATGCCGTAGCCAAGATCCATGCAATAGGCGACGATGTGCACCTGCGGCATCGACATCGCCACGCAGCAGCCGAGACCGGCAACGATCAGCAGCACCTGCAACGCCGCCGGCGACAGCGAAATCGACTGCACTGGCCGGCTTCCGGGCGAACCGGCGGCAGCCGCCGTCGGAGCAGCGCGCCGCAACAACAGCACCAGTGGCACCATGGTGACCAGGCAGAAGACACCGATGCCGGCATAGGTGAAGCGCCAGCCTTCCGCCTTGATCAGTGTCGGCATGATGGTTGGCCAGAGCGCTCCGGCGAGATAGTTGCCAGCAGCCGCCGCCGTGACGGCGACGCCGCGCCGACGGTTGAACCAGTGCGAGATGTCGGCGATCAGCGGCCCGAAGATCACCGATGTGCCGACACCAATCAGCACGCCCTGGGCAAGGGTGAATTGCAGGATAGAGGTCGACAACGCGGCGAGCAGCAGGCCGGCGGCGAGAGCCACCGAGGATAGCAGTGCCGGGATCCAATACCCCATGCGATCGACCGCGCGGCCAACCAGCACATTGCCGGCGGCGAAGCCGACCATGGTTGCGGTGTAGGGCATCGATGCCGCGGCGCGGTCAACGCCGAACTCGGCCTGCACGGCCGGCAGCACGACGACGACGGCCCACATGCCGACCGCACCGATCGTCGCCAGCAGCATGGAGATGGCAAGCCGCATCCAGGCGTAGCTGCTGTCGATGCCGGGGCTATCCGCCTGATTGGCGACGATCGGGGTCAAGGCGTTTCCTGTCTACGGTCCTGGGAAGTCGACCGTTGTGTCGCCACTATCGGCGCATTCACCGCGACGGGCAGCGCCACAGGGCCATGATCCGTGGCTCCAGCGGCCCGGCGATTTCTCGGGAACCGCGGCGGCCTGCCCGAGTTTTTGCGACAGGAAGGAGTTTGTCATGACCGCGAAGAAAAAATGGTCGGCCGAGGTGACCGAGCACAGCGATGCGATGGACCTTGAGGACCACATCTTCGAAGCCGACGACGCCAGGAAGATCGCGGCCTCGCTCAAGCGCTCGGCCGAGCACAGCGACCGCCGCAAGGCCCAGCCGTTTGAGTCGGCCATGTCGATGCTGAATTTCTACATCAACCGCGCCGGCAAGAACCTGCCGCAGGCGCGCCGGAAAGTGCTCGAGGACGCCAAGGACGAACTGCGCGCGGCCTTCGGACGGCCGCAGCAGGATTAATGCATGTCGCTCAAAAGTGGCGCCGGTTTTGAGACAACGACATGCATAAACAAAGACCTAAGCGCGTCGACTTAGTCCGTTCAAACGGGACGCGCTTTAGCGCTCCCGATTGGCTCTGCCAAATTCACCTCAACTGGACCTAGTGACAGGTCCTCTTTCCCCTCAATTTGCCGGCCTCGGCTTTGTGTTTCCCCGAGCCCTTTGAAGTAGCGGCATGACGGTCAAGATCGGCATCAATCCCATCACCTGGAGCAATGATGATGTTCCCGCACTCGGCGGCGATACGCCGCTCGCGACATGCCTGTCGGAAACCAGGCAGGCCGGCTATCGCGGCACCGAACTCGGCGGCAAATTCCCCAGGCGAAGCGACGAGCTTGGACCGATCCTGTCTTCTTACGGACTGGAGCTCGTCTCCGGCTGGTATGACGGCCGCATCCTCGACCGCACGGTCGACGAGGAATTCGCCGCCGTCACCTCGCATCTGACCCTGCTGCGCGACCTCGGCGCCGAGGTCGTGGTCTATGCCGACACCTCGCGCGGCCGTCATGACGGCATTTTCGCACCGATCTCGCAGCGTCCGCGCCTCGCTGACGGCGAATGGAGCGCCTATGGCGAGAAGCTGACCGAACTCGCCGACCGCATGGCTGCCTTCGGCGTCGGCATGGCTTTCCATCACCATATGGGCACCATCGTCGAGAGCGATGACGAGGTCGACAGGCTGATGGCCGCAACCGGCAAGAGCGTCGGCCTGCTGTTCGATACCGGCCATTGCCTGTTTTCGGGCGGCGACCCGGCCTCGCTCCTGAACCGGCATCTCGACCGCATCGTGCATTTTCATTGCAAGGACGTCCGCGCGGCCGTGCTGGAGAAGGCACGGCGCGAGGACATGAGTTTCATGGCGGCAGTGATGGAAGGAATCTTCACCGTGCCCGGCGATGGCTCCGTCGATTTCCTGTCGCTGCTGCAGCCTCTGGCCAGCCATGGCTTCGAAGGCTGGATCGTCGTTGAGGCCGAGCAGGATCCGGCCAAGGCACATCCCTTGACCTATGCCACGAAAGGTTACGCCTCGCTTCTCGCCACGGCCCGCAAGGCCGGGTTCGAGGTGGCTACACGAGACATGGCCTGACCACCGCCGGGGGGCTGGTGGTTGGCCGGTTGGGCGCGCGCCTCGGTAGGGGTAGCGACGCGAAAGCGCCCGGCGATCCGCGCCGCCGCCCTCCCTTGGCGGCGCGGATCGCACAGTTCTTGGCATCGAAATTTTTGCCCCCGAGTTGCCGGCCCGGCGTTTCCAGCTTGAGGCTGGCGACGAGGCATGCCTTGATGCAGATGGAGGAGCGACATGGCATTCGAGGCGGCACTCGGCATGGAACGGCTTTGCACCATCCGTGAGATCGCCGAGAAGGCGGAACTCGGCGCGGCAACCGTTCACCGCGCGCTGAAGAACAGCCGCGAGGTTCATCCCGAAACCAGACGGCTGGTGCTGGAGACTGTCTGCCTGCTTAACGAAGAGAAGATCGCCCGCGCCGCCAGGTTGGTCGGAGACTAGCTTGGCCGACCATATGCGCCTTTCCCTCGACATCATGTCGGTCGACCGCGGCTCGGACGAACCGATGCACCGGCAGATCTACGGCGCCCTGCGGCGCTTCATCCTCGACGGCCAGATCCAGCAGAACACGCTGCTTCCTTCGACACGCTCGCTGGCCGAGGATCTCAAGGTCGGCCGCAACACGGTGATCGCCGCCTACGACCAGCTGCTCGCCGAAGGGTTTATAGAGGCGCGCGCCGGGTCCGGCACCTGGGTGGCGCCGATCCAGCAGAAACGCCCGCCGGCCGCGCTGCGCGCCGGGCTTGCCGCTCCGCAAAAGCTCTCGCGGCGCGGTCAGACCATCGTCAACGGCCCGCAGCCGCCGCGCAATGCCGGTGTCATCAACTTCCATCCCGGCGTGCCGGAAACCGCGTCCTTCCCCTTCACCATCTGGTCGAGCCTTCTGGTGCGCAACGCACGCAGCCGCGACGAGAACTTGCTCGGCTATATCTCCTTTGCCGGCCATCCCGGTCTGCGCCAGGCCATTGCGTCGACCATCAGCCTGTCGCGCGGCATCAACTGCACCGCCGACCAGGTCATCATCGTCACCGGCGCGCAGGCAGCACTCGACCTCGCTTCGCGCGTGCTGATGGACGAAGGCGACCATGTCTGGATGGAGGAGCCCGGCTATCTCGGCGCCAAGAGCGCCTTTCTCGCCAGCGGCGCGCAGCTCGCGCCCTTGAAGGTCGATCGCCACGGCTGGCACCTGTCCGACCCCAACCTGCCTCCGCCACGCCTGATCTATGTGACGCCATCCTGCCAATGGCCGTTCGGCACCATCATGCGCATCGAAGAACGGCTGCAACTGCTTGACATCGCGGAACGCCACGGCGCCTGGATCGTCGAGGACGATTATGACGGCGAATACCGTTATCGCGGCCGGCCGGTGCCGGCGCTGCGCGGCCTCGATCATGCCGACCGCGTCGTCTATATCGGTTCCTTCGGCAAGACGCTGATCCCGGCGCTGCGCATAGGCTATCTCATCGTACCGCGCGAACTGTCCGTGCCCTTCGACCGTGCCGTCTCGATCACCGGCCAGTTCGCGCCGCTGATCCTGCAGGCGACGGTCAACGAATTCATCACGCAAGGCTATTTCGCCACGCATCTGAAACGCATGCGCCGCCTCTATGCGCGCCGGCAAGCCAATTTCGTCAAGCTGTGCCAGGAGCATCTGGCCGAATGGCTGACGGTGACCGAGAACGATTCCGGCATGCAGCTGCTGGCCAGTTTTGTCCGACCCTACAAGGACAGTGACGTCGTCGCCGCCGCCGTCAAGGAGGGCCTCGACGTGCAGGGCATCTCGATCAACTACCATTCGAGCGAGCCGGAACACGGCCTGCTGCTCGGCTATGCCGCGATGGACGAACGCCAGATCCTGCGCGCGGTGCTGGCGTTGCGCGCTGCCTTCATGCGGCTGGACCGGCAATAGGCCGATCCAGCGCTGAGCGCTTCAATTCACACTATCGAATTTCTGCAGATCGACGGGCGCTGCCTTGCGCACCTCGACATCGTCCAGCGAGGCATTCTCCAGCGCCACACGGGCCGCCGCATCGATGTTATGGATCATGTCGTCGATGTCGGCGTCGCCATGCGCCGGATTCATCGCGATCATCACCGTGCGGTTGAGGATGTCGAGAGAACCCTTGCCCAGATCGTCGGCATAGGTCAGCCGCAGGCCCTTGTTTTCCGGCAGCGTGTACGGATTGAGCGCCGGATGATGCGCGCCCTCATGCATCAGCACCTGATCCCACTGGGTGAAATTGTGGCGGCCGGTCTTGCCGGCGATGACACTCGGAATGGTCTTGGAAAAAGTCTGCGCCGCCTGTTCGCTGGGCAGCAGATACATCACCTGCGCCGCGCAATCGTCGTCGGGGCTGTTCATCGGCGACGGCGTCAGGCCGAGATTGCCGAGATGGCGCGTGCCGGCCAGCACCTTCTTCTTCTCCGCCCGCATCGCCTCGATGATGCCGTCGAGACGGTCGAGCTGGACATTGAGCATTGCACCCATCAGTTCCGAGGCGCGCGCGCCGATGCCGGCGAACGGCTTGATGCTGTCGCTGCGGCCCTGCCAGTAGAAATGGCAGGGGTCGATGGCGCAGCGTGCGCGCTCGGCCACTTTCGGATCGCTGGTGGCGATGCCGCCGCCCTCGCCCGACGTCATGTTCTTGAAGTAGTTGAAGGAGTAGGCGCCGGCATGGCCGATCGAGCCGAGCTTCTTGCCCTCATAGCCGCCGCCAATGCCCTGGCAGACATCTTCCAGCACGAGCAGACCGCGTTTTTTAGCGATGTCCATGATGGCGTTCATGTTGCAGGCCGCACCCCACATATGTACCGGGATGACCGCCTTGGTGAGCGGGCCGACGGCGTCGCGCAGAGCGGCCGGGTCGATGGTCAGGCTCTCGTCGATATCGACAATGACCGGAATGGCGCCGACCGACAGCACTGCTGTGGCGGTCGCCATATAGGTGTGCGCCGGCACCAGCACCTCATCGCCCGGGCCGATGCCGAGGCCGATCAGGCCGGCGGCGAGCCCATAGGTGCCGCTGGCGGCAAGCGCGAAATGCTCGACGCCGAGATGCCTTGCATAGCGCGCCTCGAAGCGGTTGCACTCGCTGTTCTCGCCATAGCGAAACAGCGCGCCCGAGCGGATCACCCTGGCAATGGCTTCGATCTCTTCTTCGCCGGCAGTGTACATGGCAAGTCTCCACATCGCTGATGGTATGAAGGCAGTACGCCTGCGGCCGCTGTTTGAAAGAACCACTCCGCTGCGATCTGACCAAGCCATCCTGGTTGCTTGATGGCCGGGTTTGACGCCGAATGTGGGCATAGCGAATGAAATCGGCATTCCAGAACGCAGGCCCGCGGAAAAATCGTACCCATCCGAATTCGTCGAAGTGGCCCTGTCGGAAAGCCCGCATTGGGCGTTCCATCGCGTCCAGTTGGGCAAACGGTCGGTTCCATGCAGCACGGGACACACTTTGGAAGACCCTCGAAACCGGCGTGCCGGCAAGATGGTGGCCGGCAAGACGGTGACCGGCAAGACGGTGGCCGTCCATGACGCGACAGCTCGTCCTGCATGAAGACGATGTCGGCATGTGCCATGGCGCCAACAGCGCCTTCCTCGAACTGACCGCATTGGGCGCCTGCAGCTCCGGCGCCGTGATGGTGCCGTGCCCATGGTTCCCTGAGATGGCCGAAGCGGCAGCCGCCAATCCCCGGCTCGATCTCGGCGTCCACCTGACGCTGAACAGCGAAAAGCAGCACTACAAATGGCGGCCGCTGACGTCGCCGTCGCGCGCGGCCGGCCTGACGGACGAGTTCGGCTATTTCTGGCCCGATGTCGCGACCACCCGCCGCAAGGCAGCACCGCAAGCGGTGGAAACCGAGCTTCGCGCCCAGATCGACACCGCCTACCGCGCCGGCATCGACGTCACTCATCTTGACGCCCATATGGGGGCAGCGCTGTCGCCGGAGTTTTGCGACGTCTACATCAAGCTCGGCCTGGAATATCGGCTGCCGGTGCTGTTGACCAAAACGCTGTCGGCCTATTCGCCCAATGACAATCTCGTCGGCGTCACCGAAGCGGCGTTCCAGCGCGGCGTCACTGAAGCCCGGGCCAAGGGCTTTGTCATCTTCGACGCTGCCATACAGACGACCTGGGGCCGTCCACGCTCAAAACCGATAGAGCCAGCCTACAAGGCATTGGTCGAAGGGGTCCGCGAAGGCCTGACCTTCTTTTGCCTGCATTTCAATGCGCCGGGCGAGTTGGAACTCATCGAGCCGCGCTCCGCCTATATCCGCACCGAGGAATACGAACTCTTCCGCGACCAGGCTTTCCGCGACTGGCTCGGCGCGCAGGACATCGACATCATCGGCATGAAGCCGCTGCGCGAGGAGCTTCGTGCACGGCTCGGGGCATCGACACCGGCAAAGGCCCGCAAAGCGGCCACCCGGTCAGCGCCGTAAGCCGATCCGTCGGCCGAGGCGCAAAGAGGGAATTGGAACTGCAACGACAATGGGAGAATGACATGAAGACTGTTCTGAAACTGGCGCTCGGCGCGCTTGTCTCGATGAGTATGCTGGCGGGCGTCGTGCAAGCGGCCGGCCTGAAGGATCCCAAGGATGTCCGCATCACCTTCGTGGTGCATGGCTCGGCCTCCGATCCCTACTGGTCGGTGGTCAAGCGCGGCGTCGACGATGCGGCGGCGCTCACCGGCGCCAAGGTCGAATATTATGCGCCGCAAGTGTTCGACGTGGTCGAGCAGGCCCGCCTGCTCGACGCGGCCATCGCCACCAATCCCGACGGCATCGCCGTCTCCATTGCCGACGCCAATGCGCTCGGCAAATCGGTCAAGGCCGGACTTGCCGCCAACATTCCGATGGTCGTGCTGGATTCCGGCGAGAAGGAAGGCGCCGAACTCGGCACCTCTCTCTATGTCGGCACCGTCTCCGAATATGATTCCGGCAAGAAGGCCGGCGAGCGGCTGGCCAAGGAAGGCACGCTCAAAGTCGTCTGCATCAACCACGAGGTCGGCAATGTCAGCCTCGACCAGCGCTGCCAGGGGTTGAATGACGGGCTGAAGCCGTCAGGCGGCGGCACCGAGGTGCTTACCGTGTCGCCCGATCCGGCCGACATCCAGCGCCGCACCGAGGCCTATCTGTCGGCGCATCCCGACACCCAGGCGGTGTTTGCGCTCGGCGCCACCGCCGCCAATCCGCTGATCCCGTTCTTCCGGCAGAAGGAATTGTTCGGCAAGATCAAGCTCTACACCTTCGACATCAGCCCCGAAGTCCTGGATTCCGTCGTCGCCGGCGAAATGGGATTCGGCATGGACGCACAGCAATATCTGATGGGATACCTGCCGGTGATCTATCTGGTCGAGCATGCCACACATGGCTTCTGGCCGCAGAACAACGCCTACACCGGCCCGCTGTTCATCGACTCGCCCGACAAGGCCAAGGCGATCCTAGCGCTCGCCAAGGACGGCATCCGCTAAGGCAAGACCAAAACGGATCGGGGAGCCGCCATGCGCTCCCCGTCTCTGGTCGAGATTGCGAAGTGAGCGATTGGGGAGCCTAATGGCTGTTGTGGAAGACAAGGCGATACCTCCAGAAGCGCCGGCGCCCGGGGTACTGGGCAAGGACCGTTTCGGCATGATGTCGAAACGGGCGGCCGGTGCTGACGAGCGGCTGGCCAGCACCGGCCGGCTGACTCAATGGCTTCGCCGGCCCGAAGCCGGTGCCGCCGGCGGCCTCATCGCCACCATTATCATCTTCGCCCTGCTGCCGGGTGCATCGAACCTCTATTCGCTGCAGGGGTCGATGACCTTCCTGACGCTGGCAGCCGAACTCGGCATCATCGCCACGGCCGCAGCCCTTCTCATCATCGCCGGCGAGTTCGATCTCTCCGTCGGCTCGATGGTCGGCTTCGCCGGCGTCGTCATCGGACTGACGGTGAAATATTGGGGCCTGCCGCTGTGGGGCGGCATCGCCTGCGCCTTCGCTGTCGCCATCCTCACCGGCTACGTCAACGGCCTGATCGTTGTGAAGACCCGCCTGCCCTCCTTCATCGTGACGCTGGCGTCGCTCTACATCCTGCGCGGCCTGTCGATCGGCATTACCCGCGCCGTCACCGGCCGCACGCAGATCCCCTACATCCTCGACGGCGCACCGGACCCGGCAACCGCGGGCCTGTTCAACGGCCATCTCCTGACCGGCTTCTTCCAATGGATGGGCACGCAAGGTTGGATCGCCACCCGGACCGACGGCATTCCCTTCGTCGTCGGCATTCCGATGTCGATCGTCTGGTGGCTCGGCCTGACAGCGCTTGCCGGCTATGTCTTGACCCAGACCAAATACGGCAACTGGATATTCGCCACCGGCGGCGACCTCAATGCCGCCCGCAATGTCGGCGTGCCGGTCGACCGGGTTAAGATCGCGCTGTTCATCTACACCGCCTGTGCCGCGACCTTGCTTGCCACCATCCAGGTGATGGAGGCCGGCTCCGCCGACACCACGCGCGGCCTGCTCAAGGAATTCGAGGCAATTATCGCCGCGGTCATCGGCGGCGTGCTGCTCACCGGCGGCTATGGCACCGTCTATGGCGTGCTGTTCGGCGCGCTGATCTTCGGCCTGGTGCAGATGGGCATCTTCTACACCGGCATCGACACCGACTGGTTCAAGGTCTTCCTCGGCATCGTCATTTTGATGGCCGTGCTGGTCAACAACTACATCCGCCTCAAGGCGCTCGGACGCGGAGGTGGCAAATGACCTACCCAAACCCGTCCCCGGTCATCCAGCCAGCCATGGAATTGCGTGGTGTGTCGGTCAATTTCGGCTCGGTGCGCGCGCTCCAAGATATCGACATCAAGGTCTATCCCGGCGAGGTGCACTGCTTGCTGGGCGACAACGGCGCCGGCAAGTCGACGCTGATCAAGGTTCTGTCGGGCGTGCACCGGCCGACCAAGGGCGAGATTTTCGTCGACGGCAAGCCCGTCACGTTCCGCAGCCCGCGCGACGCGCAGGACCTCGGCGTCGCGACGGTCTTCCAGGACCTCGGCATGATCTCGCTGATGTCGATCACGCGCAACTTCTTCCTCGGCCGCGAGCCGACCAGAAGCCGCCTGCCCTTCTCGCGCTTCGACAAGGAGCGCGCCAACACAATTGCCCGCCAGGCGATGGCCGATATCGGCATCGACGTGCGCGACCCGACGCAGGCCGTCGGCACGCTGTCGGGCGGCGAGCGCCAATCGGTGGCAATCGCGCGCGCAGTCCACTTCGGCGCAAAGGTGCTGATCCTTGACGAGCCGACCTCGGCGCTCGGCGTGCATCAGGCGGCCATGGTGCTGAAATTCATCATCGAGGCGCGCATGCGCGGGCTGGCGGTGATCTTCATCAGCCACAACATCCACCACGCCTACCCTGTCGGTGACACTTTCACGCTGCTCAACCGCGGCCGCAATCGCGGCACATACGCAAAGTCCGAGATCTCGCGCGACGAGGTGATTTCCATCATGTCGGGCGGCGAGGATCTGAAGGCGGTGGAAGCTGAGATTGCCGGGCTGTTGGCGCAGATCGGCAATCGGCCGGCCGCCGCACCCTGAGCCTGGAACACTTTGCAGAGAGTTTTAGCAGCATGAGCAGGATACGGGTTGGCGTTATCGGCGCCGGCATGATCTCGCAGGTCGAGCATATTCCGAATCTGTTGCGGCTCGGCGACCTGTTCGAACTGGTCGGCGTCGCCGACCCGTCAAGGATTTCGCGGGAATATGTCAGCGAAGTTCACGGCATCGCCAATTTCGAAACGCCGGAGCAACTGTTCGACCATAAGCTCGACGCCGTCGTCATCGGCTCGCCCGACCCGCTGCATCACGAGCAGGTGCTGGCCGCACTGGGGCGCGGCCTGCATGTCTTCTGCGAAAAGCCGCTCTGCTATTCCCCGGCGGAAATCGCCGAGATCATCGCCGCGCGCGATAAGGCCGGCAAGGTCATGCAGGTCGGCTATATGAAGCGCTTCGATCCGAGCTACCGGCTGGCGCTGGCCTCGCTGCCCGGCACGGCAAAGACGTTGCGGTCCGTCTCGGTCGAGGTTAACGATCCCGATGCCTGGCCGTTCATCGCCCACCAGCGCTACAAGCGCGGCAACGACATTCCCGAGGAGCTGATCGCCGCCGCGCAAGCCAGGCAGAAACAACAGGTCGAACGCGCTATCGGCCAGCCTTTGAACGATCTGGCTTTCCGTGGATTTACCGCCGCTTACAGCTCCGCCTTGATTCACGATGTGAATGCCGTACACGGCCTGCTCGACGCGCTCGGCGTGCCGGATGGCGAGGTCGTCGGCGCGCAGATCTTCGCCAATGGCGATGGCGGCCAGGGCGCGGCAAAACTGCTGGGCGGCCAGGCGCTGTGGACGATGACGCATCTCACCGTGCCGAAGCTCGCCGACTACAAGGAACGCATCACGCTCTTCTTCGACGATGCCAGCCTCGAGCTCGAATTCCCCTCGCCCTGGCTCAACCATCACCCGACCCGGCTGACTGTGAAGACCTCGGACGGCCACACACTGTCGACCAGGGATCTGCGTGCCGGCTACGGCGAAGCCTTCGTCGAGGAACTGCGCGGCTTCTGGGGTGCGATCGTCAATGGCGACGAGGTGGTCAACCGGCCCGAGCACGCCGCCCGCGACCAGGCGCTGCTGGTCGCGCTGACCAGGCAGCATTTGGCCACTTCGCAGACCGGCTGAGCGCTCGCAGGATGTGTTGAGATTCAGGTCAGGCCGCGCCGAAAACATTGGGTTCGAAAACCGGAGCGGAGCGTACTTAAGTACGTGAAGCGCGAAAGCCGGCGTTTGCAGGCCGGCCTCACCTGAATATCAGCATATCCTACCGGGTGTTGATGACGCCGTCGGTATTGGCGAGCAGCTTGCGCACCGCGTTGCGGGCCGCCTCCGGCCGCTGCAGGCGGATGGCCTTGTCGATCGCCTCGTGCAGTTGCTGTGCATGCTGCAGATCGTCGAGTTCGCGCGTCGTATAGGTGAACAGATGATCGAATGCGGATTCGATCAGCACGCCGAGCGGCACCAGCAGATCGTTGCCGGAGGCGCGCAGAATGGCGAGATGAAAGCGCGTATCGGCGCGCGTGCGCTCCTGCAGGCTCGACGCCTCGCCCATCTCGCGGCAGGCCTGGCTGATCTCGGCCATCTGCTCTTCGGTGCGTCGCATGGCGGCGAAGGCAGTCGCTTCCGGCTCGATGATATGGCGGAATTCCTGCACCGTCTTCAGGAACACCTCACGGTCGGGCGCGGTCGCGTACCAGGCGAGCACATCGCGATCGAGCAGGTTCCAGCGCTCCCTGGGCTCCACCCAGCTGCCGATCTTGGGGCGCGATGCCAGAAGGCTTTTGGCCATCAGCATCTTGATCGCCTCACGCACCGCCGAGCGGCTGACGTTGAAGGTTTCGGACCATTTGGCTTCATTGGGCAGGATGGTGCCCGGCGGATAGTCGCCGCGCACGATCCGAAGCCCGATTTCGCTGGCCAGTGAGGCATGCACGCTGGTGCCGGGCATCCGGGTCGCGTCAGCCCGGCGAAGGGCCGCTGGGCGCTCGGCGGATGCCCCCTTTTCAGGCTTCGTTCCCTTATTCGGCTTTCCGTCCCTCATGCGTCCACAAAGTCCGGATTTCGAAAGCTGTCAAGCAGAGTGCCGGGCGCAGACGGCAAAGCCTGCGGCTGTGCACAGATCAGGTTACAACCTTGCCCCAAAGCCCAATTTGCCAACCCTATTTGACGTATTTGCGCCAGCTGTGCTCGGGACGGAAGCCGAGCATGTCCCTGGCCTTGCGGTTCGAGAGCAGCGTTTCATATTCGCCGAGATCCGCCTTGACCGGCACGTCGGGGTAAAACCGCTTCAAAAGTTCGGCCGTCGGCAGGTCGGACGAGGTGTCGTCATTGGCGGCGTTGAACACCTGGAAGCCGAGCCCGTCCGTTTCAACGGCGCGCAGCGTGATCTGGCCGAGATCGCGCGCGTCGACATAGCTCCAGGCGATGCGCTTGCGAAAGCCCGGATCGGCAAACCACTTCGGAAACAGCGAATATTCGTGCGGTTCGATGACGTTGCCGATGCGCAAGGCATAGATATCGGTGCCATTGCGCTGCGCAAAGGCGCGCGCCGTGTGCTCGTTGACGACCTTGGACAGAGCATAGCTGTCCATCGGATCGACGTCGTATTCTTCATCGAGGGGAAAATATTTGGGGTCGCGCGGTTCGTTGGCGAACACCACGCCATAGGTGGTCTCGCTGGACGCGATCACCACCATAGGGATGCCGAGTTTCACCGCCGCCTCGATGACGTTGTAGGTGCCCATCGCATTGATGCGGAACACCTCATTGTCGGTCGTGATCATGATGCGCGGTATGGCGGCGAAATGCACCACGGCATCGACCGGCTGCGGGCGCAGCGACGGGTCGAATTCGTGCAGACCCATATAGCTCGACAGCGCGTTGAACACCTGGCCGCTGTCGGTGATGTCGGTGATCAGCGTGCGTACCTTGGGATTGTCGAGCGGCTTGGTGTCGATGTTGAGCACCTGGCAGCCCTGTTCGATCAGATATTGCACGACATGGCGACCGGCCTTGCCGCTGCCGCCGGTGAACATGATCCGCTTCGTCATTTTCGTCTCCAATGCCTAGGATTTCTGTGTATTGTCAGACAATATGGCATTCTGCAACCACCCTCGCCCGCAAGACGGCGGCGCCCAATATCAATCATCGCAACAGGACTTCAAGACATGACCACGACCGCCGCGAGCGAAAAGATCGGCTTTATCGGCCTTGGCCTGATGGGGCACGGCATTGCCAAGAACATCGTCGACAAGGGCTATGGCCTGACCTTCCTCGGCCGCAAGAACCGCAAGCCGGCGGAAGACTTGGCTGGCCGCGGTGCGAAGGAAGTGGCCACCTCGCGTGAGGTGGCAGCGGCATCCGATATCGTCTTCATCTGCGTCACCGGCTCGCGCGAGGTCGAAGCCATCATCCGTGGCCCCGGCGGCCTCAAGGAGGGCCTGAAAAGAGGCTCGGTTGTCGTCGATTGCTCGACCGCCGATCCGGTCTCGACCGTGGCGCTGGCGGCGGAACTGAAGGAGATCGGCGTCGACTTCGTCGATGCACCGCTCAGCCGCACGCCGAAGGAAGCCTGGGAAGGCACGCTCGACGCCATGGTCGGCGCGCCCGACGCGCTGTTTGCCCGTGTGAAGCCGGTCATCGAAACCTGGGCCGGCCGCATCGTCCATATTGGCGATACAGGTGACGGCCACCGCATGAAGCTGCTCAACAACTTCATCTCGCTGGGCTATGCCGCGATCTATTCCGAGGCGCTGGCGCTGGCCGAAAAGGTCGGCATCTCGCCACCGCGTTTCGACAGCGTCATCCGCAACGGCCGCATGGATTGCGGCTTCTACCAGACCTTCATGCGCTGGACGCTGGAGGGCGACCGCGACGCACATAAATTCACCATCGCCAACGCCTTCAAGGACCTGACCTATCTGGAATCGATGGCGGGCGCGGCCGGCATCGCCAACCCGCTCGGCAACGCCACCAAGAACTCCTTCGCCGGTGCCCATGCCACTGGCCCGGCCGAGCAATTCGTGCCGATGCTGGCGACATATATCGGCAAGGTCAACGGCGTCGACCTGATGCCCAGCAAGGATGGCAAGAAGCAGACGATTTGAGGTGGCGAAAAGCCTGTGTCAGCGCCTCGACCGGCCGATAACATCGTCGGTGTTGGCGAGCAGTTTGTGCACCGCATTGCGCGCGGCCGCAGGACGCTGCAGGCGGATGTTCTTCTCGATCGCCTCATGCAGCGCCTGCGCGCGCCGCTGATCGCTGGTCTCGCGTGTGACGAAGACAAAGAGATGATCGAGCGCCGACTCGATCAGAACGCCAAGCGGCACCAGCAGATCGTTGCCCGAGGCGCGCAGTATGGCGAGGTGAAAACGCGTATCGGCGCGGATACGCTCCTGCAGGTTCAGAGCCTCGCCCATCTCACGACAGGCCTGGCTGATCTCGTCCATCTGCTCGTCGTTGCGCCGCGTGGCGGCAAAGGCCGACGCTTCCGGCTCGATGATGTGACGGAACTCCTGCACCGTGCGCAGGAAGGCTTCCCGGTCCGGCCCGGTCGCGTACCAGGCCAGCACATCGCGGTCGAGCAGGTTCCAGCGTTCCCTGGGCTCGACCCAACTGCCGATCTTGGGCCGTGAAGCCAGCAGGCTTTTGGCCATCAGCATCTTGATGGCTTCGCGCACCGCCGAACGACTGACATCGAAGATCTCGGCCCATTTGGCCTCGTTGGGCAGAATGGTGCCGGGCGGATAATCGCCGCGCACGATTCTGAGGCCGATCTCGCCGGCCAGCGAGACATGGACGCTCGCTCCCGGAAAATGCGCGGCACCGGCCCTGCGCATGACAGCCGGACCGCGGCTGGCTTGTGCCTTGGCCCGCTCGGTTCGCTTCTTTGATTTCTCGTCCGGCATTCACGTTCCAATGCGTCGGCCGTCTGCGTCCGGACTGGTCCGAACCTGCACGGCGCGCCGATCTCGTTGCCGAAAATCCAAACTACAGACGCGTCAAAGCCGGAGCCTGCTGCCCCAACCGTTGCGTCCGTCCGGGAAGAGACGGGGCGCCCGTCAAAGGGCGCCCCGAAATCGAGAACCTACTTCTGGATGCAGGTGTCGACCGTGTCCTTGGTGCATTCGTCGAGGCCGGTGAACACCGGATCGGCGACGGCCTTGCCTTCGACCAGATCGATCATCACCGACGGTGCCTTGTAGCCCATTTCGAACGGCCGCTGACCGACCAGAGCAGTCACAAGGCCGTCACGGGCGATCGCTACTTCATCGCCGATCGTATCGGCGGCGCCGATGACGAAGTCGTTGCTGGCGATGCGGTCCTTGAGCGGCCCGAACAGGTCGCGATAGGGCTGCGGTGCGCCAAACAGCGGCCAGCCGCCCATGATGCCGAAGGCGTCGAGCTTGGGATTGGCGGCGAGGATGTCGGTCATCGCCTGCACGCCCTTGGCGCCGTCGTCATTGGTGAACACCGGGCAACCGGCGACTTCGGTCCAGCCGCCTTCGCCGGCAAGTGCCGCCAGGCCTTCCTTGCCCGACAGCGCGTCACGCATGCCCTGCGCGCGGCGCAGGATGTTGTCGGCCGCGGGATTGCCTTCGATGGTACAGATCGTGCCGCCGTTCGGCTTGCCCTTCTTGATGTACTCGCCGATCTTGTGACCCATCAAATAGTTGTCGGTGCCGAGATAGGTCTTGCGCAGCGCGGCATCTTCCTTGCTGAGATCGGCGTCGAGCGTCATGATCGGGATCGTCGGATTGGCGGTCTTGATCGTCTGAGCGATCAGCGGCGCGTTGGATGGCGAAATCGCCATTGCCACCGTGTCGGCCTTGCTCAGCATGTCCTGAACGATCTGCGCTTCGCCGGCCTCGTCGGAGGTCGATGCCGGGCCGGTGTAGAAGCATTCATATTCCGAGCTTGCATTTTCCTTGTTCCATTTCTCGCAGCCCTGGTGGATGGCTTCGAAGAATGGATTGTCGAGACCCTTCACCACGATGACGAGCTGTTTCTTGGCCAAAGCCGGCCCGGCGCCCAGCGCCATGGCGGCGACGGCGGCGAGCAAAAGTGTTTTCCTCATGTCAGTCCTCCCTTGAAACAGACGGACACGGCGTGCCCGCCACACAGATCGACCGGATGCTTAATGACCGAGGTTCGTTTCACGAGCACTCGTGTCGCCAAGACAGATCGATAAGCATTTCCAGATGCGGCATTGGCCCGGCTCACACAAGGGTGGCGCCGCAACCTCGACCGATAAACCTCCGCCGATTCCGCCCGGCTAACCGCCAGCGGCATCGGCATAATCTCCTCCGACGCTTAGCTAATATCGGCTTGCGGCCAACGTCAATGCTATTTGTCCTACAAAACGGATTTTTGGATAACCAAGGCTTCAATTCGTCCGACAATTGATTGACGAGCGCCGGCTTTTGCGTAAAAGAACGCTGACGCTGTTTCCGGGAGGAGATGGGGAGAGCGGGGCCAAAGCAGCGCCGGCATTCACGCCGGGAACAGCAGCGGGTCGCAAAACACGGGGAGGCAAAGACTGGTGGCGGTTCTCGAACTCACCAATATCTCGAGGCATTTCGGCGCCATCCAGGCGGTCAACGACGTATCGCTGTCGATCGAGCCCGGACAGGTGGTCGGCCTGATGGGCGACAACGGCGCCGGCAAGTCGACGCTGGTCAAGATGATCGCCGGCAATTTCCGCCCCAGCCATGGCGTCATGCGCATGGACGGCAAGGAGTTGATCCTGCACAAGCCGGCGGAAGCTCGCCAGCACGGCATCGAGATCGTCCACCAGGACCTGGCGCTGTGCAACAATCTGACCGCTGCCGCCAATGTCTATCTCGGCCGTGAATTGCGCCGCGGCTTCGGCCCTTTACGCATCCTCGACTATGCCGCCATGTACAAGCGCGCCGGCCAGCTCTTCGCCGAGTTGAAGTCCGAGACCCGTCCGCGCGACCTCGTCAAGCAGATGTCGGGCGGCCAGCGCCAGGCAGTAGCGATCGCGCGCACCATGCTGTCGCAGGCGAAGATCGTGTTGATGGACGAACCGACGGCCGCGATCTCGGTGCGCCAGGTCGCCGAAGTGCTGAACCTGATCCGCCATTTGCGCGACCAGGGCATCGCAGTGGTGCTGATCAGCCACCGCATGCCTGACGTGTTCACCGTCGCCGACCGCGTCATCGTCATGCGGCGGGGCCGCAAGGTCGCCGACAAGACGATTGCGTCAAGTTCGCCCGAGGAAGTCACCGGGCTGATCACCGGCGCCATCGAACAGGTTTGATCTCAGCGAATTTCACCACGCACAGCACATGAAGGTCGACGATGGCACTGACAATTGACCAGCCGATCGAACAAAAGCAGCAATCCTTGCCGGCAAGACTGTTTGCCAGCCAGACCTTCTGGGTGGTGATCGCGGTCATCCTGGCCTGCCTGTTCCTGTCTTTTGCCACCGACGCCTTCGCCACGTCGAAGAACCTTTACAACATCACCCGCAACATCACCTTCGTCGCCATCATCGCGCTCGGCATGACCTTCGTCATCATCACAGGTGGCATCGACCTGTCGGTCGGTTCGGTGCTCTGCCTGTCGTCGATGGTGCTGGCCGTCACCATGCATGCCGGCTACTCCATCGAGGTCGGCATCCTCGCCTCGATCGCCACCGCGCTCGCCATAGGCGCCTTCAACGGCATCATGATCGCCTATCTCGGCTTTCCACCCTTCGTGGTGACGCTCGGTATGCTGTCGATTGCCCGCAGCCTCGCCATGGTCGCCTCCAACAACACCGTCGTCTTCCAGTTCGGCCCGGATCACGACAAGCTTCTGGCGCTGGGCGGCGGTGCATGGGTGTTCGGCATCGCCAATCCGGTGCTCTACATGATCCTTTTGGCGCTGATCACCGGCTTCACGCTGCGCTGGACCAAGTTTGGCCGCCACATCTTCGCCATTGGCGGCAATGAGCACGCGGCGACGCTGACCGGCGTTCCCGTCAAGCAGATCAAGGTCGCCGTCTATATGATCTCGGCGCTGGCGGCGGGCATTGCCGGCATCATCCAGACCGGATGGCTGGGCGCCGTCACCACCAATCTCGGAACCGGCATGGAACTGCAGGTCATCGCCGCCACGGTCATTGGCGGCGCCAATCTCGCCGGCGGCGTCGGCACCGCCTTCGGCGCTATTGTCGGTGCCGCGCTCATCGAAGTGATCCGCAACAGCCTTGGTCTGCTCGGCATCAATGCTTTCTGGCAAGGCGTGTTCATCGGCGGCGCCATCCTGCTCGCGGTGCTGTTCGACCGGATCCGCAACTTCAGGCGCAATGACTGAATGTTTTTGGACTGAACCTTTCGGCTGGAAACCGTTGCCTTGACATCGAAATCCCTGTTCGAGCTCAACGGCCGGCTGGCGCTGATCACCGGCTCCGGCCAGGGCATCGGCCTGGCGCTGGCGCGCGGCCTTGCCGAGCATGGCGCAAGTGTCGTGCTCAACGGCCGCGATGCCGGCAAGGTTGCCGGTGCTGTCGCCGGCTTGCGCGACGCTGGCTTCAAAGCGCACCCCTCGACCTTCGACGTGACGGATTTTCGCGCGGTCGATGCCGATGTCGCCCGCATCGAGGCCGAGATCGGCGCCATCGACATCCTGATCAACAATGCCGGCGTGCAGTTCCGCGCTCCGCTCGAGGACTTTCCCGAGGAGCAGTGGGAGCGGCTGTTCAAGACCAATGTCTCCGGCGCCTTCCATGCCGGCAAGGCGGTCGCCCGCAATATGATCGCGCGCGGCAAGGGCAAGATCATCAACATCGGCTCGGTGCAGAGCGAACTCGCCCGGCCCAACATCGCGCCCTATACGGCCACCAAGGGCGCAATCCGCAATTTGACACGTGGCATGTGCACCGACTGGGCGAAATACGGTTTGCAGATCAATGCCATCGCCCCCGGCTATTTCCGCACCGAGATGAACCAGGCGCTGGTCGACAACCAGGAATTCTCCGCCTGGCTGGAAAAGCGCACGCCGGCCGGCCGCTGGGGGTATGTCGACGAACTGATCGGCGCCGCCGTGTTCCTCGCCTCCGACGCCTCGTCCTTCGTCAACGGCCATACGCTTTATGTCGACGGCGGCATGACGGCTTCGGTTTGACGGGAAACCCTATCGCTCAGTCTGAAAATCCGTCGGCATAAGCGGCCCCCCAAGCTCACCACACCTCCCAGCCTTGACGCGAGCCCGAACTGAGCCGCACAATCCCGTCGCAGGCGAAGGGAGGCCAGTCGTCTGCGGGAGGTATAACCCATGACGGACGCGATCAGGCTCTATTGGGGCCGGTTCGGACATGTTTCTGTCCTGAATGTCGCCAGCGACTTCGTCACCCATGCGCATGTCGAGGCCCACATCATCATCTGGCTGGAGGGCACGGCCGGCGAGATGACCGTCGGCCGCGAGACGGTGCCGCTGGGTCCCGGCACCGCCGCCGGCATCAATTCCTACCAGCCGCACAGCCACATTCTGTCGCAGAACGGCAGGCCCGGCCTGTTCCTCGCCTTCTACATCGATCCGGATTGGGCGCGCCGGCGCCGCGACCTGCCTTCGTCGGCGCCGTTGTTTGCACAGGCTGCGATCACGCTCGAACCCTGGCTGCACCAGGCCGCCGCCAACCTGCTCGACCATTTGAGCGATAATGAAAGCATCGACGACGTCGCCAATTACGAGATCGAGCGCTTCATCGATAGCCTGCTCGACGCCGCCGACGCCTCGGCGCCGCAGGAGGCGCGGATCCGGGTCAACACAATGCAGGATTTCCGCGTCCGCAAGGCAATCCAGCTGATGAAGGCCAATGTCTGCGAACGCATCTCGTTCGACGACGTCGCCCGCAGCGTCGGCCTGTCGCGGCCGCACTTCTTTGCTTTATTCAAGGAACAGACCAATCTGACGCCCAATGTCTACTGGAACACGCTGCGCATGGAGGAAGCCGTGCGGCAGCTGCAGTGGTCGCAGGAACCGCTGATCTCGGTCGCCTGCAATCTCGGCTTCACCACCCAGGGCAATTTCTCGCGCTTCTTCCGCGACCATGTCGGCGTGCCGCCGACGCTTTACCGCGAAGCGGCGCGTGCCATGGCCTGAACGGGCCGTTCGTTTTTCAGACTCCTTGATAGGGCCGCAAGACCCATTGATAAGCGCAGCACCGGCCGCCGCCCTACCCTGCTGCGTATCGAATTCGTAGGGGAATGATCATATGGCCGAAGTCACCGTCTCCAGCGTCATCGACGCGCCGGTCGAAAAGGTCTGGGCGCGCATACGCGACTTCAACGGCCTGCCGGGCTGGCATCCGCGCATGGTCAAGAGCCATATCGAAGACGGCAAGAGCGCCGAAACCATCGGCTGCGTGCGTAATTTCGAGCTCGCCAGCGGCGCGCGTATCCGCGAAAAACTGCTCGACTTCTCCGATGCGAATTTCCGCGTCAGCTACTCCATCCTGGAGACGCCGCAGCCGCTGACCAATCACAAGGCGACGCTGCAATTGCGCCGCGTGACCGACGGCGATCGCACCTATGCCGAATGGACCGCGAGCTTCGACGCGGCGCCCGAAGAGGCCGACAAGATCGCCGCCGGCATGGCCGCCAATGTCTTCCAGGGTGGCTTCAATGCGTTGAAGAGCCATTTTTCTGGCCAGAGCTGAACCAGGGAGACTGCCATGGCGCTTGCCCTCCAGACCTTTTCGGCCGTCAGGGATGCCAACGCGGCGCTGAAAGCGCCCGGCACCCGCTATCTCGGCGGCGGCACGCTGGTCGTGCGTGCCGCCAATGAAGGCGATGTCTCCGTCACCGGCCTCGTCCGCTCGACCGATCCGACCCTCTCCGGGATCACCGTTGCCGGCGGCAAGGTCCGCATCGGCGCTTCGGTGACAATGGCGGCCATCGCCCGCCATCCCGAGCTTGCGGCGCTGTCCAAGGCCGCACGCGCCGTCGGCGGCCCGGCAATCCGCAATATGGCGACTGTCGGCGGCAATCTGTTCGCACCCGCGCCCTACGGTGATTTCGCTGTCGCCCTGCTGGCGCTGGATGCGACGGTTGGCACCGATGATGGGGAATTGCCTATCGAGGATTTCCTGGCCAAGCGGGACGGCAGCCGCGCCATCGTCACGTCAGTCGCCTTCGCACTGCCGAAGGCTGAGAATTTCCGCTTTCTGAAAGTGTCGCGGGTCAAGCCGAAGGGCGTCTCGGTGCTCAGCATCGCCGCCGTTCTCGAACAGGCCGGCGACGGCACTGTCTCCTCGGCGCGGATCGCGCTCGGCTGCATGGCAGACCGGCCGATGCGCGCCCGCGCTGCGGAAAAGGCACTGATCGGCAGCAGGCTTGACCAGGGCGGCATCGCAGCGGCGCTGGCTGCAGCCGGTGAAGGCACTTCGCCAATCACCGATCCGATCGCCAGCGCCTGGTATCGCGCCGAGGTTCTCCCGGTCCATCTCGGCCGGCTGCTGCTTACTTAACCACCGCTTGGGGGGCGCGCGTCTGTCCGATCAATCGGGCAGGCGCGCTGGGAGGAAAACATGGCAAAGGTTCCGGTTCAGTTCACGCTCAACGGCTCGGAGAAGGCCGAATTTGTCGACAGCGGCACGACACTGCTGCACGCGCTGCGCGACAAGATCGGCGACACCTCGCCCAAGGGCGGATGCCACCAGGGCACCTGCGGCGCCTGTTCGGTCATCATCGACGGCGAACTCCGGCTCTCTTGCCTGATCCTGGCCGAGACCTGCAGCGGCGCCGACATCCGCACCACATCGGGCCTCGCCGAGGCCGGCGTGCTGCACCCGCTGCAGCGTGCCTTCCTCGATGCCTTCGCCACGCAATGCGGCTTCTGCACGCCGGGCATGATCATGGCCGCCAAGGTGCTGCTCGACCACACGCCCAATCCGAGCCGCGAGGATGTGAGCGAGGCGCTGTCCGGCAACATCTGCCGCTGCACCGGCTACGAGCCGATCATCCAGGCGGTGCTGACCGCGGCCCGAGCCAATTCGCAGAACGCGGCCTAAGGACCAAAAGAATGGAACTGCGCAAAAACTATTTCGCCGATCAGCGCAAGGACGGCCTGCACGAGATCGGCCATGGGCGGCCTCGGCTGGATTCGCCGGGCCATGTGACGGGCAAGACCGCCTATTTCGCCGACCGCAACTTCCCGAATATGCTTCACCTGAAAATGGTGCGCAGTCCGCACCACCATGCCCGCATCCGTTCGATCGACACTTCCGAAGCGGAGAAGCATCCCGGCGTGGTGAAAATCCTCACCGCCAAGGATGTGCCGCACAATGTCTATACCATCCTGATCCTGATCCAGGTCGGACCGGAAGACGAGACGGTGCTGGCCGACGGCAAGGTACGCTGGAAGGGCGAGGCGGTGGTGGCGGTGCTGGCCGAGACCGAGCGCGCGGCTCAGGAAGCGGCAGCCAAGGTCAAGGCCGACTACGAGGTGCTGCCGGCCGTCTTCGACATGGAAGAAGCGCTGAAGCCTGGCGCGCCTTTGGTCAACGAATATCACGGCCAGAACTATTATCTCTATGACAGCGGCGAATGCCGCAAGGTGCGCTTCGGCGATGTCGAGGCGAGCTTCGCCGGCGCCGACCACATCCTCGAACAGAGTTATCAATCCTCGCCCATCGAGCATGCGCCGACCGAGACCACCGGTTGCGTCGTGGTGCCCGAAGGCAATGACCGCTTCAGCTGCTACACCAACACCCAGGCGATGTTCTTCACCCTCGACAACGCCTCGATCATCCTGCAGATGCCCGGCTCAAAACTGCATTTCGTCGGCGGCACCGTCGGCGGCGGCTTTGGCGGCAAGGTCGACGTCATCGTCGAGCCGATCGCCATTCTTGGCGCCAAGCTCACAGGACGTCCCGTCTCCTTCATCTACAGCCGCGAGGAGGAGATGCAGATCTCGTCACCCCGAGCGGCCGAAAAGATAATCATCAAGGATGGCGTGATGAACGATGGCCGCATCGTGGCTCGCAAGGTGACCGGCTACACCGATGCCGGCGCCTATTCGCGCCACTCGCCTTATGGCGCGCAGAAGGGAGCGGCGCACTATCCCGGCCCCTACACCATTCCCAATGTCTGGATCGACACCTACTGCGTCTACACCAACCGCACCCCCTCCTCCGCGATGCGCGGCTTCGGCGTCACCATCGGCGACTTCGCGCTTGAGGTGCAGATGGACAAGCTGGCGCGGCTGATCGGCATGGACCCGCTCGAATTCCGCTTCATCAACGCCTATCGCGATGGCGACATGAAGGCGCATCGCCAGCCGACCGAAGGAGCGGCGCTGATCGAGTGCATGCAGGAGGCGTCGCGCGCCGCCAACTGGCCGGTGGCGGAGAAGTATATGGCGATGTCCTCCTACAAGAAGGGAGCTTGAGATGGCGATAAGGCGCGGACGCGGCGTCGCCGCGATCAACTACCCGACGGGCATGAATCTTGGCGGCGACCCGACGCAGGCGCTGGTGCATTCGACGCCGACCGGCAATTTTATGGTCACACTTTCGTCGGTCGATCTCGGCCAGGGCCTGAAGCAGATCATGGCGCAGATCTGCGCCGAGACCATCGGCGTGCCGACCGACCGGGTCACCATCGACACCGCCGACACCGACACCGGCCCGCACTGCATGGGTACCTTCGCCTCGCGCGGCACCCACCGCGCCGGCAATGCCGTCATCCAGGCGGCCAAGGAAGCGCGCCAGGTGATGTTGGAAGTGGCGGCGGAAGAGCTGGAGGTCAACGCTTCCGACCTTGAGACTGACGGCCAGGGCAATATTCTGGTCAAGGGCGCGCCGCAAAAGTCGATCTCGATCTTCGATGTCGCCTTGTCGGCGCATTTCAAGCGCGGGCGCTCGATATCCGGGCGCGGCATGTTCCTGATCCCGCGCTCCTATCCGGAGAAAGAGACCGGCGCGATGAAGCCGTCGACCTGCTACGCCCATGCCTGCACGGTGGCCGAAGTCGAGGTCGATGACGAGACGGGCGAGGTTACGGTGCTGACCGTGAAGAACGTCTTTGAGATCGGCCGCGCGCTGAACCCGAAAATGGTCGAGCAGCAACTGGTCGGCGGTTCCTGGATGGGCATCAGCCACGCGCTCTACGAAACGACCGAGCCCTATTATCCCAACCGCGACCATGGCGGCACCGACTTCAACCAGTATCTGATGCCGGGACCGGGCGATCTCGCCCAAACCGAGATCATCGTGCTGGAGCGGCCGTCGGCGGATGGTCCTTACGGTGCCAAAGGACCAGGCGAAATGTGCGCGAACCCGCAGATCCCCGCGGTTGCCAATGCCGTCTTCGACGCCGTCGGCGTGCGCATCGACACGCTGCCGATCACACCGGAGCGCATATTGCGCGCGCTGAAGGCGCAAGCGGCGAACTGAGGACGACATGCAGGAGCCGAATGCCGAGAATGTCGCGACCTCGCCGGAGGCGGTGGCACGCCACCTCGCTGGATCGCGCTACCTCGCCGACGACAGCCTGGCCACCGCCATCTTCCTGGCCATACGGCTCGGCAAGCCGCTGCTGCTGGAAGGCGCGCCCGGCGTTGGCAAGACCGAAGCTGCGAAGGCGATCGCGCAACTGCTTGGCCGCGATCTGGTGCGGCTGCAATGCTATGAAGGCATCGACGCAGCACACGCGCTCTACGAATGGAACTACCAGCGCCAGCTGCTCGCCATCCGCCATGCCGGCGAGCATGAGATCGACATCTATGACGACCGCTTTCTGATCGCGCGGCCATTGCTGCAGGTGCTGCGGGCGCCGGAGCAGCGCGTGCTGCTGGTCGACGAGATCGACCGCTCCGACCACGAATTCGAAGCGCTGCTTCTCGAATTCCTTTCCGATTTCCAAATCAGCATCCCTGAGCGCGGCACGATCCGCGCCGAGGCGCAGCCGATCGTCATCCTGACCTCGAACCGAACCCGCGAACTGGCGGAGGCGCTGCGTCGGCGTTGCGTCTATCACTGGATCGGCTATCCCGACGCCGAGCGCGAAGCCGCCATCATCATGCTGCGCGCCGGCAATGTCGCCGAGACCACCGCGCGCGCCGTGGCGAATGCCGTGCAGTCGATCCGCGCGCGGCCACTGGCCAAGCCGCCCGGCATCTCCGAGGCCGTCGAATGGGCCAACGCCGCCACCATACTGGAGAAAGGCGGCAGCCCATGGCCGCAAGCCTTCCGCCGAGCCATCGGTGTGCTTATCAAGGACGAGGAGGATTTGTCCGCGATCGCGCCGGAGCTTGGCCAGATTGTCGAGGAGGCGCTGGGGTGACGTGTGAGGTCAACAGCTCGTTCATAGCGAGGTGGCCTCACCTGGGCACTCAGCAACGCTGGCGGGACAGCGCCCCCCTCTGTCCTGCCGGATATCTCCCCCACAAGGGGGGAGATCAGCCGTCATCCTGGCTTTCGCCAATCTCCAGCGGCGCAGAAAGAACCGAAGCGCCAAAGCTGCTGATCTCCCCCCTTGTGGGGGAGATATCCGGCAGGACAGAGGGGGGCGCGAAGGAATGATGCGTCAGGGAACCCTTCCTCTCGCCTCCGCGCCCTTCCTCGACTTCGCCCGGCTGCTGCGCCGCCACGCCTTTGCCGTCGCCCCCGAGCAGGTCTGCAGCTTCATGCAGGCCATAACCCTGCTCGGCCCGCGCTCCATGGCCGACATCCGCGAGGCGGCGCTCGCAACGCTTGCCCCCCCGCCCGATCGCCGCGGCGAATTCGAGGCGCATTTTCGCAATCACTTCCATGGCGATGGCCAACCCTCGATCGAAGGCGAGGAAGACGAGGAAACCCGCATCAAAGACGATCACGGCACGCGCCAGGAGGAGAAACAGACGACGCGCCAGGAGAAAGGCGGCGAGCTGTCGTCGGGCCTGGAGCAACTGAGCACGCGCGATTTTCAGCGCGACGATGACAGGCTGACCGCCTTTCGCCGCAAGCTGTCGGCTGCCCTGCCCGCCCGCCGCTCCTTCCGCACCGTGCGCACCCATTCGCGCGGCAAGCTCGACCTGCGCCGCTCGCTCAGGGAAATCGTCAGCGCCGATGGCGATATCCCCTCGCCGCAGCTCCGCCGCCGCCAGACGGTGCCGCGCAAACTGCTGATCCTCATCGACGTCTCCGGCTCGATGAAGCTGCACACATCGGATTATCTCAAATTGGCGCACGCCGCCGTACAAGGTGCTGACCGTGCCGAAATCTTCACCTTCGGCACGCGGCTCACCCGCATCACGTCCGCACTGCGTATCCGCGATCGCGACCAGGCTCTCGCCCGCGCGGCGGCACTCGTCGACGACTGGGACGGCGGCACGCGCATGGGACCGACCCTGCTCGCCTTCCTCTCGGTGCCCCGTTTCTCAGCCTTCGCCCGCGGCGCTGCTGTGATCATCCTGTCGGACGCGCTGGAGCGCGGCGACCATGCCGATCTCGAGACCGCGATACGCCGCCTGAGCGCCCGCGCCTTTCGCCTGTCGCTGGCCACACCGCTGGCCGGTGACCCGCGTTTCCTTCCCGCCACGGCAGCACTCCGCGCCATCCTGCCTGATCTCGACGATCTCATCGACGGCTCGTCGCCCGGGAGCCTCACCGATTTCATCCTGTCGCTCGCCCGCCCTGCCCCGGCGGCGTCGGCAATCTGGAAAAGGGTATCGTGATTGCAGAAAGCCATCGACGCGCATTTCCACATCTGGCGCCAGCAGGATCAGCCCTGGCTGGTCGGCCCGATGGTGCCGCGCATTTTTGGCCCCTACGAGCCGATTCGCCGCGACTATCCGATCGAGGAATTTCTCGCCGATCAGCAAGGCGCAGGTGTCGAGAAGGCCGTCTATGTCCAGACCAACTGGGCCAAGGAGGATTTCGAAAAAGAAGTCGCCTTCCTGCAGAAGACTGCCGACGAGACCGGCTGGCCGCACGCTATCGTCGGCTATACCGATATGACTGTCGACGATGTCCGGCCCCAGATCGATCGATTGAAAAAGTACCCGCTGCTGCGCGGCGTGCGCATGCAGCTGCATTGGCACGAGACGCCGGCCTTCCGCTTCGCTGCCTCGGCCGATCAGGTCATCGACCCCAAGGTGCGGGCCAATGTCGCGCGGCTTAAAGACTATGGCCTGTCCTTCGACCTGCAGCTTTTCCCTGCCCAGATGAAGGACGGGCTGACGCTGGTCGGCGAGAACCCGCAGATCAACTTCATCCTCACCCATGCCGGCATGCTGACCGGCATGGAGCCGGAAACCACCGAGGCCTGGAAAGCCGGCCTGAGTACTCTATCAACAGCGCCGAACTTCTACGCCAAGCTGTCGGGCCTCGGCACCTTCGCCCACCGCAACGATCCGGCGTTGATTGCCTACATCGTCGACAATGCGATCGACATTCTGGGCGCTGACCACCTGATGTTCGGCTCCAACTTCCCGATAGAGAAGCTCTGGACCAGCCACGCCGAACTGATCAAGGCGCATCGTGCAGCCGTGGCGAAGCACGGTCCGGTGGCGGAAGCGGATATCTTTTGGAATACAGCAGAGAAGGTTTACAGACCGGCATAGCGCACGCTTTCCCTTCTCCCACAGGGGAGAAGCGAAAGCCGCCCCTCACTTCACTTCAAACTCAGGATCGACCGGAATCTGCATCGCAGTCACCAGATGGTTGGTCTGCCCGGCCAGCCCGATGATCGACGCCAGCTCGCCATGCTGCGCATCGGTCAAGCCTTTGGCGCGGGCAGCTGCCGTATGCGAATGGACGCAATAGGAACAGCCATTGGCGGTCGACACAGCGATGTAGATCATCTCCTTGGTCAGCGGGTCGATGGCGCTTTCCGTAGCCATCACCACTTTCACCTGGTCCCATGTCCGTTTCAGCAAGGCCGGATCGTTGGCCAGCCCGCGCCAGAAATTGTTGACGAAGTCCGACTTGCGCGTCGCGCGGATGTCATCGAACACAGCCTTCGCAACCGGGATTTTTTCGACCTCAGCATCGCTGAGGAGTTTTGTGGCGGCCATGGCGTTTCCTTTCGTTGAATCGGTGGATCAGGGTTGAATCAGGTCTCGAGCAAGGGCGGCTAACCGGCTATTCCGATTCGGTTTTTGATGCTGACAGAACCATGGCGATTGGCCGAAGCATCTCAGCTTCGTCATTCACGGGCGAAGCAGGCGCGAAGCGCCGTCGCGGAGACCCGAGGATGACGAAGGCGCTGAGGCCTTCGCCAATTGGCGACGTATGCGCACCCTCAAACACCGACCAGAAACCTAATGAACCGCCGCATACATGATCTTCTCCTCCGTCGCCTCGGCGGGCGAAAACTCCTCGACCATGCGGCCCTGCCGGCACACCAGAATCCGGTCCGACAGGTTCATGATTTCCGGCAGGTAGGACGAGATAACGACCACGGCCAGCCCCTCATCGGCCAGCCGGTTGATGATCTGGTGGATCTCGGCGATGGCGCCGACATCGACGCCGCGCGTCGGCTCGTCGAAGATCACGATACGCGGCTGCTGCACCAGCCCCTTGCCGATCACCACCTTCTGCTGGTTGCCGCCGGAAAGCTCGACCACGCGGGCATTGTCGTTGATCGCCTTGATGTTCAGCGTCTTCGTCCATTCAGCGGAAAGCGTGCGCATCTCCTGCTGGTTGATCACCCAGGCCTTTTCGCGGCCCGCCGCCAGCAGCCCGCCGAACAGGTTCTCGGCGATGCCCATCGTCTCGAAAATGCCCTCGCTCTTGCGGTCCTCGGTAACATAGACGATGCCGTCGGCGACCGCCTCACTGGGCACGAGATAGCGCACCGGCCTGTCGTCGAGTTCAATCGCGCCACCGCGCAAAAAATCGCGCTTGTAGATGCCGGAGACGATCTTGAAGGTCTCGGTGCGGCCGGAGCCGATCAGCCCGAACACGCCGGTGATCTGTCCCTCGAAGATCGAGAAGGAGGTGTTGCGCACGACATTGCTCATCGAAATGTCCTGCACCGACAGCACCTTCTTGCCGGCCTTGCGCAGCTTGGCCTCGTCGCGCTGGCGATAGATCTGTCCCGACAGTGTACGCCCGACCATGGCGGCGACGATCTTGTCGCGATCGAAGGCCGATGTGTCGTCGGTTATGACCAGCTCGCCATCGCGCAGGATTGTGATGCGGTCGGCGATCATCAGCGCCTCTTCCAATGCATGGCTGATGAAGACGATCGAGACGCCGTTCGCCTTCAGCCGCCGGATCAGCGCGAAGAAGTGCCGCTTCTCCTCCGGCGTCAGCGTCGCCGTCGGCTCGTCGAAGATGATGATCTCGGCATTGTGGTGAACGGCGCGCGCGATCTCGACCATCTGACGCTTGGCCGCGCCCAGCGTCGCCACTATGGCGTTGGGGTCGACCGGAAAGTTCAGCGACTGCAAAAACTGCTGCGCCGAAATGTAGGTGCCGCGCAGCCGGTTGAGGAATTTTTCGGTGCCGAGATAGAGGTTTTGCGCCACCGTCATCGACGGCACCAGGCTGGTCTCCTGGAACACCATGGCGATGCCGGCCTCGAGCGCCGCATGCGGCGACGCATAAGCGATCTCGCGGCCTTTGTGGAACATCTTGCCTGAGGTGGCGTCGACGACGCCGGCGATGATCTTGGTCAGCGTGGATTTGCCGGCGCCGTTCTCGCCGAGCAGCGCGTGGATTTCGCCCTTGCGCAGTTCGAAGCTGACTTGTCTGACCGCGGGCACGCCGCGATAGTTCTTGGTGACATTTTCCAGGCGCACGATCGGTTCCATCAGAGACCTCCTGCGTCGATGGCCAGCACGCAATCGCCGCCCCTGGAGGCGATGAACAGGCGGCCGTCCGTTTCCGCCACGCTGCAGATGCCATGGCGCGTGCCGTCGGCGCGGCTGTGCAGGCTGAATTGCGGCTGCATGTTCTGATCGAGCCTGACCACCAGCCCATAGGAGCGGCTCGGCGACCAGGGCTTGTGGATGCCCATGGTGCGGATGCCGCCGCATTGCAGCGGTTCGAGGAAGCTGCGATTGGAGGCCAAAGCCGGCGCGATCCAGTAGGCCGGCGCCACCTGGTCTAGCATGTCGCGCCGATAGTGGGTTTCCTGGAGAACGAATTCGATCAGCCGGTTGCGTGGCGCGAACAGAGCCAGCCACGCGCCGCCATCGCCGGCCGGCGCGAGGCGCGCGGGATAGCCGGGCAGATGCGTCAGCACGGTCGAGCGGCTACCGGTCGCACCATCGAAGCGAACGAGCTGATGGCGCCAGCTTTCGCTGACCAGCACATCCCGCCCAATGGGATGCAGCCCATAGGGAAAGGCGATATCGCCGGCCACTTTGCGGAACTCGGCGGCGGCCGCGTCCCGCCTCCAAAGCGAACCGGACGCGCCCTTCTTCATCAGGTCGGCGGCCCATTGCGACGGCGTGTGCTCAGCCGAGCCATTGGCCAGCCACAACGTGCCGTCGTCTGCATAGGCAAGCGCGGTGATGCAGCTGACGCCGGCCGGCAGCGAAACCTCCTTGTCGGCAACCAGCAGCTTGCCGCTTTCCAACCCCACCGTCAGTTCGCCCGACAGTGATAGAGCCAGCGCCGTGATGGGGGAAAGAAAGGTCCCGACAACCTTCGGCTCCACCCCTGCAAGCGAATATACCCCATTGCCGCTGGAAACGAGCAGCCGGCCATCGGCAACCAGAAGATTGTCGGGCTCCGTCAAATCGGCGAACACTGGCGCCTCGTCCAGCCGCGTGTTGGGACGGAAGGCACCGTCGAGCGGTGGGATGGTCACCGCCTTGCCACGAAACAGGTCGAGCACAGGATCGAGGATCATGGCTTCGCTCCCCAATAAGAAGCGGAACTGGTCCAGTTCGGGTCGGCGCCCGCAATCTTGTAGCGGCCGATGCGGTTGTTGAGGATGCCGCCGACGAACAGGAAACCCTTGTGCTCGCGCATCGAGGTGACCATCGGATGCGCGCCGCCGGTGAGGTCGCCCATCGCCTCGACAATGCCACCCTTGTCGTCGAATTTCACCACGCCGCCGGTGTTGATGTTGGGGAACAGCCACTCGTCCTGCGGCAGCCGGCGCGTCATGCGCTTGCGCATATCGGGATGGCGCAGCGACAGGTCGAAGCTGGGCGTGCGCATGCCGAGCCACGCCATCCAGTAATTGCCGTCGGAGGCGCGGTTGATGTTGTCGGGATAGCCCGGCATGTCGCGGATGACGCATTCGGCGGCGCCCGCCTTTGGCCCTTCCAGCCAGTAGCGGTGGACGCGGCAGGCCCAGCTCTCAGCGAAGAACAGCGACTTACCGTCATGCGCCATGCACACGCCATTGGTGTAGCGGTAGCCGTCGAGCAGTGTCTTCGTCGAACCGTCCTTCGGGTCATAGACCAGCAGCCGGCCGGTGGCGCGGTTCTCGATCGAGTCCAGCGCCCAATCGTGCGCGTCATAGCGCTTGGTGGAGTCAGTGAAATAGATGCGCCCGTCCGGCGCGATGTCGCAATCATTGGGGTCGCGCAGCCGCGCATCGTCGACGATCGAGGTCCAGGAGCGCGACGTCTCGGCGGACAGGCGCTTCACTTCCCGATCCGGCGAGACGGAATAGAGCCCCATGGCGCCGACGCAGCTGATCAGATTGCCCGATTTGTCGAAGGCCAGGCCCAGCGGAAAGCCGCCGATGTGGGCAAACACCTCCGACTTAACGTAATCCGGCGCGAAGAAGCGGACGATCTCGCCATGGCGCGTGCCGCAATAGAGGTGATCGTCGCGGTCGAGGATGACGTCTTCCGGCCCTTCCAACTCGCCGAGCCCGATATGGTCGGCCGCCGACAGCCGGTTGTCGAGCGCGTAGGGCGTGCCTGAGCCCGGCACCGCAGACTGTGTCTCGCCCATCTTGAGATAGACCGGCGCGACATAGACTTCGTTGAGCACCTTATGGCGGTTCTTCAGCCAGCGGATGTCGATCGCCACCGCCACCGCCAGCATGATGCCCAGCACCATCTGGTTGGTGCCGGTGCCATAGCCCAGCCGGATCAGCCCGTTGGTCATGGTCAGCACGATGATGGCGCCCATCAGCCCCTTGATGACCGAGCCGCGGCCACCACCCAGGCTGACGCCGCCGACCACCGCCGCCGTCAGCGCCATGATCTCAAGGTTGAGGCCGGTGCCCGGCCCTGCCCCACTCAGGCGGCAAGCGATCAGGAAGCCGCCGATCGAGGCGCAGAAGCCGGAAAAGACATAGGTCATGAACACGGTGCGGCGCACGCGAATGCCGGCATTGTGCGCCGAGCGCCTGGAGCCGCCGACCGCCAGCACATGCCAGCCCGGCCGTGAGCGCGTCAGCGCGATATGGGTGACGATGGCAAGAATGATCGCCAGCCACACCGAGACCGAAAGCCCCCAGAAGGTGCTGTCGCCGATGAAGTCGAGCACATCGGATGTCGCCTGGGAAAGCTGCACGTCTGCGGCATAGGTGGTGACGAGAATATCGAACAGCGCCCGGCCAAAAATGAAGGTGACCAGCGTAGTCAGAAAGGCGCGCAGCCTGAGATAGCCGACGAGGTAGCCGTTGACGGCGCCGAAGATGAGGCCGGTGGCGAGCGATGCCGCCACCGCCAGCCAGATAGACTGTTCGAGAATGAAGAAGACATAGACGGCGGAGAAGCAGGACAGCGCGAAGATCGAACCGACGGACAGATCGATGCCGCCGCCCAGCATCACCACCGTCATGCCGGTGACCACCATCGAGAACTCGCCGAGCTGGCGGGTCGATTCCTGTAGCGAGGTCAGCTTGAAGAAGCCGGGAATGATCGAGCCGAACACGCTGAGCGTCGCCACCAGCGCCATGAACGGAATGGCGTTGTCGGTCCAGCGTTTTGTCAGGATTTCGCCGACCAGATGGTCGGGCACGAGATTGTAGCGCCAGGACTGGAGGCGTTCGCGAAAGGACATCGGCGGCTGCTATTCCATGAGGGAACGAGGTGACCGGATTGTCCAGCCACCTCGTTTATTTCAGTCGAAAAAGCGCGGCTTACTTCGCCGCCGCTTCGGCCTGCAGCGCCTTCAGGTCCCAGCAGCTGTCGGGCTTGAGGTCGGCCTTGGTCGTAGCCTTCTCCAGTGTGTAGATGTAGGTGTGCGACGTGCCGGCCGGCTGGCCGCTCTGCAGCAGGAACTTGATGATAGCGTTCATGTCGCCGGACTGGCGAGCCAGATCGGTCATCACCACGGCGCCGTAAGTTCCGTCCTGCAATTTGTCGCAATCTGCCGCCTTCTCGCCGCCGCCGGTGGTGACCAAAAAGACCTTGCCGTCGAGCTTGGCGTCGCGGATGGCGGCGGATGCGCCGGTGGCGTCGCCATCCCAGAAGTCGATGATCGAGCAGATGTCGGGGTTCTGCTGCAGCATTGTCGTCGTCACGTTGCGCGACGTCGTCGGATCCCAGTTGGAGTCGGGCTTGGCCACGACTTTGAAGTCGGGGTGCTTCTCCAGCACCTTCATGATGCCGGCATACTGGTAGAGACTGGACGAGTTGGCCTGATCACCCTGCACAAGGCCGATCTTCTTCGACGAATTCTCGCCGCAGCCCTTGATCGCCGCTTCGGCCTCGAGTTGGCCGAGCCGGTCCCAGTCACTGCCGACAAAGGCGTCGGCCGGGAAGTTGGCGGGGTTGTCGACCAGTATGACGTAGGTTCCGGCAGCCTGCGCCTTCTTCATCAGCTTGGAATAGGAGTTGAGGTCCGGCGCATGGATGATCAGCACGTCCGGCCTTGTGTCGGACGAGATCGCGTCGGTGATCGCCTGTGCGCCGGCATCGACGACCCAGTTCGGATCGCGTGTTTCGAAGGTGCCGCCCCAGGCTTCGACTTCCGTCTTCAGATAGTGCGACCAGCCCTGCGCAAGGTCGAAGCCCATCGCCAGCGGCACCAGCATGACGCGCTTGCCCTTGAGCGCCTGCGCGTAAGCGGCCGGGCCCGGATCGTCGGCGGCGAAGGTCGGCGCGACGAAGGCGGTAGCGGCAAGCGCCGTGGCGGCGGCCATCAGTGTTCTGATCAGTTTCATGTCACATCCTCTGTTTTTCACTTATTGCCGGCCGGTCGGCATGACCCGGTCGGGTACCCCTTAGATGTCGCCCTGCTGCGCGGTCTGTTCGTCACGCGGATTGATGATGCCGTCGACGATGATGGCTCCGAGCAGGATCGCCGCCTTGATCAGGTTTTGATAGAGCAGCGGAATGTCGATGATGGTCATCGCGTTCGACAGGATGCCGATCAGTGCAGCGCCCACCAGCACGTTGCGCACCCCGCCCCGCCCGCCGGAAAGGCCGATGCCGCCGATCACCGCCACCAGCACGATGTCATAGAGCAGCGTCGAGTTGACGACGCGGGTGTTGATCGAATGCAGGCTTGCCGCCGTAAGCAGGCCGGCGATCAGCGCGACAAAGGCCGAAACCACATAACGCAGCACCAGCATTGGCCGCACCGGAATGCCGATGTTGCGCGCGGCGACCGGATTGTCGCCGGCGAAATAGATGTAGCGGCCCCATTTGGTGTAGCGCAGGAACACGAAGAACAGGAAGGCGAGCCCGGCGAAGACGAACACTTCGATCGGAATGTCGAGGAAACGCAGGCCGCCGAGCAGCTCCACCCAATGGCCCTGAGGCACCGGCACCGCATCCTGCGTGATCAGTTGCGAGCGGACATAGCCGAAGACGAAGGAGCCGGTCGCCAGCGTCACGAAGATCGCCGGAACGTCGGCATAAGCGACGAGAAAACCGTTGAGCAGGCCGATGGCGAGCACGCCTGCCAGCACATAGGCGAAGGCGAGCCCATCAGGCGTTCCGGCGTTGAGCAATTGCAGATACCAGGCGACCGACATCGCCATGATCGCCACCGCCGACAGGTCGATGCCCCTGCCGATTATGACGACCGCCATGCCGAGCGCCAAAATGCCCAGCACCGACACCGAGCGGACGATGGCAACGAGATTGTTGGGAGCGATGAAACCAGGCAGCCCAATGGCAGCGGCGACGAACAGCACCACGGCGATGGCAAAGACAATGCCTTCCTGATTCAGGCTCCTGACATTTGGCCAGCCAATCGTGTTCATGTCTGCATTCGCCCCGATGGCAGCTCTGCCACCCCTTCCGAAGAAAGCTAATCGGCTCGGCGCCGCTTCGTCAAATGAATCCGCGCTCGGAACGCCCGTTGGCAGTGATAATCTTCCAGTGGACGCACCGATTGCTAGAACTGGCGCAATCCTAGGAAAAGGCTGCGCTTTTGGCATTTGGTTGCGCCATTGCGTGTATGCGCGAAGGTGCCGTTCTGAGGCGAAAGCACAAGGCGGAATTAATTGCCGCCTGAGCGGCGAAAATCGCGAATTCAGGTCCTGGTCATGTGGCCTGAAACTTCGGCGCCTGCACCGGGCGGCAGCACGAGGAACCGCAACGCCGCCACCAGCCCGATGGCGCCGATGACCAGGAAGGCGATGCGAAAATCGACGAGGTCGAGCGCCGGCCGGCCCCTGACGATCTGCGACAGGTTGAGGATGGCAGCCGCCACCGCCACGCCGAACAGCATCGATATCTGCTGCAGCATGGAGGACAAAGTCGCCGCCGAGTTGCGCTGCGCGGCATCGATGTCGGCGAAGGCCAGAGTATTCAGCGCCGTGAACTGCATCGAGCGCGTCAGGCCGGCGATCAGCATCAGCATCACTACCAGCGCCTGCGGCGTTTCGGGCGAGATCGCCGCGCAGGCCATGATCGAGGCCGAGGCGATCAGGCCGTTGACGACCATGACCGTGCGAAAACCAAAGCGTCGCAGCGTCGGCGTCGTCACCGTCTTCATGCCGAGATTGCCGAGGAAGTAGGCCAGGATCATCAAGCCGGCATCGACCGGCGAAAGGCCAAAGCCGACCTGAAACAGCAGCGGCAAAAGGAACGGCGTGGCGTTGATCGCCACGCGAAAAATGGTGCCGGCGGCAAGCGTCGAGATGGCGAAGGTCTGCACCCTGAACGCGCTGAGATCGAGCAGCGGATGCGGCGCGCGCCGGAGATGCCGCACCGCCAGCCAGCCGATGACGATGCCGGCGGCAACCAGCAGCACGGCGGGCAAGGCGCCGTCTTCCGGATGTGCGATGCGCTCAAGGCCGTAGAGCAGCAGCGCGAGCCCCAGCGACGTGAGGAAAAACCCCGGCCAATCCAGCGGCTTGGGATCGGCCGCGCGGTCGCCCGGAATGAAGCGCGCGACCAGCGCCAGCCCGACGAGCCCAAGCGGGATGTTGATGAAGAAATTCCAGTGCCAGGAGAGATAGGTTGTGATGAAGCCGCCAAGCACCGGCCCGACCACGGGCGCAAACAACGCCGGCCAGGTGATCAGCGCCGTGGCGTTGAGCAGCTCCGATTTCGACGCATTGCGCAGCACCAGAATGCGCCCGACCGGCGTCATCAGCGCGCTGCCAAGGCCTTGCACGACACGGGCCGCGACGAACTGGGTCAGATTTTGCGAGAAGCCGCAGGCCAGCGAGGCCAGCGTGAACAGTACGATCGCCAGCAGGAAGATGTTGCGCGCGCCGAAGCGGTCGGCAAGCCAGCCCGACAGCGGCACGAACACCGCCATGGTCAGCATGTAGGCGGTGATGCCGATGCTCATCGCCACCGCCGGCACGCCGAAGGATTGTCCCATCTGCGGCAGCGAGGTCGAGATGATCGTCGAATCCAGCAGCTGCATGAAAAAGGCGATGGCGACGATCAACGCCACGCGCCGCGCATTGCTGGCGGTTACGGCGGAGGCCTCGGTGTCGGGAACGGCAGTCATGGCGAACCGCGTTGAACAGCATATGGCTGGCCCCGTCCAGAGCTTATCCAACAAACTTCCGTGTCGGCTCGCAGCCTGTTATGGATGGGCGGGCGGCCAAGGACATTGCATGAAGCCTATCTATATCGATTACCTCAATGCCCTAGATATCGAAGCCCTGGAGATGACCGACGGCGAAATCATTGCCGCTGTCGAAGCCGGGCTTATCGCGCAAGGCAATGGCCAGACGGTGATCGAGCCGCGCGTCCATCTTGAACCCGACCCTTCCTTCCATGGCCATTTCAACGTTCTGCGCGGCTACGTTGCGCCGCTCGACACGGCGGGCGTGAAAATCGTCGGCGACTATGTCGACAATTATCTGCACGGGCTCCCTTCAGAATTTGGCATTCTAAACCTGTTCGATCCGCGCACCGGCACTCCGCGCGCCATTCTCGACGCCACCGTCATCACCGACATGCGCACCGGCGCCGTTACCGCCATCGGCGCCAAACATCTGGCGCGCAAGAACTCCAAGGTGCTGGCCCATATCGGCGCGCGCGGCACCGCCTACTGGAATGTGCGCCTGCTCGACCATCTCTTCGACTTCGACGAGATCCGCGTCCATTCGCGCCGCCCGGAAAGCCGCGACGGCTTCGCTGCCAAACTCTCGGCCGATCTCGGCAAGAAAGTTACCGCGGTTGCCGACTGGGAAAGCTGCATCAAGGGCGCCGACATCGTCGTCGAAGCCTCACGGCTGCCGGAGCCGCAGCCGCTGCTCAAGACCGAATGGATCAAGCCTGGTGCACTGGTCGTGCCCTACGGCACGATGAGCGCGGTGGAGCTGTCGCTGACCGACATCATGCAGAAAATGGTCGTCGACGATTGGGGCCAGTGCAAGGGCGGCAAGTTCGGCTCGCTGCGCGCCCATGTCGAAACCGGAAGGCTGAGCGAAAAGACGCTGCATGCCGAACTCGGCCAGATCGCCGCCGGCCTCAAAGCTGGACGCGAAAGCGACGACGAGACGATCCTATTCTGGCATCGCGGCCTGTCGCTGTCCGACATTGCGCTGGGCAAGGCGATGCTGGCCAAGGCTGCTGATAAAGGCATCGGCCAGAGGCTGCGCTTCGCATGAGCGCGCTCGTCCTCACCGGCGCCGGCGTCAGCGTCGAGGACGTTGCGCAGGTCGCCCGCGGCGGCCGCAAGGTCGAGGTTGAACCGACAGTCATCGAGAGGCTCGACAAAGCGCGAAAAGTGCTCGATCAGGTCGCCGCGTCCGGTCAGCAGATTTACGGCCTCAACACCGGGCTCGGTGCCAATCTCGGCACGTCGGTCGAAGGCGATGCTAGTGCCTTCCAGCGCCAGTTGCTGGAAGGGCGCAGCGGCGCTGTCGGCGAACCGTTGCCCCAAGAGGCGGTGCGGGCGACCATGCTTGCGCGCGCAGCGATGCTGGCAGTCGGCGGCTCCGGCATTTCGCCGGCGGCTTTCACCGCCCTTGTCGATGCGCTCAATGCAGGCGTGCATCCGGTAATGCCGCAGTTGGGCTCGATCGGCGCCGGCGATCTCGTGCTGATGGCGGCGCTCGCCCGTCTGCTGACCGGCGACGGCGAAGCTGACTATCAGGGTCGGCGCATGCCGGCGGCCAAGGCGTTGATGATGGCGCGGTTGGCTCCGATCAGCCTGGCGCCGAAAGACGGCCTGTCGCTGATCAACGCCTCGGCGGTATCAGCCGGCACTGGCGCGTTGGTACTGGCCGACGCGCTGTCGGCCTTTGCGCAACAGCAGCAGGCGGGAGCGCTGACCATGGAAGGGTTTGGCGCCAACCGCACCATCCTCGATCCGCGCCTGCATCTGGCGCGGCCGGCAGCCTGCCAGCAACTCGCGGCCAAGGGCCTGCGCGACCTGCTTGCCCGTGACGAGGAGCCGGCGCCGACCACCTTGCAGGACCCGTTGTCGATCCGCTGCATGCCGTCGATCCATGGTGCATTGATCCAGGCGATCGATCAGGCGCGGCTGGCGCTGGAGATCGAACTCAATGCCGCCGCCGACAATCCGCTGGTGCTGGGCGATGACGGGCTGGTTCTGTCGACCGGCAATTTCCACACCGCATCGCTGGCGCTTGCCTTCGAGACGCTCGGCCTGGCGATCGCGCAATGTGCCGCGGCAAGCGTTGCCCGCTTCATCCAGCTCGCCGGCTCCGGCCGCAACGGCCTGCCAAAATATTTGTCACCGGTCGGCGGCGCCTCGGCCGGTTTCGTGCCGCTGCAAAAGACCGCAACGGCAATCCTGGCCGGCATCCGCCACAAGGCCAATCCGGTGATGCTGGATTTCCTGGCCGTGTCCGAAGGCGTAGAGGACCACGCCACGCAGACGCCGCTTGCCGTGTCGAAATGCGCCGGGATGATCGCGCTGTGGCGACGGCTGATCGCCTTCGAACTGATGGCCGCCGCACAGGCCGTGGACCTGCGCGACGGTCTCAAGCTGGCGCCCGGCACAGCAGCGGTCCATACCGCGGTGCGCGCGCATGTAGCGATGCTCAGGGAGGACCGGCCGCTGGGAACGGATGCCGAGGTGCTCCATGCCATGCTCGCTGACGGAACATGGCAAGGTGCAGCGATGATCGGCAAGGAGGCCGAGTAGTTAGCCCTTTGCGTCCACCCGTTTCATGAACAGGCTGAGCTCGGCCGGATCCATGCGCACGACATGCCTGTCTTCCGGATAGGCGCCGCTATCGACGTCGGCAACGTACTCGGAAAACGCCGCGACGCGTTCCGCCTGCAGACGATCGTACTCGGCGGCGAAGTTGCGGTAGACCTTGGAATGGCGCGGCATGTGGCCCCGGTTCTGGCCAAGAATATCGTCGGCAAACAGATATTGCGCGTCGCAGCCGGTGCCCGCACCCATCGACAGCATGATCAGCGAGGTCCGTTCCGAGATCGCCTTCGCCACCTCGATCGGCACCACTTCGATCTCGGCGCCGAGAGCTCCAACGGCCTCATACTGCTTGACCGCCTCAAAAATCTGCATGGCGGTGTCGGCGGTCTTGCCGACGGCCTTGAAGCCGCCGGTCCAGGTGGCGCGGGACGGAATGAGGCCGACATGGCCGATGACGGGGATCGCGTCGTCGGCGAGCCGCTTCACGGTGGCGAAACCGGCGCTGCAATAAACGGCGTCGGCGCCGGCCTTGTAGAGCCGGAACGCCCAGCGCAGGAAATCGTCCGCCGTGCCGATCTCATAAAAATTCTCGCCCGGCATGGTGAACAGGCTGGGCGCCGCATCGCGATACTCAGGGTTGAGCACCAGCTCGGGCGGCACCGAGACGATATCGACCCCTGCCCGCTCGGCAGCCTCGGCCTCGTCCATGGTCAGGACGCGCAGCATGGTCAGCTGGCGCTTGCCCTTCATGGCGCGCAGATCGGCGACGGTCGGTCTCTTTCGGCTCATCGGGATGTCCCTGTTGGCTGGTTGCTTTTCCCGGTCACCTTACCGGCCCCGTAACAGGCCGGATAGAAGGCGGGTGGTTTATTCGCTACTCGGCCGCCGCCGACATATCGAGCTCGTGAAATTCACCGCGTAGGGCCGCGCCGTCGGCGGCAATTCGCGCTTGAGGAAATAATCCTCGTACCGCAGCTGCTTCAGCAGCACCGGCCAGACCTCGCGATAGGCATGCCACATGGACGGGTTCGCCGCCGGCAGGTCGTGCTTGACCAGCTCGTGCAGCCTCGGCAGCGCATGGTAGGGCACCATCGGAAACATGTGATGCTCGACGTGGTAATTCATGTTCCAGTAGATGAAGCGGCTGACCGGGTTCATGTAGACGGTGCGCGTGTTCAGCCGGTGGTCGACGACATTGTCGGCCANGTAGATGAAGCGGCTGACCGGGTTCATGTAGACGGTGCGCGTGTTCAGCCGGTGGTCGACGACATTGTCGGCCAACCCGATATGCTGCAGCAGGCCGGTCAGAACCATGTGCCAGCTGCCATAAAAACGCGGCAGGCCGATCAGCACCAGCGGCAGCCATGAACCCAGCGCGATCGCGAGGGCGATCGTCGCAACGTACACGGCGACATGCCAGCGCGCCGCCGTGATGGCCTTGCCCTGTTCGGTCTCAGGAATGTAGCTCTTTTCGTCGTCCGACAGCTTGCCCAACGCCTGGCGCGCCAGGATCGGCAGCGAATAACGGAAATCGAGAATGCCGGTGAAGGCAAGCGCCGCCTTGACCAGATTTGGCGGCCGCATTACCGCGATCTCGGCGTCACGGCCGACGATGATCGTGTCGGTGTGATGCCGCGCATGGCTCCAGCGCCATTGCACCGGATTGCGCACCACCATGAAGCTGGCGATTTCGTAGATCGCATCGTTCATCCAGCGTGTGCGGAAGGCGGTGCCATGGCCGCATTCGTGCCAGCGCGAATCGCTCGACGATCCATAGAGCACGCCATAGACGAGCAGGAACGGCACCACCCACCACGTGCCCCAGAACCACACGATGCCGGCGGCCGAGCCCAGGATGGCTGCGATCCAGATCACCGTATCGCGGATCGCCGGCCCGTCGGAGCGCTGCATCATTTCCTTCATTGCCTTGCGCGGCACGTCGGTGTGATACCACTCGGCCGAGGCCAGCCCGGTCTCGATCGCCCGGCGGGTGCTTTCGCCGACCAGGCCGTAATCGCGCTTTGTCTTGGCCGTCGCCATCACCGTCTCGCCCTGCCCTTAGAGACCGTTGGCGCGGAATTTCCCGTCGAGGAATGTCTTTGCGCGCGGCACGTCGTCCTCGGTCAGATGCTCGATGATAACAGGGATGTTCGGGTGCTTCTCACTGAGCCGCTGCAGATAGAGATCGTAATTCAGCGATCCCAGCCCGGGCGCCGGCAGCTCGATCTCGCCGACGCCGCNCAGATAGAGATCGTAATTCAGCGATCCCAGCCCGGGCGCCGGCAGCTCGATCTCGCCGACGCCGCGGAAGGTCAGCCCCTCATGCGCGTCCGCGTCGCCGATATCGGCATGCTTCTCGGTCTTGTCGCTGCCTGAGCGCTTGACGTCCTTGGCGTGCGCGATGCGGATCTTGTCGGCCAGCGTGTCGAACACCTGGTTCAGCACCTGGTCCATGCGGTCGATATTGTGCGCCTCGAAATAATTGGTCGGATCCATCAGCAGGCCGAGGCCCGGATGGTCGACCTGCGCGAACATTTTGACCGTCTCCTCGACCGAACCGACGACATTGTTGACATAGGTTTCGAGCAGGAACACCGCGCCATGGTCGTAAGCCGTCTGGGCAAGATCCGAGATCACCTTGCGGCATTCCTCGAAGCCTTCCTCGGTCTTGTTTTTGGGATGATGCACCCAGTCGGATTCGGTGTTGTAGGTGCCGGTCTCCGAGATCACGTAGGGCGAGCCGAAGTCGCGCGCATTGCGGATGATTTCCTTGAGATAGCCGACGCGCTTCTCGCGCTCGGATTTGTCGGGATGGATGATGTTGGTGTAGCCCGAGATGCAGCAGACCGGCAGATTGTGGTCGCGAAACGTGTCGCGCACTGTCCTCGCCTTGTCCCCGGTGATCTGCCCGGCCGTGAGATCGACATCCCTGAAATGCATGTCGAGCTGCACTGTGTTGAAGCCGAGTGCACGGATGCGGCGGGCGGCCTCCGCCAGCTCATAGGGGAAATAGCCGGTGAAGATACCTGCCTGCATCATGATGTGAACTCCTCCCGGTAAGCGATTCAGCCGCCACACTATTCGGCGGCATGTTCAGTCGATCGATATCTCGGACAGTTTGACGGTGCGGCCTTGCGCCATCGAGCGGTAGCCCGCCTCGACCAGTGCCATTGTCTTGACGTTATCGGCGACGGAGAGCGCCGGCGGCGCGCCTGTCTTCACCGCATGCTGCAATTGCTCCATCACGCCGATGAAGGCATGCGGGAACCACATCGTGTCCCAGCTCGGGCTGACCCATTCGCCGCCGGTCGTCTTGGTCGACGCATAGGTCAGCGTCGAGGCCACGCCTTTCGGCCAGCCGATCGTGCCTTTGGCGACACCCTTGGTGCCGTCGACGCGCCAGTTGATGTGCTGGTCGTCCTCATAGCCCTCCTGGCGCGGTCCGG
>NZ_AYXC01000007.1:0-221304 GCF_000502275.1 Mesorhizobium sp. L103C131B0 | reverse complement strand
GGGCGCGGCCGTCGGTGCCGGCCTGGGCGCGGGGCGCGACGCAACCGGAGCCTCCATGCCGCCGCCCTTCTTCTCCGCCGTCAGCGCGACGACGGCGCCGGCGACACCAGGGATCGCCTTGACGACACGCTCGGCTGCAGCGCGCAGCGGCTCCATCTCCTGTGCGCGGGCGGCGGGAACGGTGATCGAGAAAAACACTTTCGAATCGGCGATGAAAATCTCCGAAACCATGCCGAGGTCGACGATGTTGCCGGTGAAGTCCGGCCCGTTGACCGTCTTTAGACGCTCGGTGACGATTTCCTTGGTGACGGACATGCATTATTCCCTAAGGCGTTTGGCTGCGGCTCAGATAGTGCAGATTGGCAGCGACTCCAAGCACCACGGTGTCCGCCTCACCTTGCCAGGCCAACCGCAAGGTAGGTGAGCGCCGAAATTGCAGCCGTGGCCGGCAAGGTGACGATCCAGGCGATGACGATGTTGCCGGCAATGCCCCAGCGCACGGCCGAGACGCGGCGGGCGGCGCCGACACCGATGATGGCCCCGGTGATGGTATGGGTGGTCGACACGGGGACGCCGAGCCAGGTGGCGGCAAACAGGGTGATGGCGCCGCCGGTCTCGGCGCAGAAGCCCTGCATCGGATTCAGCCGGGTGATCTTCGAGCCCATCGTGTGAACGATGCGCCAGCCGCCGAACAAAGTGCCGAGCGCCAGTGCTGTCTGACAGGTGAGGACGACCCACAGCGGCACGTAGAACGTCCCGCCGAGCATACCTTGCGAATAGAGCAGCACGGCGATGATGCCCATGGTTTTCTGGGCGTCGTTGCCGCCGTGCCCTAGCGAATAAAGCGAGGCCGAAAAGAACTGCATGACGCGGAAGGTGCTGTCGACGGCGAACGGTGTCTGGCGCACGAACAGCCAGGAAACGGCCAGGATCAGGACCAGCGCCAGAACAAACCCTGTCGCCGGCGACACGACGATTGCGGCGACCGTCTTGCCAAGCCCGGTCCAGACGATGGCGCCGGGCCCAGCCTTTGCAACGCCGGCGCCGACGAGCCCGCCGATCAGCGCATGCGAACTGCTGGACGGGATGCCGGCAATCCAGGTGACGATGTTCCAGACGATGGCGCCGACGAGCGCCGAGAAGATCACCGCCGGCGTGACGATGCTGACGTCGACGATACCTTTTCCCACGGTTTCAGCCACGTGAAGGCCGAAGAACATGAAGGCGATGAAATTGAAGAAAGCCGCCCACAGGACCGCATACTGCGGTCTCAGCACGCGGGTGGAGACGATGGTGGCGATGGAGTTCGCCGCATCGTGCAAGCCGTTTAGGAAATCGAAAAACAGCGCGACGGCGACAAGGCCGATCAGCACGGGAAAGGCGATGGTGGCTTCCATTGCCTAAACGTTCTCGATGACGATGCCGCTGATCTCGTTGGCGACGTCCTCAAAGCGGTCGACCACCTTCTCCAGCTGGCCGTAGATCTCCGAGCCGATCAGGTAGGCCATCGGATCGCTGCGGCCATGCCGCTTGAACAGGTCCTTCAATCCCTGCTCATGCAGATCGTCGGCGCGGCTTTCGACGCGCATCACCTCTTCGGCGATGGCGTTGAGGCGTACCGTGTGCGTGCCGACCTTGCTGAGCAGCGGGATCGCTTCGGCAACCAGCCTGGAGGCGGCAACGATGACGCCCCCCATCTCCTGCATCAGCGGGTCGAATTCCTTCTTTTCGAACAGCTTCACCGTCTTGACGGTCTTGTGCATCATGTCGATGGCGTCATCCATTGACTGGATCAGGTCCTTGATGTCGCCGCGATCGAAAGGCGTGATGAAGGAACGCCGCACCGCCAGCAGGACTTCGGCCGTGATATGATCGGCCTCGTCCTCGAGATCGATGATCTTCTGGCACCAGCGATCGATGTCCTTGCCCTGCAGAAGCTGCTCCAGCGCCTCGGCGCCGCCGACCACGGTGCGGGAATGCCGTTCAAAGAGGTCGAAGAAGCGATCTTCGCGCGGCAAAAGCTTGCGGAACCAGCCCAGCATGTCCGATCTCCTCGTATTCCATCCAACCACATAGCGCCGTGTTCGGCCGGGGGAAACAGCCAGCCGGCCCAAAGATGTGGATGCATGGCCAATTGCGGGTAGAGCTTGCGGCGAAAGGCAATTTCCCCGACCTTGCGCGCAACGAACGGACGGATGGGATGATCGACAAGCTCGAATTCTTCATCGCGCTGGCCAAGGAGGAGCATTTCGGCCGGGCGGCGGAAGCGTGCGGCGTCACGCAGCCGACCTTGTCGGCCGGGATCAAGCAGCTGGAGGGCCAGCTCGGCGTCATGCTGGTCAATCGCGGTTCGCGCTTTCAGGGGCTGACGCCGGAAGGCAAGCAGGTGCTGGTGTGGGCGCGTCGCATCGTCGGCGATTCCAGGACCATGCGCGAAGAGATGCGGGCGGCGCGACATGGCCTGTCCGGGCGTATCCGTATTGCCGCCATCCCAACCGCCCTCGCCATGGTGGCGCGGCTGACGACGCCATTTCGCGAGAAGCATCCGGGCGTCACCTTCTCTATCCTGTCGCGCACCTCGATCGAGGTGTTGTCGCTGCTCGGCAATTTCGACGTCGATGCCGGCATCACCTATCTCGACAACGAGCCTCTCGGACGGGTGACCAGCGTGCCGCTCTATGACGAGCGCTACCAGCTGATCACGGCGGTCGGAAATCCCTATTCGGATCGCGACAAAGTGACATGGGCCGAAATCAGCCAGCTGCCGCTCTGCTTGTTGACGCCGGACATGCAGAACCGCCGCATCATCGACCAGCATCTGGCCGAGGCCGGCGTGCAGGTGCGGCCGACACTGGAATCCAACTCGATGATCGTGCTGTTCTCCCACATACGGACAGGCAAATGGTCGTCGATCATGCCGCTCAACCTGGCGGAAACATTCGGTTTTTCCGAGCCGATCCGGGCCATTCCGATCGTCGAACCGGATGCCAGCCACACGGTCGGGCTGGTCGCCGCGCCGCGCGAACCGCACACGCCGCTGGTGCAGGCGCTGCTGGACGAGGCGATGGCGCTGGCAGACGATTTCCGCGCCAATCGCTGAGCTAGTCATAACTGATCAATCGGCGCGATAGAAATTTTCTATCGTGCAACGAAACCGCTTTATTGATTTCAGGGGTTTTCTCTGATTTCTTAAGCACTTAGCGATTAAGCGGCGTAGGCATGTCGTTGTTCCAAAACCGCGTCATGCTTTTGGACGATATATGCATCGATCGCTACGATAGGGAGGGCGCTGCGTGACGATGCAGCCAGCAAGTACCGAGATACAGTCGCGCACGGCGGCGATCATCCAGGAGTTGAAGGGCCTCGAAGGCCCGCTGCTGCCGATCCTGCACGAGATCCAGGACGAATTTGGCCACGTGCCGCAGGACGCCGTGCCCGTCATCGCCGATGGGCTGAACCTGTCGAGGGCCGAAGTGCATGGCGTTGTGACCTTCTATCATGATTTCCGTGCCCGGCCGGCCGGCCGGCATGTGCTCAAGCTCTGCCAGGCGGAAGCCTGCCAGTCGATGGGTTCGGATGCGATCGCCGCAAAGGTCAAGCAGTTGTTGGGCATCGATTTCCATGAGACCACCCGCGACGGATCGGTTACACTTGAGCCTGTCTATTGCCTCGGGCTGTGCGCCTGTTCACCGTCGGCGATGCTGGATGGTGAGGTGATCGGGCGGCTCGATGACGAGAAGATCGAAGCGATCGTCGCGGAGGTACGCTCATGATCCCGCGCATCTACATTCCAGGTGACTCCGGCGCGCTGGCGCTCGGCGCCGAAAAGGTCGCCAAGGCTGTTCGTGCGGAACTGGCCGAACGGGGCGTCGAGGCCAAGATCGTCCGCAACGGTTCGCGCGGCGCCTATTTCCTCGAACCGATGGTCGAGGTCGCGACCGAAAAGGGCCGGGTCGCTTACGGGCCGGTCAAGCCCTCGGACGTCAAGAGCCTGTTCGACAGCGGCTTTCTCACCGGCGGGCATCACAAGCGCTGGCTGGGCGCGCCCGACAAAATCCCGTTCCTGGCCAAGCAGACGCGCCTGACGTTTGCGCGTTGCGGCATCAACGACCCGCTATCGCTCGACGCCTACAAGTCACTGGGCGGGCTGAAGGGCCTGCAGAACGCGGTGGCCATGGCGCCGCTCGACATCGTCAAACAGGTCACGGAATCGGGCTTGCGCGGCCGCGGCGGCGCCGGCTTCCCGACCGGCATCAAGTGGAAGACGGTGCTCGATACGACATCTGACCGCAAATACATCGTCTGCAATGCCGACGAGGGCGACAGCGCCACCTTTGCCGACCGCATGATTATGGAGGGCGACCCCTTCGTGCTCATCGAAGGCATGACGATTGCCGGCATCGCCACCGGCGCGACCAAGGGGTTCGTCTATATCCGCTCGGAATATCCGCATGCGGTGGATGTCATGAACAAGGCTGTCGAGGTCGCCCGCAAGGCAGGCGTGCTCGGCGTCAGCGTGCTGGGTTCGCCCAACGCCTTCGACATGGAAATCCGCGTCGGCGCCGGCGCCTATGTCTGCGGCGAGGAAACTTCGCTGCTGAACAGCCTTGAAGGCAAGCGCGGCGTGGTGCGAGCCAAGCCACCGCTGCCGGCGATCCAGGGTCTGTTCGGCAAGCCGACGGTGATCAACAACGTCATCAGCCTAGCCTCCGTGCCCATCATCATGGACAAGGGTGCGGCCTTCTACAAGGATTTCGGCATGGGCCGCTCGCGCGGCACGATCCCGATACAGATCGCCGGCAACGTCAAATTCGGCGGCCTGTTCGAGGCGGCCTTCGGCATGACGCTGGGCGAAATCGTCGACGATATCGGCGGCGGTACGGCCACTGGTCGCCCGGTGAAGGCGGTGCAGGTCGGCGGCCCGCTCGGCGCCTATTTCCCGCGCGGCCTGTTCGACACGCCGTTCGACTACGAAGAGTTCGCGAAGCGCGACGGGCTGATCGGCCATGCCGGCATCACCGTGTTCGACGACACGGCCGACATGCTGAAGCAGGCGCGCTTTGCCATGGAGTTCTGCGCCATCGAAAGCTGCGGCAAGTGCACGCCCTGCCGCATCGGCTCGATACGCGGGGTGGAGACCATCGACCGGCTTGCCGCCGGCATCGAGCCGGAGAAGAACCTGGCACTGGTCACCGATCTCTGCAACACGATGAAGTTCGGATCGCTCTGCGCGCTGGGCGGCTTCACGCCCTACCCGGTGATGAGCTCGATCACCCATTTCCCCGAAGATTTCAAGCCCGCGCCGGCGCGCGTGGCTGCTGAATAGGAGCTGGCAGATGAATATCAAGGCCGACTTCCCGACACTCATCGAAGAACTCGATTACGGAACCCCGGAATCGAAGGCGCAAAAGCAGGTTACGCTGATCGTCGACGGCCGCAGCATCAGCGTGCCGGAGGGTACGTCGATCATGCGCGCGGCGATGGAAGGCGGGGTCGAGATCCCAAAACTCTGCGCCACGGACATGCTGGACTCGTTCGGCTCCTGCCGCGTCTGCCTGGTCGAGATCGACGGGCGCGGCGGCACGCCGGCATCCTGCACGACGCCCGTCGGCGAAGGCATGGTGGTGCGCACGCAATCCGAGCGGCTCGACGCCATCCGCCGCGGTGTCATGGAGCTTTACGTCTCCGACCACCCGACCGGCTGGAACGAGAAGGCCGGCACCGGCGCCAGCGAGTTCGACGTTGTGGCGAAATCGGTCGGCCTGACCGAGAACCGCTTCGGCATCGAGGGCCGCAACCACGTCAAGCAGGAAAACGGCGTCGCGCCCGGCCATGGCTCGCTGGCGGTCGACTACATCGCCCGCGACGAGTCCAACCCATATTTCACCTATGATCCGGCGCAATGTATCGTCTGCTCGCGCTGCGTGCGGGCCTGCGAGGAGGTGCAGGGCACCTTCGCGCTGACGATCGAGGGCCGCGGTTTCGAATCGCGCATGGTCGCCGGCATGCACGAGGATTTCATCGCCTCCGAATGCGTATCCTGCGGCGCCTGCGTGCAGGCCTGTCCGACCGATGCGCTGCGTGAAAAGACCGTGCTTGAGAAAGGCATGCCCGAGCGCTCCGCCGTCACCACCTGCGCCTATTGCGGCGTCGGCTGCTCGTTCAAGGCCGAAGTGAAGGACGACGAAGTCATTCGCATGATGCCCTACAAGGACGGCAAGGCGAACCACGGCCACTCCTGCGTGAAGGGCCGTTTCGCCTATGGCTATGCGACCCACAAGGACCGCATCCTGTCGCCTATGATCCGGGAAAAGGTCAGCGATCCCTGGCGCGAGGTGAGTTGGGAAGAGGCCATCGCCCATACGGCCAAGGAATTCCGCCGTATCCAGTATCAATACGGCCGCACCTCGATCGGCGGCATCACGTCCTCGCGCTGCACGAATGAAGAGACCTATCTGGTGCAGAAGCTTGTGCGCCAAGGCTTCCGCAACAACAATGTCGACACCTGCGCCCGCGTCTGCCACTCGCCGACCGGCTACGGCCTCGGCCAGACCTATGGCACCTCGGCCGGCACGCAGGATTTCGATTCCGTCGACTTCACCGATGTCGCCGTCATCATCGGCGCCAATCCGGCTTCCGCGCACCCGGTGTTCGCCTCGCGGCTGAAAAAGCGGCTGCGCCAGGGCGCCAAGCTGATCGTGCTCGATCCGCGCCGCACCGAAATGGTCAAGTCGGCGCATATCGAGGCCGACTATCACCTGCCGCTGAAGCCCGGCACCAACGTGGCGGTGCTGACGGCGCTGGCGCATGTCATCGTTACCGAAGGGCTTTTCGACGAAGCCTTCATCCGCGATCGCTGCGACTGGGCGGAGTTCCAGGATTGGGCTTCTTTCGTCGCCTTGCCGGAAAACAGCCCCGAAATCGTGGGCAAGCTGTCCGGCGTCGATCCCGAACTGATCCGAGGTGCTGCACGGCTCTATGCCAAGGGCGGCAATGGCGCGATTTATTACGGCCTCGGCGTGACTGAACACAGCCAGGGTTCGACCACGGTTATGGCTATCGCCAACCTTGCCATGGCGACCGGCAATATCGGCCGCCCGGGCGTCGGGGTGAATCCGCTGCGCGGCCAGAACAACGTGCAGGGTTCCTGCGACATGGGCTCGTTCCCGCATGAACTGCCGGGCTACCGCCACATCTCCGGCGAGGCGGTGCGCGACATCTATGAGACGTTGTGGGGGGTGAAGCTCGACGACGAACCGGGCCTGCGCATCCCCAACATGCTGGATGCCGCCGTCGACGGATCCTTCAAGGGCATCTACATCCAGGGCGAGGACATCCTGCAATCCGACCCTGATACCAAGCATGTCGCGGCCGGCCTGGCGGCGATGGAATGCGTCGTCGTGCACGACCTGTTCCTCAACGAGACAGCTAACTACGCGCATGTCTTCCTGCCGGGCTCGACCTTCCTGGAAAAGGACGGCACCTTCACCAATGCCGAGCGCCGCATCAACATAGTGCGCAAGGTGCTGGAGCCGAAGGCGCGCTATGCCGACTGGGAAGCGACACAGGAGCTTGCCCGCGCGATCGGGCTGGATTGGAACTACCAGCATCCCTCCGAAATCATGGACGAGATCGCCAAAACGACGCCAAGCTTCGCCGGCGTCTCTTTCGATCTGCTCGACCGTGTCGGATCGGTGCAATGGCCCTGCAACGAGAAGGCGCCGCTCGGCACGCCGATCATGCATATCGACGGCTTCGTGCGCGGCAAGGGCAAGTTCATCCGCACAGAATATGTGGCGACCGACGAGCGGACCGGGCCGCGTTTCCCGTTGCTGCTGACCACCGGTCGCATCCTCAGCCAGTACAATGTCGGTGCACAGACAAGGCGCACCGAAAACGTCATGTGGCACTCGGAGGACCGGCTGGAGATCCATCCGCACGATGCCGAGAACCGCGGCCTGCGCGATGGCGACTGGGTGCGGCTGACCAGCCGTTCGGGTGAGACGACGCTGCGTGCGCTGATCACCGACCGGGTGTCGCCAGGTGTGGTCTACACAACGTTCCACCATCCCGACACGCAGGCCAACGTCATCACCACCGACTTCTCGGACTGGGCGACCAACTGCCCGGAGTACAAGGTGACCGCGGTGCAGGTCGGCGCCTCCAACGGGCCTTCGGACTGGCAGCGCGATTATAACGAGCAGGCCGAGCAGAGCCGCCGCATCGCAAAGCTGGAAGCGGCGGAGTAGTCTTGCCACGGCGTTCGACAATAAGAGCTTCAATCTTGACGGTTGGTCGACCCCTACTCCGTCAGGAAGGACGCGAGCTTATGCCGCCTGGCGCCTTTCTTCTCCCTCCGGAGGGGGGAGAGGTGGCGCCGCGAAGCGGCGACGGAGTGGGGGAAGCCGGCCCCGCAACACGCAGCCGTCGAAAGTCGCGCACAACCCAAAGAGCAGGCAAACCGGCCTATCTGGCGAGCAGTCGACCCCCACTCCGTCAAGCTTCGCTTGACACCTCTCCCCCGGTCGACGGGGGAGAGGAAAGGCGCGAGCCTCCACAGCTACTGCTAAGGACGAACAGGGCAGAGGGGCGCGCCTCGTGACCCGAAAACGCCAAGCCACCACCCAAATCTCTCGCCTTGCCCACCGCGCCAGCGGCACTGCGGCGGCCAACCGCATGGTGCCGGAGGAGACGCCGGTGGCGTTCTCCTTTGCCGGCACCACCCATGCGGTGATGATGGCGAGCCCGGCCGATTTCGAGGATTTCGCGCTCGGCTTCTCTCTGACCGAAGGCATCATAGCCTTGCCTGACGAAATCGATGCGATTGAGGTCGAGGACCATGGCGCCGGCATCGATATCCAGATCCGGCTGAAGGACCAGGCCAATACGCGCTTCGAGACGCGGCGCCGGCGCTTGGCCGGGCCGGTTGGCTGCGGGCTGTGCGGCATCGAATCGATCGAGGAAGCGATGCGCTCGGTCGACAAGGTTGGTGCGTCCAAGCTTACGCTTGAAGCCGACGACATCACCCGTTCGGTAAAGCTTTTGTCCAAGGTGCAGCCTCTGCATTCAGAAACCGGCGCCGTGCATGCAGCGGGCTTCTACATTCTCGGCAAAGGCATCGTCATGGCGCGCGAGGATGTCGGCCGTCACAATGCGCTGGACAAACTGGCCGGCGCGCTGGCCAAGGCCGGCATTGACGGTGCATCGGGCGCGGTGGTGGTGACATCACGCGTCTCGGTGGAGATGGTGCAGAAAACGGCGGCGATCGGCTCCGCCTTCATCATCGCCGTGTCGGCGCCGACAGCCCTTGCCATCCGCACCGCCGAAGAGGCCGGCATGACGCTGGTGGCGCTTGTGCGCGGCGACGATTTCGATGTTTTCACCCACCCGGAACGGGTGGTCTTGGGAGTTGCCCAGCATGTCGCATGACGAAGAACACATCACGAGCACCGGGGAAAAGCTGGTGCGCATGGCCAACCAGATCGCCGCCTTCTTCCATTCAAGGCCCCGCGAGGAAGGTGTGGCGGGCGTGGCCGAGCACATCAACAAGTTCTGGGAGCCCAGGATGCGCCGGCAGTTCTTCGAGATGCTGGACAGTGGCGGCGAAGGTTTTGACGAACTCGTCGTCGTGGCCTCGGCCAGGATCAAGCGGCCGAAGACCGAGGAGCAGGCCGATGTGAGCATCGGCTACGTCCAACCCACGGGTGCAGAGAGCGCCGCTCCCCAGAAATAGCCTCCCCCAGAAATGGCGGGCGAACACGGTTCGCCGCGGGCTATATTCCTGTCTTCTAAAGTTTGGCTGCCGCATCCGCCGGGCGTCTGCTATGGTCGGCGATCAGAAATCGTCTGGCCGGGCGGGATAGCAACGTGAGGCCGATCGAGACGCGATATGCCCTCAGCGGCGACGTGCGGATCGCCTATCAGGTGGTCGGCCAGGGATCGTTCGACCTGGTTTTCGTGCCCGGCTTCATCTCCAATCTCGACCTGCATTGGGAAGACGAGGGCTACGCCAGGCTCTTGAAACGGCTCTCGGCGTTCTCGCGGCTGATCCTGTTCGACAAGCGCGGCACCGGCCTGTCCGACCGCGTCGACCCACGCCACCTGCCCAGCCTCGAAACCCGCATGGACGATGTGCGCGCGGTGATGGATGCCACCGGCAGCGGCCGCGCGGCCTTGCTCGGCGCTTCGGAAGGCGCGCCGATGGCAATGTTGTTTGCCGCCACCTATCCGGAACGGACACGAGCGCTGGCGCTCTATGGCGGTTATGCGCATTTCCACAAATGGGTGATGTCGCCGGAGCGCCTCGAGGCCTTCATCGCGAAGGCCGGCACGGAATGGGGCACGGGCGCCACACTGCCCAACTTCGCTCCCGGCCGGGTAGATGATGCGCATTTCACCCAGTGGTGGGCCCGCTTCGAGCGGCTGTCGGCCAGTCCGACGGCAGCGGCAGCCCTTGCCCGGATGAATGCCGGAATCGATGTGCGCGGCGTGCTTTCGGCTATCGGCGCACCGACACTGCTCATTCATCGCCGCAACGACGCGCGGGTCGACCCGGACGCCAGCCGCTTCCTGGCGAAAAACATCTCGAATGCGCGACTGGTCGAGGTCCCCGGGCGCGATCACCCGATCTGGACCGGCGATGTCGACCGGGTGGCCGACCTGATCGAGGAATTCCTGACCGGCGAGCGTGCGGTGGCCGAAGCGGAGCGCGTGCTTGCCGCTCTTCTGGCGACACGCATCTACGACACGGCGCGGGTTGGCGACCGCATGTGGAGCGAACGTAGCGAGCGCTTCCAGGAGAGCTGGCGGCAGCTGGTCGGCCGTCATGGCGGACGCGTCGCCGGCATCCATGGCGAATTGATGATCTCGCGCTTCGACGGGCCGGCGCGGGCCATACGCTGCGCGGCGGCACTGCGCGATGCGGCGCAACATATGGGCGTTGCAAGCGCCCAGGGCGCCCATGTCGGTGAGGTCGAAATGCGCGGGCCGCCGGTGGGGCTGATGGCACGGGTGACGATGCAGATCGCCGCCCATGCCGGGCGCGGCGATATTCTGGCGTCGCGTCTGGCCGCCGATCTGGCGGCGGGGTCCGGCCTGCATTTCATCGATGCCGGGCGTGTCACGGTGGATGAGCTGGACGAGCCGCTGGCGCTGGTCCAGGCAACGTCGGAACAGCACCTGGAGCCGGCCTGCCGCCCCAAGGCGAAACCCGCCGAGCCGGCTCAACTGACGGCGCGCGAAAGCGAGGTGGTGATCCTGATCGCCGACGGCAAGAGCAATGCCGCGATCGCCGCCGAGCTGAGGCTCAGCGAGCATACGGTCAAGCGTCATGTCGCCAACATATTGCTGAAGCTCGATTTGCCCTCACGGGCGGCGGCAGCGGCATTTTCCGCCAGGCAGGCTGGCCCGGACGGGCCATAGGGACCATGGCGCTTTCGGGCGAAGCGGCCAGGTGGGGTCGAGGCGTACCAATTCTCTCCATGCAGGCCAGGCGGATGTCGCCGGGAAAGGCACTGCGGATGGAGGATGCAATGCTGAAGTCAAACAGGTCGATCAAATCGCTGGTGATAGCGGCAGGCGTTGGCGCGCTGTTCACGATCGCTCCCGCCAGGGCCGAGGATGCCTCGGCGGCGGCCGCCTACAAGGACATCGAGGCGACGCTCGGCTCAGTGCCGGACATGTTCAAGACGCTGCCCGATGTCGCGGTTGCCGGCGCCTGGGCCGAGATCAAGGGTGTGCAGCTCAACCCCAAGACCGCGCTCGACGGCAAGACCAAGGAACTGCTGGGGCTGGCCGTCGCCTCGCAGATCCCCTGCCAGTACTGCATCTATTTCCACACCGAGGCCGCCAAGCTCAATGGCGCGACCGATGAGGAGATCAAGGAGGCGATCGCGATGGCGGCCATGGTGCGCCACTGGTCGACGATGCTCAACGGCAGCCAGGTCGACTTCGCGACCTTCAAACAACAGACCGACGGCGTGTTCGCAGCCGTCAAAGCCAAGTCGCAGTGAAAGAAAATGCCGGGCGGTGCGCCGGGCATTGCTTGTGATCATTCAACCGCCCGATCAACGGGCCATGGAGGAGAAGATGCTGACCAAGACGCAGAGCGTGGACGGCGCGGCGATCAAGAAAGCGATCGAAGGACGGGACGGCAGGATGCTCGCTAGCTTCTATGCCGACGACGCACTGGTGCGGGTGATCGACCGCAACAATCCGCCGAGCAAGCCGCGCGAGATCCGCGGCCGGGCGGCGATCAGCACCTTCTGGGACGACATCTGCAGCCGGGCGATGACCCACAAGGTCGACACCACCATCGCCGATGGCGACAATCTCGCCTTCACCCAGGCCTGCGCCTATCCGGACGGAACGAAAGTGTTCTGCGCGGCGATGCTGGAGCTGAAGAATGGGCGGATTGCACGACAGACCGTCGTGCAGGCCTGGGACGAGTAGTTCCACCGCGGAAAGATCAACCGCGGTTTGGGCCGCAAAACTGGAGGAGACAAAAATGTTCAGCGCCAGATGGCAGATCGACGCCAAGTTCGGGCACAAGCAGACCGTGCTCGACCTGTTGAAGAAATGGGAACGCGAGATCGGCTCNGATCGGCTCTCAGGTCGGCATTGCCGATCTCGAGTTCCAGATCATGACCGGTTCGGTCGGAGCTCGGGAAGCGACGGTCGAATCGCATCATCAGGTCGAAAGCCTTGCCCAGCTGGAGGGATTCTTCGCCAGGATCGGCAAGATCGACGCGCACGCCAAATGGGGCAAGGAGATGGAGCCCTACGTCGTTTCAGGCACCAGCCTTTGGAACATCTACCGCATCGTGGAGTAGCCGTGGCAGGTGCAGCAGTTTTCGGCCATCAGTTGCGGCGGCCGAAACTCGTCCGCTGCCCGGAAAACCGCCCTTCCCTGGCCGATCCGGCAGCCGCGACACGTGCCGGCTGATTGGGCAATGTGGCCTGCTTGGCCAGGGCCGCCGCTATCAAGGCGTCGGCCTGGCGCGCGCGCTGGTCCGCGCCGGCATCTCCGGCAGGGTTGCCCGCCACGGCGGAGGTCGACATCCGCCGGCGGGGTTTGAAAGCAAGATAGAGAAGCAACGCGCCGAGCAGTCCAGCCCCAATGACGATCGTCAAACGCGTGCCGGTCATGCCGGTGCGTTCGATCTGGGTGGGGTTGGCGGGGTTCTGGACGACGGTGAGCTTGTCGCGGACCTGCGGTTCGCGGGCACCGTTCTTGTTCAGCTCCATCGTGGCCTCGACGGCGTCGGCGCCGGTGCCGACGCGCAAGGTGCCGGTGAATTTCTGGGTCACCTTCCACTCTTTGTCAGCATGAACCGTCTTGAACGCATCCACCAGTTCGCACGGGATCGTGGCGGTGCTGACGGTCTTGTAGACAATCTTGTGGGCGGTCGATTCCATGTCGCATTCGACATTGACCGCGAGGATTTCAGCAGGCGCCTCGGGCCAGCCGCTCTTCTTGATCATGTCCTTGCCGCCGAACACAGCGATCAGCAGACAGAAGCCGCCAATGAGTACCAGCTTGATCTTGGTCGTGTTCATGCGCAACCCCCTCGCCGCGCGGTTTCCCGGCAAGAGGCTGCTCGTTCAGGTTGAATATTCAGTAAATCGTAAACTCTCGACGTGCGCCTAAAGTTACTCACGCTTAATGTACAGAAAACGGCGTGGCGAATATTTTAGAGATAGTGGCGGCCTCTACCCATGCGCCACCATCACATGACGAACGGCGGTATAATCCTCCAGCGCATAGAGAGACATGTCCTTGCCGTAGCCGGACTGCTTCAGCCCGCCATGCGGCATCTCGTTGGTCAGCATGAAATGGGTGTTGATCCAGGTGCAGCCATATTGCAGACGGGCGGCCGTCGCCATGGCGCGCGAGACGTTCTTGGTCCACACCGAGGATGCCAGGCCGTAGTCGCTGTCATTGGCCCAGTTCACGGCTTCATCGACTTCGGAGAAGCGGGTGATGGAAACGACCGGGCCGAACACTTCGCGGCGCACGATCTCGTCTTCCTGCAGCGCGCCGGCAACCACCGTCGGCTGGTAGTAGAAGCCGGAGCCTGCGCCCGGCTTGCCGCCGGTGGTGATCTCGATGTGCTTCAGTTCCGAAGCGCGCTCGACGAAGCTCGACACGCGATCGCGCTGGCGGCGCGAGATCAGCGGCCCGATCTCGTTTTCGGTGTCATCGGGCTGGTTGTATTTGATGGTCGAGACGGCAGATGAGAGATCGGCGACGAGCTTGTCGTAGATCTTCTTGCCGGCATAGATGCGGCAGGCGGCTGTACAATCCTGCCCGGCATTGTAGTAGCCGAAAGCGCGCAGGCCGTTGACCACGGCGCCGAGGTCGGCGTCGTCGAAAACGATGACCGGCGCCTTGCCGCCGAGTTCCAGATGCGTGCGCTTGACCGACTTGGCGGCGGCCTGCAGCACCTTCTTGCCCGTGGCGACGTCGCCGGTGATCGAAATCATGTTGACCTTGGCGTGATTGATCAGCGTGTTGCCGACGCTGTCGCCGCGGCCGAGCACGACATTGACGACGCCCTCGGGCAGAACCTCGGCCAGGATCCTGGCCAGCTTCAGCGCCGTCAGCGGCGTCTGCTCCGACGGCTTGAAGACGACGGTGTTGCCGCCGGCAATGGCCGGCGCCAGCTTCCAGGCCATCATCATCAGTGGATAGTTCCACGGCGCGATGGAAGCGACGATGCCGATCGGGTCGCGCCGCACCATCGAGGTGTGGCCGGGCAGATATTCGCCGGCGACCACGCCCGGCATCGAACGTACCGCGCCGGCAAAGAAGCGATAGCAGTCGACGATCGCCGGGATTTCGTCATTGAGCACGGCGTTGATCGGCTTGCCGCAATTCAGCGCCTCGAGCGCCGCGAACTCCCGCGCGTTGGCCTCGATGCGGTCGGCGATCTTGAGGAGATAGCCGGAGCGCTGCGCCGGCGTTGTGCGTGACCACAAGACGAACGCTCGCCCGGCGGCAGTAACAGCCGCCTCGATCTGCGCCTGGCTGGCTTCAGGCAGGTTGAGAATGGTCGCCCCGGTCTTTGGATTCAGAATCGGCTCCTCGGTGTCGGTGCCGTTCTCGAACTTCGAGCCGATCAGCATCTGGGTGTCCATGCGGGTTCTCCTTGGTCAGGAGCGAGTAGCGAATAGCGAGTAGCGAATAGGGCTGGTCGTGCAATCTCCCTATTCGCTATTCGCTACTCCCTATTCGCTGTTCTTCATTTGCCCGAACCGGCGATCTGGTCGCCGTCGCGGGTCAGGTAATAGGCGGCAAGGATGGGCAGCAGCGTCACCAGCACCACGACCATGGCGACGACATTGGTGACCGGACGCTGGCGTGGGCGGATCAGCTCTTCCAGCATCCAGATCGGCACGGTCTGCTGCTGGCCGGCGGTGAAGGTGGTGACGATGACCTCGTCGAAGGAGAGCGCGAAGGCGAGCATCCCCCCGGCAAGCAGAGCGGTGGCGATGTTGGGCAGCACGACGTGCCGGAAGGTCTGGAAGCCGTCGGCGCCGAGATCCATCGAGGCCTCGATCATTGAGCCGGAAGTGCGGCGGAAACGGGCGACCGCATTGTTGTAGACGACGACAACGCAGAAGGTGGCGTGGCCGAGCACGATCGTCCAGAACGAGAACGGGATGTCGGCTAGCGAGAAGGCCGAGCGCAACGCGATGCCGGTGATGATGCCGGGCAGCGCGATCGGCAGGATGACGAGCAGCGAGATCGTCTCGCGGCCGAAGAATTTCGTCCGTGACACGGCGGCGGCGCACAGCGTGCCCAGTATCAAGGCAATCGCGGTCGAGATGGCGGCGACACGGACCGAAAGCGACAGCGCCTGCCAGACATCCGGCCGGTTCCAGGTGACGGCGAACCATTGTGTGGTCAGCCCCGGCGGCGGCCAGACGAAGCTCTTCTCTTCCGTGGTGAAGGCGTAGACGAAGATCAACAAGATCGGCAGATGCAGGAACAGCAGGCCGCAGGCGGCAGCGATCTTGAGGCCGAGCGGAGCGGATTGCGAACCGTCAGAGCGCATCGAAGGCCCCCATGCGCTTGGCGCCCCAGAGATAGAAACCCATGATGACGATGGGCACGACGGTGAAGGCTGCGGCGAGCGGGATGTTGCCGGCTGTGCCTTGCTGCGAATAGACGGCCTGCCCGATGAACAGCCGCGATGTGCCGATGATCTGTGGGATGATGTAGTCGCCCAGCGTCAGCGAGAAGGTGAAGATCGAGCCGGCGACGATGCCGGGCAGCGCCAGCGGGAACAGCACGTTGCGGAAGGTCTGGCCCGGCGATGCGCCGAGATCGGAGGACGCCTCGACCAGATTGCCGGGCACGCGCTCCAATGCCGCCTGCACCGGCAGGATCATGAACGGCAGCCAGACATAGACGAAAGCGATGAAGGTGCCGGTGGCGGAGACCGACAAAGAGTTGCCGCCGACGACCGGCAGCGACAGCCAGCCATCGAGCACCCAGAGCAGATGCAATTTGGCGAGCAGCCAGGTCAAAATGCCTTCCTTGGCGAGGATCAGCTTCCAGGCGTAGATCTTGACGAGGTAACTCGACCATAGCGGCAGCATGATTCCGAGATAGAACAGCGCCTTCCAGCGGCCGCGGGCATAGCGCGCCGCATAATAGGCGATCGGGAAGGCGATGACGGCCGAGGCCAGCGTGACCAGCACCGCCATCGTCACCGTGCGCAGGATGATGTCGAGATTGGCGGGCTGGAACAGGTCGCCATAGGTCTTCAGCGTGAATTCGTGGTTGATGAGGCCGGAGAACTCGTCGATCGAGAAAAAGCTCTGCGCCAAGAGCGCGAACAGCGAACCGATATAGACGACGCCCAACCACAGCACCGGCGGCGCCAGCATGAGGAACAGCAGCAGTTGCGGCTTGCGCCAGAAAAGGTCCGACAGTGCGCCGCGCATGCCACCGCTGCCGGGCAGGATGGCGGGGGCGGAGGTTGAGTTGAGCGCGGCGATGGTCATGGGGCGACCGCGTGCTGAAGGAACCCTGAGAAGCCGCGTTCCTTCACACCCCCCTCTGTCCTGCCGGACATCTCCCCCTCAAGGGGGGAGATCAGCAGTTTCGCTGCCTCGCCAAATCCCCAACGTTGAAGATTGGCGAAACCGGGAGGAACAGCCAATCTCCCCGCTTGAGGGGGAGATGTCCGGCAGGACAGAGGGGGGTGCTTGGCGCAAACCTCAATCATGCCGGCTCGTCCATCAAATGCAAATGCTCGCGGTTGAACGTCAGCACCACCGCTTCGCCTTCCGCCGGCAGCTTTGTCCCGGCCGGTACGATGGCGTGCAGCCTCAACCCGTCGGCGTCGAGCGCCAGCTTGGTCGTAGCGCCGAGATAGTTGGTTCCGACCAGGCGCGCGGCAACCCCTTCGCCTTTCGCAATGCTGCCGATGCGGATCGTTTCGGGGCGCAGGCTGCCCCAGCGGTCCTGGCCGGAATAACGCTGGACGAAATCCGGCGGCAACACATTGGAGGAGCCGACGAAATCGGCGACGAAGCGTGTCCTGGGCCGCTGGTAGATGTCTTCCGGCGTGCCGATCTGCATGATCTTGCCGTCATTGAAGACGGCAACGCGGTCGGCCATCGACAGCGCTTCGCCCTGATCATGGGTGACGAAGACGAAGGTGATGCCGAGCGCCTTCTGCAGCGACTTCAGCTCTTCCTGCATGTTCTCGCGCAGCTTGAGGTCGAGCGCGCCGAGCGGCTCGTCGAGCAAAAGCACCTTGGGCTGGTTGACCAGCGCACGGGCCAGCGCGACGCGCTGGCGTTGGCCGCCGGAGAGCTGGCCGGGACGGCGGGCGCCATAGCCGGGAAGCCGCACCAGTGACAATGCCTCTTCCGCCGCCTTCTGCCGCTGCGGCTTGGCGATGCCCTTGACCATCAGCCCGTAGGCGACATTGTCCAGCACGTTCAAATGCGGGAACAGCGCGTAGTCCTGGAACACCGTGTTGACGTTGCGGCGATAGGGCGGCACGCCCTCGGCGCGGTCGCCGAAGATCGAGATCGAGCCCGATGTCGGCTGCTCGAAGCCGGCGATGAGGCGCAGGCAGGTCGTCTTGCCGGACCCCGACGGACCAAGCATGGCGAAGAACTCGCCCGGCACGATGTCGAGATCGACCGCATCGACGGCGCGCACGCTGCCGAAATGGCGAGAGACTTTCTGGAAGGAAACGGCCGAGGTCATGGGCTGTCCTGATCTGTTGCCGGTTTGTGGTTCGTCGAAATAGCTCTTGCCGCCACCAATCAGGCCAGCGGGCACGGCACTTCACCTCCCCCTCGATGGGGGAGGTCGCGGCGAAGCCGCGGGTGGGGGTGACTAGCACCGGACGTCAGCGCTGCCCCCACCCCGACGCTGCGCGTCGACCCTCCCCACAAGGGGGTGGGTTAAAGGGAGCTCAACGCCCGCCGATGACGCCGATATAGTCGGACACCCAGCGGTAGTAAGGCACGCACTGGTCGTTCTGGGTTGCGCACTTGGAGACCGGCGTCTTCCAGAACTTGATCTTGTCGAAGTTCTCGTAGCCGTTCGTCTTGCAGCCTTCCTCGCCGAGCAGCTCGTTGCCCTTGCAAGCAGCGGGCACGACCGGGAGCGAGCCGAACCAGGCCGAGACGTCGCCCTGGACCTTGGGCGACAGCGAATGCTCGAGCCACATATAGGCGCAGTTCGGGTGCGCGGCGTCGGCCTCCATCATGGTGGTGTCGGCCCAGCCGGTGACGCCTTCTTCCGGCACGGTCGAGGCGACCGGCTTCTTGGCGGCGACCAGCGTGTTGACCTGGTAGGGCCATGAGCCGGAGGCGACGACGCCTTCGTTCTGGAAATCGTCGACCTGGATGGCGGCGTCATGCCAGTAGCGACCGACCAGCGTCCGCTGAACACGCAGCAGCTCGAGTGCGGCCTTGTACTGGTCCTCGTTCAGTTCGTAGGGATCCTTGATGCCGAGTTCCGGCTTGTGGAACATCAAATAGTTGGCGGCGTCGGCGATGTGGATCGGGCCGTCATAGGCCTGGACGCGGCCCTTGTTGGACTTGCCGTCCGGCAGGTTCATTTCCTCGAAGACGACGTTCCAGCTCTTGGGCGCTTCCTTGAAGACATCGGTGTGGTACATCAGGATGTTCGGGCCCCACTGATAGGGAACGCCGTAATGCACCTTGTCGACGGTGAACCAGGGCGCATCCTTCAGACGGTCGTCTACCGCCTTCCAGCTCGGGATGAGATCGGTGTTGATCGGCTGCACGCGCTTGCCGGCAACGAGGCGCAGCGATGCGTCACCCGAAGCGGTGACTAGATCGAACCCACCCTCATTCATCAGCGAGACCATCTCGTCGGAGGTGTTCGCGGTCTTGACGTTGACCTTGCAGCCGCTCTCCTTCTCGAAGGAGGTCACCCAGTCATAGCCCTTGTCGGTTTCGCCGCGCTCGATGTACCCCGGCCAGGCAACGATGCTGACCTCCCCTTCGCCCTTGCCAAGTTCCTTGACCTGGGCGACGGCCTGACCGGAAAAGGTCAGCGCGACCGTCAAGGCGGTGCACGTCTTCAGGAATGAATTCATCGTCAATCTCCCATTTTGGCGCCTGACTGCGAAGCGAGTCGCCGCCGCGGTCAGCCGCAGGCTGAAAAGCGTCAGTTCATCCGATGGCACGTTGCCGCTCTGATGGCGGCTTTCGTCCCTGACATGAAAAGTGCTCGGAAAATTCCGGTTTCGCAAATTCATTTATCAGAAACGCGATATCGGTTTTTCCGATAGATAACCACGCACCCTATCAACGCTGCTGGCGTACCATACGCTGCGACTGGGCAAGGCCGATGAAGTCGCGCGACGCCTGCGGCAGACCGGAGCCGCGGCGCCAGACCATGCCGACCTGGACGACCGGCAGGGAACCCGAAATGTCGCGCGATTCGATGCGGTCGCCTTCCAGCGACCACGGCCGGTAGACTAGGTCGGGCAGCAACGCCACGCCCGCACCTGTGGCGACGAGGCTGCGAACGGCTTCGACCGAGCGGGTGCGAAAGGCGACATGCGGCCTGGCGCCGATCGCCGCCAGAAGCTTGCCGGTGTTCTCCTCGATCTCGTCGACGGTCAGCATGATCAGCGGCTCGCCGGCAATGTCGCCTATGCCGATAATGTCGGCGCTGGCCAGCTTGTGGCCGAGCGGGACCCACAGCCGGTAGGCCGAGACCTCGAGGATTTCCGACTGCAGAGCGGTGCGGTCGCGCAAATTGGAGGTGACCATGACGGCAATGTCGAGCTTGCCGCCGATCAGCAGATGTTCGAGATAGTCGCCATTGTCCTCGATGGCCGAGACATCGACGCCGGGATAGGCGCGGCGGTAGCGCGCCAGCAGATCGGACAGCACATAGCCCGCGACCAGCGAGGTGACGCCGAGCTGCAGCCGCCCGCCGGCCACCACCTGGTCGTCGGAAAAAGCGCGGCGCGCGTCGGAGACGTCGGCCAGGATCTTGGTCGCATGGCGCAGGAACTGGTGGCCTTTGTGGGTAATGTTGAGGCCACGCGGATGGCGCTCGAACAATTCGACGCCGAGATCGCTCTCCAGCTCCTTGATCGCCTCGGTGACCGAGGATTGCGAGATGGAGAGGTTTTGTGCGGCGCCCGACACCGTGCCTTGCTCGGCGACGGCAATGAAGAACTGCAGCTGGCGGATGGTGAAAGCCATGGCCGGACTAAACACCGGCGCGCCGGGGAAGGAAAGCCGAAGGCGGAGCTTATACCCATACGGCTTGAGGCGCCTCCTGGTCAGCCGAACCCGAGGCGCCGCCGGCAGGCTGAACCGTAGCGCAGCGCGAGCATGAACGCCGTCTCCAGCGCCATGACGATGACGATGATGCGAAAGCCGATGGCATAGGAATCCCGGCCGCTGCCGCGCATAAGGTAGCCGGTGACGAGGAAGCCGGTGTTCCATAGCGTGGCGCCGAGCAGCGTCGCCGCCGCGAAGGGCAAGAGTGGAAGACGGAGCGCGCCGGCCGCGATCGGCAGATAGTTGCGAACCGTCGGGATGAACTGCGCCAGCAAGGAGACCCGGACATGATGGCGGCGATAGGCCTGACCAAGCTTGCTGTAGGTCGCATAGCGCAAGCAGACATATTTGCCGAAACGCTGGACCAGCCTGTCGGCACGATCCAAGCCAATCCGACGACCCAAACTATACCAGACAAGGCAGCCTGTGATGGCGGACAGCGTCGTTACCAGAAGCAGGATCGCCAGCGCCGGGAGATCGGGGGCTGCCGTCATGCCGAGGAACAGCAGCAGCACATGCGAGGGCGGCAGCGGCAGGATCTTTTCTGTGAAGGCGAGGCAGGCGACGCCGAGCAGGCCGAAGCCCAGGATCGCCGACAGTGGATCAGTCATGCGAAGCGCCAGTCATAGGTTTTGAGGTTCTTGATCCTGGACACCTTATACACCGTCATACACCGTCGCCGGCGGAAAGTTGCGGAATGTCCGGCCAAGCCGGGTCGGCTTCCAGGTCGGAGCGCGCAAGCGTCCAGGCCATGAGGAAAGACAAGGCATCGTTTGCAGCATGGTGGCCTCATTGCTGATGCGGGCGATTCGCCCGGCCCGCATTTCGACGAGGCGCTGTTTGCGGCTGCCAAGTTGCATGGACATTGCGAAGAGCGGGATGATTGAAAAACAATTTTTCACCAGAACGAAATCTTATGCGGCCGGCGACGCGGCGCGCATGATGCACAACATGCCTTCGTGGTATCGGGTGGCGGCATGGCCGGGATCGCGGCGCGCCAGTCGCTGGTGTTTGGCTAGGCCGCAGCAATGCTAAGGCGCGCTCCAGCCTCGGCAAGTGCCGAGGCAATGTCGCGCGGCGGCGGCTGGTCGGTGGCGAGTTCGGAAAAACCGTCGAAGCCGCAGACCTGGACCAGACCCTGGCGACCGAACTTGGTGTGGTCGGTGATGACCAGCGAGCGCTGGCCGCGCGACAGCACCATGCGGGCGAACTCCGCCTCTTCCAGATCGTAGTCGGCAAGGCCTGCGGCGGCATCGACGGCGCCGATCGAAATCACCGCATGGCTGACCGAGAAGCGGCTGACGAAATCGATCGCCGAGGCGCCGAAGGCGGCTCCGGAATCGCTGCGCAATTCGCCGCCGGCCATATAGACCTTGTTGCCGTTGACGGTGGCCAGCGTGCGGGCGATGTCGGATGAATTGGTGACCACGGTCAGCCGCCGGTGGCCGAGCAGTTCGCGGGCCAGGAACGAGGTCGTGGTGCCGGTGTCCAGCATGACCGATTCACCGTCGCGAATGGTGGCAGCGACCATGCGGGCGATCAGCCGCTTGGCCTCCGCATTGTCGCGCATGCGCCGCTCGAACGGCGCTTCGCCGGCCATCGACGGCAGGCCGATGGCGCCATGCATCTTGAGCACCGAGCCATTGCCGGTCAGTGGCTTGACATCCCGGCGCACCGTTTCAAGCGAAACCCCCAGCCGGTCGGCGAGGCTGGCAATGGTGACGGTGCCCTCTTCCTTGAGGAGGCGGAGGATTTCGCCATGCCGTTTCGAATGGATCATCTGGCTTCCTGAATTTGCGGCCTGCCCGGTTTTAGGGCAATGCCGCCGTTTTTAAAGGAATTGCTCGTGGTTTCGGGCAAAACACCCAAAAAAAGTCACAACATTTCATTGACAGTTAGGTAGCACTGGCGTGACATTGACGGCGTGACAGCTTCGGAACTGCCACGGGAGGGTGATGGCAGAGCCGCAATTCACGGACCGGACCGTCTGGCCAGACCGTCTGGGTTTGAACTGGCACAAAAGTTTCTCAAATCCGCGGGGGCGGAGACCGGGTATCAAAACCTGGCCAGAGGGGCTCGTCGGTGCGGCGCGGGATAGGAGTTCCTGCGTCCCGCACCGACGAGATTTTTTGCGTTTCCCAACGCTCGTTGCGCGGCGCATGGCGCCCAAGAAAGCTCCGCAAAAGTCAGGGATGGTCCCGTGACTGCTGAAGACCGCATCCGGGCCTTGCCCTGCTGGAATGGCAGCATCGACATTGCGCCGCTGCCGGGCGGCCTCAGCAACGCCAACTATCTGGTCAAGGACGCGGCCGGGCGGCATGTCGTGCGCTTCGGCCAGGACTATCCATTTCACCACGTCTTTCGCGACCGCGAGGTGATGACGGCCCGCGCGGCGCACGCCGCAGGCTTCGCGCCGGCGGTCCGCCATTCCGAACCCGGCATCATGGTCACGGAATTTCTCGGCGCGAAAACCTATGTTGCCGAGGACGTGCGCGCCAATATCGGCCGCGTCGCAGCCCTTATGCGCGGGTTCCATCGCGAGATGCCCAATCACATCTCCGGCGCCGGCTTCATGTTCTGGGTCTTCCATGTCATCCGCGACTATGCGCGAACGCTGAGCGAAGGCGGCAGCCGCAAGCGCGACGAGCTGCCCAGGCTGCTGGCTCTGGCCGACGAGTTGGAGCGGGCCCAGAAACTGCTGCCGATCGTCTTCGGCCACAATGATCTTTTGCCGGCAAATATTCTCGACGATGGCGACAGGTTGTGGCTCATCGATTTCGAATATGCCGGTTTCAACACCGCGATGTTCGATCTTGCCGGCGTTGCCTCCAACGCCGAGATGAGCGACGCGGAGTCCTTCACTTTCCTCACGGCGTATTTCATGCGCGAGCCGGATGAGGCGATCCGCCGCTCGCACGCGGCCATGCAATGCGCCTCGCTGCTGCGCGAGGCGATGTGGAGCATGGTTTCCGAACTTTACCTCGACGCGCCCGGCATCGACTACGTCGCCTACACCGCGGAGAACCTGACGCGGCTCGACGGGGCGCTGGACAATTACCGCACGAAGTACGGGACACAGTCATGACATTGCCTACACATGCCGGCATCGTCGTCATCGGCGGCGGCATTATCGGCTGTTCGACGGCCTATCACCTGGCGCGCGACCACAAGGCCGATGTCGTGCTGCTGGAACAGGGCAAGCTGACCTCGGGTTCGACCTGGCATGCGGCCGGGCTGGTCGGCCAGTTGCGCTCGTCGGCCTCGATCACCCGCGTGCTCAAATATTCGGTCGAGCTCTACAAGGGACTGGAAGCCGAAACCGGGCTCGCTACCGGCTGGAAGATGACCGGGTGCCTCAGGCTTGCGACCAATGCCGACCGCTGGACCGAATATAAACGGCTGGCGACGACGGCCAGGAGCTTCGGCATGGACATGCAGTTGCTGTCGCCGGGGGAGGTCAAAAAGATGTGGCCGCTGCTGGAGACCGGCGACCTCGTCGGCGCCTCCTGGCTGCCGACCGATGGGCAGGCCAGCCCCTCCGACATCACGCAGTCGCTGGCCAAGGGCGCGCGCATGCATGGCGCCAAGCTGTTCGAGGACGTCCGCGTTACCGGCTTTGACATGACGGACGGGCACATCACCGCGGTGAAGACCAACAAGGGCGACATTGCTTGCGACAAGGTGGTGAACTGCGCCGGGCAATGGGCACGCCAGGTCGGCGCGATGGCCGGCATTTCCGTGCCGCTGCAACCGGTCAAGCACCAGTACATCATCACCGAGAAGATCGACGGGCTGGCGACCGACGCGCCGACAATCCGCGATCCCGACCGCCGTACCTATTTCAAGGAAGAGGTCGGCGGGCTGGTGATGGGCGGCTATGAGCCGAACCCGCAGGCCTGGGCGACCGGCCTGCCCGGCGGCGATGTCCCCGATGACTGGGAGTTCCGCCTGTTCGACGACGACTACGATCATTTCGAACAGCATATGAGCCAGGCGATCGCGCGCGTGCCGGCGCTGGAGACGGTCGGCGTCAAGCAGATGATCAACGGGCCGGAGAGTTTTACGCCGGACGGCAATTTCATCCTCGGTGTCGCGCCCGAATGCGCCAACATGTTCGTCGGCGCCGGCTTCAACGCCTTCGGCATCGCTTCCGGCGGCGGCGCCGGCTGGGTGCTGGCGCAATGGGTTGTCGATGGTGAAGCGCCGCTCGACCTTTGGGTGGTCGACATCAGGCGCTTTTCCAATTTGCACCGCGACCGGCAATGGGTCTGCGATCGCACGCTGGAAGCCTATGGCAAGCATTACACGATCGGCTTTCCGCATGAGGAGTACGTCTCGGGCCGGCCGCGCATCGTCTCGCCGCTCTATGACCGGCTGAAAGAACATCGCGCGGTGTTCGGCTCCAAGCTCGGCTGGGAACGGCCGAACTGGTTCGCGCCGCAGGGCGCCACATCCGAAGACATTTATTCCATGGGCCGGCAGAACTGGTTTGGCCCGGTCGGCGAGGAGCATCGCCATGTTCGCGAGAAAGTCGGCATCTTCGACCAGTCGTCCTTCGCCAAATACGAAATGACGGGTTCGGATGCGGCTAAGGCGCTGGACTGGATCTGCGCCAACGATGTCGCCAAGCCGGTGGGACGGCTGACCTACACGCAGCTTCTCAACACGCGCGGCGGCATCGAGGCCGATTTGACGGTGGCCAGGCTCGCCGAAGACAAATTCTACATCGTGACCGGCACCGGCTTCCGCACGCATGATCTCTCCTGGATCGGCGACCATGTCGGCAAGGGTCTCGACGTGACGCTGAAAGATGTCACTGAGGATTTCGGCACGCTGTCACTGATGGGACCGCGGGCCCGCGACGTTCTGGCTGCCGTGACCGATGCCGATGTCTCGAACGCCGCCTTCCCGTTCGGCCATATCCGCGAGATCACGACTGCCGGTCATACGGTTCGGGCGCTGCGCGTCACCTATGTCGGCGAGCTCGGCTGGGAATTGCATGTGCCGATCGCCGCCACCGGCGAGATTTTCGACGCATTGATGGCCGCCGGCAAGCCGCACGGCATCCGGCCGATAGGCTATCGGGCGCTGGAATCACTTCGGCTGGAGAAAGGCTACCGCGCCTGGGGCTCCGACATCACCCCTAACGACACGCCTCAGGAGGCCGGCCTCGGCTGGGCGGTGAAGCTGAGGAAGAACACCGATTTCGTCGGCCGGCGGGCGCTCGAAAAGATCAGCGGCGCCGACCTGAAGAAACGCTTTGCCGGCTTCACGGTCGACGATCCCGATATCGTGCTGGTCGGGCGCGAGACGATTTTGCGCAATGGCGAACCGGTCGGCTATCTCACCAGCGGCGGTTATGGCTACACGCTGGCTAAGAACATCGGCTATGGCTATGTCCGCAACGCCGATGGCGTCAGCGACGATTTTCTCAGCTCAGGGGACTATGAGCTGGTGGTCGCGATGGAACGGACGCCGGCCAACATTCATCTCGAACCGATGTACGATTCTTCGATGAGCAGGATCAAGGCGTAGACGAAACCTGGATTAGCTCACACGGAGTACAAGGCCGCGGCTGGGCACGGTGTCAGCCTCGCCCGGCATCGAAACATAAGGCGCAGTCTCCTCGGCACGACCGACCCTGCCCTCAGCCTCGAGCGCAGCGATGCGATCGGCAAAGCCGGCGTTCCACAGCGTGTTCTTGATGGTCAGCACGATGACGCCACCGGGACGGCAGACGCGGATCAGTTCGTCCAGTCCCTCGGCGCCGACATGGCCGGAGGTGAAAACGCCGGCCGAGACGATGCCGGCATAGGCATTGTCGGCAAAGGGCAGTGGCCCGCCGAGCGCCAGGCAATGCAGCGCCGAATAGACGCCCTTTGCCGCCGCTTTAGACAGCATGCCTTGCGAAATATCGAGCGCTTCGACCTGGGGATAGCCGGTGATGGCCAGCCACTCGCCGATCAGCCCGGTGCCGGCGCCGGCGTCGAGAAGCGGTGCGGCGCCGCGCGGCAGATGGCGGGCCAGCAGGGCCAGGCAGATCGTCGGATGGCGGTAGCCGGCGGCCGACATGTCGGCATCGTAGGTTTCCGACCAACTGTCATAGATCGCGGCGACGTCCTCGGGCCGTTGCGCCGCATAGGCGGCGCCAAGCCCGCCATGATCCTTGTTGCCCGCCATGGCTGTTTCTCCGCCAGCTCGCTGCTCACCCTCGATCGGGATGATAGCCAAACGGCGAAAACTGTGGAACCGTTGTCGCAAGAAATAACACGCCAGGGGCAACAGGCATGGGGACGGACGAGGCACGCGCAACACTTGCGGCAATTCCGGCATTGGCGGGCTATGACGGACCGCTTGAGCGGCTGGGCGGGATGACCAATCTCGTCTTTCGGGCCGGCGATATCTGCCTGCGTATCCCCGGCAAAGGCACCGAGGAGTATATCAACCGCGCCAATGAAGCGGTGGCGGCGCGTGAGGCGGCCAAAGCGGGCGTCAGCCCCGAAGTGCTGCATGTCGACCCCGCGACAGGCGTGCTGGCGAGCCGCTTCGTTGCCGGCGCCGTGACGATGTCGCCGGAAAAGTTCAAGCTGCGCGCCGGCAGCCCGGCCCGCGCCGGCGAAGCCTTCCGCAAGCTGCACACGTCCGGTGCGGTATTTCCGTTCCGCTTCGAGCTGTTTGCGATGATCGACGACTATCTCAAGGTCTTATCGACCAAGGAAGTCGCCTTGCCGCCGGGCTACCACGACGTGGTGCGCGAATCCGACACCGTGCGTGCGTCCCTTGCCGCGCATAGACTGCCGATTGCCGCCTGCCATTGCGATCCACTGTGCGAGAATTTTCTCGATACGGGCGAGCGGATGTGGATCGTCGACTGGGAATATTCGGGGATGAACGACCCGCTCTGGGACCTCGGCGACCTCTCGGTCGAAGGCCGGTTCGACACCGCGCAGGAGGAAGAGATGATGCGCGCCTATTTCGGCGGCGAGGCAAAACCGGCCGAGCGCGGCCGCGTCGTCACCTACAAGGCGATGTGCGACCTGTTGTGGACGCTCTGGGGCCTTATCCAGCTTGCCAACAACAACCCGGTCGAGGATTTCCGCGCCTATGCCGACGGCCGCTTCGCCCGTTGCAAGGCGCTGATGGAAACGCCTGAGTTTTCACGGCATCTGGCGGCGGTGCGCCAAGGTTAGGTCAATTCACGCCTTTCGGCACGTTCTCCGGCGGCACGACTATTTCGACCACCTTCTGGCGGTGGAAGATGAACAGGCCGGCGAGCACGACGATGGCCGCGCCGATCAGGATGCGCGGTCCCGGCACGTCGCCGAAGAAGGCCAGGCCGAAGATCACCGCCCATAGAAGCAGGCTGTAGTGCAGCGGCGCCAGCGTCGAGGCAGGGGCCAGTTTCAGCGCCCTGGTAATCATCAGATGCGCGCTGCAGGAGACGATGCCGAGCAGGAGCATGGCGCCGAAATCGAGTGCCGAGGGCGTCTGCCAGGCGCCGATGGTCATCACGCCGCCGACCAGCAGCGTGCCGATAGTCTGCCAGGTGACCAGCGTTGTGTCGCTGGTGCCGCGCAGGCGGCGGCTGAGGATGATGGCGAAGGCGAAGGCAATGCTGCCGACCAGTGCGAACAGCGAGGACTGCGAGAACGCCGCCGAAGACGGCTTCAAGATGATCAGCACGCCGCAGAAGCCGACCATGATGGCGGCCCAGCGGCGCCAGCCGACCTTTTCACCGAGCAGGAAATGCGACAGCGCCGCCACATAGATCGGCCCGGCCATGTAGAAGCTCATCACATCGGCCAGCGGCAGATAGACGACGGCCGCGTAAAACAAGGCTGTATCCACCGTGGTCGCCAGCACGCGCAGAATCTGGAGGACCGGCCGCTCCATCTGGAACAGTCTGCCGGCGCCCTGGTTGGCGATCATCGGGCCGAGCACGATGAAGGCCCCGATCGATCGGATCAGCACCACCTGCCCCACCGAGAAGCTGGCGACCAGCCATTTGCCCATCGCGTCGTTCAGCGCGAACATGAAGTCGCCGGCCAGCATCAAAAGGATGCCGGCCAAAAGCACGTTCCTGATGGTAAAGGTGCGGACGAGCGACTGGGCCATGCGGCTCCCTAGCTGCAAGCGGCCGCTTTGACGAGGCAAATCGGTAAGACCAGCGGCGGAAATCGGCTGTTTCTACGCAGTTTTGTGCCGCCGGTTCACCTGTCCGGGACGGCCGGCGATCGACAGCCGTGTCTCCTGCTTCGTGCGCTCGGCCACCACCTTGCCCCTGGCGACGACGCACAGCCGTTCGGCACGTAACCTCAAGGCCTCGATCGGGTTGCCGGCATCGAGGATAACGAAGCTGGCGCGCTTGCCCACGGCAAGGCCGAGATGATCGAGGCCCATGATGGCGGCGTTGACATTGGTGACCATGTCGAAGCAGCGCGCCATGTCGGCAGGGCTCGACATCTGAGCGACGTGGAGGCCCATGAAGGCGACGTCGAGCATGTCGGCGGTGCCGAGCGAATACCAGGGGTCGAGAACGCAATCCTGGCCCCAGCCGACGCGGATGCCGAGCGCCTGCATCTCCTTCACCCGGGTCATGCCGCGGCGTTTGGGAAACGTGTCATGGCGGCCCTGCAGCATGATGTTGATCAACGGATTGGGGATCGCCGACACACCGGCCTCGGCAATCAGCGGCAGGAGCTTGGAGACGTAATAATTGTCCATCGAGTGCATGGAAGTCAGGTGCGAGCCGGCCACCTTGCCCTGAAGGCCAAGGCGGTGGGTCTCATAGGCAAGCTGCTCGATGTGGCGCGACAGCGGATCGTCGGTCTCGTCGCAATGCAGGTCGACCATCAGCCCGCGCTTCGACGCGATTTCGCACAATTCGGTCACCGAGCGCGTGCCGTCGGCCATGGTGCGTTCGAAATGCGGGATGCCGCCGACGATGTCGACGCCCATGTCGAGCGCGCGGATGGTGTTGTGGCGCGCCGTCGGCGAGCGATAAAACCCGTCCTGCGGGAAGGCGACCAATTGCAGGTCGATATAGGGCGCGACAATCTTCTTGACGTCGAGCAGCGCCTCGACCGCGAGCAACCTGTCATCGCAGACATCGACATGGGTACGGATGGCGAGCAGGCCCATCGAGACCGCCCAGTCGCAATAGGCGAGCGCCCGCTCGCGAACCGCGTCATGCGTCAGGAGCGGCTTCAGCTCGCCCCATAGCGAAATGCCCTCCAGCAGCGTACCCGAAGCGTTGATGCGTGGAATGCCGTAGGACAGCGTGGCATCCATATGGAAATGCGGATCGACGAAGGGCGGCGAGATCAGATTGCCACGGGCGTCGATCGACGTGCCGGCGCTGACATGCAGTTCGGGCTCGATGGCGACGATCGTCTCGCCGATGATGCCGAGGTCGGCGACGGTGCCGTCGGGCAGCGTTCCGCCGCGCACAACAAGGTCGAAATCCATCTGTCGTCATCTCCCCGCAGATCAATCGCCGCAATCGTGGCGCAAAAGACACCGTGCCGCAGCCGATTGTCTCCGCGACAGCGAAAGGTTCCATCCGGCCACAACTCGCTCTATAAGCCGCCTTTCGCCCTGGTGGCGAATCCGAAATTCGTCAGTCAGGCATGGGATCGGCCATTTGTTTCGCTTCTTCCGTTCGACGGAAAACCAGCGCCTTATCGCAAGGCTTTTGCGGGAATCCTTTCACGCGCATAGATTTGGCTACGCTGCGGCCATTCTGTCGATGCTGGTGGTGGCGGCAACGACAGCAGCCAGCGCCTATATGCTGCGCGAAATCACCAATGAATTCGTGGTTTACAAGCGGATTGGGCAGGTCAATCTGATCGCGGCGGCGACCGGAGCGATTTTCATTCTCAAGGGCTTCGCAAACTTCATCCAGGCCTACTTCATGAGCAGGGTCGGCAATGCCATCATCGCCGACCGGCAGCGCAAGATCTATGACAGCATTCTTGCGCAAGGCATCGAATTCTATCATTCGACCTCTTCGTCCGAACTGATTTCGCGCATGACGAACAATGCCCAGGCCGCGCGCAGCGTGCTCGACCAAATCGTCACGTCCTATGTTCGCGACCTGGTGACGCTGGCTGCGCTGGTGGGTGTGATGGTCTGGCAGCAGCCGGCGCTGTCCCTGATCTGTCTGGTGATCGGGCCGATCGCCATTTACGGCGTCAATCGTATCCTGAAGCGCGTCCGAAAAATTGCCTCGCAAGAATTCCGTTCGCTCGGCCAGATCGTGCAGGTGATGCAGGAAACGGCGATCGGCGTGCGCGTCGTCAAATCCTTCGGCCTCGAAGGCGCCATGCGCAAGCGCATGTACAAGGCCGTGTCGGACGTGGAGAGCCGCGCCAACAACATCGCCACGCTGGAGGCCGCCACCAGCCCGGTGATGGAAACACTTGCGGGGCTGGCCATCGCTGGCGCCGTTTTTGTCAGCGGCTTCCTGGTTCTGGGCGGCGGCGGTCAGATGCCGGGCAACATCATGGCGTTCATCGCGGCGCTGCTGTTGGCCTATGAGCCGGCCAAGCGCCTGGCCCGCGTACGCATCTCGCTTGAAACCGGCATTGTCGGCGTGCGCATGATGTTCCAGCTCGCCGACCGGCCGCTGACGCTGGCCGAAAAGCCGGATGCAAAGCCGCTGCGGGCCGGGCCGGGCGAGATCCATTTCGACAATGTCAGCTTCGCCTACCCCGAAAGCGCGCCGGTGTTCGAGGGACTGGACCTGACGCTTGCCGCAGGCAAGATGACGGCGCTGGTCGGACCCTCGGGCAGCGGCAAGTCGACCATCCTCAACCTGATCATGCGCATGTACGACCCGCAGGTCGGCAGGGTGATGTTCGACGGGCAGGACATTTCTTGTGCCACGCTCACCTCGGTCAGGGAAAAGATCGCCTATGTCAGCCAGGACACGTTCCTGTTTGCCGGCACGATCATGCACAACATCAGGCTCGGGCGCGAGGGCGCCACGGACGAGGAAGTAATGGCCGCCGCAAGGGCCGCCAATGCACATGACTTCATCAGCGCCCAGGCGAAAGGGTACGACACGGATGTCGGCGAGAATGGCGCGCTGCTGTCAGGCGGCCAGCGCCAGCGCATCTCGATCGCGCGCGCCATGCTGCGCAATGCCGAAATCCTGCTGCTCGACGAGGCGACCAGCGCGCTCGACGCCGAATCCGAGGCGCTTTTCCGCGACGCGCTGCAGCAGCTGACGGTCGGGCGCACCACCATCGTCATTGCCCACCGCCTGTCGACCGTGCACCAGGCCGACACGATCGTGGTGCTGGAGGCCGGCAAGGTGGTGGAAAGCGGCGCGCATCGCACGCTGCTCAACCAGGGTGGGCTGTATCAGAAGCTTTACGAATATCAGCTGATGCCGTGAGCTTTACCCTCCCCCTTGTGGGGAGGGTCGCTGCGCAGCAGCGGGGTGGGGGTCGGCGCCGCACCCCCTCACTGCGGCACGTGCCTCACCGCGCCCTTGTCTGCGCTGGTGGCGAAGGCTGCGTAAGCGCGCAGCGCGGTCGTCACCTTGCGCTTGCGCTTTTCCTCGGGCTTCCAGGCCATGGCGCCCTTTGCCTCCATGGCCGCGCGGCGCGCATCTAGCTCGGCGTCACTGACCGCCAGACGTATGGTGCGGTTGGGGATGTCGATCTCGATCGTGTCGCCCTCTTGCACCAGCCCGATCAATCCGCCTTCGGCCGCCTCCGGTGAGGCATGGCCGATCGACAGGCCTGATGTGCCGCCCGAGAAGCGGCCGTCGGTGACCAGCGCGCAGGCTTTGCCGAGGCCTTTCGACTTCAGATAGCTGGTGGGGTAGAGCATTTCCTGCATGCCGGGGCCGCCACGCGGCCCTTCATAGCGGATGACGACGACATCGCCGGCCTTGATCTCGTTGGACAGGATCGCTTTGACGGAAGCGTCCTGGCTTTCGAACACGCGGGCCGGGCCGGTGAACTTCAGGATCGACTCGTCGACCCCGGCGGTCTTCACGATGCAGCCGTCGAGCGCGAGATTGCCTTTCAGAACCGCAAGCCCGCCGTCTCTGGAGAACGGCGTCTCGGCTGAGCGGATGACGCCCTTCTCGCGGTCGAGGTCGAGCTCGTCCCAGCGGCGGTCCTGGCTGAAGGCGACCTGTGTCGGCACGCCACCCGGAGCGGCGAGAAAGAAGTCGCGGACGCTCTGGCTTGAGGTGCGGGAAATGTCCCAATGGTCGAGCGCTTCGCCGAGGCTTGCCGTATGCACCGTCGGCAGGTTGCGGTTGAGCAGCCCGGCATTGTCGAGCTGGCCGAGGATCGCCATGATGCCGCCGGCACGATGGACATCTTCCATATGCACGTCGGACTTGGCCGGTGCGACCTTGCACAGCACCGGAACGCGGCGTGACAGCCGGTCGATGTCTTCCATGGTGAAATCGACCTCGCCCTCATGGGCGGCGGCCAGGATATGCAGCACGGTGTTGGTCGAGCCGCCCATGGCGATATCGAGCGTCATGGCGTTCTCGAAGGCGCCTTTGGAGGCGATGCTGCGCGGCAGTGCCGACTCATCATCCTGCTCGTAGTAGCGCTGGGCGAGATCGACGATGAGATGGCCGGCCTCGACGAACAGCCGCTTGCGGTCGGCGTGGGTTGCCAGGGTCGAGCCGTTGCCGGGTAGCGACAGGCCGAGCGCCTCGGTCAGGCAATTCATCGAATTGGCGGTGAACATGCCGGAGCACGAGCCGCAGGTCGGGCAGGCCGAGCGTTCGATGACCTTGACGTCCTCGTCGGAGATCTTGTCGTCGGCGGCGGCAACCATGGCGTCGACCAGGTCGAGCGCTTGTGTCTTGCCGGCGAGCACCACCTTGCCGGCTTCCATCGGCCCCCCGGAGACGAAGACGCTTGGGATATTGAGGCGCAAGGAGGCCATCAGCATGCCGGGCGTGATCTTGTCGCAATTGGAGATGCAGACCATGGCATCGGCGCAATGCGCGTTGACCATATATTCGACCGAGTCCGCGATCAGCTCGCGCGACGGCAGCGAATAGAGCATGCCGTCATGGCCCATGGCGATGCCGTCATCGACGGCGATGGTGTTGAATTCCTTGGCGACGCCGCCGGCCTTCTCGATCTCGCGCGCCACCAGCTGGCCAAGGTCTTTCAGATGGACATGACCCGGCACAAACTGGGTGAAGGAATTGACCACCGCGATGATCGGCTTGCCGAAATCCGAGTCCTTCATGCCTGTGGCGCGCCACAGGCCGCGGGCGCCGGCCATGTTGCGGCCGTGGGTGGTGGTGCGGGAGCGATAGGCAGGCATGAATTTTCCTTGGCTGGCTGGCTGCGCTCAACGCGGAGCGTGGCGGCGCTGGATTTGGATCGCAGGGTTTATAGACCGGCAAGTATGGTCTGGCCACATTTTTGCAATGCGCCAGAGTCTCGCTGAAATCAGGGTTTCGAAAAAGATTGCCGGCCAGTGTCGGATCGCTAGCCCGGCATCCGTCCTTGGGACGACGGCAAGGGAATGGCACCATTTCAATAAGTCAGCAGCTTCACCTGTAACCGCAACCAAACACCCGAGGAGCATGACATGCAAAAGATCACCACCTGCCTGTGGTTCGATGGCCAGGCCGAAGAGGCGATGAATTTCTACGTTTCCATCTTCAAGAATTCGAAGGTGCTGAGCGTGCTGCGTTGGCCCGAAGGCCATGCCGATGCCGGCAAGGCGCTGGTGACCACGTTCGAACTCGACGGCGTGCAGTTCCAGGCACTCAACGGCGGACCGCAATTCAAGTTCAACGAGGCGATGTCACAGTCGATCGACTGCAAGACCCAGGAAGAGGTCGATTATTTCTGGGACAAGCTCATCGAAGGCGGCGGCGAACCGTCGCAATGCAGCTGGCTGAAGGACAAGTTCGGCGTCTCCTGGCAAGTCGTGCCGGAGCAACTGCCGCGCCTGCTTCTGGATCCGGACCGGGCCAAGGCCGGGCGGGTGATGTCGGCGATGATGCAGATGAGCAAGATCGATATTGCGAAGATCGAGGAAGCTGCGGAGGGGTGAGAAGGGGTCCGCGTAGCGGACGAAAAGCCAATTGCTTGGCTTTTCGAGCTTCGAACGCCCTGAGCCATGCGAAGGGCCGGCGCGCGTTGGAGCCAATTGACCCTTCAACGTCGGCGCTGCCCCTCATCCGCCCTTCGGGCACCTTCTCCGCGTAAGCTGGCAGAAGGAAAAGGGGCGCCTTACGCCGCCTTGTCGCGGACCTGGTAGTCCTTGATGGTGGCGAAGCGGATCGCCCTCCAGCGTTCGGCTTCGTAGTTCAGCGAGAAGGCGTTCTGGGCCAGAAATACCGGGTCGTTGTCGAGATCGCGGGCGATGTCGCCGCGATGCGCCTCAATGAAGCGAAGCGTTTCGGCCTTGTCGTCGGCAGAGATCCAGCGGCAGACCGAGAAACGCGACATTTCGAATTCGACCGGCAGCGTGTATTCCAAATTCAGCCTTTCCTTCAAGACGTCGAGCTGCAGCGCGCCGACAACGCCGACGATGGCCGGCGAGCCGTCTTCCGGCGAAAACAGCTGCACGACGCCTTCCTCGGCCATCTGGTGCAGCGCTTCCTTGAGTTTTTTCGCCTTCATCGCGTCGCCGAGGCGCACACGGCGCAGGATTTCGGGCGCGAAGTTAGGTACGCCGCGGAACAGTATCTCCTCGCCTTCGGTCAGCGTATCGCCGATACGCAGCGTGCCGTGGTTGGGAATGCCGACGACATCGCCGGCAAACGCTTCGTCGGCGGTGACGCGGGTGCGGGCAAAGAAGAACTGCGGCGCCGACAGGCTCATCGGCTTGCCGGTGCGCACCAGCTTGGCCTTCATGCCGCGCTCGAGCTTGCCCGAACAGACGCGCACGAAGGCGATGCGGTCGCGATGGTTGGGGTCCATATTGGCCTGGATCTTGAACACGAAGGACGTCATCTTCTCCTCCGTCGCCTCGACCTTGCGGGTGTCTGCCTCCTGCGCACGTGGCGGCGGCCCGAAGGCGCCAAGCGCCTCGATCAGGTCGCGCACGCCGTAATTGCGCAGCGCCGAGCCGAAATAGACCGGCGTCAGATGGCCCTCACGGAACGCGTCAATATCAAGAGGTCGGCAGGCCTCGCGCGCGAGTTCCAGCTCCTCGATGAAGGCTTCGCGCTCGTTTTCCGGCAGCAGGCCGGCGACGCGGTTGGAGTCGGGGCCGTTGGCCGGTGTGCGGTCTTTCTCGGCATCGCCCCTGCGCACAGCGTTGAGCGCCAGGTGGTAGGTGCCGGCAAAAGTCTTGCCGCGGCCGATCGGCCAGGTGATGGGGGCAGTGTCCAGCGCCAGCTTCTGCTCGATCTCGTCCAAAATCTCGAAGGGATCGCGGCTTTCGCGGTCCATCTTGTTGATGAAGGTGATGATGGGGATATCGCGCAGCCGGCAGACCTCGAACAGCTTCAGCGTGCGCGGCTCGATGCCCTTGGCGGCGTCGATGACCATGACGGCCGAGTCCACCGCCGACAGCGTGCGGTAGGTGTCGTCGGCAAAATCCTCGTGGCCGGGCGTATCGAGCAGGTTGAAGACATTGTCCTCGTATTCGAAGGTCATCACCGAGGTGACGACCGAAATGCCGCGCTCGCGCTCGATCTTCATCCAGTCGGACCGCGTCTGGATGCGGTCCTTCTTGGCCTTGACCTCGCCCGCAAGCTGGATGGCGCCGCCGAACAGCAGCAGCTTTTCGGTGAGCGTCGTCTTGCCGGCGTCTGGGTGGGCGATGATCGCGAAAGTGCGGCGGCGCGATACCGCCTGTTCGATGTCTTCAGCCAATTTCTGGAATCCTGTCTGTGGCGCGGGCTTCTAGCAGCGCATTGCCAGCCTGTCGACAGTTTCGGGCCGGCAGGCCGACCACACTTGAGCTTGAATCGTTACGGTGGCATCAGAGGAGCCCATTCTGAGAGGTCCGGTATGAGCAGCGCTAAAGAAGTCATCGTCATCGGCGCCGGCATTATCGGGGCGTCCATCGCCTGGCACCTGACCAAGGCCGGGGCGCGGGTGACTGTGATTTCCGATAGTGGTGCCGGCGGCGTCGCCACGCCAAACTCCTTTGCCTGGATCAACGCCAGCTGGGGCAATCCCGAAATCTATTTCCGGCTGCGCATCCGTGCGATGGCCGAATGGAAGCGGCTGGCAAACGAGCTGCCCGGCCTGCCGCTCGCCTGGTGCGGCGGGCTGTGCTGGGATCTGCCGGCCGACAGGCTCGAAGCCTACGCGGCTGAGCACGCTTCCTGGGGTTACGGCATCGAACGCGTCGACGCCGGGCGGGCAGCGCAAATCGAGCCCAATCTCGTCGAGCCGCCGGAATTCGCTGTCTATGTCGCGGAGGAAGGCGTGGCCGAACCGGTCGCAGCGGCCAAGGCGCTGCTGGCCCACGCAGAACGGCAAGGTGCGCGCGTTCTCTCCAGTTCTGTAACCGCACTTGTCCAGACCGATGGCAGGATTGCCGGTGTCGATACATCGCATGGGCTGATGCCAGCCGAAGAGGTGGTGATCGCAGCCGGTGTCGGGGCGCCCGATATTGCCGCTACCGCCGGCATCAAGCTGCCAATCGAGACGCCGCCCGGTCTGATCGTCCACTCGCAGCCCTACAAGAAGCTCCTCAACGGGCTGGTGCATGCCGAAAAGCTGCATATGCGCCAGACGGCGGAGGGCCGCATCATCGCCGGCTCGGATTTCGCGGGGAGCGATCCCGGTGAGAATCCCGACGCCACGGCGCGCGAGCTGTTTGCAGCAATGAAGGCGGCTTTGCGCGGCGCCGACGAACTGGAATTCGATTTCCACACGGTTGGCTACCGGCCGACGCCGATCGACGGCTTTCCGATCATCGGCCGCGCCGAGGGCACGGAAGGTCTCTATGTCGCCGTCATGCATTCCGGCATAACGCTGGCGCCCGCGGTCGGGCTGTTCGCCACGCGCGAAATTCTCGACGGCGAGCGTGATCCGCTGCTGACGCCTTATGGGTTGGGTCGGTTTGCTCAGTAGCCCGGCGGACGCTTGAAGCCGCCGGTCAGCGCTTCGATCGCCTTGGCGATGCCGAGCAGCCGCGATTCCGACCAGCGCTTGCCGACCAGTTGCAGGCCGATAGGCAGGCCGTCGCGGTCTTGCCCGCAGGGCAGCGAGAGTGCCGGATGGCCGGAATAATTGAAGACCGCGCCATAGGCCGGTAGCATCCAATAGCTTTGCTCCTTGCCGTCGACTTCGATCGGCGTGCCGGGCTCACAATGCGCGAAGGCCGTGGTCATGGCGACCGGGCACAGCAAGGCATCGCAGGTTTCGAAGAACCTGTCCCAGGCCAGGATCGAGCGGTCGCGGCGAGCGAGCGCCTCGAACCAATTGGTGATCGGCGTTGGCTGCTCCGGCGGTTCGGGCTGCGCTGCCTCCAGCATCATGCCGATCAGATCGCCGCCCTGCTCCAGATCGTCATGCAGATCGATCTCAGGCAAGTTCGCTTCTTCCACAATCACCCCTGCTGATTGCAACCGCTTGGCCAGGCTTTCGACCGCGGCAGCGATTTTACCAGCCACCGGAAAGCCGGGGAAGGAGGGCGCGACGGCGATGCGCAATGTCTTGAGGTCGAGCCTGGGCATGGCCTCTACGGGCACCGGCGCGAGGTCGGTGTCTGCTCCGTCCGGGCCGGCGATGATTTTGTAGATCAGCGCAAGATCCTCCACGCTGCGCGCCAGCGGGCCGAGGCAGGACATCAGCCGCACGCTACGCGCCGCGCCGTTCGGATCGGGGAAGGCGCCGGCCAGGGACACGCGGTGCTCGGTCGGTTTCAACCCGTAGACGCCGCAAAAAGCCGACGGCAGGCGGATCGAATCCTGCATGTCGGTGCCGACATCGAACGGCGTCATGCCGGTCGCCACCGCTGCCGCTGCGCCACCGCTGGACCCGCCTGACGTGCGCGATCGGTTCCACGGATTGCTGGTGCGACCGAACAGCGGATTGTCCGATTGCCAGTCGCCCAGCATCGTCGCGACATTGGTCTTTCCAATCAGGATGCCGCCTGCGGCTTTCAATCGGGCGACGACCGGGCTGTCTGCCTTTGCCACATAGTCGGCGAATGGTGCGAAACCAACCGTGGTCTTCATGTCGGCCGTTTCGTGCGTATCCTTCAGGGTGAAGGGCACGCCATGCAGCGAGCCGAGCGCATCGCCATGCGCCAATGCCACGTCGGCGTTTTCAGCGCGCTCACGGGCGCCTTCGAGGTCGAGATTGACGATGGCGTTGACGGCCTCGTTGTGTCGGTCGATTTGGACCAGATGGGCGTCCAGAGCTTCGACGGCGGAGATCTTTCGCGCCGCGATTGCGGCGGCGAGATCGATGGTAGAGGAAAAGGCGAGGTCCATGATTGCTCCGGCTGCTGCCAAACGTATCGCGGTTTAAAACCAAGTTCAGCATTCGGAGATCATCGGCGCTTGATCAAAATTGCGCTTGCCGGTCGGTTGAGGTTGGCGCTCTACGGCGCCCCCCTCTGTCCTGCCGGACATCTCCCCCACTTTGGGGGGAGATTGGCAGCTTTGGCTTCGGCGCCCCTTTTCCTGCGTTGAAAATTGGCGAAGGCCGCCGTGACCTCCAATCTCCCCCCTCGTGGGGGAGATGTCCGGCAGGACAGAGGGGGGCGCGAAGGAATGCGGCTTAGACTAGGGCCTAGACGACCAGTGCCAGCCTTGCCACAGCCGGCACGAACGGCCGAATGCTCATCCCATCGCCAGTGATCGTGACAAAACTCGCCGGCGGGATCGCCTGCCAGTCGCCGCCTTCGCGGTCGAAGGGTTCGGACACGATGCAACGACCGCCGTTGCGGAGCGACGTGTACAGCGTCGGTGCGTGGGCATCGCTTGCGTAGCGCACGGCATAGAGCGCGCGCCCATCGGAAAGGGCTGCAGTGAGTTTCAAGGCCGGTTCGAGACCGGCGTGGCGTGACGCCTCCAGAACCCGAGCGGTGGCGCGCGATACTGCCCCTTGCGGGTCGCCAGCAAGACCCTCGTCGATCATCAGCAGGAAAAACAATTCGGAATCGGTGGTGCCCTCGCGCTGGTCGAAGACGGCGTCAGAGAGCGAGTTCTCCAGCGCGCGGCGGATCTTTTCGAAGCCGCCGATCTGGCCGTTGTGCATGAACGACCAGTTGCCGGAGATGAAGGGATGGCAGTTCATGCGGCTGGTGGCGCCGCCGGTCGACGCCCTGACATGGGCGAGGAACAGGCCGGATTTGATCTGCCGGCATAGGCTTTTCAGATTGGGATCCGACCAGGCCGGCAGGATGTCGCGGTAGAGGCCGGGCTCGGGCCGGTCGCCATACCAGGCAAGGCCGAAACCGTCGCCATTGGTCGGCGACTTGGCTTCCTGGGCGCAATGGCTCTGGGCGATCAGCGAGTGGCAAGGTGCGGTGACGACGTCTTCGAGGAAGACCGCTTCACCCAGATAGGCCGCCCATCGGCACATGGCTTCTAACCAATCCTAGGCGCGATCCAAGAGAGCCTGGGGCTCCTTGACCGCGTGCGAGCCTCTGTTGTGCGTCCGCTCGTAGAGTTCGCGAACGATTCGGCTTGCCGTAGTTTCGAAGAGAAACGGCAAGAAAGCGTGAACGAGTGCCGCACCAGCGGCCATCAGGAGGCGCGAGCAGAACCAGGCGGCAAAGGCCATATGGCTGAAATAGGTCTCGCCCACCTTGGCCGGGTGAGAGGTGAACAGCTTCGAAAACAGCGTCGTCATGGTGATCCCTCCTGCCGGGATAAGCCCCGATGTGGGTATCCTGCCACGGGGTAAAGGTTCATCGGTCTCAATTTGTCCTTGTCTAACGCCGTGGTTCGGGACATTCATCCCACATGGCGCTTGAATTCGATGAAATCGACCGAAGATTGCTGGCCGAGCTGCAACGCGACGGCACACTATCGGTCGATCAGCTCTCCGAAAAAGTGTCGCTGTCGCGCAACGCCTGCTGGCGCCGGGTCAAGCGGCTGGAAGAGGACGGCGTCATCACCGGACGGGTGGCGCTGGTCGATGCCGACAAGCTCGGGCTCGGACTTTCGGTGTTCATCCTGATCCGCACCTCCAATCATGACCCGGACTGGCTGCAGAAGTTCCGTGCGGCGGTGACCGGTTTTCCCGAGATCACCGGGGTCTATCGCATGTCCGGCGATCTCGACTACGTGCTGCGCGCCCGCGTCGCTGACATGAAGGCCTATGACCGGCTCTATCAGCGGCTGATCGCCAAGGTGGCGCTGTCGGACGTTTCGGCCTCCTTCGTCATGGAGGAGATCAAGGAGACGACCGTCGTTCCGATGGAATTGCGCTAGGTCACACTGACGCCCGAAAGAAAGCCGTTGATAGGCCTGCGGACGAGTTGACCGAATCGCCGTTCGCGCCGATAGGATCGATTTTATGCGCGCAGCCTTCCAAAATTCCTCCGTCATCGGTCCAACCGTCGGCTTCGTCAGGTTGCCGCATGGAGATGGACTTCCCCTTCCCGCCTATGAAAGCACCGGCGCCGCCGGCATGGATCTGCGCGCCGCGGTGCCGGAAGACCGGCCGCTGCTGATCCTGCCTGGCAAGCGCGCCTTGGTGCCGACCGGTCTGATCCTGGAAATTCCCGAAGGAATGGAAGGCCAGGTGCGGCCGCGCTCCGGCCTTGCCTTCAAGCATGGGCTGACCGTCCTCAATTCACCGGGCACGGTCGACAGCGACTATCGCGGCGAGGTCAAGGTGCTGCTGATCAACCTTGGCGACGAGGATTTCGCGGTGACGCGCGGCATGCGCATTGCCCAGATCGTCTTTGCCGCGGTGACGCAGGTGACGGTTGAGGAGCGCTCGCTGGCCGGCGCCACGACGCGCGGCGCGGGCGGGTTCGGATCGACCGGCACCGCCTGAAATGAGCATACCGAAACTGGTCATCTTCGACTGCGACGGCATCCTGGTCGACACCGAGAACCTTGCCAACCGGCGGCTTGCCGAGTGGTTTGTTGCCGCCGGTTATCCCACCACATTCGAATATTGCCGCAAATATTTTTCCGGCCGCAGCATGGCTTCGGTGCAGAAGGAAATCGAAGAGACGACCACGGTGCGGCTCGGCGCCGATTTCGTCGATCGCTGGAATGCCGGCCTGCCCGATCTGTTTGCGCATGGCGTCGAGGCGATCCCCTATGTGCGCGACTTCATCGAGGCGGTTNATGCCGGCCTGCCCGATCTGTTTGCGCATGGCGTCGAGGCGATCCCCTATGTGCGCGACTTCATCGAGGCGGTTCGCGCGGCCGGCATTCCCTATTGCGTCGCCACTTCCGCGCGTATCTCGAAGATGCACATCACGCTCGGCCAGACCGGGCTGCTGCCGCTGTTCGAGCATGGCATGTTCTCTTCGACCATGGTCAGCCGCGGCAAGCCGTTCCCGGACCTGTTCCTGCATGCGGCAAAGACCATGGGCTTTGTGCCCGCCGACTGCATCGTCATCGAGGACAGCGTTGCCGGCACGCAGGCCGGCATTGCCGCCGGCATGCGTGTCTATTCCTATCATGGCGATCCCTATTCCGACCGCGATGGCCTGGCCAGCGCCGGCGGCGTCCTGTTCGACGACATGCGCGAACTTGCCGGGCTGGTGCCGATCCACTGAAGCTGTGTTAGGTTCCGCGCGGCCAGCCTGAGGCGCCCATGCCAACGAACCTGCTTCGCTCCATCCTAAAGCGTTTCACCGTTTCATGGAAACGGCGAACCGCTCTATCTTTTTGTTTTGTCGCAATTTCCGGCCGGAAAACCGCACACACTTTTCCTGAAATTGCTCTAGCGCTTGTGCTGCTGCCGTGGCTTTGGACCGCAGCCGGCGCGCAAGCCGTCAGCTTCCCGGAATTCGGCAGCGCCATCCCCGGCCACATGGATGTGACCTATCTGGACCTCGCAAGGATGGTCATTCCCGGCCTCGCAGGTAACAGCAACGGTTTCTACCGGGGTGGATTGCCGATCGAGATGCGCCACATCGAGGGACCGGATGGCGGCGGTTCGCCGCCTGAGACATCGGGCCTCTCCAACGCCGGCGTGCTCGCCATCAAGGCCGGGGGCAAGGACCGGCTGGCGATGCTCTACGACCTCGGCGACTCTCCCGACAGCGCCGAAGGCTATGCCGTGCTGGCGCTCTACGACATCACAGACAAGCCGAAGCTGCTCGACGCCGTCAATGTCGCGCTCGACCGCGGCACCTATTTCCGTGAACCGGGCAAGCTTTCCGTTGGGCCGAACGACGACATCGTGATCACCATGAGCGCGCATTTCAATTCAAGCCAAAACTACGCGATCACGCCGCTGATCATGGTGCGCGACGACAAATTCCAACTGATCGACATGATCTTCACCTTCGATGAGAACCTGTGCGCCTACAGCCGCAAGCAGGACGTTGCTTTCCAGACGATCGCTGACGGGCAGCCTTATGCCGCGGTCAAAGTGATAGTGACCGACGCCACGGTGCTCAACGGCGAGAGCTGCGACGACCAGCCGCCCAAGCCTGAAGCCCATGCAATTTCCGTCACCTATCATTGGGACAAGAAGACGTTGCACTATGTCAAGGATTCCGATGCGCTGGACAAACTGGCAGGAGAGAACGCCAAACGCTTCTGAGCCAACCGCATTCGTTTGCCCGGTGCATTTCTGCACGATAGAATCCGCCGGCATTTCCGCATCTGAAGGGAGCACTCATGGACAAGGGCAAGATCTTTCGCGACCTGCACGCCTCGACCTTCGTCATGCCCAACCCCTGGGATGTCGGCACGACCAAGCTCCTGGCCTCCTTCGGCTTCAAGGCGCTGGCGACGACCAGCGCCGGTTTTGCCTTCTCGCGCGGCCTGCCCGATGGCGCAGTGACCTTCGAGGCGATGATCCACCATTGCCGCGAGCTGACGGCGGCAACCAGCCTGCCGGTGTCGGCCGATCTCGAGAAAGGCAAGGGCGACAGCGCGACGAGTGCCGCCGAGACGGTTTTTGCGGCCGAAGCGGCAGGTCTCGCCGGCTGCTCGATCGAGGACCATACCGGCGATTCCGACAAGCCCATCTATGAGTTTTCACACGCCGTCGAGCGCGTTGCAGCTGCTGCTGAAGCCGCACGGGCGCTCAAGCATGATTTCGTCTTCACCGCACGGGCCGAGAATTTCCTTTGGGGCAAACCGGATCTCGACGACACGATCAAGCGGCTGCAGGCCTTCGAAAAGGCCGGCGCCGACGTGCTCTATGCGCCGGGCCTCAAAGATGTCGAGACCATCCGGAACGTCTGCTCGGCAGTGAGCAGGCCGGTCAATGTCATGGCACTCCCGGCCTTCACCATCGCCGACCTCGCCATGGCCGGGGTCAAGCGCATCTCGCTTGGGCCGTGGCTGACCAATTTCGCCTTCGGCATGCTGGAAACCGCGGCGCGAGAGATCCAGCAGGACGGCACGTTCGGCTTCACCCGCGCCGCCATGCCGTTCGGCAAATTGCAGGCGCTGTTTTCCAAATCCTCAGGCTAGGGGTCCCGGCGCATGACGCTCACCGTCGTCGACATGCACACCGGCGGCGAGCCGCTCAGGATCGTCACCGGCGGCTATCCAGACATTCCCAAAGGCACGATCCTGGAAAAGCGCGCCTATGTGCGCGACCACCTCGACCATTTGCGCAAGCTGCTGATCTTCGAGCCGCGCGGCCACTACGACATGTATGGCGCGCTGCTGGTGGAGCCCGACCTGCCCGGCGCCGACCTGGCCGTGCTGTTCATGCACAATGAGGGTTATTCCACCATGTGCGGCCACGCCATCATCGCGCTTGGCCGCTACGCCGTCGACGAAGGACTGGTGGCGAAACAGGAGCCAATCACCATGGTCAACATCGAGGCGCCGTGCGGCTTGGTCGTCGCTTCGGTGGAGGTCAAGGACGGCAAAGCGGGATCCGTGTCGTTCGAAAGCGTGCCGGCCTTTCTGTTTGCCCATGACCAACAAATCGAATTGGCGGGATACGGCAAGATTGCGTTCGACATCGCCTATGGCGGCGCCTTCTACGCGCTGGCCGACTGCCATCAATTCGGCCTGGAGTTCGGCCGCAGCCGGGTGCGCGATTTCGTCGACGCGGCAACCGCGCTGACCGAGCGGCTGAAGGCGGAGTTCCCTCTATCGCATCCCGACCATGCCGATCTCGCTTTCCTCTACGGCACCATCCTCACCGATGGACGAGATGCGTTCTCCAGCGAGGCAACGAAAAACATCTGCGTCTTTGCCGATGCCGAGGTCGACCGCTCGCCGACCGGCTCCGGCGTCACCGCGCGGCTGGCGGCAATGCATGCCAAGGGTGAAATCAACCCTGGTCAGGAGCGGTCCTTCGAAAGCATCGCCGGCTCGCGCTTTTCCGGAGCGGTGGCGCGCACGACCATGGCCGGCCCGCATGATGCGATCATCGCCCGCGTCGGCGGCCGCGCCTACTATTCGGGCCGGGCGGAATTCACCGTCGAGCCGGATGACGAATTGGGACGCGGTTTTCTTCTGCGTTGATAGGCCTATCGCCCGGCGCTCTCCCGCGCGCCGACCGCCTTGTGCAGATGCACCATCATGGCGGCGGCAAAGAGCGGCGTCAGCAGGTTGAGCAGGGGCACGGCGAGGAAGGCAGCGATGAGCAGCCCGGCCAGAAAGACGGTGCCGGCATATTTCCGGCGCAACGCCCTCGCCTCATCTTCCGGGCGGAAGCGCATGGCGGCGAATTCGAAGAATTCACGTCCGAGCAGATAGCCGTTGACGATGAAGAAGGCGGCGATGTTGACGCCTGGAACCAACAGAAGGAGCAAGGCGACGATGTTGCCCAGGATGACGACGCCGAAGAATTTCACCGACAACACGAGCGAGCGCAGCGCCGGCATGGCGCGTCCGACGGGATCGGCCGGATAGTCGGTGCGCTCGACCACTTCGGCGATGTCGTCGAGAAACAGGCCGGCCACGATTGCCGTCACCGGCGCGATCAGCAGCGCCATCCCGAAGGCAAGCGCGATGGCAGCGATGATGCCGCTCAGCCATCCGGCCCAGGACGGCAGGCCGGGCAGCAAGGAGTGAACCCATGGCAGGGCCAGCCAATCGACAAGCCCGGTCAAGACGAACCACAAGGCGACCAGCGCCAGGACGGTCAAGCCCAGCGTCTTCAGGAAAACCGCGCGGAATTCGGGAGAAAACAGCCGGCTGAAGGCGGCGCGGGCAGCGTTGGAGATCACGGCGTTTCACCCCAGGAACAAACGGATATCTCCGACATAGGCGGAGACCCTGTCAGCCGCAAGCCTGCCGGAGCGGGCGCAATTCCGGACGGGAACTAGAGGATGATCCCAAAAAGTGGGTACCGGTTTTTGGACAAGATCATGCTCCAACAAAGGGTTAGATCATGATGAGATTTCAACCAAATCTCATCATGATCTAGCGCGCCAGCGCCCGGGAGCGGGCGGGGATGGTCATCGCCGCAACGCCGGCGACGACGCAGCCCATGCCCCAGAAAGCTGTCGGCCCAAGGCTCTCGCCGAGGAACACGACGCCGATTCCGACGCCGATCGGCACGCGCAGATAGGCCTGCGACGTCGTGCCGACCGAACCAAGCGTGTGGATGAGGCGGAAAAAGATGCAGAAGGCCAGCGCCGTGGAGAACACCGACAATGCCAACAAGGCCAGTATCGACGCCATTGAAGGCGACAGCGTCCACGGGCGGTCGAAGGCCAGGCTCAAGGGGACGAGGATGACTGCGCCGCACAGCATCGAGCCGGCGGCCGGCAGCATCGGGTCGAGTCCCCTAAAGCCGCGGCCAAAGATGGCGGCGCCGGCATAGCAGACCGTGGCGGCAATGACGGCAAGTTGCGCCCACAATTGATGGCCGAGCCCGCCAAGCGCCTGGGTGCCGACGATCAGGCAAATGCCGGCAATGCCGGCACCGACACCGAACAGCTTGCGTGCGGTCACGGATTCGTGGCGGATGATAAGCGCGGTCAGCAGGAAGGTGAAGATCGGCGAGGTCGCGTTCAGAATGGTGGCCAGACCGGCGTCGATGGAGCGCTCGGCGGCGGCGATCAGCGTGAACGGCACGACGCTGTTGAGGCAGGCCTGGACCATGAACCGCCACAAGGTCGCGCCGTCCTTGGGCATGGAAAGGCCGCGCCAGCGGATCAGCGCGAGCAGGATGGCGCCGGCGATCAGGGTGCGAGCAGCGATGAAGGTTATCGGCGGGATCGTCTCGACACCGATCTTGATGAAGGTATAGGACGCGCCCCACAGGGCGGCCAGCACGCCAAGCAGCGCCAGTTCGGTGGCCATGTCGGTCTTTGCTTGCATGCAGGGTGCTTCCAGCGCTTGATCTGAGGCCAAGCTTGTAGGCGACCCGGCGGTCAGATGCTTCGGCCACGGTCGAACTGTGATGGAGCCTCGTCCCAGGCGCGCGCGCCGGCCTGGGCCGGCAAAGGGTGGAAATCGGTTGCCATTTTTCGGGGTGATGCTGTAGACCCGCCCGGGCGCGGCAGAAAGCCGGCAGGTTCCAAGGCGGAGACATTGATGCCGGATTTTGACGTGCTTTGCATCGGCAATGCCATTGTCGACATCATCGCCCAGTGCGACGACGCTTTTCTTGAGACCAACGGCATCATCAAGGGTGCGATGAACCTCATCGACACCAAGCGCGCCGAGCTGCTCTACAGCCGCATGGGGCCGGCGATCGAGGCCTCCGGCGGCAGCGCCGGCAATACCGCCGCCGGCATCGCCAGCTTCGGCGGCCGCGCCGCGTTCTTCGGCAAGGTGTCGAACGATCCGCTCGGCGAAATCTACGCGCATGACATCCATGCCCAGGGCGTTGCCTTCGACACCAGGCCGCTTGAGGGCCAGCCGCCGACAGCGAGATCGATGATCTTCGTCACCCCCGATGGCGAGCGTTCGATGAACACCTATCTCGGCGCCTGCATCGAACTCGGGCCGGAAGACGTCGAGGCCGACAAGGCGTCAGGCGCCAAGGTGACCTATTTCGAGGGCTATCTGTGGGATCCGCCGCGCGCCAAGGAGGCGATCCGGCAGACGGCGAAGCTCGCACACGAGGCCGGACGCGAAGTGTCGATGACNTCGACATCGTCTTTGCCAACAGCCACGAGATCAAGTCGCTCTACCAGACAAAATCCTTCGACGAGGCGCTGGCGGCTATCCGCAAGGACTGCAAGATTGCCGCTGTCACCCGCTCCGAAAAAGGCTCGGTGATCGTGCGTGGCGAGGAGACCGTCACCATCCAGGCGACGACGATCCGCGAACTGGTCGACACCACCGGCGCCGGCGACCTCTACGCCGCCGGCTTCCTCTACGGCTACACGACCGGACGCAGCCTGCAGGATTGCGGTGATCTCGGCTCGCTGGCAGCCGGGCTGGTGATCCAGCAGCTCGGGCCGCGGCCGCGGCAGAACCTGCGCAGCGCGGCCCAACTGGCGGGGTTGCTGTAGGGCCGTCTTTCGGCGCGCAGCGCCGAGCCAGATGAGGGGTGCCCGCCGGTTGAGGCTGTCCGGCGCTCCGCTCAGGCGGTGCGGCGAAGGTCGTCGGACGTAGGCCCGGGTTCCAAAGCCCCGGCGGTGACCAGCCGGTTGCGGCCGCTCTTTTTGCCGATGTACATCAGTCGGTCGGCGAGCGTTATCAGCGCCTCCGAATCGGAGGCTTCCGCCGGGTAGATGGCGACGCCAACGGTGCAACCAACATGGATGGCACCATTCGGCGTCGGCACCTTGATCCGCAGCTTTTCCAGGATACGTTCGGCGACGCCCACGGCCTTCTGTCGGGCCCGGCTAGCCTCTCCTGAAAACAGGAATGCGAACTCGTCTCCACCGAGCCGCGCCACGAAATCAGCGCTGCGCAGGACGGTGCGAAGCTCACCCGCCACCTCATGCAGCAGCGCGTCGCCGGCCTCGTGGCCGAGCGTGTCGTTGACCTTCTTGAACCTATCGAGGTCGATGAACAGCAGGCCGGCCGCCTGGCCGGTGCTGTCGCAGCGGTCGATCACCGACCTCAGCTCGTTGTGAAAGGCGCGCCGGTTGGGCAGGCCGGTCAATGCATCGTGGTTGGCCGAGTGGTCGCTGTGCTGCTTGGCCAGCTCGATCTCGCGCTTTTGTACGGAGAGTTCCTCATTGGCGGCCTTGAGTTCGAGCAGCAGCTCGGCGTTGAGATCCTCGACGACCTTGCGGTCGCTGATGTCGACGACGAAACCTTCGAGGAATTCGAGTTCGCCGGCCTCGTCCCAGACGCCGCCGCCGATCTCGCGGACCCAGAGCGGCTCGCCGACCTGCGGCACGATGCGGTAGTCGACGTTCCAGTTGCAGCGCGCCTCGAGCGCGGTATCGACGGCGGCATAGACGGCAGCGAGATCATCCGGGTGGATGGCCGAGACATAGTCGCGCACGGCATTTTGAATGAAGTCGCTCGGCCGATAACCGCTGACGGTGAAAATGCCGTCGCTGATGTAGAGCATGGTGTAGGACGCATCGTTGCGGCAACGGTAGAGATAACCGTCCATGCGGCCGGTGATGCTGAGCAGCGCGTCTAGCCGCTCGTCGTGGTAGACCCCCTGGCCAACCGCGGATGCAGAAACCCCGTCATGCTTCATGGCCGCACCCCCGTTAGCGGTCTGAGCGCGCCATAAATGCCGTTACGGCAGGTCGGCGAGAGGGGTTCTATATCAGGTGAATGTTATCAATCTCTTATGGGGTGGCGCGAATAGGCCATCGGTGCAAGCGTTCGGCGACACGAGCCGCTGCAACGCCAGCGACTCCGCCCAAGCAGGAAAAAGACAGTCCGCGGCGCGGACCGCCCCTCAAGCACCCGCCGTATACGCCGCGATCGCAGCCATGTTGACGATGTCGGAATCCTTGGCGTTGAGCGAGACTATCTGGACCGGCTTGTTGAGGCCGACCAGCAGCGGGCCGATGACGGTGGAGCCGCCGAGTTCCTGCAGCATCTTGGTCGAGATCGAGGCCGAGTGGAACGCCGGCATGATCAGCACATTGGCCGGGCCGGTCAGGCGAATGAATGGATACTGGGCCATGGCGCGGGCATTGAGCGCCACGTCGGCGGCCATCTCGCCATCATATTCGAAATCGACGCGGCGCTTGTCGAGGATGCGTACCGCTTCCTGGACGCGTTCCGAGCGCTCGCCCTGCGGGTGGCCGAAAGTCGAATAGGCCAGCATGGCGAGCCTCGGCTCGTAGCCCATGCGGCGGGCAAATCCCGCCGCCTCTTCGGCGATGTCGGCGATCTGCTCGGCATTGGGCATGTCGTGCACGGCGGTATCGGCGACGAGGACTGTTTTGCCCCGCGCGAGCACGATGGAGACGCCGATGACGCGGTGGCCGGGCTTGGCGTCGATGACGCGGCGGATATCGTCAAGCGCCGTGGAATAGTTGCGGGTGACGCCGGTGACGATGCCGTCGGCATCGCCCAACGCCACCATGCAGGCGGCAAAATGGTTGCGGTCATTGTTGATCAGCCGCTGGCAGTCGCGGAACAGGAAGCCTTTGCGCTGCATGCGCTCGTAGAGATAATCGGTATAGATGCCGTTGCGGCGCGACAGCCTGGCATTGATGATCTCGATGCCTTGCTTGTTGAGGTCGATGCCGGCGTGCCTGGCGTTTTCCTTGATGACATCGTCGCGGCCGAGCAGGATCGCGGTGCCGAGCTTCTGGTTCACATAGGAGACGGCGGCACGCATCACCTGTTCTTCCTCGCCCTCGGCAAAGACGATGCGCTTGGGCTGGCGGCGGACGCGGTCGTAGATGCGCTGCAAGGTCGAGGCGATCGGGTCGCGGCGGGCCGACAGTTCCTGCGCGTAGCGGTCGAGGTCGAGGATCGGCTTGCGGGCGACGCCTGACTCCATCGCCGCCTTGGCCACAGCGAGCGGGATGGCCGAGATCAGGCGCGGATCGAACGGCACCGGGATGATGTAGTTCGGGCCGAATTTCGGCCGGTTGCCCTGATAGGCGGCGGCGACATCGTCGGGCACGTCCTTGCGCGCCAGGTCGGCCAGCGCTCTCGCTGCGGCGATCTTCATGTCGTCATTGATGGTGGTGGCCCTGACATCCAGCGCACCGCGGAAGATGTAGGGGAAGCCCAGCACATTGTTGACCTGGTTGGGGTAGTCGGAACGCCCGGTGGCCATGATGGCGTCGGTGCGGATTTCGGCCACTTCCTCCGGCGTGATCTCCGGGTCGGGATTGGCCATGGCGAAGATGATCGGGTTCTTGGCCATCGACTGCACCATCCTGGTGGTCAATGCGCCCTTGGCCGACAGGCCGAGGAAGACGTCGGCGCCGTCCAGCGCCTCGGCCAGGCTGCGCGTGTCGGTCTTGACCGCATGCGCCGACTTCCACTGGTTCATGCCTTCGGTGCGGCCCTGGTAGACGACGCCCTTGGTGTCGCACAGGATGATGTTGTCGGGGGCAAAGCCCATCGCCTTCATCAGTTCGATGCAGGCGATGCCGGCGGCGCCGGCGCCGTTGCAGACCATTTTCGTGGTCTTCATGTCGCGGCCGGTGATCTCCAGCGCGTTGATCAGCCCGGCGGCCGAGATGATGGCGGTGCCGTGCTGGTCGTCATGGAAGACCGGGATGTCCATCAATTCGCGCAGGCGCTGCTCGATGATGAAGCATTCCGGCGCCTTGATGTCTTCCAGGTTGATGCCGCCGAAAGACGGCCCAAGAAAGCGCACGCAATTGATGAACTCGTCGGCATCCTCGGTGTCGACTTCGAGGTCGATGGAGTCGACATCGGCGAAACGCTTGAACAGCACCGCCTTGCCTTCCATAACCGGCTTGGAGGCCAGCGCGCCGAGATTGCCGAGGCCGAGAATGGCGGTGCCGTTGGATATGACGGCGACCATGTTGCCGCGCGTCGTGTAGTCGAAAGCGCGGCTGGGGTCTTCGGCAATGGCCAGCACAGGAACCGCGACACCCGGCGAATAGGCGAGGCTCAGATCGCGCTGCGTCGCCATCGGCTTGGTGGCGACGATCTCCAGCTTGCCGGGGCGGCCCATGGCGTGGAATTCCAGCGCCTCCTCGGCGCTGACGGAGGGGCCGCTATTTTCGGTTTTCTTGGCCATGATGCTTTTGATTTCCTCGCCGGTGTCGCCCCCTTGAGACGGGTGCGTGTTTTTGAAACTTCCGGATCAAGGCTACACGCCACCGCTGTAAATCGCCAAGCGATCTTCACGCCCGCAGCGAATCTCCCGAAGTCGAACGGCGTCACGTCGGCTCTGGCTCGCTGACGAAGGCAGCGATTTCGCGCACCGTTCCCCGCCGCATCATGCCGTCTGTGCCGGGGAAAGGCCACGTCTCGATGGGTGGCGCACGGCTTCCCTTGCGCCGCAGCAATGCAGTCAGGAACGCCATGAGTTCGATGCGCTGGGCGTGAACCTTCTCCAGCGTGCGGCGGCGGATCTGCTGACGCGGTATGGCACGATCTCGCAGCGTCTCGACGGCGCGGCGAATGGCAGCCGGTTCCGGATCGGCGACGATGCAATAATCCGGATCGAAATAGACGTCGCGACCGCCAAGGCTCGGCGTACTGACGATCGGCAGGCCGGCCATCAGATATTCCATCGAGGAGTACATCGCTCCTTCCACGGCCGACAGGCACAGCCCGACGGCGGCCTGGTTGTAGACGTGGTTGACCTGTTGCGCCGTCAGCTTGCCCGGCCAGCCGTCGACGAGCGGATTGGCGATCTGGTGGAGCGGCGAACGCGCCTGCAGTCGCCGAACAAAGGCGCGGGCGGCAACCGGCGGCAATTCGCCGATCGAATAGGTGATGTGGGCCAGCCGCTCTATGTCGAAGGCCAGGTGATGGCGTTTGATCGGCGAGATGCGGCCATTGTAGACCGCGTCGAATTCGACCGGCACGTCCGGCAGCTGCCGGAATATATCCTCCGACACCATCAGATTGTGGTTGGAGAAGATGGCATTGCCGCCCGCAGCCGCGACGAGACGGCGCTCTTCCTCGGTGTTGCACAGGAAGATGATTTCGTGCAGCGGAAACCGGCCGGCATACCAGGCGAGATCGCGGCCCATCCGGGCGATGACAGCCGGCCGCTCCATGGTCCAGGTCTGCATCGTCAGGAAGGTGACGCGCCGTCCCGCCAGGCGCCGGCCAAGGGCCGCCAGTGGATAGAGCGGACGGGCTCCGCCAATCGGGACATAGAGCACCAACGGGTCGCGGCTGAGCACATGCAGCGACATCTCGATGCCGCCATCGACATCGGACAGCGGCCCGCGTGTCGGCAGGAGGAAGGGGACGCGCTTGCGCAGTGTCCCCCTGAGCTTGCCTTTGGTGCGGTGGACGCGCCGCGCCGCCAACAGCAGCAGGCGCTCAAGCGCCGATCCAGCCGGACCGACCAGCTCTTCGAACGCCTCCTGTTTGTCCTGATCCATGCCGCTTATCCCCGCCATGGCGATCATAGGGTCTGGTTGGCGCCCGAAGCAACCAACGGCTTCACCCGGCGTAGAGGGAGCACAAGCCGCCGTCGAGGCCGGTCGTCCCCTGCTTTTCGGGCCGCCGGCATTAAACCCCGCACCCACATCTGCTAGCGTGCGGGCATGAACATGCACACTTCAGCAGAAACCGACGCCCCCGAGGTGACACCGCCTGCGCCCGTCGGCAGCGTCACGCCGATGATGGAGCAATATATCGAGATCAAGGCGGCGAACCCGGATTCTCTGCTGTTCTACCGCATGGGCGATTTTTACGAGCTGTTCTTCGACGACGCCGAAAAGGCGAGCAAGGCGCTGGGCATCGTCCTGACCAAGCGCGGCAAGCACCAGGGTAACGACATTCCGATGTGCGGCGTGCCGGTGCATGCGGCCGACGACTATCTGCAAAAGCTGATCGGCCAAGGTTTTCGCGTTGCCGTCTGCGAGCAGATCGAGGACCCGGCGGAAGCCAGGAAGCGCGGCGGCAAATCGGTCGTACGCCGTGACGTGGTGCGCCTGGTGACGCCAGGCACCATCACCGAGGATAAATTGCTGGCGCCGTCGGAATCGAGCTTCCTGATGGCGCTAGGGCGGGTGAAGGGCGGCAACAGCGGTGACGCCTTCGCCCTGGCCTGGATCGAGATCTCGACCGGCGTCTTCCGCGTCGCCGAAACCACGACCGACCGCCTGCTGGCCGATGTCTTCCGCGTCGACCCGCGCGAGCTGATCGTCGCCGAGCCGGTGTTTTACGATCCCGAGTTGAAGCCGGTGTTCGACGTCATTGGCCGCGTTGCCAGCCCGCAGCCGCCGTCGCTTTTCGATTCGGCTTCGGCAGCGGGGCGGATCGCGCGTTTCTTCGAAGTGGCGACGCCGGACAGTTTCGGCGCCTTCTCGCGCGCCGAATTGTCGGCGATCTCGGGCGCCATCGCCTATGTCGAAAAGACGCAGAAGGCCGAGCGGCCGCCTTTGTCGCGTCCCGAACGCGAGGAGCAGGGCTCGACGCTGTTCATCGATCCTGCGACACGCGGCAATCTGGAACTGTTGCGCACGCTGTCGGGCAGCCGCGACGGCTCGCTGTTCAAGGCTATAGACCGCACGGTCACCGGCGGCGGCGCCAGGCTGCTCGCCGACCGGCTGATGGCGCCGCTGACTGACCCGGCGGCGATCGGCGCCAGGCTCGATTCTGTGTCGTTCTTCCGTGCGGAGACGCAGCTTTGCCAGGCGGTGCGGTCAGGCCTGAAGAGCGTCGCCGACATGCCGCGGGCGCTGTCGCGGCTGGCGCTCAACCGCGGCGGCCCGCGCGATCTCGGCGCGCTGCGTGCCGGCTTCGAAGCGGCGGCCACCATTGCCGAACTGTTCGGAACGGCCGTCCTGCCCGCGGAGCTGACAGCGGCACTTGCCGCGATAAAGGCGCTGCCGCGCGCGCTGGCCGGGCATCTGACCCAGGCTCTTGGCGAGGAACTGCCGCTGCTGAGGCGCGACGGCGGCTTCGTGCGCGGCGGCTACCATGCCGAGCTCGACGAGATGCGGGCGCTGCGCGATGAGTCTCGCAAGGTGATCGCCGGGCTGGAGCGCTCGCTGATCGAGGAGACTGGCATCCGCTCGCTGAAGATCCGCCACAACAATGTGCTGGGCTATTACATCGAGGTGACCGCCAACCATCATTCGATCATGACCGGCAGCGATGGCGCCAAGGCACGCTTCATCCACCGCCAGACCATGGCCAATGCCATGCGTTTCACCACGACCGAACTTGCCGAACTCGAGACCAAAATCGCCAATGCCGCTGACCGGGCGCTGAGCATCGAGCTTGCCGCTTTCGATACGCTGACGGCTGAGGCGGTCGGCGAGGCGCAGAAGATCCGCGCCGGCGCCGATGCGCTCGCCGTACTCGACGTGTCGGCGGCGCTCGCGCTGTTGTCGGAGAGCGAAGCCTGGTGCCGGCCGCTGGTCGATTCCAGCCTCGCCTTCGACATCTCGGGCGGACGCCATCCGGTGGTCGAACAGGCGCTTCGCCGTTCGGGCGAAGGGCCGTTCGTCGCCAATGATTGCGATCTGTCGCCGCAAGACGGTGCCAAGGCCGGCGCCATCTGGCTGCTCACCGGTCCGAATATGGGCGGTAAGTCGACCTTCCTGCGGCAAAACGCACTGATCGCCATCCTTGCCCAGACCGGCTCCTTCGTGCCGGCGACATCGGCCCATATCGGCGTCGTCGACAGGCTGTTCTCGCGCGTCGGCGCCTCGGACGATCTGGCGCGTGGCCGCTCCACCTTTATGGTCGAGATGGTAGAGACGGCCGCGATCCTCAACCAGGCCGGTGAGCGGGCGCTGGTGATCCTCGACGAAATCGGCCGCGGCACCGCCACCTTCGATGGCCTGTCGATCGCCTGGGCGGCGGTCGAGTATCTGCACGAGAAGAACCGCTGCCGGGCGATCTTCGCCACTCATTTCCACGAAATGACGGCACTCTCCGGCAAGCTGCCGCGACTGCACAATGTCACGATGCGGGTCAAGGAGTGGGAAGGCGACGTCGTCTTCCTGCACGAGGTCGGCAAGGGTGCCGCCGATCGCTCCTATGGCGTTCAGGTCGCTCGCCTTGCCGGTCTGCCGGAAGCGGTGGTCGGCCGCGCCAAAGAGGTGCTGCATCAGCTCGAGGAAGGCGATGTCTCCGGCAAGGCCAACCGACTGGTCGACGATCTGCCGCTGTTTTCGGTGGCAATGAAGCGGGAAGCGGCAAAGCCTGCGGAGAGCGACGCATTGGGCGCAGCGCTGGGTGAGATCAATCCAGACGAGATGACGCCGCGCGAGGCGCTGGAAGCGCTCTACCGGCTGAAGGGGCTGGCGGGGAAAACCTAGCCCGATTTCGGCCTTGACCAATTGTACCGATTGGTACAATGCTCGCCATCGCCTTTGCCTATGGGAGAATGACATGAGCCGTCCGCCGCTGCCGCCCTTCACCGCCGAGACCGCCGCGCAGAAGGCTCGGCTTGCCGAAGACGCCTGGAACAGCCGCGATCCCGAACGGGTTTCGCTCGCCTATACGCAGGACAGCACCTGGCGCAACCGCGCCGAGTTCGTCTCGGGCAGAAATGAGATCGTCTCCTTCCTCACGCGCAAATGGGCTCGCGAGCTCGACTATCGCCTGATCAAGGAGGTCTGGACCTGGAACGACAACCGCATCGCGGTGCGCTTTGCCTATGAATGGCGCGACGACAGTGGCCACTGGTTCCGCTCCTACGGCAATGAGAATTGGGAATTCGACGCGGCCGGGCTGATGCGTAGGCGCGTCGCCAGCATCAACGACCTGCCGATCGCCGAGGGTGAGCGCAAATATCACTGGCCGCTCGGCCGCCGACCGGACGACCATCCCGGCCTGTCCGAACTCGGATTTTAGAATATGATCCCTAGAGCTGTGTCGCGGTTTTCGGCAAAGATCATGCTCAAGCGGAAAAACTAGCGCATGCGCAGGATCGCGTCCGATCGCGCCGATTTGCTCTCCATCATCGGCGAGGTTTTCCGCGAACACGGCTATGAAGGGGCGAGCCTGGCGCGGATCGGTGCGGCGACCGGCCTAGGCAAAGGCAGCCTTTACCACTTCTTCCCCGGCGGCAAGGAAGAGATGGCGGCGGCTGTCATTGCCCATATAGATGGCTGGTTCGAGGAGAATGTCTTCGTGCCGTTGCAGGACAGGGCCTACCCTCGCACGGGTATCGATCGGATGTTCGAAGCGACCGACAGCTATTTCCGCTCGGGACGCCGGGTGTGCCTGATCGGCGCCTTCGCGCTGGACGAATCCCGCGACCTCTTCGCCATTGCGATCAAAAGCTATTTCGGCCGCTGGGTGGCGCATCTTGCCGAAGCGCTGACCCGAAGCGGGCACAGCGCTGCCAGGGCGGACGAACTCGCCGAAGAAACGGTCGGCGCCATCCAGGGCGCGCTCACGCTGGCGCGCGCCTTCGACGACACCGCAGTGTTTTCGCGCGCGTTGCGACGGGCGCGGGCGGCGCTCGGCTAGAGTGCTACAAGGGCTCGAAGCGGAAAGCCGTCTCGGTTCGAAAAACCCGGCCGACGCCGGGCGAATCAAGATGCGCGCCGGCGACGTAGCAGTCGTTGTTGGCCGCAAGCGCCAGCATTTGCAACCGGCTTGCCCTCGCCTGCTGCTGGTCTGCGTCGAATTCCCACGTGATCTCGGGTCGAGCGAATTGAAGCGACGGCACATGTACGATGTCGCCCCAGATCAACAGTGTTTCGCCTGCGCTCACAACGCGAAAGCAAGTGTGGCCGGCTTCATGGCCAGCGGAGCCGATCGTATCGATGTCAGCGCTGACGCGCTGTCCAGCATCGAGAGGCTGGGCGCGATCGTGGAAGCATTCCAGCCTCGCCACGTCGCGAAACATGCCGAGCTCAGCGCGCGGGACAAGCAGGCGAGAGAGCTGCGGGAAGCCGTCGCCACCATCGGCAAGGATGAGCCCGTGTATATGGTCGAGATGGGTGTGGGTGAAAGCAACAGTCCGAATCCGGTCGGTGGCGATCTTCGCCTCGCGCAGCGCCTCGGGCAGGTGCCCCATTGTCGGGTGCCAGGCGTTCGAAGCCCCTGTGTCGATCAGCGTGATGTCGTCGCCGTCATCGATGGCGAAGGCGTTGACCGACAGCCTGAGCGCACCGTCGACGAGCGGTACATGCGAGGGCAGGTTGTCACCGAATGTCCGGTCTCCGGGCTGGCGCAGCCGCCTGATTGGCATGTCGACGTAACCGTCGCGCAGCGACGTGACCGTCATGGCTCCGACTCTATACGCCGTATGATGATACCCGGTCGAAACCCGTTCCAATCTAGATCATCTCCAGCCCGCGCTTGCGCGTCGGCGGTGGAAAGGCGCGGTCGAGTTCGGCGAGGTCTTCGGCCGTCAGCTCGATGTCGAGCGCGGCAACATTCTGGCGGACATGCTCCTGGCTGCTCGCCTTCGGGATGGCGATGACACCGGGCTGCGCCATCACCCAGGCAAGCGCGATCTGTGCTGCCGTGGCGTTGTGGCGGGCGGCGATGGTTTCCAGCCTGGAATTGCGCGCCAGCGCGCCCTGCTCGACCGGCGAATAGGCCATCAGCGGGATGCCGCGCTGCCGGCTCCACGGTGCGAGATCGAATTCGGGGCCGCGCCGCGACAGATTGTAGAGCACCTGGTTGGTCTGGACATGATTGCCAGACGACAGGCCGGTCAGCTCCTCCATTTCGTCGGTGTCGAAATTGCTGACACCCCAGTGGCGTATCTTGCCGGCCTCCTTCAGCGCCTCGAAAGCCTCGACGGTTTCAGATAGAGGCACACTGCCCGGCCAGTGCAGGAGATAGAGATCGATGCGGTCGGTGCGCAGGCGCTTCAAGCTGTTTTCGCAGGCCCGCGCCACGCCGGCGCGCGAGGCATTGGACGGCAATACCTTGGAGACAAGAAAGAGCTCGTCGCGGCGCCCGGCAATGGCTTCCGCCACCACCTCCTCGGCGCCGCCGCTGGCATACATTTCAGCGGTGTCGATCAACGTCATGCCGAGGTCCAGCCCGAGCTTCAGGGCATTGACCTCGCCGGCGCGGCGGCGGGAATCCTCGCCCATCTTCCATGTGCCCTGTCCCAGCACCTGGACGGCCTCGCCCGAAGGCAGTGTGGTGGCTCTTATCGTCGATGGCATGTGGGCTCCTGGCGCCGTGTAATCGATGCGAATGGCATCACAAGCACGGAGAGAAATCCAGAATGAATCTCTCCGGCATGGCCGTTGCTGCCTTACTTCGCCGGATGGGCGGCGAGCCAGGCCTGCATCTTGGCGATCTCGGCTTCCTGCGCGGCGATGACATCTTCGGCCAGCTTGCGGATTTCGGGATCCTTGCCATTGGCGAGTTCCACCTTGGCCATGTCGATCGCGCCCCGATGATGCGGGATCATGCCGCGCACGAAATCGACATCGGCATTGCCGGAATATTCGATCATCATGTCGGTGTGCATCTTGTCCATCGCCGCCTTGTAGCCGTCGGTCGAAGGACCTTGCGCGCCCATCGCGCCCATGTCGTGTTTCATCTCTTCGGATTGCGCCGGGACGCTTTCGAGGAAAACGGCAAGCAGCATTCCCGCCGCCATCATCAAAAGCACGATTTTCTTAGCCAAGGTCATCCATGATCTCCTGTTGATTGAAATTCGAATCTGGGGGCTTTGCTCAGAGTTTCAACGTCCGCAGCCGCAATGCGTTGGCGATGACCGAAACCGAAGACAGGCTCATGGCCGCCGCCGCCAGCATCGGCGACAAAAGCGTGCCGGTGAGCGGATAGAGCACGCCGGCAGCAACCGGCACGCCAAGCACATTGTAGAGGAAGGCGAAAAACAGATTCTGGCGGATGTTGCGGATAGTCCCCTGGGCGAGTGTTCGCGCCCTGACGATGCCGTTGAGATCGCCCTTGACCAGCGTAATGCCGGCGCTCTCGACAGCGACATCGGCGCCGGTGCCCATGGCGATGCCGACATCGGCGCTGGCCAAGGCCGGCGCATCGTTGACGCCGTCCCCGGCCATGGCGACGCCGGCACCTTTCGCACGCAACTCCTCGACAAGGGCGGCCTTTTGTTCCGGCAGAAGGCCGGCGCGCACCTCGTCAATGCCAAGGCTTTTGGCGATGGCGCGCGCCGTGCGTTCATTGTCGCCGGTCGCCATGATGATCCGCAAGCCTCTGTCGTGCAGCGCCCTGATCGCCTCGGCTGTCGTTGCCTTGACCGGATCGGCGACCGCGACAATGCCGGCCAGTTTTTTGTCCACCGCAACGAACATCGCCGTCTTGCCTTCTGCCTGCAGCGCCTCGGCCCTGGCCGACAGGGAAGCGGTGTCGATGCCGACATCGGCCATCATGGCGGCGTTGCCGAGCGAAACCTTCCTGCCAGACACCGTGCCGGATACGCCCTTGCCGGTGACGGCGTCGAAGCCGCCGGCCTCAACGAGCGTCAGGCCGCGTTCGCCGGCGCCGCCGACAATGGCCTCGGCCAGCGGATGCTCCGAGCCTTTTTCCAGGCCGGCGGCGAGCGCCAGCAACTCATTCTCGGACAGGCCGTCGGCAGCGACGACATCGGTCAAGCGAGGCTTGCCTTCGGTCAAGGTGCCGGTCTTGTCGACGATCAACGTGTCGACCGAAGCGAAGCGCTCGAGCGCGGCCGCGTCCTTGATCAGCACGCCCGCGTGCGCCCCGCGCCCGGTGGCGGTCATGATCGACATCGGCGTCGCCAGTCCGAGCGCGCAGGGGCAGGCGATGATCAGCACCGAGACCGCCGAGACGATGGCAAAGATCAAGCTGGGTTCGGGACCGAAGATCGCCCAGGCGGCAAAGGCCGCGAGCGCGACCAGCACGACGGCCGGCACGAAGTAGAAGGAGACGCGATCGGCCAGACCTTGAATCGGCGCGCGCGAACGCTGCGCCTTTGCGACCAGCTCGACGATGCGCGAAAGCGTCGTTTCGGAGCCGACCTTTTCGGCGCGCATGATCAGCGAACCGTTCTTGTTGAGCGTGCCGCCGGTCAAGGCATCGCCTTTCGTTTTTTCGACCGGCAGCGGCTCGCCCGAGATCATCGATTCGTCGATGGAGGAACGGCCTTCCGTTACGATGCCGTCGACCGGCACGGCGTCGCCCGGACGGAGGCGCAGGTGGTCGCCGGTCTTGACCGCATCGAGCGGCACGTCGGTGTCGGAGCCGTCCTCCCCGATCAGCCGTGCCGTCTTCGGCGCCAGGCCGAGCAGCGCACGGATGGCCGAGCCGGTCTTTTCGCGCGCCCGCAATTCGAGCACCTGACCGAGGAATACCAGCGCGACGATGACGGAAGCTGCCTCGAAATAGACCGGGACGGTGCCGCCATGGCCACGGAACTGATGCGGAAAGATGTCCGGAAACAGTGCGGCGACGACGCTGTAGAGGTAGGCCGCACCCACACCCAGCGAAATCAGCGTCCACATGTTGGGGCTGCGGTTGACCACCGATTCCCAGCCCCGATGGAAGAACGGGAAGGCTGCCCACAGCGCCACCGGGCTGGCCAGCGCCAATTCCAGCCAGACCATCGTTCGCCCGTCGACAAACGCCTGGAACGTCAGGCCGAGCATCGGCGCCATGGCAACGATCAGCAGCGGCACGGACAGCACCGCGCTGACCCAGAACCGTCTGGTGAAGTCCACCAGTTCGGGGTTCGGGCCCTCATCGCCAGTGGGAACGCCCATCGGCTCAAGCGCCATGCCACAGATCGGGCAGGAGCCGGGCTTGTCTCTTATCACTTCGGGGTGCATCGGGCAGGTGTATTGCGTGCCTTTCGGCACTGGCGACGGCGCCGGCCTATCGCCGAGATATTTTTGTGGCTCGGCCTCGAACTTCGCCTGGCAGCCGGCCGAGCAGAAATAGAAACCCTGGCCTTCGTGGCGGAAGAAATGCCTGGCGGTAGCGCGGTCGACACTCATGCCACAGACGGGGTCGGTGGCGGTCAGGTATTTTTCGGGCCCGGCGACGAATTTCGTACGGCAACCCTCGCTGCAGAAGTGAAAGAGACGGCCGCCATGCTCGGCCGTCGGCTTGCCCGCGGCCGGATCGACGCTCATGCCGCACACCGGATCGCGCACCACGGCTTCGGCGGCCGGCTCAGCAGCCTTTGCCGCACAACAGCTGCCATCGGCCGCGTGGTGGTGATGCTCGGAATGCGCCATCGAAAAATGCCTTATATCTGTCTGGGTGAGGAGGTAGTGCTTCCAGTAACTGGAAGGTCAAGGGGCGATTTCGACTTTTCGATCATGGCCGTCATCGCGCACATCAAAGGGAAAATCGCTTACGCGACTTTGTTCCCATGCTATGGACGCGCGTCCCACTGCATCGATCCCACCCAAATGAAATGCCTGATTATCAATCTCGATCGGTCCCGCGATCGCCTCGCCCATGTAACGGCGGAGTTCGCGCGCATCGGCATCGCCTTCGAGCGGGTCGCCGCCATCGATGCGCGAGATCGGCCGGATCTGGCCGAAATGCCGCAGGGCAAGAAGCATTTGCGTCTGGCCGACGCCGAGATTGCATGCCTGCTCAGCCACCAACAGTGTTGGTCGATGATCGCGACAGGTGAGGATGCTTACGCGGCGATTTTCGAGGACGATGTCGTTTTCCCGGACAAAGCCGGCGCTTTGCTTGCCGATGCGGGCTGGATTCCCGCCGATGCGGACATCGTCAAGTTGGAAACGTTCTTCAACCGGACCGTAATTTCACGCAAGCAAGTTGCCTGCGGCCACGGTTTTTCTGCGAGCAGACTGCACGGGCTCCATATCGGTACGGCGGGATACATCCTGTCCAGACAGGCCGCGCGGGACCTTCTTGCGGCAACGAATGAGATCAGCATTCCCGTCGATCACCTCATCTTCAATCCGCGTTTTGCTACCTCGTCCGACAAGGTCATTTACCAACTCGTCCCAGCATTGTGCCTGCAGGCACAATTCCTCGGCGACAGTCCGGTGAGATTGCCAAGCCTGCTCAAGCAGGAGCGAACAGAGGAATGGGTGGCAAGCGGGATAGGTAAACGGCGCCCCAGGCCAATCACCGCCAAGGTAAGGAACGAGACCAGGCGGTTGACGCGGCAGATCGCCGATCTCTTCCGGCTCCGGCGCGAGATGATCATCCCTTTCTGGTATCGCGGCCGACGCGTCCGTCCGCCCCATACACAGCGCCGTGAAAACGCGCTATAGACGCCGCGCAAAGGCGAGGCCCCCGGCAATCCATGGCAAAAATCTCCCTCAAGCTCGACGCGCTGATCGACAGCGAGGCTTTGCGCCGCGACATGACGGCGCTGATCTCGGCGGCCAGCGGCGCCGAGCCCGGCGCGCGCGTCGGTGCGCTCCGGCTGCTGAAGGATCGGCTGACCGAGGGCCGCAAGGTTGCCGAGCGCATGCTGATGGACGATGGCAGCGGCACGGCCTGCGCCGCCCGGCTGTCGCATCTGATGGACGAGATCATCCGCGCCCTCTACGAGTTCGCCGCGACCCACGTCTACCGGGTGAAAAGCCCCTCGACCGCAGAGCGCATGGCGGTCGTTGCCGTCGGCGGCTATGGCCGCGGCACGCTGGCGCCGGGCTCCGACATCGACCTGTTGTTCCTGCTGCCCTACAAGCAGACGCCGTGGGGCGAACAGATCGTCGAATATATGCTCTATATGCTGTGGGACCTCGGGTTGAAGGTTGGCCACGCCACCCGCAACATCGACGAGTGTCTCAGGCTGTCGCGCAGCGATATCACCATCCGCACCACGATCCTGGAAGCGCGGTTCCTGTGGGGCGAACAGAAGCTCTTCGACGAATTGCTCACCCGCTTCGACCATGAAGTGGTGCGCACCACCGGACCGGAATATGTGCAGGCCAAGCTCGCCGAACGCGACGATCGCCATGCCAAGGCCGGCGAAAGCCGCTATCTGGTCGAGCCCAACGTCAAGGATGGCAAGGGCGGCCTGCGCGATTTGCAGACGCTGTTCTGGATCGCCAAGTATTTTTATCGCGTGCGCACCGGCGAGGAATTGGTCGAGAAAGGTGTCTTCACCGAGGCCGAGTACCGCGAATTCCAGAAGGCCGAAGACTTCCTGTGGGCGGTGCGCTGCCACATGCATTTCCTCACCGGCAAGCCAGAGGAACGGCTGCATTTCGATATCCAGCGCGAGATCGCCGAACGGCTGGGCTACACCACCCATCCCGGTCTGTCGGCGGTCGAGCGCTTCATGAAGCATTACTTCCTCGTCGCCAAGGATGTCGGCGACCTCACCCGCATCTTCTGCGCCGCGCTCGAGGAAGAGCAGGCCAAGCATGTGCCCGGCTTCAACCGCATCTTCCTCACCTTCCAGCGCCGCAAGCGCAAGCTGGCAGGCACGTCGGACTTCATTGTCGACAATCACCGCATCAACGTCGCCGACGACAGCGTGTTCGAGCGCGACCCGGTCAATCTGCTCAGGCTGTTCTGGTTCGCCGACAAGCACGGGCTGGAGTTCCATCCCGATGCGCTGAAGCTGCTCACCCGCTCGCTCGGTCTGGTCAACAAGTCGCTGCGGCGCGACGAGGAGGCCAACCGGCTGTTCCTCGACATCCTGACCTCGGACCGCAATGCCGAGCTTAATTTGCGGCGCATGAACGAGGCCGGCCTGCTCGGCAGGCTGATCCCCGATTTCGGCAGAATAGTCGCCATGATGCAGTTCTCGATGTACCACCACTATACGGTGGACGAGCACCTGATCCGCTGCATCGGCGTCTTGGCCGAAATCGAGCGCGGCGACGGCGAAAAGGTGCATCCGCTCTCGCACACGCTGATGCCGGGGCTAGAGAAGAGCCGCGAGGCGCTCTATGTCGCGGTGCTGCTGCACGACATCGCCAAGGGCCGGCCGGAGGATCACTCAGAGGCCGGCGCCCGGATCGCACGCCGCATCTGCCCGCATATGGGGCTGTCGGCCGCCGACACCGAGACCGTCGCTTGGCTGGTCGAGAACCATCTGGTGATGTCGATGACGGCGCAGACGCGCGACCTCAACGACCGCAAGACGATCGAGGATTTCGCCTCGATCGTGCAATCGGTCGAGCGGCTGAAAATGCTGTTGATCCTGACCGTCTGCGACATCAGGGGTGTCGGGCCGGGCGTGTGGAACGGCTGGAAGGGCCAGCTCCTGCGCACGCTATACTACGAGACCGAACTGCTTTTGACCGGCGGCTTCTCGGAAGTGTCGCGCGCCAAGCGGACGGCGGCGGCGCGCGAGCGGCTGGCCGAGGCGCTGGCCGATTGGCCGGACAAGGCCCGCAAGCGCTATGTCGGCCTGCATTATGAGAACTATCTGCTGACGGTCGACCTCCCCGATCAGCTGCGCCATGCCGAATTCATCCGCGAAGCCGACGCGGCAGGCAAGAAGCTCGCCACCGTGGTCAGGACCCACCAATTCGAGGCGGTGACCGAGATCACCGTGTTGGCGCAGGATCATCCGCGCCTGCTTTCGGTTATTGCCGGCGCCTGCGCGGGAGCCGGCGGCAACATCGTCGACGCGCAGATATTCACCACGTCCGACGGCCGCGCGCTGGACATCATCCTGATCTCACGGGAATTCGACCGCGACGAGGATGAGCGCCGTCGCGCCGAGCGCGTCGGCCGGCTGATCGAGGACGTGCTGTCGGGCAAGAGCTGGTTGCCGGAGATGATCGAGAAGCGCACCCGGCCGCGGCGCGGCGCCAAGGTGTTCAAGATTCCGCCGCGCGCCGAAATCCGCAACACGCTGTCGAACCGGTTTTCGGTGATCGAGGTCGAGGGACTGGACCGGCCTGGGCTGTTGTCGGAAATCACCAGTGCGTTGTCCGATCTCTCGCTCGACATCGCCTCGGCTCACATCACCACCTTCGGCGAGAAGGTGATCGACACTTTCTATGTCACCGACCTTACGGGGCAGAAGATCGACAACCCGGCACGCACCGCCACCATCCACGCCAGGCTGATCGCGGCGCTTGAAGGCGTTGTCCCAGAGCGCGGCGGCAAGGCCAAGGCGGCGGCCGAGTGACCATCACTTTGTCCCAATCACCCCCTTTGTCCCAATCATCCAGGCAATCTCCCCGCGCATGAGCCTCGTCAAGAAATTCGCCACGGTTGCGTCCGGCACGCTGATGAGCCGCGCCCTTGGCTTTGGCCGCGAGATGCTGATGGCTGCCGCACTCGGCACCGGGCCGGTGGCGGACGCCTTCAACGCCGCCTTCCAGTTTCCAAACACGTTTCGCCGGCTGTTTGCCGAAGGCGCTTTCAACGCCGCCTTCGTGCCGCTGTTTGCCAAGGAGATCGAGACCCACGGCACCGACGGCGCCAAGCGCTTTTCGGAGGAAGTGTTCGGCGTCCTGTTCACCGCACTTCTGGCGCTGACCATCGTCATGGAATTGGCGATGCCGCTGATCGTGCGCTATCTCGTGGCGCCGGGCTTTGCCGACACGCCGGGCAAATTCGAGACGACCGTCCTGCTGGCGACGATCATGTTCCCGTATCTCATCTGCATGTCACTCGCAGCGATGATGGCCGGCATGCTAAATTCGCTGCGCCGCTATTTCGCGGCTGCCGTGGCGCCGGCTTTCCTCAACATCATCCTGATCAGCGTGCTCGGCTACGCCTGGTACCACGGCATGGATGCCCGTGAGGTCGGTTTCAGCCTGTCCTGGGGCGTGCTGGCGGCGGGGCTGGTGCAGCTTGCCATCGTCTGGGTGGCGGTGCGCAATGCCGGCATCGCCATCGGCTTTCGCCGGCCGAAGATGACGCCCAACGTCAAGCGCCTGCTGATCCTGGCGCTGCCGGCGGCGATCACCGGCGGCATCACCCAGATCAACCAGCTGATCGGCACGGCGATCGCGTCGGCGCAGGACAGCGCCGTGTCCTCGCTTGCTTACGCCGACCGCATCTACCAGCTGCCGCTCGGCGTCGTCGGCGTCGCGGTGGCCATCGTGCTGTTGCCGGAGCTGTCGCGGGCGCTGAAATCGGGCAATCTGGTCGAGGCGGCCAATCTGCAGAACCGCTCGGTCGAGTTCACGCTGTTCATGACCTTGCCGGCGGCGGCGGCACTGTGGGTGATGGCGGAGCCGATCGTGCGGCTGGTCTATGAGCGCGGCGCCTTCGCCGCCAACGGCTCGACGCCGACAGTGGCCGCAATCCTGGCGATCTTTGGCCTCGGCCTGCCGGCCTTCGTGCTGATCAAGGCCTTCACTCCCGGCTATTTCGCCCGCGAGGATACGCGCACGCCGATGATGTTCGCCGCCATTTCGGTCGGCGTGAACGTGATCACGGCACTGACGCTGTTCCCGAGCATGGGCGCGCCCGGCATTGCGGTGGCCTCGGCCGTGGCCGGCTGGGTCAACGCTGTGATGCTGCTTGCCGTGCTGATCCGTCGCGGCCATTGGGGCCGCGACGCGCCGCTGCTGAAGCGCATTCCGCGCCTGGTGCTGTCGGCTGCGGTGATGGCGGTGGCGCTCTATTTCGCCGAGCACTGGCTGGCCGTTAGGCTCGGCCCCGGCTCGCCACTGGTGATCAAGGCCGTGACGCTTCTCTCATTGGTAGCCGGCGGGGCGCTGCTCTACTTCGTCACGGCTTTCGCCACCGGCGGCGCCGATTTCGGAATGATCCGGCGCAATGTGAAACGCGGCTCGGGCAAGGCAGCGGCGCCAGCGCCAAAGGCCGATCTGGACGAATAGTCCGGACGAGCTAACAGCAACATCGGTCTTGATCCTCTCCGCCCCTTCGTCCATAAGCGCGCCGTCGAAAGACTTCGCCGGGCGCGGTTTCCAGCCGCGTGATTGGCTCCGAAAAGTCTGCAACTTTTCGGAATCACGCTTATACGGCCCTCCACAAGCCATGAGGAACCCATGACCGCCTTCAAACAGCTCGTCTTTTCCGGGGTACAGCCGACCGGCAATCTGCATCTCGGCAACTATCTCGGCGCCATCAAGAAATTCGTCGCCCTGCAGGAAACGTCCGACTGCATCTATTGCGTCGTCGACCTGCATTCGCTGACGGCACAACTCGTCCATGACGACCTCGCCGACCAGACCCGCTCGATCACCGCGGCCTTCCTTGCCTCCGGCATCGACCCGAAGAAGCACATCGTCTTCAACCAGTCGCGGGTGATGCAGCATGCCGAGCTTGCCTGGATCTTCAACTGCGTGGCGCGCATCGGCTGGATGAACAAGATGACGCAGTTCAAGGACAAGGCCGGCAAGGACCGCGAGAACGCCTCGCTGGGCCTGCTTGCCTATCCCTCGCTGATGGCCGCCGACATCCTGCTCTACCGCGCCACCCATGTGCCGGTGGGCGAGGACCAAAAGCAGCATCTGGAGCTGACCCGCGACATCGCGCAAAAGTTCAATAATGATTTTTCGAGCCGCATCGCCAGTCTTGGCGTCGGCGTCGAGATGCAGGTTGGCGAAGAGACGGTAAACGGGTTCTTCCCGATAACCGAACCGGTGATCGGCGGGCCGGCGGCGCGCATCATGAGCCTGCGCGACGGTTCGAAGAAAATGTCGAAGTCGGACCCGTCCGACCTGTCGCGCATCAATTTGACCGACGATGCCGACACCATCTCGAAGAAGATCCGCAAGGCCAAGACCGACCCGGAAGCGTTGCCAAGCGAAGTCGACGGACTGGAAAGCCGCCCGGAAGCGGAAAACCTGGTCGGCATCTATGCCGGGCTGGCCGAGATGTCGAAGGCGGACGTGCTGAAGGAATTCGGCGGCCAGCAGTTTTCCGTGTTCAAGCCGGCGCTCGCCGACCTTGCCGTGGAAAAACTGGCGCCGATCGCCGGCGAGATGCGCCGTATCGAGGGAGACCGCGCCTATGTCGACGCGGTGCTGAGAGACGGCGGCGAACGCGCCGGCGCGCTGGCTGGGACCACCATGAAGACGGTACGCGACATTATCGGCCTGTTGCAGGGCTGATCCTACCGTCAGTGCACCGCACCATTCTGGCCCAAGGCCGGCGGCTTGCCGCCGGTCTGCCGCGGTGGCAGATTGCGGCCGAAAACATCGAGTAGATAGACATGGTCTCCAAACGCCTCAGTCGCGAAGCCGGCCATCGCAGGAAATTCCTGACGATCATCGACGACACGCCGGAGTGCGAGCGCGCCGTCGCCTACGCCTCCAAGCGGGCGCAGAGCACCAGCGGCACGCTGGTGCTGCTCTACATCATCACACCGGACGACTTTCAGCACTGGCTGGGCGTCGAGAAGATCATGCGCGAGGAAGCCAATGCCACGGCACGCGCGGCACTCGACGGCTACGCCAACAAGGTGCGCCAGAAGCTTGGCATCGAGCCCGAGATGGTGGTGCGCGAAGGCAAGCCGACCGAAGAGATCCACAAGCTGATCGAGGAAGACCAGGACATCGCCATCCTGGTGCTGGCGGCAGGTGCCGGCAAGGAAGGACCCGGGCCGCTGGTCGGGGCTGTTGCCGGCAAGGGCGCCGCCTTCCCTATTCCGGTCACAGTGGTGCCGCAGAACCTGTCTGACGAGGAGATCGACAGCCTCGCATAGAGAGTGATGCCGGAAGTGTGAAGCGGTTTCGGATAACATCACGATCCTGGATTTATAGCCCGCGCGGGATTCATTCCCAGCCAGCAAAAACATTCCGCCAGCCAGCCGTTTTGAGCGACGCGTTTCGCTTGAATGTCCAGCCGATTGAGCCTATTTAGAACTATTCCAAACTAGCTGCCCGACTGGGGCACGGAGACGGCCATGTTCATCCAGACCGAATCGACGCCGAACCCGGCAACGCTGAAGTTCCTGCCCGGCAAGGAAGTCCTTGTTGAAGGCACCGCCGATTTCCGCGACGTCGACAGTGCAGCCAGCGCATCGCCGCTGGCCGGCCGGCTGTTCGAGATCCCCGGCGTGACCGGCGTCTTCTTCGGCTATGACTTCATCACCGTGACCAAGGACGGCCCGGACTGGCAGCACCTGAAGCCGGCGATCCTGGGCGCCATCATGGAGCATTTCATGTCGGGCGCGCCCGTGATGATCAACGCCGGCCCCGCCGCCGAGACCAGCCAGACCGGCGAATTCTACGACAAGGCCGATGAGCAACTGGTCATCACCATCAAGGAACTGCTCGACACCAGGGTGCGCCCGGCGGTTGCCCAGGATGGCGGCGACATCACCTTCCGCGGCTTCGAGAACGGCACCGTGTTCCTGCACATGAAGGGCGCCTGCGCCGGCTGCCCGTCCTCGACGGCGACGCTGAAGCACGGCATCCAGAACCTGCTCCGCCACTTCGTGCCGGAAGTACAGCAGGTCGAGCAGGTCTCCTAAGACCCCTTCACGCATTCGAGCGAGCAACAAAAAACCGGGCCAGATTGCCCGGTTTTCTGTTTTGGACGTCCGTTGTTGCCTAGACGGTCCGCGTACGAAGGGTAACGCCTATTTTGACCATGATCTTCCCGAAAACCGGTTCCACTTTTCGCTTTCGTGGACCTCGGTTCCGGATCATGGTCCCTACATCACGATGACCTTGGCACCGACCGACGTGCGGTCGTAGAGGTCGATGATGTCCTGGTTCATCAGCCGGATGCAGCCTGACGACATCGCCTTGCCGATCGAATTCCATTCCGGACTGCCGTGCAGGCGGTAGCCCATATCGCCGCCCTTGTTGAACAGATACATGGCGCGCGCGCCGAGCGGGTTCTTCAAGCCCGGCTCCATGCCGCTCGCGAACTTCGCTAGCTCCGGCTGGCGCTGGATCATCTGCCGCGGCGGCGTCCAGGTCGGCCATTCGCGCTTCAGCGCGATATGGGCGGTGCCGTGCCATTCAAAGCCTTCGCGGCCGACGCCGATGCCGTAGCGGATCGCCCGGCCGTCGCCTTCGACGAAGTAGAGAAACTTGTTCTGGGTATCGACGACGATGGTGCCCGGCTTTTCCGAGGTGTCGTAGTTCACCTCTTGCCGGTGGTACTTCAGCGGCACCCTCTCGATCGGGATGCGCGGCAGTTGGTAGCCTGCATCGTTCACCGAACCGTAGTTGTTGGTGAACAGTTGCGAGCCGATCGTGCTGCAACCCGAGATCGCGGCCGACAACGCAAGTGCGGCGACGATTGCAAATGACTTCATGCGCATGAAATGGTCCGATGCCCCGCCAAGATGTCGCGACACGTTACGGCCGCTTTTCCTGAAATCATTCATGCTGGCATTTGCTTTGCTTGCCAAGCGCGCGATGCCTATATGCAGGAGCTTACGTGCCGGTAAGCCGTCAACTATGGCATTTCGGCAACAGGACTCACGGGATTGTGAAGGAAAAACAATGGGCGGCCCTGTCGGATAGCCTAGAATCAGGGAACCACATCGAGGAATCACAATGAATGTAGGCGATGCCGCGGCGCGGTCCGGCCTGCCGGCCAAGACCATCCGCTACTATGAAGAGATCGGCCTGATCGCGCCGGCGCGCGCCGGCAATGGCTATCGCGATTATTCCAGCGACGACATCCATCGGCTGGCCTTCCTGCGCCGTGCCCGCAACCTCGGCTTTTCAATCGACGATTGCCGCCAGCTGATGGCGCTCTACCGCGATCGCAGCCGCGCCAGCCACGATGTGCGCGAGATTGCCGCCGCCCATGTGAGCGCCATCGAGGAAAAGGTGCGCGAGCTGCAGTCGATGCGCACGACCTTGCAGACGCTGATCCAGGCCTGCCATGGTGACGACCGGCCGGATTGCCCGATTTTGGATGACATTGCGGGGGCTGCGCTACTCGAGAACAGGCCGGCTTCGGCCATATAGGTAGTATCTCGACTGACTAAAATACGGGAACGTCCAAGGGACAAGAACGGAACCAAAGCGGTTACATCAGACCTTTGCGTTCACGGCGCAAGACTTTAGTCCGGCCGCCTTATAGCTAAGAACGGAAGTTGATCGGCGGACGCAGGGGCGTTCCGGAGCAATACCAGACCGCGCCGATACAGATATGGTGCGATCGCGGAAGGCGCTCGGATCAAGTCGCAGCCTCAGTTCTGTCAACCGTATAATCGCCGCCATTCCCCTACGGCTGGGTAGCGCTCGTGAGCAGTGGGTCATCTAGCTCTGCCTTTGTCTTCAGGACGGCATCAACGAGGGAACCGAACTCCTCGACGCTGAATGTGCAACTATCCTGGACCGCTCCCATATGGCTGAGGCGGAAGCGTACGAATTTCCGGTTTTCGGCTGGGATGCGCTTCACCAGAAACATGAATGAATAGGGACCCGCGATCGCTGAGTACCGGCGCAACTCTTCGGTCGCGGGGAAAAGCCGGTTGATGAATCCCAAAAACCCCATGGTGTCTCCCCTCGTGCCAAGGACCGTGCTTCTTATCATTGCGAGAGAAAATTCGCCTATGGGTTTGTCAACCATACGATCGCCATGGTCACACAGGGTTCAAACCGTGAACAAAATCTGGCATGGTGGCTGCCATGCCGATCATCTCCCCGATTCTCCTCAATCCCCTGATCGACGGCCGCCAGTCGGAACGCGCCATGCTGGTGCGGCGTGGCGTGCAGCGGCTGCTTATGCAAATGGGCATGCATGTGCTGCCCGAACTGTCGCTGGCCACCGGGCGGCGCGCCGACCTTGTGGCGCTGACCAGGCAGGGCGATATCTGGATCATCGAGGTCAAATCCTCGATCGAGGATTTTCGCGTCGACCGCAAATGGCCGGATTATCGGCTGCACTCCGACCGCTTCTTCTTCGCCACCCATCCGGGCGTGCCCTCGGAGATCTTCCCGGAGGAATGCGGCTTCATCCTTTCCGACGGCTATGGCGCGGAGATCCTGCGCGATGCGCCGGAGCACCGGATGGCGGCGGCAACGCGCAAGGCGCTGATGCTGCGCATTGCGCGGGCGGGTGCGGCGCGGCTGCTGGCGGCGGAGCTGGCGGGTGTGGCGGTGCCGGCGCTGGCGGGGGAGAGCGAGTAGACGAAGCTCAAGTTCCTCGCCCACGAAGTGGGGAGAGGAACCCAAGAACACCTACTCCACCACCTCCTCCACCCCTGCCGCCGGCGCCATCAGGAGCACGGCGGCACCCAGCAGCGCTGCAACGAAGGACCCCGCCAGGATGCCGACCTTGACGGCGTCCTGCAGCGCCATGTCGTTGGCGAAGGCGAGCAGGCCGATGAACAGGCTCATGGTGAAGCCGATGCCGCAGAGCAGCGAAATGCCGATCATGTGCAGCCAGCCGGCATTGACCGGCAGGTCGGCGAAGCCGAGCCGGATGGCAAGCGCGGACGAGCCGAAGACGCCGACCAGCTTGCCCAGCACCAGGCCAGCGGCAACGCCGAGCGTCAGCGGCTCGACCAGGGCAGAGGCGCTGAGGCCGGCCAGCGACACGCCGGCATTGGCAAAGCCGAAGATCGGGATGACGAAGAAGGGCACGATCTTGTGCAGGCCGTGTTCGAGCCGGTGCAACGGCGAATGGTCGAGATCGTGGCCGCTACCGGCAGAGATTTTCAGCGGAATGGTGAGCGCCAGCGCGACGCCGGCCAGCGTGGCATGCACGCCCGATTTCAGAACCAGCACCCACAGCACGGCGCCGAGCACTAGGTAGGGCGTCAGCCTCGTCACCCGCATGCGGTTGAGCACGATGAGCACCGCGATGACGGCGAAGGCCGCACCGAGATAGGCCAGCGACAGGCCGCTTGTGTAGAAGATGGCGATGATGATGACGGCGCCGAGATCGTCGATGATGGCGAGCGCGGTGAGAAAGATCTTGAGCGACGCCGGCACGCGGTTGCCGAGCAGCGACAGTACGCCGAGCGCAAAGGCGATATCGGTGGCGGTCGGGATCGCCCAGCCGGAGAGCGCGGCGGCGTTGTTGCGGTTGATGGCGACATAGACCAGCGCGGGAACCAGCATGCCGCCGGCGGCGGCGACGCCCGGCAACACGCGGCGCGGCCAGGTCGAGAGCTGACCGTCGAGCATCTCGCGCTTGATCTCGAGGCCGACCAGCAGGAAGAACACCGCCATCAGCCCATCATTGATCCAGTGCGACACGCTGAGCGGGCCGAGATAGGCGTGGAGAGCGGCGAAATAGGTTCCGGCCAATGGTGAATTGGCGACGATCAGCGCAAGGGCTGCCGCAACCATCAGGATGATGCCGCCCGCCGCCTCGCCGTCGAGGAATTCGCGAAGGATGGATTTCGGCTGCTTGTCGCGCATGTGTGCTCCGTTGCCGGGTTTTCCGGCGGCGTTATTGCCGATGATGGGCAAAGGTCGATGGCACGGCAAGCGCAACTGTTTCCAGCGTTGGCGCCGCCCCAACCAATCCGCTTGGCGCTGCGGCGGACGCATAGGGGGAGAGAAGTGTCACCTATGTATCCGGTTCAAAGTGTTACCCATCTATCGGCTGGNCCAACCAATCCGCTTGGCGCTGCGGCGGACGCATAGGGGGAGAGAAGTGTCACCTATGTATCCGGTTCAAAGTGTTACCCATCTATCGGCTGGACAGCAGCTTCAGCCTCGCCGTCGTCTCCTGCAACGCCGGCGATTGGCGAAGCCGGCGATGAGAGCGCCCCTCTCCCCCGTCTCTATACGGGGAGAGGACGCCGGCAGGCAGGTGAGGGGCAGCGCTGAGGTCGGCAATTGGCGGCCGGCGCCGCCGGCGCGTGAACCTCAGCGTGGTGCGCGCTTGGCGAGTATGCGCTGCAGCGTGCGGCGATGCATGTTGAGCCGGCGCGCGGTTTCCGACACGTTGCGGTCGCACATTTCGTAGACGCGCTGGATGTGTTCCCAGCGCACGCGGTCGGCCGACATCGGATTTTCCGGGGGGGCGGCGCGCTCGCCGGCGGTGCGGGTGAGCGCTGCAAACACGTCGTCGGCGTCAGCCGGCTTCGACAGATAGTCGATGGCGCCGAGCTTCACCGCGGTCACCGCGGTGGCGATGTTGCCGTAGCCGGTGAGGATGACGGTGCGGGCATCGTCGCGCTTCTCGCGGATGGCGGCGACGACGTCGAGGCCGTTGCCGTCGCCGAGCCGCATGTCGACCACCGCATAGGCCGGCGGGTGGGCGCGCGCCTTGGCCACTGCCTCCTCGACGCTCTCGGCCGTCTCGACCACGAAACCCCTGGTTTCCATGGCGCGGGCCAGCCGCGTCAGGAACGGCTTGTCGTCGTCGACGATGAGCAGCGAGGTGTCCTCGCCTTCAACCATTGCGCCAATTGCTTCTTCGCCAGTCATTATCTTAAAAAATCCTGCTGCCTTAATTTTACGCAGATATAGTTCCTGAACGCCATTGTCCAATTTTGCCGCCTCCGCCAGGCTTTTACGCGGTGTCGAACATCGAGATCCCCACCGATTCCGGGTTGAGGAAGACGGTGCGGGGCCACGATATCTGCACGATGGCGCCCTCGCCCAGCCCGCTCGAATTGCGGAAATCGAGCGTGGCGCCGGAGCGTTCGAGCAAGGTCTTGGCAATGAACAGCCCGAGTCCAAGGCCACCGCCGGCCTCGTTGCCCTGGCGTGTCGACATATAGGGCTCGCCGATGCGATCGATGATTTCGGGGGGAAAGCCCGGCCCGTCATCGATGATCGAGAAGGTGACGTCGAGTTCGTCCCAGCTCCATCGCACCGTCACACTGTTGCGGGCGAAGTCGACGGCGTTCTCGACAAGATTGCCGAGGCCGTAGATGACCCCGGGGTTGCGTCGTCCCACCGGTTCGGGGCCGACGCGCTCGCCCGGCCGAAGCTTGATCGAGATGCCGAAATCGCGGTGCGGCGCGGTCACCTCCTCGACCAGCGAGGTCAGCGGCAGACGCGACAGATGCGCCTCGCCCTCGGAGGACAGGCTGGTCAGCCGCTTCAGGATCTCGCGGCAGCGCTCGCTCTGCGACCGCAGAAGTTTGACGTCCTCACCGTATTTTGGGTCGTCGCCAAGTGCCTTTTCCATCTCCTTGGAGACAAGGGCGATGGTGGCGAGCGGCGTGCCGAGTTCGTGCGCGGCGGCGGCGGCAAGCCCATCCAGAGCCGACAGATGCTGCTCGCGCTGCAACACCAGTTCGGTGGCGGCAAGCGCATTGGCGAGCAGGCGGGCTTCCTCGGCGACGCGGAAGGCATAGATGGCGGTGAAGGCGATCGAGGAAAACACCGCCATCCATATGCCGGCGACATAGATGAATGGCATGGGCAGCGGCGCGCCCTCATACCATGGCAGCGGCTGGTGGAAGAAGACCAGCAACGTGGCCGCCGCCATGACCAGCGCGCCGAGCACCGCAGTCAGCCGCAGCGGCAGCGACGCCGCCGAGATGACGACGGGCACGGTCATCAGCACCGAGAACGGGTTGGTGAGGCCGCCAGTCAAAAAGAGCAGGCCGGCAAGCTGCAGGCTGTCGAAGGTCAGGATGAAAAAGGCTGAGAACGGGGTCAGCCGGTGCGCTGCCGGATAGCGGAAGGTCAGCACCAGGTTAAGCCAGGCCGAGCAGGCGACCAGCGCGAAGCAGAGGCTGACCGGCAGCGGGAATTTGAGCCCATAGGCGACGACCAGCACCGCCAGGCTCTGGCCCACGATGGCCAGCCAGCGCAGCCGGATCAGCGTGTTGAGGCGCAGCCGCTGGCTTTGCTGGAAGTCTGGCGCGTGCACGATGTTGATCATGGCCAAGGATTATAGCCGGGAAAGGACGAGCGCTAGGTCCCTCGCGGTTTGGCGCGGGCGGTGGCCGCAGCGAGCAGCGGATTTTCCGGCCAGACATGGCGGGGATAGCGGCCGCGCATGTCGGTGCGCACATCGGCCCAGGAGCCGCGCCAGAAGCCGGGCAGGTCGCGCGTCGTCTGGATCGGCCGGTGCGCCGGCGACAACAGCTCGAGCGTCAGCGGCACGGTGCCGTTGGCGATTGCCGGATGGCGGTCAAGGCCGAATAGTTCCTGCACGCGGATCGCCAGCACCGGCCATTCGCCGTCATAGCGGATCGGCACATGGCTGCCGGACGGCGCGTCGAAATGGGTCGGCGCCAGTGTGCCGATCTTGCGCTGCAAATCATGCGGCACCAGCGCCATCAGGCCCGACGACAGCACGCCGGGTTCGATGGCGGCGAAGGACGCCTTGCCCGACAGGAACGGCAGCAGCCAGTCGTCGAGGCGTTCGAGCAGGGCGGCTTCCGAAACATCGGGCCAAGGCGCGCCGAGGCCGCGATGCAGCCAGCCAAGCCGTTGGCGCAGCGTCTCGCCGTCCTTGCCCCATTCCAGCAGCGACAGGCCGTGCTCGCGCAAGGCATCCAGGATGGCGCGGTCGGCGTCTGTTCCAGTTGGTGCGGGCAGCATGCGCTCCGACAAAGTGATGGCGCCGAGCCTGGCGGTCTCGCGCACGCGCACCGCGCGCCGCTCGCGGTCGAAGCTTGTCTCGCGGCGAGTCTCGATCCTGTCGGAGAGTGCGGCGCGGATGTCGGCCTCGTCGACGGCTGCCGCCGCCGTGATGCGGGCATTTTGCGCCTTGCCTTGCAGATCGGCGACGACCAGCCAGGTCTCACCGGCCAGCGGATCGGCGGCGTCGAGCATGGCGCCGGAGCCGTTGGCGAGCACGAAACGCCCGCGCTCGCCGCGCGCTCTGGCGACACGGTCCGGCCAGGCGTGGATGAGGAGAAGACCGGCAGAAGCGGTTTCGCTGCTCTTGGCGCCGCCCGCCTGCTTCGCCAATCGCCCGGCAAGCTGCCTTGCCGCAACGGCGCGCGGTGACTTTTCCGTGCGGAAGCGCATCAGGCGCCGTTCGAGGTCGGCGCCGTCGCCGCCAAGGCCACGCTCGGTGAGCAGGACGGCTAGCATCGCAGCTTCGAGCGCGTGGCCGCCGCCAGCGGCTTCAGCGACCATGTGTGCGAGCCGCACGGGCAGCGCCAGCTTGCGCATCGCGCCGCCTGCCTCCGTCAGCCGTCCGGCCGCGTCGATGGCGTGCAGCGCCGTGAGCAGCGCCCGCGCCTCGTTAAGCGCGGGAATGGGCGGCGGATCGAGGAAGGAGAGACTTGCGGGATCGGCGACGCCGAAGGCGGCGCAATCGAGCAGCAACCCGGACAGATCGGCTTCCAGAATCTCGGGCGGGGTGAACGCGGGAAGGGCCGCCGTCTGCTCGGCCCGCCACAGCCGAATGGCGACACCTGGCTGCGTGCGTCCGGCGCGACCGGCGCGTTGATCGGCCGACGCCCTGGAAACACGCACCGTCTCCAGCCGGGTCAGGCCGCTCGCCGGCTCGTAGCGCGGCAGCCGCGACAGGCCGGAATCGATGACGACGCGCACGCCGTCGATGGTAATCGAGGTCTCGGCGATCGACGTCGCCAGCACCACCTTGCGGCGACCGGGCGGCGCCGGCTTGATCGCGGCGTCCTGCGCCGTGTTGTCGAGCTGGCCGTAGAGCGGCACGATGTCGGTGTCGGCGCCGAGGCGGCCCTGCAGCCGCTCGGCGGTGCGCTCGATCTCGCGCTGGCCGGGCAGGAAGGCGAGCACGCTGCCGCTCTCCTCGGCAAGGGTGGAGCGGATAGCCTTGGCCATGGCGTCTTCGACGGGAACGCCGGCCGGCCGTTCGTCGTATCTGACATCGACGGGGAACGCACGGCCTTGGCTTTCGATCACCGGGGCGCCGGACAGGAGTTTCGCGACGCGCGCGCCATCGAGCGTTGCCGACATCACCAGCAGCCGCAAATCCGGCCGCAGCGCGCCCTGCACGTCGAGCGCCAGCGCCAGGCCGAAATCGCCGTCGAGCGAGCGCTCGTGGAATTCGTCGAAGATCACCGCCGAGACGCCGGGCAACTCCGGATCGTCGAGGATCATGCGCGCCAGCACGCCTTCGGTAACGACGAGAATTCTGGTCCGTGCCGACGTGCGGTTTTCCATGCGCAGGGCATAGCCGACGGTGGCGCCGGGCTCTTCGCCAAGCAATTCCGCCATGCGGCGGGCGGCCGCGCGGGCGGCGAGGCGGCGCGGTTCGAGCAGGACGATCTTGCCGGCGGCCAGCCAGGGCGCATCGAGCAGCGCCAGCGGCACCAGCGTCGTCTTGCCGGCGCCGGGCGGCGCCACCAGGACGGCGCTGTTGCCGGAGCCGAGCGCCTGGCTCAGGGCCGGCAGCACGGCGGATACCGGAAGCTCCGGCAAGGATCTCGTCGTCATTGCGTCCGCATATCAGCGGTCACTATGGCCATGCAACCGGATCAAAGCCTCGTGCGCGCAAACGGGTTCCAGCGCACCGTGCCCAGCCGCACCTCCTCGCGCACCATGGTGAGCAGGCCGGACGCGCCAACGACGGCCAAGCCGACCAGCGATATCCAGTCCGGATACTCCTGGAAGAACAACGCACCGAGGATCACCGCCCAGACGATCTGCGAATAATGCGTCGGCGCGATGCGGTTGGCCGGTGCGTGTTTGGCGGCCAGCAGCTGCAGCAATTGGCCGCCGGCGGTAAAGGCGCCGCCCAGCACCAGCCACAGCAGCTGCATGGCGTTGGGGAGGGTGAACGATGTGGCGATGGTGCCGGCCCCGTTGAACAGCAGCCCGTAACCGATGAGCACGCCGAGCATGGTGGTGCGCTTTTCCTGCTGGGCGAGCGACCGCATCAGGATGACGCTCGCCGCGGCAAGGAAGGCCACCGTGAAGGCGGCAAGGTGTCCGAGATGCAACTCGCGAAAACCTGGCCGCACCACCAGCATGACACCTGCAAAGCCGGCAACCACCGCCAGCCAGCGCCATGGACCGACCTTTTCTTTCAGGATGACGGTCGAGAGAATGGTAACGCAAAGCGGCGCCAGGAAGATCAGTGCATAGGTCTCGGCCAGCGGAATGGTGGTGAAGGCGTAGACGCTGAGCACGCCCGAGGCGATGCCGGCCCAGGCGCGGGCCTGCACCGCCCATGGCCGCCCGGTGCGCCAGAAGTCGCGCCAGCGCTCATCGACTGGGCGGCTGAAAAACAGGAAGCAGCCGGCAAACAGCGTGATGAAGAAGCCGATCTCGAAGACGGTGAACTGTCCGCCAAGGCTCTTGATAACGGCATCGCTGCACGAATAGCTTGCATAGGCGATGAGGGCGAGCAGGATTCCGTTCGTCACGTTTTTCCATTTCCGGGGAGAGTGCAGTGAAGGTATTGGCGCTCGGCGCGCATCCCGACGACATCGAGATATTCATGTTCGGTACGCTGGCTGCCTATGCCACGCAAGGCGCAGAACTGACTTTTGCCGTGGCCACGGATGGCGCCAGGGGCGGCATGGGCGACCCGAGCGTTTTGGCTCGTGTCCGCCGCGACGAGGCGGCGGCCGCTGCGGCGCTGCTCGGCGCAACCCTTCGCTTTCTCGACTTTCCCGACGGCGAACTGGTGGCTGATGCGGCACTGATCGCTTCGCTGAAAGCGCTGATACGCGAGACCGCGGCGGATCTGGTTATCACGCATGCCCCCAACGACTATCACGCCGACCATCGTGCTTTGTCGGACGGCGTGCGCATCGCGGCCTCGTTCGGCGTCCCCGTGCTGCATGCCGACACGATGGGCGGCACCGGCTTTGCGCCGACGCATTACGTCGACATTTCCGCCTACGGCGATATCAAGACGCAGGCGATCCGAGCGCACCAGTCGCAGTGGCCGGAGCAATATGTCGACAGAGCGCGCGTCCAGAATGAGTTTCGCGCCGGGCAATGCAACAGCGTTCCCGGCTCCCTGGCCGAGGCCTTCCGATTCGAGCCGACATTTCCCTTCGCCGACATCCGCGCGCTGCTGCCGCCCGCGCCCCCTGTTCGGCCGGTGACGCCGCAGACGAAAATTATAGGCGACCCCGGCTAAGCAACTTCCGGGCGAGCCGTCCGGCAATCATTTCCCAACGATTTCAATCGCCGTTTCGCCATGTTGCGGCGCAGCGACGAATTCGCTTGCCTTGTTTAGTAAAAATTGCATCACTAAACAAATTACTAAACATCTGCGACGCACCGCGCCGCCCTGGCGACGCATAGCGCGCCGTGTTTAGCCCCTCGGAGGAGCGAGGGTTGAGGGGTTCTTGAAACGGCCATCCGGGCGCGTTTCGCAAATGGGAGGAAGGCATGAAATCGAGCTTGAAACTGGCGTTGGGACTGACCTCGGCGATTACCGCGTCGACAGCCGTCTCGAACGTTGCGCACGCTGAAGACCTGACGCTTTGCTGGGCCGCCTGGGATCCGGCAAACGCGCTGGTCGAACTGTCCAAGGATTTTACCAAGGAAACCGGCATCGGCATGAAATTCGAATTCGTGCCGTGGACCAACTATGCCGACCGCTTCCTCAACGAGCTCAACTCGCACGGCAAACTGTGCGACCTGATCATCGGCGACAGCCAGTGGATCGGCGGCTCGGCCGAGAACGGCCACTACGTCAAGCTGAACGACTTCTTCGACAAGGAGAAGATCAGCATGGACGACTTTGTGCCGGCAACAGTCGTCGGCTATTCCGAATGGCCGAAGAACACGCCGAATTACTGGGCGCTGCCGGCCATGGGCGACGTCGTCGGCTGGACCTACCGCAAGGATTGGTTCTCCAAGCCGGAGCTGCAAAAGGAATTCAAGGAAAAATATGGCTGGGATCTCGGCCCGCCGACCACCTTCGACCAACTGAAGCAGGTCGCCGAGTTCTTCCAGAAGCGCGAGATCGACGGCAAGACCGTCTATGGCGCTTCGATCTACACCGAGCGTGGCTCGGAAGGCATCACCATGGGCGCCATGGACGTGCTCTACAGCTACGGCTTCCAGTATGAAAACCCCAAGAAGCCCTACGAGATGGAAGGCTTCGTCAATTCGCCAGACGCGGTCAAAGGCCTGGAGTTCTACAAGTCGCTCTACGATTGCTGCACGCCTCCGGGTGCCTCGAACAGCTATATGGGCGAAGGCGTCGACGCCTTCAAATCCGGTCAGGTGGCCATGCACATGAACTTCGCCTTCACCTGGCCCGGCCTGCAGAAGGACGAGAATGTCGGCGGCGACAAGATCGGCTACTTCGTCAATCCGAAGGGTCCCGGTGGCGCCCAGTTTGCGCAGCTTGGCGGCCAGGGCATTTCGGTGGTGTCCTATTCAGACAAGCAGGAATCGGCGCTGAAATACATCAAGTGGTTCGCCGACAAGGATGTGCAGGCCAAATGGTGGTCGCTCGGCGGCTATTCCTGCCTGAACGCGGTGGTCAAGGACCCGGCCTTCCCGTCCAGCCAGCCTTATGCGCAGACCTTCCTCGACTCGATGGCGATCGTGAAGGACTTCTGGGCCGAGCCGAGCTACGCACCGCTGCTGCAGGCGTCGCAGAAGCGCTTCCACGACTATGTCGTTGCCGGCCAGGGTTCGGCCAAGGACGCGCTTGACGGCCTGGTCAAGGACTGGACGCAAGTGTTCCAGGACGACGGCAAGATGTAACCGGACCAACGGCTCCTCCCGAGCCTGACCCCAGAGGCGGATGATTTTCAGGCCGAATCGACCAGAAATCATCCGCCTCGGGCTAAAAAGAGAGAGAGCATGATGTCGTCCGAAAACCGCTTCACACTTTTCGGCTTCATGCTCTTGGTCCCGTGCCGCCCTTGGCACGGGACGCAGTTCAGATAAATTCCAGTGTCGAGACTTGACGTGACCGAAGCAGGACTCACCATGCTCAATCGGACTGCGGAGAACGTTGCCCGGGCGACCCCGGAGCCGTTGGCCCGCAAGGTCCGGGGCATCAGCGACAAGGGCCTCGCCTGGCTGTTCATCTCGCCGACGATCCTGTTGCTCTTGGCCATCAACATCTTCCCGCTGTTCTGGGCGATCTACCTGTCCTTCACCAACTTCCGCGCGAACCGCCCGAACGAGGTGGTGAAAAACCTCGGCTTCGCCAACTACCAGCGCATCCTCGGCGACCAGGACATCTGGATCGCCATGCAGACGACGGCGCATTTCGTGTTCTGGACGATCTTGCTGCAGACGCTGATCGGTTTCACGCTGGCATGGCTGATCGACAGGAAGTTTCGCGGCCACGCCTTCTGGACGACCATCATCCTGGTGCCGATGATGCTGTCGCCGGCGGTGGTCGGCAATTTCTGGCGTTTCCTCTACGAGCCGCAGATCGGCCTGTTCGCCTACGCCATCTCGTTCGTCACCCGGATACCACCGACCGACATCCAGATGCTGTCCAACGTGTCGCTGGCGCCGTGGTCGATCATCATCGTCGACACCTGGATGTGGACGCCCTATGTCATGCTGATCTGTCTCGCCGGCCTGCGCTCCATCCCCGAATACATCTATGAAGCCGCCGAGGTCGACCGCGCGTCCAACTGGCGGCAGTTCTGGTCGATCACGCTGCCCATGGCGCTGCCCTTCATCATGCTGGCAGTGCTGTTTCGCGGCATCGAGAACTTCAAGATGTTCGACATGGTCAACCTGCTGACCGGTGGCGGGCCGGGCTCGACCACCGAGGTCGCCTCGATCACGCTGAAGCGGCAGGCCTTCGAGAGCTGGCGCACCGGATATTCCTCGGCCTTCGCCATCATCCTGTTCGTCGCGGTGTTCGGGCTGGCCAACATCTACGTCAAGGCGCTGAACAAGGTGAAGCAGAGATGAGCCTGACCACCGCCCACTCCGTCGTCGCCCCCTCGGCCAATTCGAAGCGGATCGCCGGCACGATCATCGTGCTCTACGCGCTGATCTCGATCGTGCCGCTGCTGTGGATCTTCGCCACCAGCTTCAAGACGCCGCCGGATTCGATCGCCTATCCGCCCAAGATTCTGTTCCAGCCGAGCATCGAGGGCTATTGCAACCTGTTCACGACGCGCACCAGGCAAACGCCCGAGTATATCAACTCGCTCGGACCCGCGACCGGTTTCTGCGACGAGACCTCGCGCAAGCGCAACATGGTGATTGCCGGCCCGTCCAATTTCCTGCCGCGCTTCGTCAATTCGCTGATCATCGCCTTCGGCTCGACCTTCTGCGCGGTCTTCCTCGGCACGCTGTCTGCCTATGGTTTCTCGCGCTTCAAGGTGCCGCTGGCCGATGACCTTCTGTTCTTCATCCTGTCGACGCGCTTCATGCCGCCGATCGCGGTCGCGATTCCCATCTACCTGATGTACCGCGAGCTCGGCCTGTCCGACACCGCGCTGGGCATGATCCTGCTCTACACCGCGGTCAACGTGTCGCTCGCGGTGTGGCTGCTGAAAGGCTTCATCGACGAGATCCCGCGCGAGTATGAGGAAGCGGCGATGATCGACGGCTATACCAGGCTGCAGGCCTTCTGGCGCACCGTGCTGCCGCAAGCGACTACCGGCATCGCCGCGACCGCCATCTTCTGCCTGATCTTCGCCTGGAACGAATATGCGTTCGCCGCACTCCTGACCTCCGGCACCGCGCAGACCGCGCCGCCCTTCATCCCGACCATCATCGGCGAAGGCGGCCAGGACTGGCCGGCGGTGGCGGCCGGCACGACCATCTTCCTGGTGCCGATCCTGGTCTTCACCATCCTGCTACGCAAGCAGTTGCTGCGCGGCATCACTTTTGGGGCGGTGCGCAAATGATTGGTGTGCCAGGTCGACCCCCACTCCGTCGAGCTTCGCTCGACACCTCTCCCCCGATCGACGGGGTAGAGGAAGGACGCGAACTTCATTCAGCCAGGCTCCCTTCCTCTCCCTCCGGAGGGGGGAGAGGTGGCGCTGCGAAGCAGCGACGGAGTGGGGGAACCACCTGGCAACCGTCTCGCCCCGTTGCCGGGCAGAAGGAAGGAAGCTGCGCATGACGCGCCCAGCCATCTCCAAAAAGTCATCCTGGCCTCGCTGGGCCCGGCGCGGCCTGATGGAAAACATCGCCACGACGCTGATCGCCATTGGATTCCTGATGCTGTTCCAGCCCTTCGCGCTGGCGCTCTACACCTACTCCTTCATCACCATGCTCGCCGGCACGGTGATGTTCATCATCGTCTCGAAGTTCCCGGGATAATCATGGCCGAAATCCGCGTCCAGCATTTGAGAAAGGCCTTCGGCGATTTCGTCGCGGTGCAGGATTCCAGCTTCGTCGTCGAAGATGGTGAGTTCTTCGTCATGCTTGGTCCCTCGGGCTGCGGCAAGACGACGACGCTGCGCATGGTCGCCGGCCTCGAATTGCCGACCGGCGGCCAGATCCTGCTCGGCGGCGAGGACGTCACCATGCGCCGGGCGCGCGAACGCGACATCGCCTTCGTCTTCCAGCTGTTCGCGCTCTATCCGCATATGAACGTGCGCAAGAACATCGGCTTCCCGCTTCTCGCGCAAGGCATGCCCTCGGCCGAGATTCGAAGCCGTGTCGAGGAAACGGCGAAGCTGCTGCGCATCGACCATCTGCTCAACAAATCGGTCTCGGGCCTTGCCGGCGGCGACCGCCAGCGCGTGGCGCTCGGTCGCGCCATCGTGCGACGGCCAAAATGCTTCCTGATGGACGAGCCGCTCGGCACGCTCGACACCGAATTCCGCGATCTGATGGTGCATGAACTGCGCGAGCTGCACAACCGCATCCACGCCACCACCGTCTATGTCACGCACGACCAGATGGAAGCGATGTCGATGGCCGACAAGATCGCCGTCATGAACCATGGCGTCATCGAACAGTTCGGCAGCCCGCGCGAAATCTACGACCGCCCGGCAACCATGTTCGTCGCCGATTTCATTGGCTCGCCGCCAATGAACTTTCTCGGCTTTGGCGGCGGATTGGCGAAGGGGGCGAAGGAGATCGTAGTGCAAGGCGCCAAGGTGGCGGTGCCGGAAGTGCGCGAGGATATCGCGCCGGCCGACATGGCGCTCGGCATCCGCCCCGAGCACATTCGCTTCGACGACGCCTCGAAACTACGCGGCGCCATCTATGGCACCGAATATCTCGGCACGACGCAAATCGTGGCCGTGGAAACGGCGGGCGGGATCATCAAGGCGCGGGTACCGGCCGAAATCCGGCTTGCTGCCGGCGACCATGTCGGCCTGACGCTGAACAGCGCGCGGTTGTCGCTGTTCGACAAGGGCTCGGGCCGCGCCGTGCGCACCGCTGTTCACGATACCGCCTCTCAAGGGAGAGCGCAGCATGGCTGACGTGCACATCAAGGGCGTGACAAAAAGCTTCGACGACCATGTCGCCGTCGATGGCCTCGACCTTAACATCGCCGATGGCGAATTCGTCGTGCTGCTCGGCCCGACCGGCGCCGGCAAGACGACGACGCTGAGATTGATCGCCGGACTGGAGCGGCCGGATGGCGGCACGATCCATATTGGCAGCCACGATGCGACGACGCTGTCGCCGGCCGAGCGCGACACCGCCTTCGTGTTCCAGCAATATTCGCTCTACCCGCATCTGTCGGTCTACGACAACCTCGCCTTCCCGCTGCGTTCGCCAGCGCGGAAAGTACCGGAGGACCAGATTCGCCGCCGCGTCGAAGAGGTGGCAAAGATGGTGCGCATCCACCACAAGCTCGCCAACCGCTCGACCAAGCTGTCGGGCGGCGAGATGCAGCGCGTCGCCATCGGCCGAGCGTTGGTGCGCAAACCGTCGATCTATCTGATGGACGAACCGCTGTCGTCGCTGGATGCCAAATTGCGCGCCGATCTCAGGCTCGAACTCAAGCGCATCCAGGCCGAACTCGGCGCCACCATGCTCTATGTCACGCACGACCAGATCGAGGCGATGACCATGGCCGATCGCATCGGCATCCTCAATGACGGCGTGCTGGTGCAGATCGGCACGCCGCGCACAATCTATTCGGAGCCGGCCAACCTTCATGTCGCGGCCCGCCTCGGCCAGCCGGCGATCAACCTGCTGCCGGCCGGGCTGCTGCCTGATGGTGGGGCGCCGACCGGAACCAAGACCATCGGCGCGCGCACCGAGCATCTGTCGATCGAGAAGACCGCAAGCGGCCATGCCGACGGCGTCGTCGACTGGGTCGAACATCTCGGGGACCAGAACCATCTGCATGTTACGGTCGGCCCGAAGAAACTGGTGACGCTCACCGACCCCGATACGGATCTGGCCGAGGGCGACAAAGTGGTGATCCGCTACCGCTCGCCACTTTATTTCGGCGCCGACGGACAAAGACTGATGTGAGGTTTTCGGTGTCTCGCCAAGGGCACGGCACCGGCTTCTGATTGACGAATACAGGACGAATTCGATGAAGCACTTTTTCAACCGCAGGGAAACGATCGTCACCGAGGCGCTGGACGGGCTGTTGCGGACTATCGGTTCCGGCGATCTCGCCCGCCTCGACGGCTATCCCGAGATCAAGGTCGTGCTGCGCGCCGACTGGGATAAGGCAAAGGTTGCCGTCGTCTCCGGCGGCGGTGCCGGGCACGAGCCGTCGCATGCCGGGTTTGTCGGCAAGGGCATGCTGACGGCGGCGGTCTCGGGCGAGATCTTTGCCTCGCCCAGCGTCGAGGCGGTCCTGGCGGCCATTCGCGCGGTGACCGGCCCGGCTGGCTGCCTGCTGATCGTCAAGAACTACACCGGCGACCGCCTCAATTTCGGCCTCGCGGCCGAGAAGGCGCGCGCCGAGGGGTTTCGCGTCGAGATGGCGATCGTCGCCGACGACATTGCCTTGCCCGATATCAACCAGCCGCGCGGCGTCGCCGGCACCTTGTTCGTGCACAAGATATCAGGCCATTTGTCGGAGACGGGAAGCGGTCTGACAGCGATCGCGACAGCGGCTCGCGCGGCGGCGAAGGACATCATCTCGCTCGGCATGTCGCTGTCGTCCTGCTCGATCCCTGGCCAGCCACATGAAGAGCGGTTCGGCGAAAATGACGGCGAACTCGGCCTCGGCATCCATGGCGAGCCGGGCGTCGAGCGCATCGCCGTGCAGAGCGCCGACAGACTTGTGGCGATCATGGCGGAGCGGCTGGCCGCGCGGCTCGACCCGAACGCCAGCCACGCGTTGCTCATCAACAATCTCGGCTCGGTGCCGCCGCTCGAAATGTCGCTGGTCGCCAATGCCGTGCTGGCCTCGCCGCTGGCCAAGACCGTGAAGCTTGCGATCGGCCCCGGACCGCTGATGACGGCGCTCAACATGAACGGTTTTTCGCTGTCGCTGATCAAGCTCGATGCGGCGCGCGAGGCAGGCTTGCTGGCGCCTGTCGGCCCACATGCCTGGATGCCGGCCAAAACCGTCGTCGCGCCGGCTATCGTGCCTATGGCGAAAGCGGCTGGAAACAGCGCAGCCCAAAGGGCCAGCCAGGATTCCGGCACCAGGCGTTTGATCATCACGGTCTGCGAACGGCTGATCGCGCTCGAAGAGACACTGAACGGGCTCGACGCCAAGGCGGGCGATGGCGATACCGGTTCGACGGTTGCGACCGGCGCGCGCAGCGTGCTGGAACGGCTCGATGCGCTGCCGCTGGCCGACCCTGCCGCCACACTTGCGGCTATAGGCGATAGTCTGGGCGTCGCAATGGGCGGCTCCTCAGGCGTCTTGCTGTCGATCTTCTTCACGGCGGCGGCTCAGGCTTCGAACGGCGGAGCAACCCTGTCCAAGGCGCTGCTTGCCGGGCTTGACCGGATGACCTTCTATGGCGGCGCCAGGGTCGGCGACCGCACCATGGTCGATGCCTTGGAGCCGGGGCTGAAGGCGCTCGATGCCAAGGGGCTGGATGCCGCGGCTACAGCGGCACGGCACGGCGCCGAGGCGACCGCGGCCATGGAGAAGGCGAAGGCCGGGCGCTCCGCCTATGTCGGCACCAAATTGCAGGGCGTAGTCGACCCTGGCGCCCATGCCGTGGCCGAAGTGTTCGCGGCCGCCGCCGCGCTGCATGCAGCGGCCTGACGGCATGCTTCGATTGTCGAATGAAAACTCTTGCGATACTGCCGGCAGGTTCGAAACCGGGAATCTGGACATGGCAGCGTTCGACCTTGCCAGGCTAATCACCGCCGCCGCGGACACGATCGCCGCTCACTCGGAAGAGTTGACCGCGCTCGACCAGGCGATCGGCGACGGTGACCATGGGCTGAACATGAAGCGCGGGTTTGAGGCCTTGCGTGCCGATGCCGAGGCGTTTTCGGCCAAGCCGCTGCCCGAGGCGCTGAAGGCGATCGGCACCAAGCTGGTGATGACGGTTGGCGGTGCATCCGGGCCGCTCTTCGGTACATTGTTCCTGGCGCTGGGCAAGGAGATTTCGGGAGAGCCGGATCGTGCCAATCTGGCGGCTGCTTTCGGCAAGGCAATCGAAGCTGTGGCCGCCAGAGGCAAATCCCAGGTCGGTCAAAAGACCATGCTCGATGTGCTGCAACCTGTGCAGGACGCGTTGGTCGAAGGAAAGACGGCCATGGAAATTGCAGATATCGCCGACATGGCTGCCGAGGCGACCGTGCCGATGAAGGCAACACGCGGTCGCGCCTCATTCCTCGGCGACCGCTCAATCGGTCATATGGATGCCGGCGGACGCTCTGTGGCGCTGCTGGTGCGGACCGTCGCCGAAACCGTCGAGGGCCAAGCATGAGCAATGTCGGCATCGTCATCGTCTCGCATTCCCCGCTGGTTGCCGAAGGCACGGCCGACATGGTGCGGCAGATGGTGGGCGACGAAGTGCCGCTTGCATGGTGCGGCGGAAACGGCCATGGCGGGCTCGGCACCAGCGTCGAAGCGATCATAGGCGCCATCGACAAGGCGTGGTCGGAGGCGGGCGTCGCCATACTGGTCGATCTCGGCGGCGCCGAGACCAATTCGGAAATGGCGGTGGAAATGATCGGCGAGCCGCGGGCGCAGAAGATCATCGTCTGCAACGCGCCGATCGTCGAAGGCGCGGTGATGGCGGCGACCGAGTCCTCCGGCGGCGCCTCGCTGAAGGAAGTGGTGGCGACGGCGCATGAATTGTCGCCGTCGTGAGTGAACGGGAATTTTGACCTGATGTCCGCCTTTGCCGAAGCGACCGTCCTGATCACCCACGAGGTGGGTCTGCATGCGCGCCCTTCGGTGAAGTTCACCAAGCTTGCCAAGAGCTTTGCGGCCGAGGTGGAGATTGCGCTTTCTGCCAACGGCCCATGGTTCGACGCCAAGAGCATCGTCAAGGTGATGGCGGCCAGGGCGCCGAAAGGCACCATGCTGCACATCCGGGCCACAGGCGACGGCGCCGATGATGCCGTGAGAGCGCTGGTCGAGCTGGTGCGGCGCGATTTCGACGAAGGCGCGGGCCATGCCCGAACCGCTTAGGCTGCAAGGCATTTCGGCCTCCGCCGGCTACGCCGAGGGGCCGCTGTTCAATCTCGACAACGGCACCGCGCACTACTCACGGAAGGCGACAGCCGGCGAGGAAAAGGCTGCATTGGAAGCAGCTATCGCCAGTTCGGCTGACCGGCTCGCGACCCTGATTGAAACCGCCGATGAGGAGGCCGCCGGCATTCTCGAATTCCAGCTCGCCATGCTTGAGGACGATGCCCTGACCGGCCCGGCTTTTGCCGCGATCGCGTCCGGCATGCCGGCTGACATGGCCTGGCGACAGGCGCTGGACGCCGAGATCTCCGGCTACGAAACGTCAGACCAGGACTATTTCCGGGCTCGCGCCGCCGATATCAGCGATATCCGCGACCGCGTGCTGCGCGCCCTTACCGAGGAGCAGGAGAGCGCTCCACCAGCGGGCGCCATTCTCTATGGCGAGGACATCGCGCCGACGCGCTTTCTCGAGACCGACTGGAGCACCGGCGGCGGCATCGCGCTGAGGGCCGGCAGCGCCGCCAGCCACGTCGCCATGCTGGCGCGCTCGCGCGGCGTGCCGATGGTGGTGGGGCTTGGCGCTTCGCCGGCTAATCCCGTCGGTCTGGCTCTGCTCGATGCGGAGCATGGCGGTATCGTGCTTTCGCCGACCACGACCGAGATCGAAGCGTTCCACCGGTCCTCGTCCTCGTTTGTGGCACATCGAGACAAGGCCGGAGTCTATCTCGCGAAACCGGCGGTAACCCGGGCCGGGACGACAGTGCGCGTGCAGGTCAACATCGCCGATCCGTCCGAGGTCGACGGCATCGACATTTCGACCTGCGACGGGGTCGGGCTGATGCGCACCGAATTCCTGTTCGGCAAGGCGCCGCCGGACGAGGAGACGCAATACCAGGCCTATCGCAAGGTGCTGGAATGGGCAGGCGACAAGCCGGTGACCATCCGTACCGTCGACGCCGGCGGCGACAAGCCGGTGCCGGGCTTCACCGTCGAGGAGAGCAACCCGTTCCTCGGGCTGCGTGGCATCAGGCTGTCGCTGGCAAGGCCGGAGGTGTTTCGCGTACAGATCCGGGCGCTGCTGCGCGCGGCGGTGCACGGCAATCTGAAGGTGATGTTTCCGATGATCGCCGTCGCGGAGGAATACCAACGCGCCGCCGCTCTGTTCGTGGAGGAGCAGGCCGGGCTTGCCGCGCGCGGCATCGCGCAAAAAATGCCGCCGCTCGGCATCATGGTCGAGGTGCCTTCGGTGGCGATCGCGCCGGAGGCGTTCGCCGATGTCGCCTTCTTCTCGATCGGTTCGAACGATCTGACCCAATATGTAATGGCGGCTGCCCGCGATAACGCAGCCGTGGCGCATCTTAATTCTGTCCGCCATCCCGCCGTGTTGCGGCTGATCGGCTCGGTTGCCGCTTTTGGCCTGCGCGCGAAAATCCCAGTCAGCCTGTGCGGCGATGCCGGCGGCGATCCGGCATCGATCCCGGCACTGCTCGAGGCCGGCCTGCGGGATCTCTCGGTGGCTCCCGCCCAACTCGCCATGGCCAAGGCGGCCATCTCGGATGCATCGGTCTAGGATGACTGAGATGGCCGACAAGACACCAGAAGCCGGCTCCGAAGAGGCGATCCGCGCCTACAAGACGATCCTGTCGCAGGTCATCGACCAGCGACCGTCGGGTATGCGACAACGCCTTGCCGACGCGCTTGGCAAGCACCGCAGCTTCGTCACCCAGATTTCCAGCGCGGCCTATTCGACCCCGATCCCGTCAAAACATCTGCCGGCTATTTTTTCGGTCTGCCATTTCAGTCCGGCCGAGCGCGATCAGTTTCTGGCTGCCTATCATCTGGCGCATCCCGGCAAGATGTCGGTTGCGGCAGGCATGCGCAAGACCCGGCATGTCTCGCTGATCGTGCCCGATTTCGGCGACGACAAGCAGAATGCAGCGCTCGACAAGGCGATCAACGAATTCATCCAGAAGATCACCAGCATCACCGGCAGGAGTGGCGGCTGATCGTGTTGTGTCGGGAGGACACATGAAGAAGTTTATGAATTCCGTCGACACGGTGCTGACCGAAAGCCTCAACGGCTTCGTTGCAGCTCATGCCGACATCCTGGTGCTGGGCGAGGAGCACAAATTCATTCGCCGCAAGGTGATGAAGCCGGGGAAGGTGGCGCTGATCTCGGGCGGCGGTTCCGGCCACGAGCCGTTGCATGCCGGCTTTGTCGGTCACGGCATGCTGGACGCCGCCTGCCCCGGCCAGGTCTTCACCTCGCCAACGCCGGACCAGATACTGGCGGCGGCCGCCGCCGTCGATACCGGCGCCGGCTGCCTGTTCATCGTCAAGAACTATGAAGGCGACGTGATGAATTTCGACATGGCCGGCGAAATGGCCGACGGCGTCCTGCAGGTGGTGATCAATGATGACGTCGCCGTCGAGAATTCGTCCTTTACGACCGGCCGGCGCGGCGTCGCCGGCACGCTGGTGGTGGAGAAGATCGTCGGCGCCGCCGCCGAGCAAGGCATGGCGCTGGCGGATCTCAAGGCGCTCGGCGGTCGCATCAACAGCGCGACGCGTTCGATGGGCGTGGCGCTGACCAGTTGCACGGTGCCGGCGGCCGGCAGGCCGACCTTCGAGATTGGTGATGGCGAGATGGAATTCGGCGTCGGCATTCATGGCGAGCCCGGCCGGCGTCGCGACACGTTGAAAAGCGCCGATGCGATCGCCGAAGAGATTTGCGCCGCGATCCTGGGCGATCTCGGCGACAGGGCGAAAGGCCCGGCACTGTTGTTCATCAACGGCTTTGGCGGCACGCCGCTGATGGAGCTCTATCTGATGTACAACAGCGCCCGAAACATCTTCGAAAAACAGGGCGTGACGGTGACCCGCTCGCTGGTCGGGTCCTACGTGACATCGCTCGACATGGCCGGCTGCTCGATCACGCTGACCATGCTGGATGACGAGGCAACGTCAATGTGGGACGCGCCGGTGCACACAGCCGCGCTGCGCTGGGGACTGTAACGGAGGGGCCTTGCCCATATCCCGAACAGGCGGCTTATGAACTTGCCTTAGCCTGCGGGACCGGACGGACCGTTACCCGCAGTCACGCCGACAGATTGCCCGCCTGCAGCGCGGCTTGCCTTGCGGCCGACCGCTCCGGCTTCATCCAAACCGAAGCCGTAGAAGTCTTATCGCGGTATCGGCAGCGACGGCCCGGCCACCACGCTGGACGACTTTCCTGCCTTGCGCAGCACGGGCGCTTCATACTTTTTCTTGGCCATTCCAAACACCCTTTTCAGTCAAGTGCAAAAGAATGGACCGAAACCGTGGAAAGTCAATTCATGAGCTGGTTCTGCCACCACACGCTGGCTTCATGCATGCTTTTCTGCAACATACGCTCCTCTGAGTTGGTTGTTTGACGCAATTCCGGACGGGAATTGCTGATGTGGGCGAACGCAATCCGGGTTTGATGCTGCCATCTCTTGCGCCTGCCGATGAAAAACTGCTGCTGACCTTCGCCGACCCGGAGGCGACGGTTGCCATTGGCCGTGACGTTGCTGCCGAAAGCTTGCTGGCACTGCTCGCCAATGCCGAGTTCCACGGCGTGCTGCCGATCATGCTGCGCAAGCTCAGCGAGATCGGCGACGCCCAACTGCCTGCGGACGCAGCCTTGCGGCAAAAGCTGTCGGAACTGCGTGATCGCTCGACGCTGGCGACCGGCCAATCGATGCTGCTGCAATATCATGGCGACCGCATCATGAAGGCATTGGCGGCGAAAAATGTTCCGGCCCGCATCGTCAAGGGTCCGGTCTTCGCACGCAAACTTTACCGCCACGCCGCTGACCGGCCGTTCACCGACATCGACATTCTGGTCGAGCCGGCCAGCATCATTGAAGCCAACACGGTGATTGCCGGATGCGGCTTCGAGCTCTGGAGCGGCGAGGCGCAGTCGCAGGATCTGCAGGAGTTCAAGTGGCTGGAGAAGGAGAATACCAGCCTGCTGATCGAACTGCACGGCAACCTGGTGCATGATTCCGGCATGCGGCGGCGGCTGTCGCTGGGCTTTCGCGAATTGCAGATCATCGACGGCAGCGAGGCCGACACGCCGGCCGCGCTGCTGACCATCGCCATTGTCCACGCCGCCGGCGGGCACAAGTTCCACCGGCTGCAGCTTTGCGTCGATGTGCTGCAGGGCGTGCGCGCGCTGCGGTCGCCCGCGGATGAAGACCGGCTTTTCGAGGCGGCGCGCATCAGCGGCATCGAGCTCGAACTGGCGACGGTTCTCAATGTGACGGGGCGGCTGTTTGATGCACCGCGCGCGATCGAACTGGCCGACCGCATCAAGCCCGACCTCTCGATATTTTTGGCCAAATGGCTGATCACCGGCGATACGCTGCTCGGCGTCAATTCCAGGGACAAGATGCATTCGCGCCTGCGCCGCGACGCCTTCCGCTGGATCCAGCGCCTCGCCAGGCCAAAGCCGCATTCTGCCTGAAGTGTGCTTTAGTCCCGCGCCGCCAGCGCCGAGCGGATCAGCGGGGCCGCCTCGGCCGGGTTCGCGCCGACTTCCAGGGTAAATGTCGGGACGGCTTTGACCAGCGTTGCGATGGTTGCCATGCGGCGCTTCTGCGCCGGCAAAAGGCCGGTCATGCCGGTCCTGACATTGTCGGTGGCAAGCGCCACCATGGCGTCTGTCCTGGTCATGGGCACGAGCCGGGTTTGCGCGTCCGCCGAGCGGGCGAGATGAAACAGTGCCGCAACCGGTCTGCCGACAGTTTCCTCGATGCGGATGATCTCGGCGAGACGTTCCAGCGAGACGGCCTGCTCGCCATTGGCGTCCCATTTGTCGCCAAGGCAAGGCGCCACGAAGGGCAGCATTGCCGCCGTGTGGCGGTGGACCTTCACCTTGCGCGGCAAGCCCCAGGCCGTGATGCCGCCACCGGCCAAAACCTTGAGGATCATGGCGTCATCCGAGCACAGGCCGAAGCCTTGCGACGCCAGCGCCAGCGACGTCGTCGACTTGCCGGTGCCGCTCGGCGCATGGATCAGCACCAGCGCCTCTTGGCCAGGCAATGTCAGGCCGGCGGTGTGCAGCATGTGCTGGTCGCCGGCATCAAGTGCTGCATCCAGCACCATCATCAGCATCGTCCATTTGACCTTGGCATCGGGATGGACTCGTATCTCGGCCCAGCCTCCATCGGCATTGATCGAGACGGTCTGCAGGCCGGGAAAGACCAGGTGAACGGTGCCGCCACCGTCGATCAGCCGGCAATGGCCGTCCTCCGGCACCTCGCCGTCGAAAGCGAGTTTTCCGGCAGGCGATTCCGGTAACTCCCGCGTCTCGACGATGTCGACGCGGAAATCGGGCTCGACCGGCCCGCTCACGCGCAACGTGCCGAGTAAGAGGTCGAAGCTCGGCCAGAGATCGGCCCGCGAGGCCGATATGCTGATGACCTGGCCCTGGAGATCGTAGCAGAAGGTGGTCGCCGGACCGGTCAAGCAGCGTGCGCCTTTCCGGCATCGGCGTGATGACGATAGATCTGCACCATGCCGGGGAGGCTGTCCGAGACCACCGGGCGGCCATCGAGACAGACCCAGCAATGGGCAGACATACGCGGCGCCTGCATCGACTTCGGATCGACGCCGAAGCGCAGATCCGGATCGAAGCCGGCAAAGCGCAGGAAGCGGTGGGCGAGCAGGCCCTCGCGCAGGCATCTGCGGTCGCGCATCAGCCAGGGGTGCCGGACGGTCCGGTTGACGGCAGCGACGATGTAGGCTGACGACAGGCCGCGATAAGGGGTGGGTGCGCTGAGCGGCGCCCATTTCAGCACCGATTCGAAGCTGCGGCGGCCGATCAGGGTCGGCATCAGCCGCGCGCTTGCCCATAAATGGACACGAAACAAAGCGCGCAGGAGAACGCCGTCCACCATCAGGGAGCCGGGTCGGCGAGAATGCCTTCGCTCACCAGTTCGGCGGCCAGCGCCGCCATGTCCTGGTCGAGCGTGCCCTTGTCGACCTCGAACTCGTCAGACAACAGGACGACGATCTGGTCAAGGCTGCGGGCGCCGTCCACCTTGTCGAGAAAGGCTTCGGTGGTGCCGTTGCAGGTGTAAAGCTGGCCGCTGCGTGCCAAGAGCACGACGGCGCCATCGCCGACATGCTGGACCGAGGCGTCGTCCGCCAGCCGCAGAACCATTTCAGAACCGATTTGGGCCATGGAGCCCCTCCACCATTTTCCTGGAGAGCAGATAGCGCGGCGATGCGGGTCTGTCCATTGCGCGGACGAGAGGGAGAACAGGCCGGCCTGACCGTTCTGTGGCAATCCGGCAACGCCACCATCCTCACGACACAGGCAACCGAAGCCTAATGGAGACATCCAATTTCAGATTGTGGTAACTTCCACATCATTCAGAGCCTGAGAACAGGGAAGCACCCCAGAAATAGTCGGTGATTGCAGCTGGGAATCACCGCCGCAAACGGTCAAGCCAGCTATCTCGCAGGGTCAAGGTCTTGCTTTTCTTACCTAAAGTAAGCTATGGAGTCGCGGGGTTTTGGGAGAGCATTGGGTATGCGTTACAACTGGGAGCGGGCTCCGACCGCGTTCGAACGTCATCGAAAAGCATTGGCAGCCGCCATATTGATCGCGGGTGGCGTCGGGCTGATGCTGGCGGCCTTGCCGCTTTAAGACCTGATATCCGACACGAACGCCCTGCTTTCTCCGGGCGCATGAGCTTTTTCTGCCTGCCACAAGACGGGCCGCGGCTTAGCGTGCATGGCCGGTTACGGCGATGAAGCGGCGGTCGCGTCCTTCGAAGCCCTGGCTGAAGCGCTGCACCAGCACCGCCACTACCGCCGGCCTGCCGGGCGGGGTGTATTCGTAGGATTCCGACAGGCTGTAGGAAGTCGGGCAGTTGCGCGAGCCCGGCACGGCCTTGTCCTCGTGCAGCACCTTGAACGGCTTGCCGTCCTGCCCCTGCAGCGACAGGCGGAAGCCGCGCGCCTTGCCCGTCTTGGCGCCTTGAAGTTTCTTTTCGCCCTGAAGTGTCTTGTCGCTCGGAAGAGCCTGGTCGCTTGGCTTGGCGTCATCAAAGCTTGCCGAGCAGTCCGTCTTGCTGTCGGCCAAAATCTCATCGAGCTGGATGGTCGAAATCTGTGTTTCGCCATAGAACGGCGACAGCCATTTCTGCGCGGCCTGCTCGAGGCGGGAAATGTCGTTGTACTCGACCGTGTCATCCGGGAAGGTGAACCTGTCGGAGGCCGTGCGCGTGCCGCGCTCGGCGATGCCGTATTTGGCCAGGATTGGCGCGGCCTGCTTTGCGGCCTGCGCCCGTGCCTGCTCCACCGTCGTGGTCGCCTCTTCCGATTCATCGAGGACAAGGATCGGCTTGCCGCCGACGAACTCGTCTGTGCTTGTTTCGATGATGTCGATCTGCGACCAGCCGGAAACGGCAGCGTCGAGCTCGCCATATTGCTCGAAGGCGAAATATTTGCCGTCGGGGGAAAAGCCGATGATGCGCCGCGCGGCGGCATCGCCGGCCTGGGCGGCGGAAACGATCGTCAACAGCAGCGCTGCTCCAACGGCAGATCCAACCCCGTATCGTACCGTCATTGCGCGCCCTGCCCCGATTTCAAACCCGGCCATGGTGCCTGCAATTTATGGCCAAGGCGAGATCGGCCAAGCCCCAAATTTCGGGAAAGACATGGCATTTGGGGAAAGACGTGGCCGGGAAAACCCGCATAGGCTATTGCAAGATAGAGAGTTTTCCCGAGGAGGGATGAATGGCGTCACGCTACCACGAGGTCTATGACGGCTGGAAACGCGACCCGGAACAATTCTGGGCCGATGCGGCCGAGGCGATCGACTGGTATTCGCCGTGGACCAGCGTCTTCGATGCCAAGGCCGGCGTTTACGGGCGCTGGTTCAACGGCGCCAGCTGCAACACCTGCTTCAACGCTCTCGATCGCCATGTCGCAAGCGGCCGCGCCGACCAGATCGCACTTATCTACGACAGCGCGATCACCGGCACGGTCAAGAAATTCACCTATGCCGAATTGAAGCGCGAAGTGGTAGCGCTGACTTCGGTGCTCAAGAACCGCGGCATTCACAAAGGCGACCGCGTCATCATCTACATGCCGATGGTGGCCGAAGCGGCGGTCGCGATGCTTGCCTGTGCCCGCATCGGCGCGGTGCATTCGGTGGTGTTCGGCGGCTTTGCCTCGCACGAGCTCGCCACCCGCATCGACGACGCCAAGCCAAAGCTGGTCATCTCCGCGTCCTGCGGCCTGGAGCCTGGACGTGTCGTGGCCTACAAGCCGCTGCTCGACAAGGCGATCGAAATGTCCCGCCACAAGCCGGACGCCTGCCTGATCCTGCAGCGCGACCAGCTGCGCTGCGATCTGAGGGAGCATTACGATATCGATTTTGCCGACGCCGTTGCCCGCGAGCGCGCCGCGGGCGCCAACGTCGATTGCGTTCCGGTGCTCGCCACCGACCCGCTCTACATCATCTACACCTCCGGCACGACCGGCCAGCCTAAGGGCATCGTGCGCGACAATGGCGGCCACATGGTCGCGCTCAAATGGACGATGGAAAACGAGTTCGGCGTCAGACCGGGCGAAGTATTCTGGGCGGCCTCCGATGTCGGCTGGGTGGTCGGCCATTCCTACATCGTTTACGGACCGCTGCTGCATGGTGCGACAAGCGTGCTGTTCGAGGGCAAGCCGATCGGCACACCCGACGCCGGCACCTATTGGCGGGTGATCGCAGAACACGGCGTGGTCGCGCTGTTCACCGCGCCGACGGCCTTCCGCGCCATCAAGGGGCAGGACCCCAAGGGCGAATTCGTGCCGAAATACGATCTGTCGAAATTCCGCACTCTGTTCCTGGCCGGCGAACGCGCAGACCCGGAAACCATCAAATGGGCGGAGCAGAAACTCAACGTGCCGGTGGTCGATCATTGGTGGCAGACCGAGACCGGCTCGCCGATGACCATCAACCCGGCGGGCCTCGGCCTGCTGCCGGTGAAATACGGCTCGCCCGGCGTGCCGATGCCGGGCTACGACATTCGCGTGCTCGACGATGCCGGCCATGAAGTGCCGCGCGGCACACTTGGCAATGTGGTGGTGAAACTGCCGCTGCCGGCCGGCTGCCTGCCGACGCTGTGGAATGCCGACGAGCGTTTCCGGCAAGCCTATCTCGAGGAATTTCCCGGCTTCTACAAGACGGCCGATGCCGGCATGATCGACGAGGACGGCTACCTCTATGTCATGGCGCGCACAGACGACATCATCAATGTCGCCGGACACCGGCTGTCGACCGGGGCCATGGAGGAGGTGCTTTCAGCGCATCCCGATGTTGCCGAATGCGCCGTCATCGGCGTCGCCGATGTGATGAAGGGCCAAGTTCCGCTCGGCTTCGTCGTGCTCAATGCCGATGTGTCGCGCGATACCGCCGTCATCGAAGGCGAAGTGGTGGGGCTGGTGCGCGAACGGATCGGCCCGGTCGCGGCCTTCAAGACCGTGGTGACGATCAAGCGCCTGCCCAAGACGCGCTCCGGCAAGATCCTGCGCGGCACCATGCAGAAGATCGCCGACAAGGAAGAATGGACGATGCCGGCGACTATCGACGATCCCGCCATTCTTGACGAGATCACCGCGGCGCTCAAAGCCCGCGGCATCGGGGTCTGACGGCCCCAGTGGCGTTGTTCCAGCGATCCAGGCCCCCCCGGCCGGCGCCGCGCGAGCGCCTGGAAATGGATATGGACGACACCGTCGTCTACGCGATCGGCGACGTGCATGGCTGCTACAAGGAATTGCTGTCGCTGGAGCAGAAGATCCAGCTCGACGCGCTGCAATTTCGCGGCCGCAAGATTATCGTCATGCTCGGCGACTATATCGATCGCGGGCCGCAATCGGCGCGCGTGCTCGACCACCTCTTGGCGCTGCCGCCAACAGGGTTCCTGCGCGTCTGCCTGGCGGGAAACCACGAAGTGGCCATGCTGAACTATCTCGACGGCTATCTGTCGCGGGACCGCTGGCTGGCGGTCGGCGGCCGCGAGACTCTGTTTTCCTATGGGGTCGATCCGGCGCGGCTTGCCAGCCTCTATGCCTCGAGCGACGCGGTCGACCGGCGCGTGAAGGAGGTCATTCCGGCCAGCCATATCGACTTCCTGCGCAGCCTGCCGGTGCTGCTCTGTTCGGATAAATTCGTTTTCGTCCATGCCGGCATCAGGCCGGGCATCGACCTGGTCGCACAGGATGAGCAGGATCTGCTCAACATCCGCGACGAGTTCTTCAAGGCCGCACATCTGCTCGACCGCCTTGTGGTGCATGGGCACACGCCGGTCGATATCCCCAGGCTTGACGGGCGAAGGCTCGGCATCGACACCGGCGCCTTTCAAAGCGGCCGGCTGACAGCGCTCAGGATCGCCGGTAAATTCGGCAAGCTGATCTTTTCCTGACCTGCCGTGCTTCTTCGTTTGAGCGTGATCTTTTCCGAAAACCGGATCTGCTTTTCCGGATCACGCTCCTTTTCAGGATCGCGCTCCGTTCAGGCGGCGGTCTTGGCCCGCACGTCCGATTTCTCCAGATAGTAGGTCGAATAGCGGTCGAAGAACTTTTCCGAGCCGCCGAGCGAGCCGTATTTCGGCAGCTTCTTCAGATCGACCTTGTTGAGCACGGCGCCGACGACCTTGCTTGCGACGTAGGGTTCCTGCTCCAGCAGCGAGCGCACCATGGCGCGCGGCGTGCGGCCCCATTCGGCAACCAGCACGAAGCCGTCGACCAGCGGCGCAAACGCCTTGGCGTCGACCACGGGGCCGAGCGGCGGCAGGTCGACGATGATGTACTCGAACGTCTCCTTGGCGTTGTCGATGAAGCGCCGCATGCCGGCCGACGACAGCAGCTCGCTGGTATGCGAGAACTGCCCACGCAGCACGGCCGGGATGATCGCCAGCTTGGTCTGGCGGTCGACTTTGCCGACCGACTGCCAGGTCTGGCCGTTGACCACGGCCTCCATCAGCCCCTGCTCGGCCTCCATGCCGAGGTTGCGGCTGAGGCCAGGATTGCGCAGATCGGCGTCGATCAAAAGCGTCTTCGAGCCGTTGGCGGCCAGCAATCCGGCGAGATTGGCCGCGACCGTAGACTTGCCCTCGCCGGGCAGGACCGAGACCACGCCTATGACCCGGCTGCCTTGCCCTTCCATGACGACGTCGAAGGCGATCTTGGCGTTGCGCAGCGTTTCGGAGAACATCGATGCCGGCGCATCGACGCTGACCCGCATGCGCGCCCGTTTCTCGGCCGCCGACAATGTGTTGGCGCCTTTGGCATCCGCCGCACCGCCGTCGGCGTCCTTGCCGAGCCTGCCGCCGATCATCGGCAAATAGCCGAGGAATTTGAGGCCGACGCGATCGCGAATGTCCTCGCCGGTCCTGAAGAAGCGCTCGTTGAACTCATTCAGGCCACCAAAGCCGGCGCCAAGCAGCACGCCAAGCACCAGCGACAGCGCCAGCACCCTGGAGGTGCGCGGGCTCGAGGCGGAAAGCGGCGTTGAGGCATCCGAGATGATGCGGACCTTGCCGACCGGGAAGGATTGCTGCTGCGAGGCCTCCTCGTAGCGGCTAAGGAAGGTCTGGTAGAGCGTGGTCAGCGCCTGCGCCTGCTGGTCGAGTTCGCGCAGTTTGACCTGGCTCTGGTTGTCGATGGAGCTCTTGCCGGCCGCGTCGGCGATCTTCTGCCTCAGTGAGGTCTCGCGTGAAAGCGCGACTTCATATTCATTGCGATAGCTTTCGGTCAGTTGCTTCAACTCGCCGAAAATCTGGGTCGACAGGTCGGCCTTTTCCTTGGCCAGCGCCACCGCCTGCGGATGGTCGGCGCCGAAATTGGCCGTCACGTCCTGCAGCCGCTTGGCCACTGCGAGATAGCGGGTCTTGAGCGTTGCAATGACGGAGCTTGCCGGCTGATCGCTTGAGATGGCGGAATCGTTGAAGGCATTGTCCGAGCCGCTTTCGACGATGGTCTTGTATTGCTGATAGCGGGCGCTGGCGCGCGCCGTATCGGCCTGCGCGACGATCAGTTGCGCGGTGAGATCGGCAATCTGCTTGTCGCTGATCAGCTGGCCGTCGCTGTTGGCGGCCAGACCATGCTCGGCCCTGAATTTCTCGACCGCCATAGCGGCCGCCTGTGAGTTCTGACGAAGCTCGGTCAGCCGGCCCTGCAGCCAGACCGCAGCGCGCTCGGTGGCGTCGAAGCTGGCATTGAGCTGGTCGGCGAGATAGGCGTCGGCATAGGCCTTGGTGATGGCGGTGGCGAGCGCCGGATTGGTCGACTGGTAACCGATGGCGAGCACATAGGAGCGGCCGTTGCGCTGCGCCAGCACCTCGCTCTGCAGCTTCAGCACGGCATAGTCGTGGCGCGCCGTCTGCATCATGGCCTGGCGTGTCGCCTCATCGACGTTTTCCATGCCGGGAATCTGCTCGGCGGAACTTGAGCGGAAATAGCCGATCACGCCGCGCACGAAGCCGATGCCCTTGACCAGCGCCGATTGCGGCGGGTTCATGAACTCTGCGTTCTGGTCGAGTTTCAGCTTGTCGACCACCACCGAGGCCAGCCGCGCCGAGGTGATGATTTCGATCTGGCTGAGCAGGGCGGCGTCGGTCTGCATGGTGACGGATGCAGCCGAGATGTCGTCGATGACCTTGTTCAGGCCTTCGTCGATCAGCACGCTGGCGACCGACATGTATTGCTTGGGCGTGGTCTGCAGATAGAGCAACCCCAGGAACAGGCCGATGATGGCGCAGACCGCCACCACCTTGACCTGACGCGCCGCCATGCCAAGCAGGCGCTCGACGTCGATGAAGTCTTCACCCTTTTCCTGATCGGGGTTGGGCAATGGCATCCTCTTGTCGAGAGGAAAGCTGGCATAATTCATCTTCGATCCAATTCTAGGTTACAGGCGCCGGAGCGAGACGGGTCAGGTCCCACCTCGTCCGAAGCTGCGGAGATCGGGGGCAAGATATGCAACGCAAGCTTCATGCCATCCGGCGCCGGGCCTGAGCGGCCAGGCGTGCAGGCATGAGCCGCGCCATCGTCCAAACGCATATGCCCTCGAAAGATGGGCATTATGCGGCCACTTCCTGACGCTCATGCGACCGCGCGAACGCCTGCAGCATTTCCAGCACAGGTCCCTTCATGTCGTCGCGCGCCAGCGCGAAGGCGATGGTCGCCTCTATGAAGCCTTCCTTGGAGCCGCAGTCGAACATGCGGCCATTGAAAGGCTGGGCAAAGAAAGACTGGCTTTTCGCCAGCCGCACCATGGCATCGGTAAGCTGGATTTCGTTGCCGGCGCCGCGCTGCTGGTTGCCCAGCAGCGAGAAGATCTCGGGCTGCAGGATGTAGCGGCCGTTGATGTAATAGTTCGACGGCGCATTGGCCGGCGCCGGCTTTTCGACCATGGCCGTCACCTCGAAGCCGCTGCCTGTCTCGGCGCCGCGCCCGACGATGCCGTATTTGCTGGTCTCGCTGGGATCACAGCGCTCGACGGCGATCACATTGCCGCCGGTCTGCTGATAGAGATCGACTGTTTCAGCCAGGCAACCTCGGCGACCGAACGACACCATATCGGGGAGCAGCAGGGCGAAGGGCTCGTCGCCGATGACTTCGCGTGCGCACCACACCGCATGGCCGAGACCATGTGGCGACTGCTGGCGGATGAAGCTGGTGGCGCCGGCCACGGGCAGCATGCTTTCGAGCGCCTCCAGCTGGGTCTTCTTGCCGGTTTGTTCGAGCGTTCCAATCAGTTCGGGGTGCAGGTCGAAGTAGTCCTCGATGACAGCCTTGTTGCGGCCGGTGACGAACACGATGTGCTCGATGCCGGCTTCGAAGGCCTCGTCCACCGCATATTGGACGACCGGCCGGTCGACCACGGGCAGCATCTCCTTCGGAATCGACTTGGTTGCCGGCAGGAACCGTGTTCCAAGCCCCGCCACAGGGATGACTGCCTTCCTGATTTTCTTCATCGCAAATTCCTTCTGAGCAGATCGATTTCAGCCTGTTGCAGGCCACGAACAAACGTCTTCATGTACTCGCCCTCCTTACTCCGCGCCGACAGCAAACTGCGCCGCCACCCTTTTGAGGCGGACGGCGATCGGCATCGACATGTGCCTGACAGCCGCCGGATCACTTAGCGCGGTGCGTATCGCTTTCAACGGCGAACGCGCCTTGATGTGCTGGACCAGCGACAGGAACGATGCCGCCTTGCGCAGGCTGCGGGCGCGTTTGGCGAAGGCGGCCGCAGCAGCAGCGTCCATGGAATTGGTCTCGGCGAAGACCGCGTCGGCCTTGCGCATCGCCTCGATATGGTGAAGCTCGAGCACGCGCGAGATCGAGCCCGTGCGGATGTGGTAGATATAGCCGGTCGTCGGCTCGACGACGCATTTTCCGCCCTTGGCCAGCGCGTTGGCGAGCAGGATGTAATCCTCGCCTATGCTCAGACTTTCATCATAGCGAAGCCCGTTTTCGATCAGGAAACGGCGCTGGAAGATCGGCTTGAGATAGCCAAGGTTGAACGTGGATTCGAAAACGATGTTGCCAGCGATGTAGTCGGCGAGCGTGATTTCACGCAGGCCCTCCAGATATTCGGCGGGAAACATCGTCGCTTCGGCAATGCCGTCCTCGCGCACCACCTGGAGGTTGTCGACGGCGATCACAGCGCCCGCGCTTTCGGCCCGCGCGATCATGGCAGAAAGCCGCCCGGGCAGGACGGCATCGTCGGAATCGAGCACCGCGACCCAGCGGCCGGAAGCCAGTTCGAGCCCGGCATTCCTGGCGCCGCCAGGGCCACGATTTGCCGGCAGCGCAACCACTTTGACGACATCTTTTGGATAGGCTCTTGCGACGTCGAGCGTGTTGTCGCGCGACTGGTCATCGGCGACGATGATTTCGACGCTGACATCGCGCTGGGCCATGGCGCTTGCGATCGCCCGGTCGAGCGTGGCCGCGGCATTGTAGGCTGCGATGACAAAGGAGACGTCAGGCTGCACGCTTGCCTCCTTGCTGCGGGGAAGACAGTCCGTATTGGCGAATTTCGCTGATACCGACCAGGCCGCTGACGACGCCGACATGCATGATGCCGCGCAGCACGCTGCGGTTGCGGCGGACCGGGCTAATCGCGGTCAACGCCGCCATGCCGAAGCAATAGACGGCCTTGGCCGAGGCAAGGCCGACAGCCTTCGCACGCTCTATCACGCCTGCGTCATGGCCGATGAGGTGGCCGTGCGTCTGGCCGAAGCGGAAGCGGCGGCGGCGCAGCCAGTCGAAAGCGGCTCGCGAACGCGGCACGACTTCCTCGACCCACGCCTCCGGCGCAAAGGCGATGCGACCGCCTGCCTTGACCATGCGGTTGAAGAATTCGGTGTCCTCGCCGCCGCTCTGGCCGCGCGCCAGGCTGAAACGACGGTCGCGCAAGCTGTCGGCGCTCATCCTCAAAAGGACGTTGCAGGTGTAGCCGGTGCGGATTTCGCCCTGCACCCAGACCGGCAAGGTCGAATGGAAATCGCCCTTGCGCATCCAGTCCGGCGCATCCGGGCGGTAGAGCGCCCGCACCGGACCGAGCACGGCCTCGGCGCCGCTTGTCTCCGCGATAGCAATCAGTTCGGCCAGCCATTGCCGGGAAGCGGTTTCATCGTCGTCGATGAAGGCGACAAAATCGGCCGTGCTGGCATCAAGACAGGCGTTGCGGGCAACCGAGATGTTGCGCGCCGGAGCGTGCCGGTAGCGGGCCACGAGCTTCAATTCGCTCGCCAGCGCGGTCACCAGCGGCTCGGCGGTCGGCTCGTCGTCATTGTCGGCGACGATGACGCCGATGCCGAAACCGGCAGGCATATCCATGGCAGCGAGCGACCGCAGCGTGTCGGCCAGTTCCGGCCGCCGGAACGTGCAGACGCAGATGTCGATTCGGCGGCTGTCGGCGACCATCATGCCACCCCGCGCTGCGATCGCGAGCCGAGCAGTTGCAGCCAAAACCCGAGCGACCAGCCGAAATGCATGACCATCGCCGAAATGCCCGCCAGCACATTGTTGGGACTGCGCTGGCTGATGGCGGTCACAGCGCCGTAGCCCAGACAGACCGAAGTCCAGACCAGCAGCGGCACCGCCGCCAGCCAGTGGATAAAGGAAAATACCGCGAGAAGGACGACCGGCGCCACCAGCAGCGGGATCATCTGCCGAACTTTCGGGATCATTCGGTGCTTGAGCACATTCTTGGCGCGGCCGCGGCCATAGCCGAGATATTGGAAATACAGGCCCTTCAGCGACGAACGCGGATAGTAGACCATCTGCGTCTTGCCGCTCATCCAGATGCGGTAGCCAGCCTGGCGCAGCCGGTAGTCGAGTTCGGCATCCTCATTGTGGCTGAAGCTCTCGTCATAGCCGCCGACCGCGGTGAAGGCCGAAATCCGGATCAGCGCGTGATGGCCGTGGTCGACCCATTCGCCGGCCGAGAGGTGCCGGTGCTTGGAGCCGCCGGTGCCGAGCTTGGAATTCTGCGCCGCCGCGACCGCTTTCTGCACCGCGCCGCTGCCGCTGGTCAGCATCGAGACGACGACCGAATCGGCTGAAGTGGCGAGCGCCTCCTCGACCAGCCGGTCGCAATAATCGGCGGGATAGCCGCCATGGGCATCGATGCGGATCAGGTATTCGGCGCGGTCACCGAGGCTGGCGACGGCGAGATTGATCGCCGCGCTCTGGATACGTTTTGGGTTGTGCAGGAGGACGACCTGAGGGTCCTTGGCCGCAACCTCTTCGACAATGGCCAAAGTACCATCGGTGCTGCCGCCATCGGCAACGACGATGCGGGCGCCGAGCCTTAGCGCTGCCGGCCTGAGCTGCTCGAGCAACGCGCCGATATGGGCTGCCTCATTCAGGCACGGAATGACGATCAGGCTTGGCGGCAGCGCTTCGGTTTGCGTCATCGGCGCCTTCCCATGCTCTGTACTTTTCCCATCATCAGCCATCGCTAAGCCAGCGCTTCGGTGACGAAGGGACCTGGGACCGCCGCCAGACCGCGCAGCCTGTCGACAAAGGCGCGGCAGTCGCTGCGGTCGTAGCTCCAGGTTCGTGGGTTGCGGGCCAGCACACGCGCCTTGGCCTTGCCGAAGTGCTCCTGGTCCATGCGGCCGAGCGCGGTTTCCAGGATTTCGGGCGTGGCATCGGAAAGCAGGACGCCAATGTCCTGCTGGTCGAGAAAGCGTCCGGTCTCNCGGTCTCGGTATTGCCCATCGAGATCGGCACGGCGCCGAAGCGGCAGCCCTCATAGAGGCGGTTGGGCAGCAGCCATTCCGAATTCTGCCCTTCCTCGAAGAAATCGATCGCCCAGGAAAAATGCACTTCGCCGTAGATCGCGGCCATGTCTTCCGGGTTGCGGTAGGGGCCACGAAAGGAGAGATAGGGTTCGGCCTCGACAAAAGCGTGGAAATCCGGGAATTCCGAGAGTGCCGGACGGCCCCGGAGGACGACCTCGAAGCGCCCGCCCTGACGGCGCGTGAAGTCGGCCAGCAGCTCCAGCGAGCGGCGGCAGCGCAGCGCGCCGAACCAGCCGATGCGCCACGGGGGTGCTGCAGGGTTTTCGGCCTTTGACCTGTCATCCAAGGCGATCGGCGCGGTTTCGAAGTATTTGTTTTCGACCAGTTCCACCGGTGCGGCGACCTGCCCGAACGGCTTGAAATAATTGGCGATGAAGGCCGGTGAGCTCGTCACCAGAAGCTTCACGTCGCGGGCGAGATAACGCTCCGCTGTGCGCAGTGCTTTGCCCAGCATGTCATTGCGCAGCACCAGGCGATGGATGTCGAGGCATTCGTAGACGATCGGCACGCCGCCGCGAAAGGCGGCCTTGGCGCGCCTGGCCAGCGCCAGCATTTCCAGATTGCGCGCGATGATGAGGTCGGGCTTCGGCATCGCCGCAAGCTTTGAGCCTATCGACAGCGCCGCCTTGGCGACCGCCGCCAGACGCTGGCCGAATCGGCCGTCACGCGTCGCGCCGAGGTCGACCGGCTGCAGCCCCTCGACGTCGGGAACAGCATTTGTGGTCCGACGGAAGCCGGCCAACGTGACCCGCGCGCCGCCTGCCTTGAGCATTATGATCCGCCGGCGCACCGCCGGGTCGGAAACATCGTGCACAAGGTACAAGACATGCAGCATGAAAACTCGACCGCTGTTGGCCCACCCACGGGAATGCTAACCCAGCTTTTGCTGCATCGCAACATTTTTGGTGCGCCGTAGCATAAGTGCACGTTTTTTGTTGCACTGCAAAATTGATGCGTTACCCTCCGTCGGGCTTGAGCGCCGCTCTGGCTGGTCACCCAGCCCGATGCAGCGATGGATTGTGACGCGAGCCGCATCGGGATCGTCCTGGCGTGGGTATTTTCGGTCACCATGCCCGTCCTAGGCACCGCAGGCCACGCCGCGGAATCTGCTGACGAAATGAGGTATCCCATGAAGATCGTCGTTGAAAACACAGTCTGCCTGAATACCGGGGATGCGGCGATTCTGCTGGCGATCCGCCACATTCTCAAGACGATCGTGCAAGGCGACGTGCGGTTTGCCGTCTTCGACAGCCAGCCCGAGGTTGCGGAACGACTCTATCCGAAGACGGATTATCCCGACCTCGAATTCCATAAGCTGCTGTCGGAATCCCTGTTCCGATACAAGAATGGCAGCGGGCTGAGGGACCGGTTCAAGCCGATCTACAATCGGCTCGTTCTCCAGGCCCTGCGCTGGTTTGGCAGCAGCGCGCTAGGCAATTTTTTCAGCCATCGCGACCGGCGCGGTCTCGATATCTACGCCGACGCGGACATGGTGGTCACCACAGGGGGAACCTATCTCGTCGAGAACTACAATCTCGAACGACGCCTCAATCAGTTCAGGCTCGATGCCGTATTTGGCAAGGATCCGGTCTTCTTCACGCAATCCCTCGGTCCGTTCGACAAAAGTTACAACCGCCAGGAGCTCGGCCCGATCTTTGACCGCAGCCCGCTCGTCCTGCTGCGCGACGAACGGTCGCGGACCCATATCCGGGATTTGGTGAAGGATCTCGGCAAGTGCCACGTGGTGGCCGATGCCGTATTCGCCTTGGCGGATACCGACAGGATCGGCAAGCGTCTCGCTTCCAGCCAGCCGCCGGCGTCGACGGGCCGCGTCGCTATTTCGGTCCGCCACTGGAACTACGTCAGCGACGGTGAGGGCGGCATGCGCCGCTATCTGGATTCGATCCGCGAGATCGCCACAATTCTTGTCAGGGACCTTGGCAAGGAGGTGACCTTCGTCTCCACGTGTCAGGGCGTGCCGGAATATGCCCATGACGATTCCAAGACCGCGCAGGCCATCGTTGCCAAGCTCGATCCTGAGATCGCCAGCCACGTGACAGTGGACGCTTCGTTCCACACGCCGGACCAGTTGATGGCGCTGGTGAAGGGCTTCGACTTCGTCGTCGCGACGCGCATGCATATGATGATCATGTCGCTTTGCGTCGGCACGCCGGTGCTGCCGATCGCCTACGAGTTCAAAACCAAGGAAGTGGCCAAGCGAATCGGTGTCGACGATGTGCTGCTCGACATCGACACCGTGACGCCCGAAGAGGCGCGCGAAAAGCTCGGCCGGTTTGCGGGAGATCTCGACCGCTATCGCAAGACAAGCCTTCAGGCCGTGCTCGAAGAACATGCTTCGGCAATGTCGGCCACAAACCTGCTGGCGCCGCTGATCGCCGGCCGCTCAGCGGATATTGCGCGCGGCGTTGGACAGGGTGGTGAACAAAGCGCGTCGCGACTGCGGGACGGCAAGCATGAAAACGAGACCGATGCCGTAGTTGAGGGCAAGCGCCAAAAAGACCGCGAGCAGGTCTGACTGGCCCGTTAGAGACGCCGGCAACCACAGGTACAGGAACCAGGCAAGCAGGGACGAGGCGATGAAAAGCCCCTGCATGAGCAGGAAGTCGGCGGCGGTCACCGGACCGACGCGATGGACCAGTAGCGCCAGCACGGGAACGCGCAGCACGTAACCGCTGATGGCATAGGCCGCGGCAACGCCGACGGCGCCCCAGTGCAGGCCAACGACGAAGGCAGCGACGGTCGTCAGCGACGAATAGATGCCCCAATGGAACATGGTCTTCGTCTTGCCCTGACAGATGAATATCCATCCCGTCGTGCTTGAAACGGACTGGACCAGGCTGGCGATGCCCAGCCAGGCAAAGATCGGTGCGACCGGTGCCCAGCCCGCGCCGAAGAGAAGTCCGACGATCTGATTGGAGGTCAGCGTCAGCGCCGCGATGCCCGGCATGGTAACGGCCGCCAGCATCCAGTTGGTGCGCACATAGATATCGCGAAAGCGGGCCTTGTCATCGTGGATGCGGCTGAGCAGCGGCACCATAACCCGTGTCAGCGGCTGGTTGATGTTCTGCAGCGGGAACAACAGGAGCTTGTAGGCGCGGTCGTAATAGCCGAGTTCGATCGCACCGGAATATTTTCCGATGAGAATGTTGTCGAGATTGCGCGAGAAGAAGTTGGCGAGGTTGAAGCCGGTCAGGTTGGCGCCGAACGACAATATATCGGCATCGACCTTCAGGTCCGGCCGCAAAGGCGTCCAACGCGCCACCAGCCAGGCGGCAGCCAGGGCGATAGCTGCCGAAACCGCCGGGCCGATGACCAGCGACCAGTAGCCCAACCCCGCATAGGCCGCGATTGCGGCGGCCAGAAGTCCGGCGGCGGCGCTTATCACGTCGTTCAGTGCGAGCTGGCCGAACTGCAGGTGCCGGTTCATCAACGCCAGCGGCACTGCGGCGAGACTGCCGAGAAGCAGCGGCAGGGCGGAGCCAAGGGTGATGCCGGACATACGTTGATCGCCATAGAACGCGGCGATGGCAGGCGCCAGGCCGGCCACTACCACGGCACTACCCAGCCCGACGAGCGCGCTGATCCAGAACACCTGGTTGAGCTGCTGGTTGCTGATGTCCTTGCGCTGAACCACAGCCTGCTGCAGGCCCAGATTCTGAAGCAGCCCGACGAAGGCCACGATCGGCCCGACGGAAGCCACCAGACCGAAATCCTCGGGGACGAGCAGACGGGCCAGCACGATGACGGAGAGAAACTGGATCGCCATCTTGAAGCCCTGGGCGCCGATGGTTACCAGCCCGCCGCGCAGGGCGACACGACCGAACTGGGGGGGCGGATTGGCGTTCATGCAAGCGACCTCGTTTCGCCAAGCCGCATGGCGATTTCCACGAAATGTTGGTTCAGCAGATCGGAGTTGAACTCGGCCTCGATCTTCTTGCGCGCCGCGAGAGCGATCTCTTCACACGGCTTCGGATTCTCGGCGATCCATGCAAGCTTTCCGGTCAGCGCCGCAACGTCCCGCTCAGCCACGAGAAAACCCGTCTTGTGATCGTCGATCAGTTCAGGGATCCCGGAATGATATGTGCTGACCACCGTCAGGCCGGCGGCCATCGCTTCCATCAGCGAAACCGGAATGCCTTCCAGATCGCCATCGCGGGCGCCGACGCTGGGCAGCAGGAACACATGCGCATCGCGCAGACGCTGTTTGACTTCGCTGTGCGGCCGGGGCCCAAGAAAATTCACCCTGTCGGCAATGCCGAGCTCTGCGGCGATCCCCTTCAGCTCCTCGAGAAGTTCTCCGCCGCCGATCACCGAGTAGATCCAGTCTCGCCGCGGCAGGCCAGCAAGCGCGCGAAGCGCATATTCGATGCCCTTCTTTTCAGTCAGGCGGCAGACCGAGATGAAAGAGAGCGTAGCCTGCTCCCATGAACGCCACCGATAGTCGATGTCACTCGGCCGCACCCCCATATGGTGAACCACAACCTGCTCCGGCGATGCACCGACCTCAATCAAGGCATCGCGGAAAAACGCATTCACCGGCAGTTGAAGAACGCCCTTTTCGAACACAATCTTGTAGCGCGCGAGCGTATTGTCATGCAGCGGTTCGCCGACATCACGGCCGTGAAATATCGTCACCAGGGGAGCGGAAATCCTCCCGCGCTTGATGGCGCGGGCCACGCGCATGCCGTTGTTGCCGAAATGGGCAACGATGACGTCGGCGCCCTGCAGTTTTCGCGCATGAGCAATGTCGATGGCGGTCGAGAGCTTGTCCCAGAACCTGCCGGACCATTTCCTGAGCAGCGGGCGATAGCGACCCAGGCCACCCCACCAGCATACGACCTTTCCTGGCAGCGCCTGCCAGCGCGGATCATCGATGTTGCTGTCCCTGCCGAAGGACGTCTCGTTGCAGACGACGCCGACTTCCATGCCGCGCTCAAGGCATCCGGCTATCTGGTCGAGAACAAAGGTTTCGGACAATGAAGGGAACTTGTCGACTACGAAGCAAATCTTCATCGGCAGGATGCGCTCGTGCGGAGAGCCGGTGTGCCCTTGACAAAAGCCGGGCCGAAAACAGGGTGCCGGAGGCACAAGACATGCAGCATGGAACTCTACCGCTGTTGGCCCACCCGCAGGGACGTTAGTACAGGTCTTGCTGCACTGCAACATTTTTGGTGCAGTGTAGCAAGATTTCCCTCGGCTTGGCGTGTCTGCCGATCAAACGCAGAGCAGCGGTGTCAGCCGGCAGATGAAGGATCCGCCAAGCCCTCGGAAACGCCGACATGACCGGCAGGTTCATGCGCAGGGCTCGATGTGGCCAGTTGGGTAACGATCTGCGCAAAACGTTCATTCAGAACATCTGCGTTGAAGTCGTCCTCGACTTTGCGGCGTGCGGCAAGCGCGATACGCTCGCATTCGGTCGGGTGCTCCCCGGCCCAGGCAAGCTTGCCGGCAAGCGCTGAAATATCTCGCTCGGGCGCAAGCAACCCCGTCTCCCCATCCTTGATGAGCTCCGGGATTCCCGAATGATACGTGCTGACCGCAATCAATCCGGCGGCCATGGCCTCCATGAGCGCGACCGGAATGCCTTCCATATCCCCGTCGCTGGCAGTGATACTTGGCAGCAAAAAGAGATGCGCCATGCGAAGCCGTCTTTTCACCTCTGCGTGAGGGAGGCTGCCGAGGAATGTTACGCGACCAGCCAAGCCCAGCTCTACGGCCAGCTTCTCCAGATTCATCCGCAGAGGACCGTCGCCAACAATGTCGTAACGCCAGTCTAGCTGCGGCTGGGAGGCCTTGAGGGAGGCCAGGGCTCGCAAGGCGAACTCGACGCCTTTCTTTTCGACCAGGCGGCAAACCGTCGTCACGACCAGTTGGGTGCCTTCCCACGATTCCCAGCGATAGCCGATTTCGCGGGTGTCAATTCCCATATGGTGGACCGTCGTGCTCGCCTGGGACAGGCCGGCTTCCAGCAGCATCGTGCGGAAGTAATCGTTGACGGGCAGGTTCAGGGTCCCATGCTTGGTCAGCCCGGCATATTGTGTCGCGAGCACTGCCTGCCGCGCCGGGATCGCCACGTCCGCGCCGTGAAAGATGGTTATGATCGGTGGTTTGAGCACCTTCCATTTCTTCAGTGCGGCTGCTCTCTCGCCGTTCTGTCCGAAGTGGGCGACAATCACGTCGCAGCGGTTCAGGCGGCGTGCAAAGGCGATGTCGAGAACGGTCGAGGCCTTGTATCGCAGACGCGGCGGCAGACGCTGTACAAATTTGCTGATTACAGCGGCCCATCGCCACCAATGTCGGGTTCTGGCGAGCAGCGTCGCCATCGGCTCGCTTTGGCGGTCAATTCGGTGGTCACCTTGCATCTTTTCGCAGACCACTTCGACCTGAAAGCCCCGCGCCAGCAGCCCAGCCATCTGGTCCACGACGAAGGTTTCCGAAAGCAGAGGGAATTCGCCGACGACAAAGCCCACGCGCATGACCCGCCCATAAGGTTGGGGCTTGCTCGGACCAAGCGGTCCATATCGCACAAGCCCTAATGTAGACAGGCAGAATACACGTTGATTGCTGCAGTGCCACAAAATATTGCACTGCAGCAATTAAAAGTGATCCGGACGGGCGCACGACGCCTGGACCTGGCTAACGGGAACTTTGCGCGACCACGGTCGTGCAGCGTCTCAGCTGAAATGCAACACGACGCGTTTAGGCTGCGCGCTCCAAACCGACACGTCTTGCGCGGTCGAGAACGCCCATGAACGTTGCGAACTGGCTGTCGGGGTTCATCTGCCGCCGCTCCGAAAACTGACGTGCTGTCGCTGACAGCCGCTTGTACTCGGCCTCATCGCTCCACAGCCGCCTGATCGTTGCGACCCAGTCGGCGAGCGGGGCGTCGTAGTCCAGTACCACGCCGCCGGCGCCGATCGCTTCCGGCAGACCGCCGCGCCGCGAGCCGACCACGGGAATGCCACTACAATGCGCTTCCGAGGCCACCCGGCCCCAGGCTTCTTCCCATTTGCTGGGCGCAAGCAGGATTTTCGTGCGGCCGTAGACCGTCTTCATGTCGCTGGTGCGGCTTTCCAGCTTGACGTTCTGGAGGGGAGAGATTGTTGCTTCGATCCGGGCTCGATGATCGTCGTCGAGCTTCCAGCTTTCGACGAACAGGAACGGGATCTCGGGACAGGCGGCGGCAATGCGCACCGCAAGATCGAAGCCTTTTTCCTCATATGGATTGATGAGCGTGACAAATTCACCGGTCGTCGGTGTGCAGTAGAACGCGGGATTGATGGTCGGCGGAATAACCGTCGAATCGATATCGAATTTTGCCTTATAGGCGCGCGCGGTGAACTCGGAGTTGGCGATATAGACCGCCGAATGGAGCTCACGCAGATCGCCGGCCAATTCGTCGAATTCGACATTCCTCAGATAGACGGTCAGCGGCACGCCAAGCCTCTGCAACTCTCTGCCGATCGGCACCGAATTGTGGCACTGCACGACCGCGACATCCGGCCTCAACTTTTTGACGGCGAAGTCGGCCGCTTCCCAGGGGAACCACGCCCGTACAACCGGATAGCCCGGGAAATTGTCGATGACCGCGCGCTGACGAAGGAGCTTCATCTTGGCGCGCGCCCTGAAGCCGAACATGCCGTCGCCGAACAGGGCTGCCAGAACGGATGCCTCGTGACCGTTTTCGCGCAATTGCTCGACCAGGTGGTGGGTGCTCGACTGGACGCCCCCGCTGAATTGCGGCGTGTAGCCGGTGCCGCCTGCAAACAGAACTTTCATGAACCTGGCTCCGCGTTGTGCCGCCCTGCCTTCACGCCGCCATCCTGCCGATCGAGAAATACTCGATGCCGTGACGGGCGATGACCTTGGGATCATAGAGGTTGCGGCCATCGAAGATGACCGGCGTGGTCAGGGCATCCTTCACCGCGTCGAAGGACGGGGCGCGGAAACTCTTCCACTCGGTGGCGATCAGCAACGCGTCGGCGCCGCGCAACGCCGCCTCCTTGGTGCCGCACAACAAAAGGTCGTCGCGCAGGCCGTAGATGGCCTGGCATTCCTGCATCGCCTCGGGGTCGTAGGCCTGCACATTGGCGCCGGCCTGCCACAGCGCCTCCATCAGGACGCGCGCCGGCGCCTCGCGCATGTCGTCGGTGTTGGGCTTGAAGGCGAGGCCCCAGAGCGCGAAGGTCTTGCCCTTGAGACTGCCCTTGAAATAACGGTGCACCTTGTCGAACAGCACCGACTTCTGGGCATTGTTGCGCTCCTCCACGGCGCGCAGCAGCTTGGCGTCGAACTTGACGCCTTCGGCTGTCTTGATCAGCGCGCGGACATCCTTGGGAAAGCACGAACCGCCATAGCCGAGGCCGGGATAGATGAAGTGATAGCCGATGCGCGGATCCGAGCCGATGCCCTTGCGCACCTCCTCGATGTCGGCGCCGAGTTGCTCGGCCAGATTGGCCATCTCGTTCATGAAGGAGATCTTGGTCGCCAGCATGCAGTTGGCGGCGTATTTCGTGAATTCGGCGCTGCGCACGTCCATCACGATCATCTTCTCGTGGTTGCGGTTGAACGGCGCGTAGAGCTCGCGCATCACCGCCTCGGTGTCCTCGCTGTTGGTGCCGACGATAATGCGGTCGGGCTTCATGCAGTCGGCGACGGCGGAACCTTCCTTGAGGAACTCAGGATTGGAAGCGACGTCGAAAGCCAGGTCCTGGCGCCCGCGCGCCTTCAGCGTCTCGGCGATTTTGGCCTTCACCTTTTCGCAGGTGCCGACCGGCACGGTCGACTTGCCGACGACGATCTTGGGACTGTCCATCTCGCGGCCGATGGTCTCGGCCACCGCCAGCACATATTTGAGGTCGGCCGAACCGTCCTCGCCGGGTGGCGTGCCGACCGCAATCATCTGGATCTCGCCATGCTTGACGCCGGCGGCGGCATCGGTGGTGAACTTGATCCGGCCGGCTGCGTGGTTCTCCTTGACCAGGGCCTCCAGTCCCGGTTCGAAAATCGGCACCAGGCCCTGGTTGAGCCGCTCGACCTTCTTTTCATCGACATCGACGCACACCACCTGGTGCCCGACCTCAGCCAGCACCGCAGCCTGCACGAGACCGACATAGCCAATTCCAAAGACCGTCAAATTCATTCGGGTTAATTCCTGTTCACGCCCTTTGGCCTTATATGGCCGGGCCGGTTCAGATTACTTTATGCTGCTTACACTGCATGCCAGCGATTCCGGAAACTGGCACGGCTGGCCGAGCGCGGTGAAGGCCACGCGCTGCACCTGCATCGTCACCTGGCGGCCGGGGTCCGAAAAGGCGCCCATCCAGTTTTTCAGCGTGTCGCTGCCCCAGAGGCTGAAGAATATCTTCTGCGAGTGGGTCGGCAATTGCTCGGGATTGGTCACTTCCTGGACCAGCTTGCCGTTGACGTACCAGCGCAGCCGGTCCTTTTCCCAGATAAAGGCATAGTCGTTGAAGCCCTTGTCGGCGCCGCCTTCGACCTCGGCCAGCTTCTCGTTCTTGGGCTTGCCGGCGATGTAGCTGTTGACCTGCACCTTGGATGTATCCTTGGTCAGCACCTCGAAGTCGATCTCATACCAGGGCTGTTTGTCGGCAGGGCCGATATAGGTGAAGAAAGCGGCGTTGAGACCGGATCCGGTGTCGGTCTTCATCCGTGCTTCATAGGTCCCATATCCGAAGCGCTGCTTGGTCTGGATCTCGGCGCAGGCGAACTCGCGGTCCTTCAGTTTGCGCTTTTCGAAGCCGAGCGTCAGCATGTTGTCGGAAAATTTTACCAGGCTTTTCGACCAGGTGCAGTTCTGGTGATTGCCGTTCGACCAACCGTCGGAGACATACCAGCGCGAACGATCGAAACTCTTGAAATCGTCGACGAAGGACGGTGCGCTTTGCATCTCCGGGGAGGCGTCCTGGGCGCGGGAGGGGTGGGCGGCGCCGAGCAGAGCTGCGGCTGCCGCCAACAGAAGCGCACCAACGGATAGAAGACGCGTTGGGTTTACAAGACGCATTGGCCGATTTGGCCGCGTTGAAATCATGGCATCGATTGCCGCCATGGGCGTCGTCTTCGGATCTGCGTTCATATCAATTCACCTTTGTGCTGTTCCGCCCCAACCCAAAGTCACCGATTGGCCCACATTGCTAACGGGCCGATCCCGATCCTCCGTCCCCGAACTTTCTCTTCTGTGTCTCGTGTGACCGTGTTCAGCCGAAGCGACCTGCGGGTTTGACATATTCCCCGTGCGAATCAGAACTCTGGCCATCCTCGCCGACGATCGCGTCGAGTGAATGACGCAGTTCCTTCATCCGGCTCGTCTGGCGCACCAGCTCGGCGATGCGCTGTTCGCAGTTCAGGATGGACTTCGTCAGCTCGCCGACTTCCGACAGCTTGCTTGCCGACGCCGAGCCGTTCTCCATCGACTCGACCAGGAAGGCCGCGTTGGTGGACTTCGACCGGTAGCGGGCCTCCAACCCGGTCTTCTCGGCCGCAATCTCGGCCGTGATCTGATCCAACAGCTTTGCCAGACGGTCGAAACGCGCCAGATCGGTCTGCTTGTCGCGCGCTGGGTCCCTGGACCTGAAGCCGAAAATTGAAGCCATCCGGTTGGCCTTCCAAAATTGCTGCACCGCAACATACAGTGCCATCGTCGGGGCGTGTAGGCAACCTCCGAGTTTCAGAAAGGCAATTTTTTCAGCCTTGCGGCCGCCGTCCCGGACTTGGCGGAGCCTACTTTTGCGCCGCCGTGCTGGTAGCGGCCATGAGGAAGCGCAAGGGCGGCACCGGCTGCTGCCGCGGGGGCAGACCGGCGTGGCGAAACAACGCATCGAGCTTGTCGGCGGCCACGCCGACAACGATGGGAATGAAGTTCGACTGGCTGGCCAGCGCGTAGGCGGCGGCAGACGCCATGCCGCGCTCGGCCTTCACATCGAGAAAATTGCGCAGCCGGTATTTGTCACGCACATGCCGCTCGTGCTTGCGCAGCAGGGCCTTGGAGCCTTCCGGCAGGCTGTCGATCTTGAGCAGTGCCAGATCCGCATCGGCGAGGCGCTTCAGATCCTGTGTCTTGTGGCGCCCGCTCAGCGAATCGGCGCGCACGATCGCGCCATAGCCGCAGGAACGGATGACCTTGAAGCGTGCGCCAAGGGCAAAGGCGCGGGCGTACAGTTCATAATCTTCGCCGAGACGCAGGTTCTCGTCGTAACGCAGCCCATGCCTGTCGAGGAAAGCTCTTGATATCACCGGCTTGAGAAAGCCGAGTTCGCCGCGCTGGACACGCCGTCTGGAGATGTTGCCCTCGATGAACCGCTCGAAGTCGAGGAATTCCGGGTCCGCCGAAAAGGACGGGGCGACGATCTTAGAGACGTCGGTCGCCGTATCGTCACGGATCAGCATGATGTTGTCGGCGGCGAAATCCCAGTCGGTGCTGGCAAACAGCTGGCGAAACCGTCCCTGAAGGAAGAAATCGTCGGCGTCGAGAATGCTGATGAAAGGCGATTTCGACCCGGCAATGGCGGCATTGCGGGCGAAGGACGGGCCGCGATTGACGTCGAGCCGGATGACCGAAAGCCGACCGCTGCCATCGTCGGCAGCGCTGGCCACTTTTGCGGTGTCGTCGGTGGAGGCGTCGTCGACGACAACGACTTCCGCCACCTCCGGCTCGCGCAGCGCCGAGGCGATGGCTGCGGGAATGGTCCGGGCCGCGTTGCGCGCCGCGATGATCACGCAGACCCGGGATTCTGTCATGGACATAGGGTGGCCTTTCGATTGCATAAAGTGTCGCATTGGTCCCTCGCCCTCCCGGCGCGCGGCGCCGGACCCAGATCCATCCCCCGATCCATCCCCAGCGGATCGGGACGGAACGTTATCTGCCTGCTGCATGACGACCCTCATCGTCACCGGCTTTCCCGCTCGAAAATCCGCCGGCTGAGGTCGGCTGACGCGGCCCAGCCGGCCTCGGTCAGGTAGCGGACAGGTTCGCGGCCGCACAATTCCCACAAAACGGTGCGCCGTTGCGGCCATCTGAGCGACGACAGCCACGGCGCGATGACCATGTGGAACAGGTCTTCATTGCCGATGCGTGACAGGATCCTGGTGGCCCGATCCGACAGCAGCGTGCCGGCGCCACCAAGCAGCACATCGGCGGCGCGCAGGCCCAGCAGCAGGGTGTCAGCCAGCCCCTGCTCGGCCGCGTAGTCGAGCACAGTCTGCTGCTCGGCCTCGCTCAGCCGACCGGCAGCGGCCCGGATATCGCAGACATAGCCCGCGCATGGCTCGCGGTTGAACAGCGCCTTTGCGACACTGATGCAGGACAGAAGCAAAGTGTCGGAGGCCGAGATGAACGGCACGCTGGAGCCGGCGATCGCAAGCGCGCGCTTGCGGCGCAGGAACCCTTCCGTATCGCGCGGGCTGGGCGATCCCGGCTGCTGGAGCCGGTAATGGAGATCGACGGTGGACAATTTCCGACCCTGGCTGCGAACCATGTGCTGCTCGCCCAGAAAGCGCACCCACCAGACGGAGCGGGACTTGCCGGCGACCTCGTAGCCGATCGAGCGCAGCGCATCGCGAGCTCTAAAGAAGCCGGCCGGCGACACCAATATGTCGACATCTCCGGACGGCTTCATGAAATGGTCGCCATAGAGCAGTTGCTGCTGGAGGGGCCCCTTCAGGAACACGAAATCGATGCCGCTGCCGCGCAGCGCCTTGTCGATGGCCATCGAATCCATGATGCCGGACGAGTTCATCGCAATCGTGCGCCGGCGATAAGTGTCGAGCCACTCGAGCAATCCCGGCGGCGTCTCGCCCGCCGGTGGGCGCGACAGCGCCTTCAGCATGAAGGTGGCGACCTTGTTCAGCCTGGCGATATCGCAAACATCGGCAACGGAGATGGCCGGTGCAGGCGCGGCGCTGGGGCTCGCCCTGGAGGCGAAGAACAGCCGCAGGCAAGCCTGCACATAGGCCACTTCGTCGGCGCAGCCAGCGGCGCGCAACCTTTCGAAGGTCCCTTCCTGCAATGCCATATGCTGCAGCATCTCCGCAAAAAATTCGCCAGGCGCGTTATATTGCAAGTGCGAAGCAAAGCATCGCCAAATTCATGCGCCGCGTCCAGTTTTTCCTTTGGCGCTAATTTTCCTGCAACCTGAACGTTTCGCAACACAGTCCTACAACGAGATGCAAGGCGCCGCCTGATCGGGGCTTGTGGCGGGTACGTCAGCAACAATTTTTGTGGGAATGCGCCAGCGCCCAAGTGAGGAGCATTCGAAGGAAAATTTAACGTAATTAATCAGATACTTAGTTGACGGCCTCGGACACTCTGCTGAATTCTCCTGAGATGTGAAATGCAAAGCGCTTTGATCACCATTGAAGGGAGTCGCAACCGAGAATTGATTAACGGCTGGTAAATCAGGCTTGACTCATAAATGCTGCCATGCAGCTATTGCGGTGCAGCAATAGCTCGCTGCCGGCAATCGACAGGCCGCTTCCAGTCCACAAGTGGAGAGTAAATTGGAACAGAATGTTGAAAAGCATGAGTACGAAACCCCTAGCCTGACGGTCCACGGATCGATCGAGACCATCACGCAAGGCGGTAGCGGTACTACGGCACTCGACGCCTCGTTTCCGGCACATACGCCGGTCGGCGAACTCACCTTCTCCTGAGTCTTCTCTCGTTGGGGTGACAAAGTCCGGACTCTGCAAACAGAGCGCACTAAGGAGAGTCGGGGGTCAAACCCCGGCTCTCGCGTCTTTGTCCGGAATTGCCGAAGCGTTGGTTGTGAGCGAGGTTTAGGAATGGACTGGAACCCCACGGACCATGATCGGATGAGCGCGAGCAAGGATGCCGTGGCCTGCGAATTCGGCAACGGCCTGGCGCTGCTCGATATGAGGTCCAACATCTATTACAGCCTGAACGGCGTCGGCGCCTATATCTGGGAGCTGATCCAGGAGCCGCGGCCGATTTCCGAAATCCGCAGCGCCGTGCTGGATCGCTACAATGTCGATCCGGAACGCTGCAAGGCCGATGTCGATGGATTGTTGAAGGGCTTGGCGGACGCCGGGCTTGCGAGGCTCCATGATGAGGAACTTGTCTAGAGCTTTCTCACTGAGCGGGCCGGAGATGCTCTTTCTCGCCCACTGCCTTGCGGTGGTCGTGGCGGTGCGGCTGGGGCTGACGCTGCTTTCCTACAACATAGTGCGCCGCATGGTGACCCGGCTCGACGCGCGCGAACCAGCCGACATCGGCGATCTCAGGCGTGTCGCCTGGGGCGTGGCTGCGGCTGCCCGCCTGGTGCCTGGCGCAAGCTGTCTGACCCAAGCGCTTTCCGGCCAATATTTGCTTGCCCGCCAGGGCAACGCCTCAAAAATCCGCATCGGCATCGAGCGCGATACCGGCACCGAGTTGAAGGCGCATGCCTGGCTGGTCAGCGGCGACCACATCGTGCTCGGCGGCTCGCTTGGCAGGTTTAACCATCTCGTCGACCACGGCCAGTGAGCGATGAGCGGCGTCGCCGGAATTCTGCTGAGGCAGGAAGGCAGGCAGGCCGCCGCGGCCGACATCCAGCGCATGCTTGCCCGCATGCAGCATCGCGCGCCTGACGGCAGTTCGTGGTGGATCGACGAGGGCGTCGTTCTTGGCCACGCCTGGCTCAACACCACCGATGAAGCCGGCCCCGGCCCGCTGACCATGGCCGGCGGCAAGCTCGCAATCACCGCGGATTGCCGGCTGGACAACCGCGACGAACTCTTGGCCAGGCTCGGCATCCGGGACAATTCGGTTGCCGACGCCGTGCTTGTGATGCGCGCCTATCTGCGCTGGGGCGAAGCCTGCCCCGAGCATCTGCAAGGCGACTTCGCCTTTGCCATCTGGGATGGCGAGCGCCGGCAGCTGTTTTGCGTGCGCGACCATTTCGGCGTCAAACCGTTCTACTATCATTCGAGCGACCGGCGCTTCGTCTTTGCCTCGGAGATCGGGCCGATCCTCGATGCCGGCGGCGTCGACATGCGCATCAGCGAACACCAGATTTCGGGATTCCTGGCCGGGCTGCCCGACGATCCGCAGTCGACAGCCTATGCCGATATCTTCCGCCTGCCGGCGCGCCACAGTCTGACAGTGACCGGCAACCAGGTGGTGCTGCGCCGCTACTGGCAGATCGAACCGTCGCCAAGACCGATGCGGGCGGACACGGCCGAGGAATTCCGCCATCTGTTCTCGCAATCGGTCCGCAACCGCATGCGCGGCACGCCTGCGGTCGGGGCGATGCTGAGCGGAGGCCTCGATTCCTCCTCGATCGCCTGCGTGGCGGGCCTGCAGAATGCCGCCCAGCAAAGACCGAGGCTGCCGACCTTCTCGCTGGTGTTCGAAAAGGGCTCGCCGATGGACGAGCGGCCTTTCATCGAGGCGGTGCTTGGACAGGAGCAGGTCGACGGCACTTTGATTTCCGTCGGCAACTACGCGCCCTTCGCGGAATTCGAACGCATTCTGGAGGAGCAGGAAGAAACGTTCCTGGCCCCCGGCCTGTCGCTGACCCGCGACATCTACAGGACGGCCGGCGGCAAGGGCATGAAGGTGCTGCTGGACGGCCATGGTGGCGACGAGGTGGTTTCGCAAGGCCACGGCCATCTGCACGAACTCGCCGACGCCGGCAAATGGATGGAGCTGTGGCGCGAGCTGCGCAGCGCCTCCAACACCTATGGCGACGGCATGCTCGGCCTCTACTACCAGTTCCTTACCCTTTACGGGCCGGCCTGGCGCATCGCGAGAATCAAGCGGTTCGCGAACCGCGTGCTTGGCAAATTGCGGCGCCATCCAACTGGGCGGCCGGCGACGAGCTGGCGCGGCCTGATCAATACGGACTTGGCGATGCGTACCGACCTCGTCGAGCGCTTTCGCCGGGCCGGCTACATGTCGCCCGCGGTCAGCGCCAGCGAGACCTTGACCCATCGCTGGCTGCTGTCGAACGGCATGGTGCCGCACGCCTTCGAGGTACTCGACAAGGCGGCGGCGAATTTCGGCGTCGAGCCGCGCTACCCCTTCTGGGACAAGCCTCTGGTCGAGTTCTGCCTGGCACTGCCCGGCGCGGAAAAGCTGAACCAGGGCTTTGGCCGCTCGGTGTTGCGCCGTGCCATGGAAGGAATTTTGCCCCCGGCGGTGCAGTGGCGGCGCGACAAGATCGATTTCACCTCCAATTTGGTCAAAGGCATGCTGGGCAATCACCGCGATCTCCTGGACAAGGTGCTGGTGAAAGATGCGGCGCGGATTGCCCCTTACGTCAACCTGCCTGAGGTGACCGCCGCCTATGGCCGCATTTCCAGCCAACCCGAGGCCGCGACCTTGCCCGATGTCCAGTATGTATGGCGTTCGATTTCGCTATCATTGTGGCTGCGGCAGGTGCAACAGCGCGGGAGCCAATGATGATGCCGGCCAACATGCCTCTTGCCGCTGATGACCGCCATGCAATTGCTGCTCGCGCACAGCACTTCTACAAAGCCTATGGGCTGACGATCGCTTCGCAGGTCGAACTGCCTGAGCTAGAGCCGAGCGAACCAGCTTGCGTCGATGTGCTGATCACGGTCGGCCCGATCGACCTGCCAAAACCCTCGCCCGAGACCGGAACCGCTTTCCGTTTCGAGCCGCGGCAGCAATATTTGGCATGGCAGACGGTCGGCGCCTTCCTGATCACCGATGCCTGCCGGATCGAGGTGGAGCCGGCGCCTAATGTCGACGATGCGCTGCTGGCGTTTCCGCTGCTCGGTCCGGTCATGGCACTGCTCCTGCACCAGCGCGGCCTGCTCATCCTGCACGCCAGCGCCATTGCCGTCGGCGGCAAGAGCGCTGTCTTCATGGGCGACAAGGGCGCCGGCAAATCGACGACGGCGAGCGCGATGATCCGTGCCGGGCATCGATTGCTGACCGACGATGTCGTGGCGCTCGATCTCACGGACCGGCCGATGATCGTTCCGGGTTTTCCGCAGCTGAAACTCGCCGCCGATGCCGCCGCCGCGTTTCCCATCCGCCAGGCAGAGATACGCCCGCAGGTGCATGCGGCGATCGACAAGATGCAGCACCGCCTGCACGCCGGATTTGCGGCAGACGCGGTGCCGGCGACCCGGATCTATATCCTCGAGCGCAGCGACAAGGCAGCGATCACGCCGCTGCCAGGCATCGGCGCCCTGCCGGCGATCATCAAATTTTCCTATGTGACGCGTTTCGGCCGTCCAGCCCTGGTCGGCGATTTTGCCACGACACATCTTCGCCAATGCGCCGCCCTGGCCAGCCAGATCGGCGTCTGTCGCCTCGAAGTGCCCACCGGGCTCGACCGTATCGGCGAAGCCGTCGCCCTGATCGAAAACGATCTGGCGGCCGACAAAGGGCCGCGGTGACTGACATGTCCGCATCGCAGATCCTGCGCTTTTCGTTTTACCGCGATGTCGCCGGCTTCGGCGCCGCCATGGCCCGGATCGGCGGGCGCAGGACCTTCACGGCATTGCTGTTCCTGATCCTGGGAAGCCTGACCGAAGGCATCTCGATCCTGCTTCTGGTGCCGCTGCTGCATCTGGTCGGGCGACCCGAGCAGAATTTCGCGGTCAGGTTGCCTGACCGCGACTGGGTGCGCTGGCTGGCTCCGGACGGAACGCTGCAATTGACCACGGTGCTTTGCCTGCTGGTCGGGCTTGTCGCGCTGCAGGCGGCGTTCAACCGCTATAAATCCGTCTACATGGCGCGGCTGCTGCTCGACTTCATCAATCGCCTGCGCATGAACCTGTTCGAGAGCATCGGCAAGGCGCGGTGGGGGATATTCGCGCGCATGCGCAGCTCCGATCTCGACCATGCGCTGACCGGCGATATCGACCGCGTGCAGTCGGCGGCGTTCTCGCTGCTGATGCTGGTGCAGATCGCCGTGCTTCTGGCGGGTTATCTCGTTGTCTCGCTGTTCATTTCGACAGTGATGACGGCATTTGCCATTGTCGTCGGCATCGTCACCTTCCTGGCGCTGCAGCCGTTTCGGGCACGAGCCAGCGCCTTCGGCCGGGTTTTGACCAGCAATCGCCAGGAGCAGTACCGAACGGTCTCGGAGTTCCTCGGCGGCATCAAGGTGGCCAAGAGCCTGAATGTCGAGGCGACCTATTACGCACAGCTTCGCGCGACGCTGGAGAAGATGAAGGCCGACAACATCAACTACGTCCGCAACAGCACCATCGGCACCGCTCTGTTCCAGGTCGCCAGCGTCATTGGTCTGAGCTTGTTCATCTATGTCGCCCTGATCCGCTTCAACCTCTCACTGGCCGAGATCGTTGTGCTGCTTCTGGTGTTCATGCGCATTGCGCCGCGTTTCATGGACATGCAGATGCAGGCGCAGCAGGTGCTGATCAACCTGCCGGCCTATGCCTCGATGCGCGACATGCAGGCGCGTTTCGATGCCGAACGCGAGCCGGCAAACCTCGAATCGGATGCCAAGCTGTCGCTCGATGTCGGGCTCAACATCCGCAATGTCTCCTTTGCCTATGAGGCCGGCGGCAAGCCGGTGGTGAGCGATGTCACCTTTGGCCTTCCCGCCGGCAAGGTAACGGCGCTGATCGGTCCGTCAGGCTCGGGCAAGAGCACGCTTGCCGACATGCTGCTTGGCCTGCTCGAACCGAGCGAGGGCAAGATCCTGGCCGATGGCGTCGAGATCGGCGCCGCCAACCGCCGGCGCTGGCGCGACCAGGTGGCGTATGTGCCGCAAGACGTGTTCCTGCTGCACGATACGATCGCCGCCAATCTGCGCCTTGCCGCGCCGCAAGCCAGTGACGCGGAGCTGTGGACTGCACTGCGCGCTGCGCATGGCGCCGACTTCGTCGAGCGGCTGGAGTTGCGGCTCGACACGGTGGTCGGCGACCGCGGCGTCCGGCTCTCGGGCGGCGAACGCCAGCGCATCGCGCTGGCGCGCGCGCTGCTGCGCAAACCTTCGCTGCTCATTCTCGACGAGGCGACCAGCGCGCTCGACTGGCAGAACCAGTCCCTGATCGCCAAATCGATCGACGGCTTGCGCGGATCGATGACGATCCTGACCATTGCGCACAGGCCATCGATGATCGCCTTCGCCGACTGGGTGGTTGCAGTCGAAAACGGACGAATCGTCGAAGTGGGGCAATATCAGAGGTTGAAAGCGAAGGCCGGCAGCCGCCTGTCGAAAATGCTTTCAGGCGAGCAATCGGAACCCGAGCCGGCCGAAGCAGGCTGAGTCCGGCTGCAAGATGATCCGAGGCCGACCTTGCGGCTTCAGACTGCTCAATGCACGCTGCGCCTCGCCGAGAGCTTCTCGCCTTCAACCGCCTTGTCGGCGCCGAGGCTTCTTTCGGCGTCGCGAGCCTTGTCGGCCGATGTCGGCGCGCTCCTGGCGATCATAACATACACCAGCAGGAAATAACCGACTTGGATGAGGACAGCGCAGCCGATGACGCGAAGCACCGTTGTGGTGACCGTCGCGCCGTCGACATAGGACCACGCGACCACGATCGCGAGGGCGAAAACCATTCCAATGACGAATTTTGGTAATGACATGTTCGGCGGCCCGTCAACCGGCCCGAGCATGCAAAAGCGATGACTTACCCACCCGAGTATCTCCCCAGTCGCCATGCGAGCTTATTTAGCTGCTCTTTTCGGCCGGTTGCGTCCGGCCTTCCCAACCCATCCAGACTCTATCAGGAATAATTTGCGACTCTATTAAGGCGCGAAACTGACGGCAAGGGCAACCAGCAATAATTTTCGGCTTGGCGACGGCTTGGACTCCGCCATGCTGCGATGCACACGCAGGGGTGGTGGCCTAACTCGTCATGCGCTTTATACTACAGTAGAATCTACAATGTTGATTAGTATTTTACTTGTTTAATTTAGCAAAGCCAGTGATTCAAAAATCAGTTAAAGCCGTTCCCTCTGCGGCGAAGGACGATTTGCCCAAAACCCGCCGAAAAAAGGCATTACATTTCCTACGGTTGCTGATTATTCGTCACAAACCCGCCATAAAGGGCAAAATTTGGGCAAGGAGCGTTTATTATTTAGTCAATTCCTGACGTGACTATTTCAGCCATATGGGAAATTGTGTGTTGCGCTGCAGCATTTTTTTGGTATCGTGGCATAAACCATCCGTTCAACGTATGGAGCTTTTGCATGAGGGACGTTGCCAAGTCGGCCAATGCGGCATTTTCGCATGTCGGCGTAGATTTTCCGCCACCCATCGGCGGGCTGCTGAAGCGCAGTTTCGATATTTTCGGTTCACTTGTCGGCCTGGTGGCGCTTAGCCCGCTGTTCCTGATGGTGGCCCTTCTGGTCAAGCTTTCCGACGGCGGCTCGATCTTCTACGGCCACAAGCGCATCGGACGCGGTGGGCGGATTTTCCCCTGCCTCAAGTTCCGCACCATGGTCGAAGACGGCGAACGTGTGCTGGCCGCCTATCTCGCGGCCAATCCGGAAGCCAACGCCGAATGGATCGCGACCCGCAAGCTGAAGAACGATCCGCGCGTCACCCGCGTCGGCGCCGTTCTGCGCAAGCTCAGCCTCGACGAGCTGCCGCAGATCATCAACATCCTGCAGGGCGATATGAGCCTTGTCGGGCCTCGCCCGGTGGTGCGTGACGAGCTTGAGATCTACGGCAGCGCCGCGGTCTATTATTTGAAGTCGCGGCCGGGCCTGACCGGGCTCTGGCAGGTCAGCGGACGCAACGATGTCTCCTATGACAGTCGCGTCGCGTTCGACCGTCACTATGTCGAGAACTGGTCGCTGTTCGAAGACGTTCGCATCATCCTCAAGACCGTGCCTGCGGTGTGGATGTCGCGCGGTTCCTACTGACCGACCGCAACTGGTCAGCAATCGGGCCGGCACGGCCCGAAGCCAATCCGGTCCAAAGCTATTCGGCGATGGGCCGGTCTCGCATTGCAGCCATAGTGTTCTGCCAGGTTCCGAAGGAGGCACTCGGCAGCAGGCCTATCGGGCGGATGGGGCCAAAACGGATCGGAAACGTCAGTTGAAAACAGACATATCAGCGTATTTTCGCCTTGCCGGCCCGATGCGGCCGGCACGGCTCGTCGCCACGTGCCTCGCTCTGTCGCTCGCGGTTCCGGCCATGGCCGACGAGTACCGGCTCGGCTCGCAGGACAAGCTCAACATCCGCGTCGCCGAGTGGCAGACGGTGGAAGGCACGTTCCGTGACTGGTCGGCGGTAAACGGCGAATATTCGGTCGGTCCAGGCGGCAATTTGTCGGTGCCGTTCGTCGGCGAACTGCCGGCCGCCGGCAAGACCACGTCGGAGGTTGCGGCCGCGATCAGCGTCGCCCTGCAGCGCAAGCTTGCCTTGTCGGACAAGCCGGAAGCCTCGGTGGAAATGGTGCAGTTCCGGCCGTTCTACATCTCGGGCGAGATCCAGACGCCTGGCCAGTTTCCCTATGTGCCCGAGCTGACCGTGCTCAAGGCGATCAGCATCGCCGGCGGCATCCGGCGCAACGCCGATTTCGGCACCCAGCTCGGCAAGGACCTGATCACCGCCAAGGGCAATTTCGACATTTATGACGACCAGCGCGTGCGGTTGATCGTCAAGCGTGCCCGCATCGATGCCGATCTCGCCGGCAAGGAGAGTTTCGAGGCGCCTAAGGAAGTCGAGGGCGACCCGCGCCTGGCGACAATCGTCTCCGACGAAATGCAGATCCTGATCTCCGACCAGAAAGCGTTGAAGCTGAAGCTGCAGGCGCTTGACGATCTGAAAGGGGTCTTGCAGTCCGAAATCGAGGCGCTGCAGAAAAAGATCGTCAACCAGCAAAAACAGGTCGACCTGGCGCAGCAGCAGGCGGACAGTATCGGTCCGCTGGCGCAAAAGGGCCTGGTCGCCAACGCACGCCTGCTTTCCTCGCAACAGTCGGTCACCGATCTGCAGGGCAAGATCCTGGACTATGAGACGGCGATCCTCACCGCCAAGCAGTCGGTCAGCAAGGCGACGCAGGATGCCATCGATGCCCAGAACACGTTGAACTCGAGACTTGCCGCCGACCGGCAGCAGGTCGAAGCAGACCTCAACGAAGCCGCACTCAGGGTCAACATGCAACAGGGCCTGATGGCCCAGGCATCGGACCCGGCCACGACCGCCGCCATCACAAACCACAATGAAGAGCCGGCGCTCATCTATTCGCTGGTGCGCGTGACGGACGGCAAGACCAGCGAGATCGACGCCAAGGAAGATACGCCGGTGCTGCCGGGCGACGTCATCAAGGTGAAGCTGGCGCCGACGGCCAGCCAGTAACCTGTTTGTTTGGAGCAATTCCGGACGGAAAACCGTTTCCCACTTTTCCCGGAATTGCTCTAGCGCTCGGGCTCGCTCGGCGAGGCCCGCGCGATGGAGGCGGGAGGAACCAGTTCGGCTCGTTCGCGCCAGGGTGCGGGCGGGAACTTCCGTTTTTCGACCGCTTGAAGGCATTCCATGCAGCCCGCCGCACCGCGCCACGTCTACCTCAATCTCGATGCCATCCGCGGCGTCGCGGCGATCAGCGTCATGCTCTACCACTTCTCGCCGTTCCTGGCCGCCGGCAAGGTGCTGCCGTCGAGCTATTTGGCCGTCGACCTGTTCTTCCTGCTCAGCGGCTTCGTCATCGCGCATGCCTATGACCGCAAGATCGAAAACGGCATGGGCGTCGGCACCTTCGTGGCGATCCGCCTGATACGCCTCTACCCGCTCTACCTCGCCGGCACGCTGCTCGGTTTCTTCTATCTCGTCGTCAAGAACCGGCTGATTCCGGCGGAATACATGCCGATCTCCGAGATCGGCACCATGCTGACGACCGGCATGTTCTTCATCCCGCTGGTCAGCGATGCCTATCACACGATCTTTCCGCTCAACCCCGCGTCGTGGTCGCTGTTCTTCGAGCTGATCGTCAACATAGCCTATGTCGCCGTCTTCTTCCTGCTGACGAAACGCGTGCTGAGCACGCTCATCGCCGTCAGTCTGGTGTTGCTGGTGGTCGTCTCTATCATTGCCGGCACCCTCGACTTCGGCATGACCGGATCGACTATCATCAGCGGCCTGCCACGCGTCTGTTTCTCGTTCTTCCTGGGCGTGCTGCTTTGCCGGTCCATGACACGCTATCAAAGCGGGCTCGGCTTTCTGCGGCGCGGCTGGTGGATAGAGGCCGCGATCGCACTGACGCTCGTTGTCTTTGCCATCGCGCCGGCCGGCGGCGCGCGCGTCGCCTACGATCTCGCCTGCGTCGTCTTTGTTTTCCCGGTGCTGGTGGTGGTCGGCACTATTGCGCCGACGGCGCCGCGCCTGTCAGGCCTCTATGGCTGGCTGGGGCGGATTTCCTACCCAATCTACATCATCCACACGCCGCTGCTGATGATCATCGCCGGGGCGGGCAAGGCCGCAGCGATCGACCCGTTCGCGCATCATCCCTGGTTCGGCATCGTCATGGCGGTTTCCGTCATCGTCATCGCCGACATCGCCACGCGCCTCTATGACGAGCCGTTGCGCCGCTTCCTGCAGCGGCTGATGCTGCGCAAGCGCGCCGTCGCCTGAGATAAGCAAGTCAGACGCGCGCCGGCATGCGGCCGTTGGCGGTGTTCTCGTCCGGCACCGGAACATAGGCCCGCCTTGCCCTGGCGAGCGGCACCGGGCGCAGCTTGAACAGGCCGTAATAGACGATGAACGAGGCCATGAAATAGGGGCCGAGGATCTCGACCTCGAAGAAGGAGCGGATCAGCATCATGCCGACCGCGCCGGCGAGCACCACTGAATCGGCGCTCCAGTCACCGAACACCACCTTCGAAACATGGCCCCAGAAGGAGCGCAGGATGATCAGCGCCAGCATCGTCACGCCGATGAAGCCGAGCTCGACCAGCGTCTCGATATAGGTGTTGTGGAAATGGAAGCCGGTGCGGGTGGAGATGTAGAACTCGGCCCAGAGCCGTTCCGGATCGGCAAAACCCTGGATCCAGTAGGCGGCATAGCCATAACCGAGCACCGGACGCTGCTGCGCGGCGGCCCAGCCCTGTTCCCAGAGATAGGTGCGGCCGGTCAGCGTCGAATCCTTGCCGAAGATGCCGAGCACGACATCGAGCAGGCCAAGGTTCAGCGCAGCCATCACACCGCCGACCAGCGCGGTAGCGCCGACGACGAACAGCACGCGGCGGTAGCGGCGTGACAGAACCTTGCTCATGGCAAGCAAGGCAACGACACCGATCACCGCCGGAAGCGAAGCGACCGACGTCGCCGAGTGGGCGATCGCCAGCATATAGACCGACAGCAGGATGATCGGCGCGGTCCAGACGAAGCTCATCCAGTTGCGCCGGTAGAAGGCCAGAAAAGCGAAGCAGAAGAAGATGCCGAGCGAGGCGAAGAAGCCGATCTGGTTCTTGGAGCCGAAGGCGCCGACGAAATTGGTGGTGCCGTCGATAGTGTCGAGCGCATAGGCGCCAACCTTCAGCGAATACAGCAGCACGATGAAGATGCCGATCAGCGAGCCCAGCACCAGCGTGCGCGTGCTGATGGTGCGCGCCGCGATGTAGGCGCACAGCATGTGGGAGAAATATTGCAGCCCCGCCCGCGCGCTGGTGCCGGCCGCTTGCGACCAGAACAGCGACAGGCAGACATAGGCCGCAAACAGCAGCGGCAGCCAGGCGCTGGAGAGATCGCGGGCGAAACGCCGGTAATCGACGAACAGCAGCGGCAGCCATACCAGATAGTAGGCGAGGATCAGGATCTGGCCGAAATTGGTGGAGTAGGCGAAGGCAAAGACCGACACCGCAACGGCGAAGGCGGCATAGGCCTTGTTGTTGTCCGGATCGATCAGAATGGATTTCGGGATCTTCATATCCGTACCGGATTTCTCATGCTGCCGCCTTTCGGCTGGGCTGAAGCGCCCATGGTCGGCTTTTCTGCGTCATGCGCGATCGCCGGAACCTGCCCTTGCCGGACCCCGATCAGCGAGCATCCATTGTGCAGTGCACAATATAACCTCTATCGCCTGTCACTCAATGGTAAATTTGCCGCGAGGGGTAAAGTTGCTGCAGGCAGGGCCAAAACGACCATGCAACCGACAAATGGCGTTAATGCGGCTCGCTCGTTCGAAAATTCAAACTGTGGCCGCTACCACAGCGCTCCGCCGGTGATCTGGATGTTTTCCATGGTGATGCCCTTGGCCAGATCCGAGCACAGGAACACGGCTAGAGCCGCGATTTCCTGCGGCTGCAGCATGCGCTGCTGGGGATTGCCCTTGGCGATCTCGGCCATCGCTTCCTCGGCGGTTCTGCCCTTGCCCTCACGCTCGACGACCTGCGCCACGTTGCGGCGCATCAGTTCGGTCTCGACCCAGGTCGGGCTGATCATGACGCAAGTGACACCGTGCGCGGCGCCTTCCAGCGCTACACAGCGGGTAAGGCCGAGCAGCCCGGCCTTCGAGGCGCAGTAGGCCGGGTTGTCCTTCCAGCCGACGGAAGCCGCCGTCGAGCCGATGTTGACGATACGGCCCCAGCCGCGCTCGATCATGCCGGGCAGCACAGCTCGGGTGACGCGGAACGCTCCGCTGAGATTGGTGTCGACGATCTTGTCCCACAGCGCGTCGGAATGGCCGCAGACCGGCTGTTCGGCGGTGGTGCCCGCGGCATTGACCAGTATGTCGGCCGGGCCGATGGCGGCCTGCACGTCGGCTGCAAACCGGTTGGTCACCTCGCTGTCGCGGACATCGAGATGGGCGGCACAAACCCTGGTGCCGTGTGCCGACAGGGCCAACCGCACGCCCTCGAGTTCATCGGCGCCGGGATAGTAGGCGGCGTCGGATCTGTCGGCGCCGGCGGGCGCGATGTAGGAGCCGACGGCGACATTGGCGCCGGCTTGCGCCAGGGCCGTAGCAATGGCGAAACCCATGCCGGAAAACCCGCCGGTGACGATGGCGCTGCGGCCGGAAAGGTCTGTCATGGTGGGCAGTCTCCGATGCGACGTACGATGCGTTGATTCATAGTCCGTCGCCGGCTAGGAGCGCTACCTTGCCGGCAACGCGGCCGTAACATCGAGTTTCGCTAAAGCGGTTTGCCCAGCCACTCGCGGTAGAAGCCTTCGAGATCTGGCTCGAAATCATGGACGATCGGGTAGCCCGGCGCCGCCGCTTCCACTTCGTGCATGGTGCCGCATTGTGGACAGATGAATTCGCGAATTTCCATCCATTGCGGATCGGGAATATCGCTGTTGGGATAGATCTCGCGCAGCGCTTCCTCGGTGTTTCGCACGTTGATCGCGGCCTTGAGCTTCCAGTTCTTGCGGTAGTCGCCGAAGGAGTGGCCGCATTCGCAGCGGGTGATCCGTTCATCGCCGCTTTGGCAGATGAAGAGGTGATCCGAGACCGGCAGCAGGATCGGGTCCTTCCATGCGACACGGTCCTGATAGACGGCGAGCATCTTGAAGAAGCGGTCGTCGTCCTTGTAGGCGCTCATGATGCGCTTTGTCTGCGGCCAGGGCAGCTTGCCGGCTGAGAGATCGCCGAGGACTTCCTTGCTGTATGAGGTCATGGCTTTGCTCCCGGCATGAAGATCGATCTGGCGTCGACGGTCCAGAAATCACTGAAATCCCTGGTGAAGCGCGACGATAGCTTGATCGCGCTGGCATACATTTTCTTCACCTCGGGCGCGAAGTCGGCCTTCTCGACACGGCTGCGTTCGGCAGCGATCCAGTCCGAAACCGGGATCGCCTTGGCCAGACGCTCTCTGCGCATGGCGGCACGACGTTCGACGGTGGCGTCGATATCGGCAACCGGATAACCCTCGGCGTCGTCCTTCAGCACGATGCCGAAAATCTGGATCGCCGCCTGGCGGGTGAGAAAACCGTTCTCGGCATCCCAGGCGGTCTTGACCGCATCGCGCTCCAGCACGTCGCCGTAACCGCCGCCACCATTGTAGGAATGGCTGAAGATGTCCCCCGACTTGTGCGGCGAGGTGATGTAGGGGCCTTCGACCACGGCATGGTCGCCGCCGATGTTCTTCTCGTAGTCGGAGACATGCGGATCGATACCTGGGGCATGCGCGAGCGGTTCGCCTTTTGCCGCCAGTTCATGGATGTTGGAATTGCGTACCGCGCGATGCTTCTGGCAGGTCGGCGCGGGATAGCCGCCACACATGCCGCCATTGTCGAATACCCGCGAGGAGTGTTCCGAGGTGTGCAGTCGCAGGTGCGAGGTCTTGTTGATCAGCCAGGTCGAGACGAAGGAACAGCCGCCGCGATATTTGCCGGCGCCCCCTGAATTGGGGACGATCGAGCGGCCGATATAGACCATCGGCATCGATTGTTCCCAGACCTCGATGTTGCCCATGTCGGATTCCGGATTCCAGCCGACATAGGCGGTGTCGAGGCCATCGGCGATGGCCAGCGCGCCGGAGCCGGCGGCGGCGCATTCGAAATGCGCCATGCCGAACGGCGTACCGTACTGGCTTTCGCCGCCCATCTCGATCATCGGGCTGTTGACCTGGCCAACGAAGGCTTCCTCGACGAAGCCGCGCGCGACGAAGCCGCGCGACAAAAGGCGCTGGAACACGCCATAGGCCGGCAGCAGCAGCGCCCAGGATGTGGCGGTCGCCACCATCTCATTGTCGGGGTTGGTCCAGGTGCCGTGCGGCAGCTTCAGCTCGGTCGCCATCCAGGCGCCGTCATTGACCAGGCCCTCGAAATTCATGTGCTGGGTCAAGGTGACGAACATGCCGCCATCCATGCCGGCCGGCGTGCAGTTCATCGAATGGTAGCCCCAGGGCTGCGTGCCCTCGAAGTCCATGGTGATCTTGCCGTCGGTGGTGATCTCCATCTCGATCGGGATGTTGTAGAGCCAGTCGGGATCGCCAAGCAGCTGGAAGCCGGGCTTGCCCGTCGTGACATGGCCGTAGAAGGTGTGGCCACGATAAATGCCGGGCACGGTGAGCTGGCGGGTGCGGGCGAGCTGGGCGCGACGGCCCTCCTCGATGAACTCCTTCGACACCTTCATCCAGTAGTCGAGGCCGATGTCGGAGATCAGCTGCTTGACGCTTTCGCGCATGTCGATGCAGGAGGCGACCTTGGCCTTCTCGTCCAGCACCCAGTAGATCGGCATGCGCAGATTGCGCTCGCAGCGGATGACGTAGTCGCGGCGGATCTCGTCATTCTCGCCTATCTTTTCGGCGCAGACGAACAGGCCTTCGGTGAAGCGCTCCTGCGCCAAGCAGACGTCGCCGCCGGGCGTGATGCCGCCGGCTTCGAGCTCGTGGCAGACCGCACCGGCCCAGCCGACCAGCGTGCCTTCATGGAAGATCGGCACTACGTCCATGACGTCGGGCACCTGCACGGTGCCGATGAAAGCATCGTTGTTGGCAAAGATGTCGCCTTCGCGGATCTTCGGGTTTTCCTCGTAATTGTTCTTGATCATCCATTTGATGAAGCGGCTCATCGTGTGGACGTGGACCATGATGCCGTTGGACAGCGCGATCGCATCGCCCTCGGGCGTATAGATCGCCACCACCATTTCGCCGACTTCGCGCACGCCGGGCGAGGCAGAGATGCGGCGGGCCATTTCGCGGGCCGAGACGCAATAGGCGCGCAGCTTGGTGTGCAGCGTCTCGAATTTCAGCGGGTCCTGGTTGCGTAGCGTGAGCTCGGTGATGCCGTCATAGCAGCCGGTCTCTTCCATCAGCCGTTCTGAATCGAGCAGCCGTTCGCGAAGGCGCAGGGCCGAGGCAGGTCTGTCCAACATGGCGGTGCCCTTTCAAGAATGGGTGTAATGCAGCAGCGTCCACTCATCGACGTGGACACGGTCCTGCGGATGAACAACGAGCGTGGTGGCGGGATGTTCGATGATGGCCGGACCGATCACCTCATGGCCGGGCTGCAGTAGGTCCATCTCGTAGAGATTGGCCTTGTGCCAGCGTCCCCCGATATAGGCCTCGCGCACGCCCTTGTGCGCTGCTGCCGGGGCCGACTTGCCGAGCGGGCGCTTCAAGAGCACCGGCTTGACCTTGTCGGCGGTGGCGATCAATCCGAGCTCGGTGATGGTGAAGCCGGCTTCGCCATAGCGCGAAACGCGATGGTTGACCTTGGCGTAGACCGCCTCGAACTCGTCGATGACCCTACGCATGTCGTCAGCCGAATTGACCTCGGCAAGCGGTGCCATGACCTCGACATCCTCGAGCTGGCCGGTGTAGCGCATCATCAGGAACGGCACGGTCTTGATCTTGTCTCTGATATGGCCGTCGCTGATCATCTCGTCGACCGCCGCCTTGGTGAGATCATTCCAGACGTCGGTGACCTTCTTGCCGAAAGCGAGCAGCTCGTCATCGCTTGCGCGGGCGCCGATGTCGTGCTGCGTCGAGACCGAATGCCGACGCATGAAATCGGCGGTGGTGCAGCCGAAGGCCGAGAAGGCGGCGGCAAACTGGAAGGTGATGATGTCCTTGAAGCCGATGCCCCTGGAGCAGCCGGCCAGATGCAGCGGACCCGAGCCGCCATAGGACAGCAGCGTGAATTCCGAGGGATGGATGCCCTGGCCGGAAATGACCCGGCGCAGCGCGTTGTTGGCATCGGCTTCCAGCATGTCGATCATGCCTTCGGCAGCCTCCTCGACCCCGACGCCAAGGATGCTGGAGCATTTTTCCTCAAACGCTTTGCGCGCCTTCTCGACCTGCAAGACGACCTTGCCGCCGAGGAAATAATACGGGTTGAGGCGGCCTAGTATGGCGTCGCAATCGGCGATGGTGGGTTCAGTGCCGCCCTTGGCGAAGCAGATGGGGCCGGGGTCGGAACCGGCGCTTTCCGGCCCGAGCGAGACTTTCTTGGTCAGCGGGTCGACCTTGAGGATCATGCCGGCGCCGGCGCCGATCGTGTCGAGATGCAGCGTCGGCACGTTGAGCTTGAAACGGTCCATCAGCGGCTCGTTCTCGATCCGCGTCTGGCCGCGCGAAATGACGCCCATGTCGAAGGAGGTGCCGCCCATGTCCGAGCAGATCAGGGAGTCGTTGCCGATGAGCTTGCCGACATAGGCCGCGCCGAGAATACCGCCGATCGGGCCCGAAATCATGGTTTCGTGCAGGCGCGGATGATTGATCGAGGTCAGGCCGCCAAAGGAGAGCAAAGTCTGCACGCCGTATTTGAAGCCGTATTTCTTCGAGACGTCCTCGATACCCCTAAGCTGCTTGCGGCCGCGCGACGTCGCGTAGGCCTCGATCAGCACCGAGTTCAGCCGCGACTGTTCGCGAATGACCGGGCGGACTTCGTGGCTGGTGTAGACGAGAATGTCGGCGCCGGCCTTCTGCACTTCCTCGCGGCAGATCTCGGCGATGCGCTTCTCGTGCACCGGATTGACGTGCGAGAAGATGGTCATGATGCAGATCGCCTCGACCTTGTCGGCGATCAGCTTCCTGGCTGCAGTCGCGACCTCATGCTCGTAGAGCGGCAGCACGATGTCGCCGAACTGGTCGATGCGCTCGGTGACGCCATGGGTGCGGCGGCGTGGCACCAGCGGATCGGGATGGTGGTGGGTGACCGCATGCAGCCTGTCGGCATAGGAATAGTCGGCCCAGGCCTGCAGGCCGCGGCCCATCAGGATCATGTCTTCCAGACCCTTGGTGGTGATCAGGCCGAGTCGGCGGCCGGTGCGCGACAGCAGCGTGTTGAGCATGCCAGTGCCGGAATAGAGCACGACGTTGACGCCGGAAAAGAGCTGCTCCAGCGAGATGCCCCAGGCATCGGCCGCATCCTCGGCCGAGGCCAGGAAACCCTCGGCCTCGTTCTTCGGCGTGGTTGCCGACTTGCCGATCTTGAAGTGGCCGTCCTGGTCGACAAGGATCGTGTCGGTCATGGTGCCGCCGGCGTCGATGCCGATGACGATTGGATTGCCGACGATGGGGCTGGTGAGGTTGGGTTGGGTCACGGTCGCCTCAGGATTGCTCTAGGATGGCTCAAGCTAGATTCCTTGGGCGGCCTTGCGCCATATGCCAAAAGACACAATGACTGCCGGACCGGGATCGCCGAGAAAAGGGCATGCGCATGGGCAATATCTGGGGGCCGCTCGCCAGGGCGATTGCCGCCGCCGGTACGGACAGGCATGTCGACTGCCTGATTGACCTGATCGGAGCCGATATCGAGCACGATCTCGTCACCGTGACCCGATATTCGGCGACGCAGACGCCGGAATTCATCAAGCACCGGCGCTTCTCCGACGAGATGGTCCGGCGCTATCTCGACAATTACTACGTCTTCGACCCGTTCTATGCCTCGTGGCGGCGTGAACGCCGGCTGGGCATCCTGCCGCTGAAGCGGCTTGCCGACGACGAAGCCAAACGGGGCCAGTACATAGCCGGCTTCCTGGCGCAGTCGGAGATCTGCGACGAGGTCGGCATCATGCTGGCCGATGGCGGCGACTGGTGCCTCGGCATCTTCCTCGACCGCTCGACCTCCACCTTCAAGGAGAGCGAGATCGCCCTGCTGGACGAGCGGCTGCCGGTGTTCGGGGCCTTGCATGCGCTCGACATCAAGGCGCGCGGCACCGAGTTCTCTCGCACATGGGCGCCGACCGGCCCCGGCGCCTCGCCCCGGCAGGAGCCGACCATCCCGGCGAGCCTGTGGCCGGAGCTGTCGCTGCGCGAGCGGGAATTGGTGCAGTTGATCCTGGCGGGACATCCGACCGCCAACATCGCGGAACGGCTCGGCATCGCCGTCGGCACGGTGAAGAACCACCGCCGCCGCATCTACGAGAAGCTCGACATAACCACCGAACGGGAGCTGTTTTTGCAGTTCTTCCAGCATCAGGCAGACGGTTAGTCCGCCATCGATATGGCCGTCAGTCGTGCAATTGCCTGGAAATCGGCGGGCCGACAGTAAAGCCGGAGAATGTTACCTCAAACCCTTCGCGCTGCGGCGAGCAGCACATCATGCCGACATCGACGGATTTGGAGATCGGGAAATAAGCCAGCCGCACCGGCTTCCACTTGCCATCGGTGGTATCAAGATATTGGATGCGGATCGCCTCGGCATGGCGGGTCAGCCGGATGCGCACGCCGTCGGGGCCGGTGGGAATGCTGAGCAGCGACCAGTCCGAGGTGTCGTTGGTGACCACCACCGAAAAGTAAGCCAGCCCGTCGGTGTATTCGATGCCGGCCTTGATCCAGTGCGTTTCACTCAGCCGCAGCATCAGCCCGGCCTGGTCGTAGAGCACCTTGTAGTCGCCCTTGACGGTGACTTCGGCGCTGAAGTCACCCTCGACCGGCCGATACAGGAAATGGCCATTGTCACGCCAGAAACCGTAAAAGGTTTCGCGCCAGAAGTCGGTTTCCCCGCCGGTGCGCACATGCACGATGCCATCGCCGAAGGCATGGTGCGGCGGCGGGTTGAGCCAGGTCAGGGCCTCTTTCGCCGCTGCCATCGGGTCACCCGTCGATCAGCCGGCGAATGTATAGGCTGTCTTCACCGTGGTGTAGAACTCCGCGGCATAGCGGCCCTGCTCGCGCGGGCCGTAGCTCGATCCCTTTCGGCCACCGAACGGGACGTGGAAATCGACGCCGGCGGTCGGCAGATTGACCATCACCATGCCGGCCTCGGAATTGCGCCGGAAATGCGTGGCATGCTTGAGGCTAGAGGTGCAGATGCCGGAGGTCAGGCCGAAGGGGGTGTCGTTGGCAACCGCAAGCGCCTCGTCATAGTCCTTGACGCGAATGACGTTGGCTACCGGCCCGAAGATTTCTTCCCGCGAAATGCGCATGGCGTTGGTGCTCTCGGTAAACAGCGCCGGCCGGAGATAGAAGCCGGGCGTTTCGCGATCGAGTCGCTCGCCGCCGAAAGCGAGGTTGGCGCCTTCCTGGCTGCCGATGGCGATATAGTCCTCGTCCTGCTTCAGCTGGCTCGCATCGACGACCGGCCCGATCTGCGTCTTTGCATCGAGCGCATCGCCGATGACGAGCTTTTCCAGTCGCTCCTTGAGCGCGGCGACGAAGCGGTCGTGAATGCCTTCGGTCACCACCAGCCGGGAAGAGGCCGTGCAACGCTGGCCGGTCGAGAAATAGGCGCCGTTGATGGCGCATTCGACCGCCGTGGCGAGGTCGGCGTCGTCGAGCACGACCATCGGGTTCTTGCCGCCCATTTCGAGCTGGAACTTTCGCATGTGCTCCACACTGGCCGCAGCCACACGTTTGCCGGTGCCGACCGAGCCGGTGAAGGTGATGGCGTTGAGGTCGGGGCTGTCAAGCATGGCTTGGCCGACCACCGAGCCCTTGCCCATGACCAGGTTAAGCACGCCTTTCGGCAAGCCGGCGCGGTGCAGGATGTCGACGATGGTCCAGGCGCTTTCAGGGACGAGTTCGGCCGGCTTGAAGACGATGGTGTTGCCGTGCGCGAGCGCCGGCGCGATCTTCCAGGTGGGAATGGCGATCGGGAAATTCCATGGCGTGATGATGCCGACGACACCGACAGCTTCACGGGTGATCTCGACGCCGACGCCGGGCCGAACGCTGGGTACCAGTTCGCCCGACAGGCGCAGCGTCTCGCCGGCGAAGAAATCGAAGATCTGGGCGGCGCGGATGGTCTCGCCAATGCCTTCGGCCAGCGTCTTGCCCTCTTCGCGCGACAGCGCGCGGCCGATCTCTTCCTTGCGCGCCATGATCTCGTCCGACGCCTTTTTCAGCACGGCATGGCGAACCAGCGGCGCCGAACGCGACCAGGCCGGGAAAGCAGCCTTGGCCGCCGCGATGGCCTGCTTGGCCTGTTCGGCACCGGCCGAGGCATATTCGCCAACGACATCGCCGGTATCGGACGGGTTGATGTTGCGCGAGCCGGCTTCGCCCACCCACTCGCCATCGATCAGATTTTTACGAAACAGGGTCATGTCGCGGTTTCCTTGTATTGGTTCGCTGGGGGTGCCGTATGCCTGAATCATTTATCAGACAAATGACGACACTGTGAGGCCTGACGTCTAGCTGCGGACTGGATAGCCGATGGCGCGCTGCTGTGAAAGCCGCGACCTCAAAACGGACGATATGAAGCAGGCCGCTGTCAGCTCGGAAAAGTCCAGAACAGGCAAGCCAGCGTTGCCGCGGCGAAGATGACGAAGAACAGGCTTCTGAGCAGGATGTTACGGCGCAGCTCGTTCATGGTGAAATGACAGCCGACGATTGCCGCGGCAAACAGAAAGCGCCAGTTGAGCAGCGCCCATAACACACTGCTCTGGCCGAAGGCCCAGCGGGCGACGAGGCAGCCGACAATGGTCGCGAACAAGGCGATCACCGCCAAGAACAGCGCGTCCGCCGCATGGGTGAGCACGATGCCGGCGGCGCGGATCGGCAGGATCATCATCAGCATGGCGCTGAAGAAATAGACGGCGGCGAGCGGCAGGAACGAGCCAGCATCGGCGATGCCGTCCAGCCGCCGGACCCCGATCGCGCCATAGGGATAGCCGTGCCGGGCAACCGCCAGGCTGAGCGCCATGAGCAATGCGGTGAACACCGCGACCAGTGCGAATGTGGAGAGAGCCTTGCTCATGCCGTTCCTTGTTCTGATGCCCGATCCGGGCCGAATCACAAGGAGCGATTTTAGCGCACGGTCCTGAATTGCGCGTCAGCTTTGGTGAGCGCCGATCTTCACCGGTCGCTGTTTTCGAAGGCGCCCATGCCTTGCGCGATCAGATTAGTGGCCATGACCAGCGAGACGATGGCCGCCGAGTTGAAGATCACCACCCACCATTTGCCGCCGGTCAGGAAGCCGTAGCCGTCGGCCACGGCCAGCCCCCAATCGGCTGAAGGCGGCTGGATGCCGAGGCCGAGAAAGCTCAGCGTGGCGATTGAAAAGAAGGCGTAGCCGAGCCGTGTGACCAGTTCGATGAGGATGGTCTCCCTGACATTGGGCAGGATCTCGAGGAACATGATGGCAAGAGCGCTCTCGCCGCCGAGACGGGCGGCGCTGACATAGTCGCGCTCGCGCTGTTCGCGCACGGCGGCGCGCACCGTTCGCGCCACCAGCGGCGCATAGGCGATGCCGATCACCAGGATGACGGTGAGGTTGGACGGCCCGAGCGCGACCAGCGTCATGGTGACGAGCACGATGAAGGGAAAAGCCATCAGCGTGTCGAGCAGCCTGGCGCCGATGGCGTCAATCAGCCCGTCGAAATAGCCGAGCACGAGGCCAAGCACACTGCCGGCGGCTACGCCGAGCAGGGTTGCTGCCGGCGCGACCAGCAGGATGTCACGCGAGCCGACGACGATGCGCGACAGCACGTCACGACCGAGCTGGTCGGTGCCGAACCAGTGCGCGGCATCAGGCGGCGCCAGCATGACGAGGAAATCCTCGGCATAGGGATCGTAGGGCACAAACAGGCTGCCGAACACGGCACAGCCGACCCAGAACAGCAGGATCAGCGAGCCGATGATGACCGAGGGCGGCAGCTGCGAAACAGTCTCGCGGATGCGACTTGCTGCCCGCCACCGCAGCGTACGGCGCTCCGGCAATTCCATCAGTTCCATCATGGCGAGACACGGCGGCGCTGCCGCGGATCGAGCAAGGCATTCACGAGATCGCCTGCCGCGGCCGACAGCACGAAGATGGTCGCCATGACCAGCACGCCGGCTTCGAGCATCGGGAAGTCACGCGACTTGGCGGCGTTGAGCACCAGATTGCCGAGACCCTGTATGCCGAACAGCGCTTCGATCACCACCAGCCCGCCAAGCATGTAACCGGTCTGCGTCGCCAGCACGGCGATGGTCGGCGTCAGCGCATTACGCAGCACGTGCCGGATGAGGATTTCGCGACGCTCAAGGCCTTTCAGGACGGCGGTGCGCGTATAGTCGGCGGCCAGCGCCTCGATCACACCGGCCCGCGTCATGCGGGTGATGTAGCCGGCAAGGTTCAGCACCAGCGGCAGCGCCGGCAGGATCAGATAATAGCCACTGACCCACAGCCCGGCGCCATCGGGAGCAGCGCCGGTGATCGGGAACCAGTTCAGCCACAGGCCGAAGACGATGAGCAACAGCAGGCCGGAGACGAAGTCCGGGACGATGCCGAAGGACACGCCGGCGAGTACGATCAGGCGGTCGATAAAGCGGCCCTGGTTGAAACCGGCGACGATCCCGGCGCCGATGCCCAGCGGCAACAGAAAGACGAGGATAATTCCGGCAAGGGCCGCCGAGCGCTTGAGGCTTTCCAGAACGAAGGGCGCCACCGGCAAACGCAACGACAGGGAGGTGCCGAAGTCGCCTGACAGCACGCTGCTGAACCAGTGCCAGTATTGCACGAGCACCGGCTGGTCGGCGCCGAGCTGCCTGTTCAGCGCCGCGACGGCCTCGGCATCGGCGAACGGCCCGAGCATGAGGCGACCGACATCGCCGGGCAGAACCTGCCCGGCGAAGAACACCAGCATGCTGACCAGCCACAGCGTGAGCAGAAGCGAGGCTGCCCGCACCGACACAGTGCGGCCGGTCAGCATCGGATTTTAGTGCCCGGAGTGGCTGGACGTCTCGCAATCATGCCTGGGCGAACGTCACGCGATCGAGCAGCAGATGCGAGATCGCCGTGAAGCGGACGCCCTCGACCTTGGACGAGACGATGCGGCTGTATTGCGAGAAGTAGCTGATGATCAGCGGCGTCTCGTCCAGCAGCAAGGTCTGGATCTTGCCCGCGGCAAGGCGTTGCGCCTGAAGGTCGCGGGCCTTGCCGTATTCGAGCAGCAACCCGTCATAGGCCGGGTTGTTGAAATGCGCCGCGTTCCAGGCGCCCGAACTCTTCAGCGTCGCATTGAGGAAGATGTCGGGCGTGCCGCGATGGCCAAAATCGGTAATGCCGAGATTGGAATCGAGCCATGGCGACGAGCCGAACTTCGCCGAGCCATAATAGGCGTCCTGCGGCAGCACGTTGAGCTTGATGTCGATGCCGGCCTTCTTGGCAAAATTCTGGATCAGCACGGCATAATCGGGAATGTCATAGGCGCGCTCGGTGGTCAGCGTCACCGGGAAGCCGTTCGGCACGCCGGCTTCGCCAAGCAGGCGCTTGGCCTCGGCGATGTCCTGCTTGCGCTGCGGCACCGACGGATCGGCCGAGGGGAAGATCGGCGCAAACGGCGTGTCGTTGCCGACAATGGCGCGGCCCTTCAACAGACCCTTGACCACAGCCTCGCGGTCGATGGTGAGCGCCAGCGCGCGGCGGATGCGCCTGTCGGTGAACGGCGCCTGGTCGGTCCGCAGATGCACCTCGTCATGCGAGCTTGCCTGCACGCTGAGCAGCTTGAAGTTGGGATTGCCCTCGATCGCCAATTCCAGCCGGGTCGTGCTCGGGATGACGTCGAGCTGGCCGGCCTGCAGCGCCAGCACCTGCGCCTGCTCGTCGTCGAAGAACTTGATTTCGACGCGGTCGGGCAGCGCCTTGTCGCCCCAATAGTCAGGGTTGCGCACGAAGCTGGCGCCCTGCTTGGGGCGGAAGGATTCGAGCTTGAACGGGCCGGTGCCGTTGAAATTCTTCTCGAAATCGCCGGCATAGTCGGCCGGCAGGATGACGGCATTGTAGACGTCGGACGAGACATAGAAGGGGAAGTTGCTGTTGGGCCCGTCGAGATCGAAGGCGACTGTCTGGTCGTCGACGACCTTGGCGCCGCCCTTGGACAGGATGCCCTTATAGGCCGACAAAGCGGACGAACCGCTGGCCGGATCGACCAGCCGCTCGAAGCTCGCCACCACATCCTTGGCGGTGACGGTGCGGCCGTCGTGGAATTTCACGCCCGGCCGCAATTTGAAGGTCCAGCGGCTGGCCGTCTCGTCGGCCTCCCACGACAGAGCGAGCTTGGGCTGCAGACCGTCCTTGGGATCGTCGAGGATGAGATATTCGCCGACCTGGCTGATGACGCCGATGCTGGCCGGATCGGTGATGGAGACGGGATCGATCGCCTTGGTCGGCTGTCCCAGCCCAACGCGGACCGTGCCGCCGGCGCCGGCAGCGCGCGCCGTGCCGAAACCAACAAGTCCCTGCGAGGCGGCAAAGCCGGTGAGGCCGATCAAGGCTGCGTATTTCAGGAGATCGCGGCGCTTGAGGAAGCCGGCCTGGTGCTCATCGACGGCGACGTTCCAGATGTCGCCGGACAGATTGCGAAGCGTATCGATGTCGTTGCGTTTGGTCATTTTGAAACCCCTGTCTGAAATGACTGTTGAATGGCTTAAGCGACTGGTTCGCCGTCGAGATGGATGCGGTCGACGGCTTGCGGGTAAAAGGCGATGAGGCCCCTGATCTTGGGCATTTCGGCAATGGGATCGCGGTAGCTCCAGGCGACATCGGGGCTTACCGAGCCGTCGGCGCGCCGGCCCGACCAGTAGGAGGCGATGCCCTTGTAGGGACAGCGCGTCGTGCTGTCCGAAGCGGTCAGCTGGTCGAGCCTGACATCGTCCGGGTGCAAATAGAAACGCGTCGGCAGATGCGTTTCGAACAGCAGCACCGGGCGATGGCTGTCGGCGATCACTTCGCCGTCGAACCAGATCTGGACGTGACTTGAACTCTGCAGCACATCGATGCGTGCGTATGGATCGCGGGCGTGGACGAAGACTTCTTCCTCCTCCTCGAACCATTGGTCGACCGCTTTCCAGGTGAAGGCGATGCGGCCGGCCAGTGGCGACAGGCTTTCATCCGGCGGCGCGACAAACGACCAGGCCGCATTGGGAGAAGCTTTCGATCCCGTCTCCAGGTCCCAATAGGTGGTTTCGCCGCCGACTGGATGCGGCTGGCGATGCTCGGACGGCTTCAAGAGCGAGCGGTCCACCGAGGAGGCCGGGAAGAAATAGATCGGCAGAAAATGGTTGGAGCGCAGCACCAGGACGTTGCGGCTGTCGGCGATGGTGCGGCCGGCGAATTTGACCCGTATGCGCTTGGGGCTGTGCAGAACATTGATGAGCTGCGGAGCCGTGGCTTCGCGGGGCTGAAGTTTTGGCGCTGCGGTCATATCAGTTGCCCCAAGTCAGGATACGGCGCGCACATTGTCGCGCTGTTCGGCGAAGCGGTTGGCCGGCCGAGCCAGGCCGAAACGATCACGCAGCGTCCCCGGCGCATATTCGGTGGGGAATACGCCGCGGCGCTGCAGTTCCGGCACGACCTGCTCGGCAAAATTCACCCAATCCTCCGGGAGCAGCGGGAACATCAGGTTGAAGCCGTCGGCGGCACCTGCCTCGAACCAGTCCTGCAGCTGATCGGCGATCTGGTTCGGTGTGCCGACGACGGTCGGCACCGAACCGCTGTTGGCGAGCTTGCGAGCGATCTCGCGCAGAGTGAGGTTCTGCTTCGACCATTCCTTGACGCGATTGAGCGAGGTGCGACCGCCATTGAAGGTGCTCTCGTCCGGCAGCGGCGGCAGCGGGCCGTCCGGCGGATATACGGAGAGATCGACGCCGCTCCAGCTCGAGAGAAGGTCGATGCCGACCCGATCGGGAAGCAAGCTCTGCAGATACTCCTGCCGCTCGCGTCCCTCCGCTTCGGAAGCTGCGACGATCGGCAGGATGCCCGGCAGGATCTTGAAGCTCTCGGGCTTGCGGCCGTAACGGGCGAGGCGCTCGTTGATGTCCTGCCTGTATTTGATGCCGTCTTCCTTGCTGCTGTAGATGGCAAAGTGCGCATCGGCGTGCGCAGTAGCGAAATTCTTGCCGTCCTCGGACGAGCCGGCCTGGACGATCAACGGATGGCCCTGCGGCGGGCGCGAGACATTGAGCGGTCCGCGCACCTTGAAATGCTTGCCCTTGTGGTCGACGGGATGGACCTTGTCTGGGTCGGCAAAATAGCCCGTTGCCTTGTCGATCAGTAGCGCCTCGTCTTCCCAGCTGTCCCACAGCGCCTTGACGATATCGAGGAATTCGGTAGCGCGCTCATACCGAAAGGCGTGCTCGATATTGCCGTCGCGGCCGAAATTGCGGGCCTCCTCGTCCATGGCCGACGTCACCACATTCCAAGACGCCCTGCCCTTGCTGATATGGTCGAGCGAGGCAAACATGCGGGCGACATTGTAGGGCTCGCTGTAGGAGCTCGAGGCGGTTGTGATGAGGCCGATATGCCTGGTCACGCCGGCAAGCGCCGACAACAGCGTCAGCGGTTCCAGGCGGGCATTGGCGTAATGGGCTACGCCACTCTGTACGGAATCCCAGATCGCGACATGGTCGGCGACGAAGATCGTATCGATCCTGGCGCGCTCGGCAGACTGGACGAGATCGCGGTAGAAGTCGAAGTCGAGCACTTCGCGGCCGGGCGCGCGCGGATGGCGCCATGACATACGATGATCGCCCTGCGGGTTGAAGAAAAACGCGCTGAGGATCATGTGGTCGCGTGCCATGTCGGCCTCCTTGCAGAACTGCTCCAAGGAACCGTCGCGACGCCTCGACCGGCTGCGACAATCTCTCCTGAGCGATGAAAGGTAGATTGCGCTCCAGCTTAATTCGAGTAATTTTATCGAGATTGTGCATTGTGAAAGCGGAAGCGATTGCCCTCGATGGCGGCGCTGGGAGAAAGTGGTTTCAAGGCCCCATGTCGTCATCGGTTCTGAAGGTCGAACAGCTCACCGTCGCCTATGATGGGCGCCGGACATCGCATCCGGCCGTCAACGGTGTGTCGCTCACTATCGGCGAAGGCGAAGCACTCGGCCTTGTCGGCGAGTCCGGATCGGGGAAGAGTTCGGTGGCGCTCGCAATATTGCGCTATCTGCCGCGCAACGCCCGGGTCGCTGCGTCGGCGCTTGAGTTCCAGGGCCACGAGATCCGTGATCTCTCGCCCGAGCAGCTTCGCCGGCTGAGGGGAGACCGCATCGCAGCCGTCTACCAGCATCCGGGCGCGGCACTCAATCCGGCGATGACGATTGGCCGGCAGATCACCGAGACGATCATGCGGCATCGCCCGGTTCGCTCGGACGAGGCCCGCGGTCGCGCCGCCGAACTGCTCGGTCGCGTCAGGGTGAGCAATCCGGAGCGGGTGCTCGATCTTTACCCGCATGAACTATCCGGCGGCATGCAGCAGCGCGCCAACATCGCCATCGCAATCGCGCTCGACCCGTCGCTGCTGGTGCTGGACGAGCCGACGACGGCGCTCGACGCCAGCGTCCAGTCCGAGATCATCGCCATCCTGCAGGATTTGCGGCGCGACCACAAAACCAGCGTCTTGCTGATCAGCCACGACATCAACATGGTCCGCCGCGCCTGCGACCGGGTGGCCGTTATGCAGTCGGGAACGGTGGTCGAGAGCGGCGTCGCGGACGATGTCTTCGAGAACCCTGTTCACGCCTACACAAAGGCGCTGATCGCCTCGATCCCGGCGCTCAACTTCACCAAGCGCGACGGCAGGCTTGCGGAGACGCACGCGGCCGAACCGTCGATGCCTGTCCACAGTGATCAGCCGGAAGCCCCGCGCCCGATTGCCGTCGCCTGCAAAGGCATCAGCCATGCCTTCGGCGCACAGCCTGTGTTGCACGACATCGATTTGCAGATAGGCCAGGGCGAGACATTCGGGCTGATCGGCGAATCCGGGTCCGGCAAGTCGACACTGGCAAGGATCGTCACCGGCCTTCAGGTGCCGAACGCCGGATCGGTCGAACTGTTCGGCCGCCCGGTCGCGGCGCGCGTCGAGAAGAGAAGTGCAGGCGAACGGCGCGACGTGCAGATGGTTTTCCAGTCACCCGATCGCACGCTCAATCCGCGCCAGCGGATAGGCAGGATTCTCGGCCGTCCGCTGCGGCGGCTGGCTGGCCTGCGCCGCAGCGAGGTGAAGCAGCGCGTCGGCGATCTGCTGGCCTCGGTCCGTCTAGCCGCCGCGACCGTCGACCAGAAGCCGCGCTCGCTGTCCGGCGGCCAACGCCAACGGGCGGCCATTGCGCGCGCCTTCGCCGGCGTGCCGAAGCTCGTCGTGCTGGACGAGCCGACCTCGGCGCTCGACGTTTCCGTGCAGGCGACGGTACTCAATTTGCTCAACGATCTGCAGCGCGACAAGGACACGACCTATCTGTTCATCAGCCACGACCTCAGGGTGGTGCGCTACATGGCCGACAGGATTGGCGTGCTCTATCGCGGCCGGCTGGTCGAGACCGGTTCGTCAGAGCAGATTTTTCGCGGGCCCAACCACCCCTATACGAAGCTGCTTCTGGCCGCAGCCTCGGATGAGACGGCGCCGAAGGTTCCGGCTCAGCTCGACCTCGCCGCGCAGGATGCCGAGACCTCCGGATGCGCCTTCGCCAGCCGCTGTCCCGTGGCCCTGCCCGACTGCCGAAAGGCGCAACCGCCCATCAGGCAGGCCGGCGACGGTCATCTGATCGCCTGCTGGAGAGACGGCGACGATCTCTGATCGCAAAGCGGGCCAGGCTGACCGACAAGCCTGCATTCGAAGAGATGTCCCCATATTGTGAAGGATTTCGGTGCCGTCCGCGCGCTGGACAATGTCTCGCTCGACATCATGAGAGCGAGGCTTTTGGCCTGGTGGGTGACAATGGCGCTAGAACCGGCATCGCATCCTCCCATGTCAATTTGTAAGTTTTTGATACAAATTATCGTTTGAAACTTGGGTCAACAGATTCAGAACGCCGAACATTTTGTTACAGTGCGCCCCGTTTGACCCTTTCAAATCGCATAAAAAATCTATTAGTATGGCAATCAAACAAATCGCGGAGAACGACGTGCTGGTGTCGACCGATCTTCGGCCGAACGAAACGCGGGCACTTGCGGCGCTGTTTCGTGCCGGCGCGTTGAGCCGAGCGGCGCTCGCACGCGATCTCGGCCTGACCCGGTCGACCACCGGCGCCCTGGTGCTGGGGCTGACGGAAGCCGGTCTGGCGCGCGAGCGGTCGGATGGAGCGGATGACGAGCAGGATAGCGAGGGTCGGGTCGGCCGTCCCGGTATCCTGGTCGAGATCGACGGCAATGGCGGCTTCTTCCTTGGCGCTTATATCGGCGTCAACTGGATCGCAGCCGTGGCTGTCGACCTTGCCGTCGCGCGGCGTGCGAGCGCCTCTAGGGCATTTGCCGGCCCGGGCAGCACGCCTGAAGCCGCGGTCGACATCATCGGGGAACTCGTCGCCGAGATCCGCTCACAATTGCCTGCGGGCACGCGCCCCTACGGGCTCAATGTCGCCGTGCCCGGCTTCCCCGCCGCCGACGGGATTTCATACCATGCCACCATCCTTGGCTGGCACGGGGTCAATCTGGCGGAACTTTTGCGCACTGCCTTTGGCGCGGACTTTCCAATCCTCTTGGAAAACGATGCCAATGCCGTGGCGGTGGCCGAGACATACCGGTCGCGGCCAGGAAAGGACGACGAGGATGCTCTGGTCATCCTGATCGAGAACGGCGTTGGCGGCGGCATCATCAATGCCGGCAGGCTGCATCGCGGCCGGCTCGGCGGCGCCGGCGAAATCGGTCATCTTCGCATTGGCGACGAAGGTTTTGTCTTCGACGCGAAGCGCCCGGGGCGGCTGGAATCCTATGTCGGCAAGGATGCGTTGCTGGCTCGCTATTTGCACATAAGCGGACTGCGCGCCGGCCTGCATGAGTTTGTGGCGGCATTGGCCGACGGCGATCCGCCAGCCGTTGCCACGGCGCGCGACTGGGCGCTCTGGTTCGGTCGCGGCCTGGCGACGCTTGCCTGCACCTTGCAGCCGGAGCGCATCATCCTCTCCGGCTCGGTCAATGCGGTTTATCCCTTTGTCGCCAGACGGGTGGAAGCTTTCCTCTCGGACTTCCTGGCCGAAGGTTATCCCGTTCCCACAGTGGAACTGTCGCGCGTCGGCGCCGACGGTCCGGCATTGGGCGCTGCCTGTCTGCTGCATCAGGCAGCTTTGTCGGGCGATCCGCAATTTCAACTTCGCGGCCTCGCCGCGCGCTAATCAGGAGAGATTCCATGCCTCGCAAAGACGAAAAGCGGCTGCGCGTCGGCGTGCTCGGCTGCGGTCCGATTGCGCAGGCAGCGCATTTCGAATCCTGCACCAAGGCACGCAATGCCGATCTCCATGCCATCTGCGATGTCGCCGACGATCTGCGCGACAGGATGGCCGCGACCTACGCGCCCGAAAAATCCTATGCCGACTACGGCCAGATGCTGGCCGATCCCGATCTCGATGCCGTCATCATCGCGACATCGGACATTTTTCACGTCAAGGCCGCGGAACTGGCGCTCGATGCCGGCAAGCATGTGCTTTGCGAAAAGCCGCTAGGCGTTTCGGTCGAGGAGGTCGAAGGCTTGCGGGCCACGCTCGACAAGAGCGGCAAGGTGCTTCAGGTCGGCCATATGAAGCGCTTCGATCCCGGCATCCAGGCGGCAAAGGCTTTCGTCGACGACGAAATGGGCGAGCGGCTGGCGTTCAAAGGCTGGTACTGCGACAGCACCCACCGCTACCCGATGACCGATGCGGTGCAACCGCTGATCATCACCAGCGCCAAGGCGCGCAAGCCTGCCGTCAATCCCAAGGCGGATCTGCGCCAATACTACATGCTGGCGCATGGCAGCCATCTCCTTGATACGGCGCGCCATCTGCACAGGCCGATCGAGGCGGTGGAGGCCCGGCTCACCGAGCGCTATGGCGCCTATTGCTGGTTCATCACCACCATCTTCGCCGACGGCACGATCGGCCATCTCGACCTGACGGTCGCCGTGCGCATGGACTGGCACGAAGGGTTCCAGATCTACGGCGAGAACGGCAGCGTTCTCGCGAAGACCTATAACCCCTGGTACTACAAGAGCAGCGAGGTCGACATTTTCCGCGAGGCCGATGGCAGTTGGCACCGGACGCTTGGCGCGGATGGCCACTTCTATCGCCGGCAGCTCGAAGGCTTTGCCGATGTCGTACTGAATGGCGCGCCGATGATCGGCGCCGGCATCGAGGACGGCATCGCCTCGGTCAGGGGCATGGCGGCCATCGCCCGCTCGGCCGCTGCCGGCGGCCGCGCCGTCCGTCTGGCCGATGTCGACGGGGTCGTGTGATGCAGCTTGGGATTTTCGCCAAGACCTTCGCCACCACCGGCGCCTTGCCGGTGCTGCGCGCGGTCGCGGACGGCGGCTACACGGCGGCGCAGTTCAACATGGCGTGCCTTGGACTGCCGTCGATGCCGGACAGCATTGAGCTCGGCGCGGCCCGGTCCGTCGCTGAGGCGAGCGGCGAGGCCGGCGTTTCGATCGCGGCGGTTTCGGGAACCTACAACATGATCCACCCGGATCGCTCGGTTCGCATCCAGGGACTCGCCCGGCTTGAGGTCCTGGCCGCGTCATGCGCCGATATGGGCACCCGTCTGATCACGCTGTGCACCGGCACAAAGGATGCGCAGGATCAGTGGCGCTGGCATCCCGACAATGCGAGCGAGGCGGCATGGAGCGATCTGCGGATGGACATGGAAGCGGCGATTGCGATTGCCGAGCGCTTCGACATCGAGCTTGGCATCGAACCGGAACTGGCCAATGTCGTCTCCAACGCCCGGGCCGCACGCCGCCTGCTGGACGAAATGAACAGCACGCGGCTGCGCATCGTGCTCGACCCGGCCAATCTGTTCGAAGTGGCCGACAGCGCGGAGCGTCATCGCCTGATCGACGAGGCCGTCGGCTTGCTGGCCGCCGAGATCGGCATGGCGCATGCCAAGGACCGCTATGCCGATGGCAGCTTTGCCGCGGCCGGACATGGCGTTGTCGACTTCCCGCATTTCATCGGCCGTCTGAAAGCCGCTGGCTTCGACGGACCCCTGATCACGCATGGCCTGACAGAGGCCGAGGCGCCCGGCGTGGGCGCCTTTCTGCGCACCGTGCTGGAAGCGAGCGAGCGCGCGTGAAAGAGACCTTCAGCCGCGATGGCGTCGATCTTGCCTACCGGGACGTCGGCGCCGGGCTTCCCGTCATCTTTCAGCACGGCCTAGGCGGCGACGACGCGCAGGTTGCCGACGTGTTTCCCGATCTGCCGGTGACCCGGCGGGTGACGCTCGAATGCCGGGGCCAGGGCGGATCCAGCTACGGGCCGGTCGAGCGGCTTTCGGTTGCGACGTTTGCCCAAGACGTCGAAGCGCTGGCCGACGAACTCGGCCTCGGCCCGGCCGTCGTCGGCGGCATCTCGATGGGCGCGGCGCTGGCGCTGCGCCTGGCAGTGCATAGGCCGGCCCGTGTGCGCGCTTTGGTGCTCGCCCGGCCCGCCTGGGTAGCCCAGGCGGCTCCGGAAAATATGAGGCCCTATGCCGTCGTCGGCGATCTCTTGATGCGGCATTCGCCTGAAGACGCCAGGCGTCTGTTCGATGACAGCGCTGTTGCCGGCGAACTGGCCAGATTGGCGCCGGACAATCTCGGCAGCCTGCAAGGCTTCTTCACTCGCCCGGACCCGGTTCTGTTCGGCAGGCTGCTTTCGGCGATCGCCGGCGATGGTCCCGGCGTGAGCGAGGCGGACATCCGCGCTATCGCGGTGCCGACTCTTGTCATCGGCCATGACCATGACCTCGTGCATCGCCTGGCCGACGCACAGACGCTGGCCGGACTCATTCCGTCGGCCCGGCTTTGCACCATCACAGCCAAATCGCAGGATCGCGCCGCCTACCGGCTGGAATTCCGCGCCTGTCTTTCGGAATTCCTGGAACCGCTCGCATGACGCATCAAACGATGGACGACACGATCGCCGTGGTCGAGATCGGCGGCACGTCGGTCAAGGTTGGCTTTGCCGACCACGGCATCCCGGTGGATTTTGCCCGCACCTACCCGACCGCGCAACTGCGCAAGGGCGCGCCTGTGGCGGGGTTGGCCGATGCGGTCACCGCAGCCTGCCGCGATGCCGGGCTCAAACCTGCACGGGTCGTTGCGACGGTGCCTGGGTTCATCGACCGCGACTTCGACACGGTGCTGCACACGGCCAACATTCGCGAGCTGAACGGCATCCGGCTGGGTACGGAACTGGCATCGCGGCTCCGCGTTCCCGTGCGGCTCGAACGCGACGTCGTGCTGCAATTGCTCGGTGAAAGCGTCGCCGGCGCAGTGAAGCGGCAAAAGGAAGTGCTGGCGGTCTATCTCGGCACCGGCATCGGTGCGGCCTATCTCGGCAAGGACGGCATTTTCAGGGGCGGCGGCTGGGCGCTGGAAATCGGCCATATGCCGATCTACCGGCCTGACGAAAGCGGACCGCCAAACCGCGTCGAGACCTACGCCTCAGGGGCAACGCTTGTCGACCTTGCCGCGGACTACGATATCCCGGTTGCCGAGCTGTTTTCGGCGCCCGGGCAGCCGCCGTCGCTGCGCGAATGGCTCGATGAGATCGTCTGGCAGCAGGCGGTGACCATCGCAACGGCAGCCGCTTTGTTTTCCCCGCAGACGATCCTGATCGGTGGCGGCATTGTCGACATGAAGTCCTATCCCCGCCAGGCGCTCAAGCAGCGCATCGCGGACAGCCTGCCGCATTCGCTTGTTGTAGAGCCTCTGGACATACGCTGGGCGGCCCTGGGCTGGCAGGCGGCGATCCACGGCGCGGTGCTGCTCGGTACGGTATGATCGCGGTACTGCCCGCAGCGGATTACTTGATCGTCTTGCCGTCCGCCCCGAATCGATAAGTCTTCCCCGGCTCGGGCGTCGCATACAGCGTCGCGCCCGGCTCCGCGTCGTAGACACCGAAAATGCGCACCGTGATCAGCCCGGCCTTTTCGCAGTCGAGATAGAGGTTGGTGTCGGCGCCGAGATGTTCGGCATGCACCACCGTTCCCTTCCAGGCGCCGGACCTTGGATCCACGGTCAGATGCTCCGGCCGCACGCCGATCGTCTTGGCCGTCTCGCCCAATCTGGCGCCGTCGATGAAATTCATCTTCGGCGAGCCGATAAAGCCGGCGACGAACTCGTTTGCCGGCGAATTGTAAAGCTCCATCGGGCCGCCGATCTGCTCGATCTGGCCGGCGTTGAGCACGACGATCTTGTCGGCCAGCGTCATCGCCTCGACCTGATCATGGGTGACGTAGATCATCGTTGCCTTCAGCCGGCGATGCAGCTGCGCGATCTCGAGCCGCGTGTTGACGCGCAGCGCTGCATCGAGGTTCGACAAGGGCTCGTCGAAGAGAAACAGTTTTGGCTCACGCACCACGGCGCGGCCGATGGCGACGCGCTGGCGCTGGCCGCCCGACAGTTCCGCCGGCCGCCGCTCGAGATACGGTTCCAGCGACAGCATCGACGAGGCGACGCCGATGCGGCGTTCGATCTCCGGGGCGGGCGTGCCGGCCTGCTTGAGGCCGAGGCCCATATTGTTCTTCACCGTCAGATGCGGGTAGAGCGCGTACGTCTGGAACACCATGGCAATGCCGCGTTTTGCCGGGGGCGTGGCCGAGACATCGGCGCCGTCGATCACCACCCTGCCGGAGGTCGAATCCTCCAGCCCGGCGATGACCCTGAGCAAGGTTGACTTGCCGCAGCCAGATGGGCCGACGAAGACGACGAATTCGCCGTCGGTCACTTCGAGGTTGATGCCTTTCAGCACCTCGACCGGCCCGAAGGCCTTCTTCACATTCTCGATTACCAGCGAGCCCACGGCTTCGTCCTTGTTCTAGAGTTTGCCCTACCAGAGCTTAACTGGGGCGCCGCTGCGCACGCTCTCATCGGCGGCAAGGCAGACGGCGAGCGATTTCACCGCGTCGTCCATGTGGCGGGTCAGGTCAATGTCTTCCCGGATCGCCTTCAGCACGAAGGCCTGTTCGAGGTCACAGAGGTCCTGGTGGCCGGGTTCGCCTTCCATGGACAGCATCTCGTCCGGCCTGGCGAACTTGCCGTCCGCGCCGGTCGCCGCACTGTGCAGGCGGATGGTCGAGGTCTTGGTGTGGGTGTCGATGTCGTCCGACCTCACACCTTCCTTCATGACGATCGACACGCAGCCATTGGGCGACATCACGTCCTTCACGAAGAACGCCGTTTCCGAAATCATCGGTCCCCAGGCCGCTTCGTACCAGCCGACCGAGCCGTCGTCGAACAGCACCTGCAGATGGCCGTAATTGTACATGGTCGGCGCGATTTCCTCGGTCAGCCGCAGCCCCATGCCGCGCACCTCGACCGGCCTGGCGTCGGTGATCTGCAGCATGACGTCAAGATAGTGCACGCCGCAATCGACGATCGGCGAGGTCGTCTGCATCAGTTGCTTATGCGTCTGCCAGGTCGGGCCTGACGATTGCTGGTTGAGGTTCATGCGAAACACGTAAGGGCCGCCGAGCTTGCGCGCCTCGGCGATCAGCCTGACCCAGGAGGGGTGGTGGCGCAGGATGTAGCCGATCACCAATTTTCGGCCGTTGGCCTTGGCCGCCGCGACGACGCGCTTGGCGTCGGCGACCGTCGTTGCCAGCGGCTTTTCGACAAAGACATGGCAGCCCGCCTCGAATGCCTTCACCGCATAGTCGGCATGGCTGTCGGAATAGGTGGCGATGCAGGCGACATCCGGCTTTTCATCGCGCAACGCGTCGTCGAAGGAGCGCCTGATGCCATAGCCCGACAGCCCGTCCGGTAACGGCACGTCGGAGCGGTTGATCAGGGCCGCGATCTCGAAGCCCGGATTAGTGTGGTAGGCCAGCGCATGGCTACGGCCCATATTGCCGAGCCCGGCGACGACGACACGAAGGGGCGATTTAGAGGTCACCTAACTACTCCAGATGTTCCAGTTGTTCCTGCTGAGAGGGTGTCACCCCACCCGGCGCTTCGCGCCGACCTCCCCATCGAGGGGAGGTAGGACGCTGGCGCGAACACCCTCGCTGCCAAAGAAGCTTCTCCGAAAGTCGCCCCCTGGCGGTCGTGAATGAAGCCACGACCTTTTACCTCCCCTTGATGGGGAGGTCGGCGCGCAGCGCCGGGTGGGGTGAAGGCTCCAGCAGAGATTTGTAGGGCTCCGCTCACTTGACGGCTCCGGATGTGATGCCGCGGATCAGCTGCCGCGAGAAGATGACGTAGAGGGTCAGCACAGGCATGATCGCCAGCGAGAGTGCCGCCAGGATGGCGTTCCAGTTGGTGACGAACTGGCCGAGGAAAAGCTGCGCGCCGAGCGTCACCGTCTTGGTCTCTTCCGACGGCGCCAGGATCAGCGGGAACCACAGATCGTTCCAGATCGGGATCATGGTGAAGACGGCGACCGTCGCCATCGAGGGCCGCACCAGCGGCAGCACCAGCCGGAAGAAGATGGTGTATTCCGACAGGCCGTCGATGCGGCCGGCATTCTTCAGATCGTCGGACACCTGCTTCATGAATTCCGACAGGATGAAGACGGCCAGCGGCAGCCCCTGCGCGGTGTAGACCAGGATCAGCGCCGTCAGCGTGTTGACCAGCCCGCTCGCCACCATCAATTGCAGGATGGCGACGGTGCCGAGCCGGATCGGGATCATGATGCCGAGCGCGAGGTAAAGCCCCATCAGCGTGTTGCCGCGAAAGCGGTATTCCGATAGCGCGAACGCCGCCATCGCGCCGAACAGAAGCACGAAGAACAGCGAGGCGACGGTGACGACGAGGCTGTTCTGAAAATAGTGGATGAAGTCGCCCTGCCCGATCACGGTGGTATAGCCGATCAGGTCGAAGGTTTTTGGCGTCGGCGGCGTCAGCGGTTCGCTGAAGATGCCGGCGCGGGACTTGAACGAATTCATGATCACCAGGATCACCGGAAACAGTGCGATCGCCGTATAGGTCAGCAGGATCGTGTGGGCGCCGATGGTGCGGGGCAGCGAACGGGTGGCGGTGCTCATTGGAAGGTCTCCTGACGAGCGATGACTGTTGAGGTCGGCACCAAGGCACCCCCCTCTGTCCTGCCGGACATCTCCCCCGCAAGGGGGGAGATCAGATGCCGCGACTGCTTTCGCCAATCGCCAACGTTGCAAGACGAGCGGCAAGGCCAGAGCTGCCAATCTCCCCCCTTGCGGGGGAGATGGCCGGCAGGCCAGAGGGGGGTGTTCAAGCTCGACATCTCGCCCCTCAGAACTGGTAGCGACGCAGGCGCGTCTGGACGAGGAACAGGTAGACGCAGACGCCGCCGAGGATGATCAGGAACATCATCGTGGCGATCGCCGCGCCCATATTGGGATCGCCGGTCTGCAGCTGAAAGCCGAAGAAGGCGCGGTAGAGGAAAGTGCCCAGAATATCGGTCGAATAGTTCGGGCCGGCGAGCGCCCCTTGCGCGGTGTAGATCAGGTCGAAGGCGTTGAAATTGCCGACGAAGGTCAGGATCGAGATGATGCCGATCGACGGCAGGATCAGCGGCAGCTTGATCTTCCAGAACTGCGACATGCCGGTGATGCCGTCACATTCGGCCGCCTCGATCACCTCTTCGGGGATCGACAAAAGGGCTGCATAGATCAGCATCATCGGGATGCCGACGAACTGCCACACCGAGATCAGGCTGAGCGCGGTCAGCGCATATCGTTCCTTGCCCAGCCACGGCGTGAACAGGCTTTTCAAGCCGACCAGGTCCATCAGATGCGGCGCCACTCCCCATAACGGCGACAGGATCAGTTTCCAGGCGAAGCCGACGATGACGAAGGACAGGATGGTCGGCACGAAGATCGCGGTGCGGTAGAAGGCGGCGAACCTCAGCCTCGGGCTGGACAGCAATGCCGCTAGCATGACACCGATCGGGTTCTGCACCACCATGTGGATGATGAAGAACCAGGTATTGTTCCGCAGCGCGTTCCAGAAGCCGACCGACCAGTTGGGGTCGCCGAACAACGTACGGAAATTAGTGAAACCGACGAACACCTGATGCTGATCGACATTGCGGAACAGCGACAGCTGCAGCGTGCCGGCGAGCGGCAGGATCATGATCGCCGTATAGACCAGCAGCGCCGGCGCCAGGAAGACGCCGATATGCCAGCGGAACGGTCGTTTCGGTCGTGTTTGTGCGGCCATGAGTGCGGTCCCCGCCGAGGTTTAGCAATGCCTTCGACGGCAGCGCTGCCCCCTCACCCTTACCCTCTCCCCGTGAAGGACGGGGAGAGGGGGCGCCTGCGTTTCGGCTGATCCTTCTCCCCGTCACTATACGGGGAGAAGGTGCCGGCAGGCGGATGAGGGGCGGCGCCGTCGTTCGCAGTCGATGATGCTTTCGAAAAACGCAGGGCCGTCCACTTGGGGCCCTGTCTGTCTCTGAGCTTACTTGCCCGGCTTGTACCAGCTATCGAGGCCGTCCTGCAGCTTCTTGGCGGCAGCTTCCGGCGTGTCGGTGCCGTTGATGACGTTGGCCGATTCAACCCAGGTTTCGTTCTCGAGGTTCGGCGTGCCGCGCGACAGGATCTGGTAGGTCGAGCGGATCGTCGACTTGCACTTGTCGCGCCAGGAGACGAATTCCTGCGCCAGCGGGTCTTCCATCTTCACCGGGGTGGAATTTAGGCTGAAGAAGCCCGGCAGTGCGTTGGCGTAGATGGTGGCGAAGTCCGGCGAGGCGACCCAGGACAGGAAGGTCTTGGCCGCGTCGGCATTCTTCGACGCCGCATTCAGGCCCATGCCGATATCGGTATGGTCGGAGATGTAGCAGGTGTCGCCGGCCTTCTCGACCGGCGGCGGGAAGGCGCCCATCTTGAACTGCGCCTGGGTGTTGAACAGGCCGATCTCCCACGATCCCGCCGGGTAGATGGCGGCGCGGCCAAGCGTGAACAGGTTCTGGCTGTCCGGATAGGTCTGGGCCTCGAAGCCGTCGCCGAGATAAGGCTTCCACTTGGCCAGTTCCTCATAGGGAGCAACCCAGTCCTTGTCGGTCAGCTTCTGGTCGCCCTTGATCAACGCTGCGCGGCCCTCTTCGCCCTTCCAGTAGTTCGGACCGATGTTCTGATAGCCCATGGTCGCGGCTTCCCAGAGGTCCTTGGTGCCCATGGCCATCGGGATGTAGGTGCCGTCGGCCTTGATCTTGTCGAGCGCGGCGAAGAACTCGTCACGCGTCGTCGGCACCTTGAGGCCGAGCTTGTCGAAGGCGTCCTTGTTGTAGATGAAGCCGTGAATGACCGAGGCCATCGGCACGCAGAAGCTCGCCTTGCCGTCGTCGGTCTGCCAGGCGGCCTTGGCAACGGGCGAAAAGTTTTCCATGCCGGGCAGCGCCGACAGGTCGGCAAGGTTGCCCTTCTTGAACAGTTCGAGCGACTTGTCGAACGGGCGGCAGGTGATCAGGTCGCCAGCCGAGCCGGCGGCGAGCTTGGCGCCGAGTGCGGCGTCATACTCGGTCGGCGCCGACGGTGCGAACACCACTTTGATGCCCGGGTTCTTGGCCTCAAAAGCCGGGATCAGCTTGTCCTTCCAGATGGCAAGGTCGTCGCCGCGCCAGCTTTCGATATTGAGCGTTACGTCATCGGCGTGAGCCAACCCGGCGGTGCCGAGAATGCTGGTGCCGAGAAGCAGTGCCGTCAGTAATTTCGTTGTCATGCTAGTCTCCCTGTTGACCTTTTTCAGGTTCGGTTTTGAGAACAGGGGCCTTCGCGCCCTTGTTCCCCTCGATCGCGGAAAGGGCTGGCCGCAGCTTCTGGCCGGTCCCTTCCAGTATCTTCTCGGCCGCAACGGCGTTGGCAGCGCCGGCGGCGAGCAGAATGGCTGTCTTGACGACGCCGCCGCTCGCTTCGAGCAGCCGCACGGCGTCTTGCCGGTCGCGGCCGCTGATAGCGGCGACGATGCGAGCCGCGCGGTCGCGCAGCTTGATGTTGTCGGCGGTGAGATTGACCATGTAGCCGTCATGGACATGGCCGAGATGAATGGCGGTAAGCGTCGACAGCATGTTGAGCGCGATCTTCTGGGCAGTGCCGGCGCCCATGCGCGTCGAGCCGGCAATCACCTCCGGTGGCGTCTCGAGCAGGATGGCGACGTCGGCCAGCCTGAGCAGGGGCGTGTCCTTGTTGTTGGCAATGGCGATGGTTGCCGCGCCCCGGCTGCGCGCATCCTTCAGCGCCTGCACCGCATAGGGCGTCGAGCCGCTGGCCGAAATCGTGATCAGGCAGTCGCCCTTGCCGATGCCGGCGCCGGCAATTGCCGTCGAGGCTTCGTCGGTGTCGTCTTCCGGTCCGCCGGCCAGGGTCTTGAAAGCGTCGTCGCCACCGGCGATGAGGATGGCGATGCGTTCGCGCTTGATGCCGAAGGTGCCGGGCAACTCCAGCGCGTCGGCCAGCGCCATCAGGCCGGAGCTGCCGGCCGCAGCATAGGCGAGCTTGCCGCCGCCGTTCAGCCGCTCGGCGATGATTTCGGCTGCGGCGGCGATGGCGGGAATGGCGTCGCGCACAGCCTTGGCGGCCTCGATCTGCGCATTGACCAAAGAAGAAAGGATGGCGTCCGGGGCCTGGATGTCCAGTCCCTCGGCATTGCTGTGAAGCGCTTCGGTGCGCGGTTCGGTCATCCCTGTCCCTCCGATGGAAGAACAATACCAAAAAAATACCACTTGTCCACACGCATTAACGAAATTGCGAACTGGAAATCGTTGAGCCGGCAAAATTCCCGGGTTTTTCAACCTGATACGCCTTAATCTTTTTGAAACGGAAATTAATCCCTTGGCTATTGGTATTTTATTGGTATTATCCGCCCGGAGGAGACATCGCGTGAAATTCGTGCTCGGTATCGACGGCGGCGGCACCAGCTGCAGGGCAGCCCTTGCGACAGGCGATGGCGTTGTCATTGGCCGTGCCAAAAGCGGCGCCGCCAACATCCGCACCGATCTCACCGGCGCTCGCACCCACATCGTCGAGGCTGCTCGTCAGGCCTTCATCGCCGCCGGGCAAGATCCGGACCTGATCCCGCAGACACCAGCCATTCTCGGCCTTGCCGGCGCCAATGTCGGCACCTACCGCCAGCAGCTTGAAGCAATCCTGCCGTTCAGCATCAGCCGCGTCGAGACGGACGCCGAGATCGCGCTCGAAGGGGCAGTCGGCTCTGGTGACGGCGCCATGGCCATCCTCGGCACCGGCACCGCCTATATGGCGCGCAAGGGCGGCACGTCGCGCGCCATCGGCGGCTGGGGCTTTCAGGTCGGTGATCAAGGCAGCGGCGCCCGGATCGGCCGCGACCTGCTGGAGCAGACGCTGCTCGCCCATGACGGCGTCCGGCCGCGCTCAGTCCTGACCGACAGCATGATGGGCATTTTCCGCAACAATCCCGAAGACGTGGTCGAGTTCACCACCAATGCCAAGCCCGGCGATTTCGGCGGCTTCGCGCCCAAGGTTTTCGAGCATGCCGAGAAGGGCGACAGCGTCGCCAACTGGATCGTGGACAAGTCGGTTGCCGATGTCGAGGAGTCGCTCCACGCGCTCGACCTCTCTGATGACGCCCCGCTCTGCCTGCTCGGCGGGCTGGCGCCGCTCTATGGGCCGCGCCTTTCCCAGCGCTACCAGGCGCTGGTGAAAGCGCCGCTCGACGATGCGCTGGGCGGCGCCGTGCAGATGGCGGCCCGCATCTTCGCCAAAGCGGAGGCGACGCGATGAGCGACGCCGCCGACCAGATCTTCGCCACGCTGAAGCAGTCGTCGCAGAGCGGCGCCCCGCTCTATCTGCAGCTCAGGAAAAGCATCGAGGACGCCGTCAATCGCGGCCTGATCGGGCCGGGCGATGCGCTGCCTTCCGAGCGCGACATCGCCACCAAGGCCGACATTTCGCGCGTCACCGTGCGCAAGGCGGTGCAGGATCTGGTCAAGGGCGGCATCCTCGTGCAGCGCCACGGCTCCGGCACCTTCGTCGCGCCGCGCATGGAGCGCGTCGAGCAGTCGCTCTCCAGGCTCACTTCATTTACCGAGGACATGGCAAGGCGCGGCATGGCGGTGCGTTCAGCCTGGCTCGATCGCGACCTCTACCCGCCCTCGCCCGACGAGATGATGGTGCTCGGCCTGTCGTCGAACGAGCTGGTGGCGCGCGTGGCGCGCCTGCGCATCGCAAACGACACGCCGCTGGCCATCGAGCGCGCCTCGTTGTCGGCCAGCGTGCTGCCGGATCCGGCCGGGATAGGCTCGTCACTCTATGCGGCGCTGCAACTGACCGGTAACCGGCCGGTGCGGGCGGTGCAGCGCATATCGGCCGCCAATCTCGGCGACGCCGATGCGCGTCTGCTCGAAGTGCCATCCGGCATTGCCGGCCTGCACATCGAACGCATTTCCTATCTCGCGAGCGGCAAGGTGATCGAGTTCACCCGCTCCATCTACCGCGGCGATGCCTATGATTTCGTCGCCGAATTGCGCCTGACAGGGCCGAGCGAAGAGGGCCGACCATGATCCCCAAGACCACCCATATGCGGCGCGAGATCGACGAAATTCCGCAAGCCGTCGCTCGCCTGCTCGATGGCTCGGCGGCGGTGCTGACCGAGGCCGGACGCGGCATTCGCGAGCGCGATCCGAGCTTCGTCGTTACCGTCGCGCGCGGTTCGTCCGACCATGCCGCCACCTTCATGAAATATGCCGTCGAACTGACCGCCGGCCTGGCCGTCGCTTCGGTCGGCCCATCGGTCGCCTCGATCTACGGCGCCAAGCTCAAGCTCGCCGGTTCGGCTTGCCTCGCCATCTCGCAATCCGGCAAAAGCCCTGATATCGTCGCCATGGCCGAGACGGCACGAGCCGGCGGTGCGCTCACCGTCGCCATCACCAACACCGCCGATTCGCCGCTGGCGCGGGCTTCGGATTTTGCCATCGACATTCTGGCCGGCCCCGAGCGCAGCGTCGCGGCGACCAAGACATTCGTCAATTCGGCGGTCGCCGGCCTGGCGCTGATGGCGCATTGCACCGGCGACGACAGACTGCTGGCCGCCCTTGCCCGCCTGCCCGAGCATTTCAGCAAGGCGATCGCCTGCGACTGGATGGCGCTGGCCGGCGCATTGGAGACGCCGCAATCGCTGTTCATCCTGGGACGTGGCCCGTCGGCGGCGATGGCCAACGAGGCGGCGCTGAAATTCAAGGAGACCTGCGGCATGCATGCAGAGGCCTATAGCGCCGCCGAAGTCATGCACGGCCCGCTGGCCCTGGTCGGGCCAGGCTTCCCGGTGCTGGCGCTCGCCGCCCGCGATGCCTCCGAGCCGTCCGTGGCAGAGGCTGCCGACAACCTTGCCGGCAAGGGTGCAGCAGTTTTTGTAACCTCGGACAAAGCCAAGAGCGCGGCGCGGCTGCCGCATGTCGCCACCGGTCATCCCTTGACTGACCCGCTGACGCTGATCGTCTCCTTCTACGGCTTCGTCGAAGCCTTCGCCCGCCATCGCGGCCTCGATCCGGATGTACCGCGCAATCTGCGCAAGGTGACGGAAACCGTATGAGCGACCGTTTTGCCCTGACTGGCGCCCGAATTTTCGATGGCGACGGCTGGCATGACAACGCCGCCCTTGTCGTGCACGGCGATGTGGTCGAAGGCATTCATCCCGTCGGCGCCATTCCGTCGGGCGTTGCCCGCATCGACGCCGGGGGCGGCATGCTGGTGCCGGGTTTTGTCGACCTGCAGGTCAATGGCGGCGGCGGCGTCATGCTCAACGACCATCCCGATGTCGCCTCGCTGGCAACAATCTGCCGGGCGCATGCGCCGTTCGGCACGACCGCACTGCTGCCGACGCTGATCACAGATACGCCTGACATCACCGCCGCGGCCATTGCCGCCGGCACCGGGGCGGCACGGCAAAAACTGCCGGGATTTCTCGGCCTGCATCTCGAAGGGCCGCATCTCTCCGTCGCTCGCAAGGGCGCGCATGAACCGGCGCTGATCCGGCCGATGACGGATGCGGATGAAGCGGCGCTGGTCGCGGCACGCAAAAACCTGCCGGTGCTGCTGACGACGATAGCGCCTGAATCCGTCGAGCCTGCCCGCGTTGCGGCCTTGGCCAAGGCCGGTGTGATTGTCAGCCTCGGCCATTCCGACACCGGCTACGCCACGGCCAGAGCCTTTGCCGATGCCGGCGCCAGCGTGGTCACACATCTGTTCAACGCCATGAGCCAGATCGGCAACCGTGAGCCGGGGCTGGCGGGTGCGGCCATCGACATAGGCAGTCTGTCGGCCGGGATCATCGCCGACGGCATCCATGTCGATCCCGCCACCATGGCAATCGCGCTGCGCGCCAAGCAGGGGCCGGGCAGGATCGTGCTGGTCACCGACGCCATGGCGACGATCGGCACCGACATGACGTCGTTCACCCTTAACGGCCGCATCATCTATCGCAAGGATGGCAGCCTGAGGCTGGCCGACGGCACGCTGGCCGGCGCCGATCTCGATATGATCTCGGCCGTCCGCTACATGCACAGGATCGTCGGGCTGGACCTGTCGGAAGCGTTGCGCATGGCCTCGCTCTATCCGGCGCAGGCGGTCGGCCAGGCCCACCGGCTCGGCCGCTTCGCCAATGGCACGGCTGCCGATATCGTCGCTCTGTCGGACGCCCTCGACGTCAACGGCGTCTGGATCGGCGGCGACAAGGTTTTTGCAGGCGCGGACAGTCCGCGCTAAAGTCCACCCATGCATGATGTCGACTGCGTTGTCGCCGGAGCCGGTGTTGTCGGCCTCGCCATTGCCCGCGCGCTGGCGCTGTCGGGCCGCGAGGTGCTGGTGGTCGAGAAGGCCGCAGCCATCGGCACGGGCACCAGTTCGCGCAATTCGGAAGTCATCCATGCCGGGCTTCATTATACGCCGGGCAGCCTGAAGGCCCGTCTCTGCGTCAACGGCCGCGAGCGTCTCTATGCCTATTGCCGCGAGCACGACGTCGCCCATCATCGCACCGGCAAACTGATCGTTGCCGTCGAACCCGACCAGTTGGACAAACTGCAGGCGATCCAGATCAACGCGGCGCAATGCGGAGTCGGTGACCTCAAGCTTTTGACGCGCGCAGAGGCCGAAAGCCTGGAACCGGCGCTGAGCTGCGCCGGCGCGCTGCTGTCGCCGTCGACCGGCATCGTCGACAGCCAGGCGCTGATGCTGTCATTGCGTGGAGACGCGGAAGCGGCCGGCGCATCTTTCGCCTTGCTCACCGTTGTCTCAGGCGCGAGCATCGAAGCCGACGGCATCCGGATCGACACGCGCGACGCCGATGGCGAGGGTTTCACCTTGAAGACCGGCGCCTTCATCAACGCCGCCGGCCTCGACGCGCAGGCGCTCGCCGGCCGCATCGAAGGCCTCCCGCAAGACCGTGTTCCGCCGCTGTGGCTGGCGCGCGGCAATTATTTCGCGCTTTCCGGTCGCTCGCCCTTTTCGCGGCTGATCTATCCGGTGCCAGTCCATGGCGGCCTCGGCGTGCATCTGACCCTCGACATGTCGGGGAGCGCGCGCTTTGGCCCGGATGTCGAATGGATCGATCGCGTCGACTATACCGTCGATCCCGCACGAGGCGATGCCTTCTACGACGAAATCAGGCGCTACTGGTCCGGCCTGGCGGACGGCGCCCTGCAACCGGCATATGCCGGCGTCAGGCCGAAACTGTCCGGTCCAGGCCAGCCGGCCGCCGACTTCGTCATCCGGGGACCGGCTGACCACGGGGGCGGTCAGATCGTGAATCTGTTCGGCATCGAGNGGCATCGAGAGCCCTGGCCTTACCGCCAGCCTCGCCATCGCAGAACATGTCGTTGGGCTTTTATATCAGCAATGACGGGCGTTTCCTGAAACGTCGGGCAGGCGCATACCATGAAACCTTTTGATATGGAGGTCGTTGTCGGGGCATATGTCCGAGGCAAAACCCAAATCGAAACCGGCCGACGGCATCGAAGCGCGCGATGCCACGAAGTCGCGTCGGGAAAAGCCGTCACGGCAAACGCGCGGAGATGGACCGCGCGAGGGCACGCCGCGCGAGAAAAAAGCATCGGCCGCCGAAGCCGCGTCCGAGCCCGTTGGCGAGGCTGCGCCGCCGCCGGATGCCGTCGAACCCGATCCCAAGCTGACGCCGGAGCAGGCCGAGCAGGCGCGCAAGAAATATCTGCTGCGGCGTTTCTGGATCAGCGGGCGCGGCTATTGGGGGAGGCATGGCGACAAGCTCGCCTGGCCTTTGACGATCGGAGTGCTGCTGCTGATCTGCATCAACATCGGTTTCCAGTATGGCATCAACGTCTGGAACCGCTCGATGTTCGATGCCCTCGAGCAGCGCAACGCCCGCACGGTCTATCTCCTCAGCGCCGTATTCGTGCCGCTGGTGATCTGCAGCGGCAGCCTTGTCGTCGCGCAGGTCTACCTGCGCATGACGATCCAGCGCCGCTGGCGTTCCTGGCTGACCACCGGGGTCGTCGCGCGCTGGCTGGCAAACGGCCGCTACTACCAGCTGAACCTCGTGGGCGGCGACCACCAGAACCCCGAGGCCCGCATGACCGAGGATCTGCGCATCGCCACCGAGTCGCCGGTCGATTTCACCGCCGGCGTCCTCAACGCGTTCCTGTCGGCCTCGACCTTTATCGTCGTGCTGTGGACCATCGGCGGCGCGCTCACCCTGCCGATCGGCCGTGAGAGCATCACCATTCCCGGCTTTCTGGTCATCACCGCGATCATCTATGCCGCCATCACCTCGACCTCGATGGTGGTCATCGGCCGCGATTTCGTCCAGCTCTCCGAGCGGAAGAACCAGGCGGAGGCCGAACTGCGCTACACGCTGACGCGCGTGCGCGAAAACGGCGAGAGCATCGCCTTGCTGGGAGGCGAGGACGAGGAGCGCAGCGGAATCGACAGAAATTTCGGCCACGTGCTGAGGCAATGGGCTCTGCTGACCGGACAGCACATGCGCACGGCGGCGGTGTCGCAGGGATCGAGCCTGTTTGCGCCGGTCGTGCCGATCCTTTTGTGCGCGCCAAAATTCCTCGAAGGCTCGATGACGCTTGGCGAGGTGATGCAGGCGGCGTCTGCCTTTGGCATCGTGCAAGGCGCGTTCGGCTGGCTGGTCGACAACTATCCGCGCCTTGCCGACTGGAACGCCTCCGCGCGGCGCATTGCCTCGCTGATGATGTCGCTAGACGGGCTCGAGCGCGCCGAGCAGAGCGATGCGCTCGGACGCATCAACCGAGGCGAAGCCGAAGACGGCGCCATCCTCAGCCTCGACAATCTTTCCGTGACACTCGACGACGGCACCTCCGTGGTCAAGGAAACCGAGGTCGTGATCGAGCCGGGCGAGCGGGTGCTGGTTTCAGGCGAATCCGGTTCAGGCAAGTCGACGCTGGTGCGGGCCGTCGCGGGCCTGTGGCCATGGGGCGGCGGCAGCGTCAATTTCCACACCGACAGGCGCCTGTTCATGCTGCCGCAACGCCCCTACATCCCTTCCGGAACGCTTCGCCGCGCGGTCGCCTATCCCGCGGCGGCGGACAAGTGGACCATCAAGCAAATCAAGGCTGCCCTCGACAAGGTGGGGCTTGGCTATCTCACCGGCAGGATCAAGGAAGAGGCGCCATGGGACCAGACGCTGTCGGGCGGCGAAAAGCAACGCCTCGCCTTCGCGCGCCTGCTGCTGCATCGCCCCGATATCGTGGTGCTGGATGAAGCGACTTCGGCGCTCGACGAGAAGAGCCAGGACACGATGATGTTGACGGTGATCCGCGAACTGCCTGACGTCACCATCATCAGCGTGGCGCATCGTGCGGAGCTCGAAGCCTTCCACAGCCGCAAGATCACCCTGGAGCGGCGCGAGGGCGGCGCCAAGCTCGTCAGCGACGTCGACCTCATCCCGCGCAAGCGCAAACGCAGCCTGCTGAACCGCGCTTTGTGGGGTTCCAGCACTCGGGTGAAAAAGCCGCGCAGGTAAAAGGCGCCACTGCCGAACCGCGAACAGATGTCCAGGCGAAGCGCTTGGGCAAAGACATTAGCCGGCTATGGATTAGCCGTAGAGACCCTTGTAGGTCTCGCGCAGCAGGTTCTTCTGCACCTTGCCCATCGTGTTGCGCGGCAGCTCATCGACGAAGATCACCTGCTTCGGGTGCTTGTATTTGGCCAGCTGGCCGGCAATGGCGCCAACGATCTCGGCCCCGGTGATCTGCGATGCCGGCGCCCGCACCACGACAGCGGTGACGCCTTCGCCGAAATCGGGATGGGCAATTCCGATGACGGCACTTTCCAAGACGCCGGCAACGGCGTCGATCTCGCTCTCGATCTCCTTGGGATAGATGTTGTAGCCGCCGGAGATAATGAGATCCTTGCCGCGGCCGACGATGTGGACGTAGCCGTCCGCGTCGATGATGCCGAGGTCGCCGGTGATGAAGAAGCCGTCCTTGCGAAACTCCGCCTTGGTTTTTTCCGGCATGCGCCAATAGCCGGAAAAGACATTCGGACCTTTGACCTCGATCATGCCGACTTCACCCTGGCCAAGCGCATCGCCGCTGTCAGGGTCGGCGATGCGCAGCGAAACGCCGGGCAGCGGGAAGCCGACCGTGCCGGCCCGACGCTCGCCCTCATAGGGGTTCGACGTGTTCATGTTGGTCTCGGTCATGCCGTAGCGCTCGAGAATGGCGTGGCCGGTGCGCTCGCGCCAGGCGTTGTGCGTTTCGGCGAGCAGCGGCGCCGAGCCGGAAACGAACAGGCGGATGTTCTTCGCCGCCTGGGCATCCAGCCCGTCCTGCTGCAGGAGCCTGGTATAGAAGGTCGGCACCCCCATCAGCACTGTCGCGCGGGGCAAGAGCGAGACGATGCGGCCGGCGTCGAATTTCTGCTCGAACAGCATCGAGGCGCCGGCCATCAGGGTGACGTTGGTGGCGACGAACAGGCCGTGCGTGTGGAAGATCGGCAGGGCATGGATCAGCACGTCATCCCCGGTGAAACGCCATTGCTCGACCAGCACGCGCGCATTGGAGGCCAGGTTTTCGTGGCTGAGCATGGCGCCCTTGGAGCGTCCGGTGGTGCCCGATGTGTAAAGGATTGCGGCCAGATCGTTCGGCCCGCGCGCCACGGCGTCGAAATCCGTGGGCTGTTGTGCCGCCAGTTCGGTCAGCGAGCCCTCACCATTGCTGCCAAGCGTGAAGGTGGCAGCACCCGACGCGTGCGCCAACGGCGCGATAGCGCCGGCGCGGGCCGGGTCGCAGACGACCAGCCGCGGCTCGGCATCACCGAAGAAATAGCCGAGTTCGGCCAGCGTGTAGGCGGTGTTGAGCGGCAGGAAGACCGCGCCGGCGCGCAGGCAGGCGAGGTAAAGGAAAATGCATTCAGGGCTTTTTTCGACCTGCACGGCAACGCGGTCGCCCGGCTCGACGCCGAAATGCCTCAGCGCATGTGCCAGCTGTGCCGATTGCGCCAGCATGTCGCCATAGGCGATCGCGCGTCCGTCATCGGTCGCCATCAGGATGCGCTCGGAGGCTGAAATCCGGCTGCGGAACGCGTCGAACAGGTGATTGGTCATGCGCATTCCCTAGAGATGATGCCGAAAAGTGTGAAGCGGTTTTCGGAGGACATCATGCTCTATCCCTTTGATTTAGAGCCGGATGGCCTTGGAACAAAGGAAACGATTTCGCCTCCGTCCGGCAAAAACGTGAAATCGGGTTTGCCGCCGATCAGATGAAGGCAAGCGGACTTGGATAACGGGCGATTTTGGATAGCGGGCGGATTTTGGATAGCGGACCGGAAGCGCTTCTATCTGCGGCTGCGCAGCGCCTTGGTGGCGCTCACGCGTGGATCGCCGCTGTCGTTGAAGCGCTCCATGCACATGGCTGCCGTCAGACGGTAGTGGTTGAGGAGGGCTTCAACGGCGCCGTCGGCATCGCCATCCACCGTGCGCTCCGCAATCAGCCGATGTTCACTGATTTCGTCGCGCTCGCTGCCGTCCTGGGAGATCAGCCGGTAACGGGAGGCCTGATCCGAAAGCTGGTCGCAAAAGCCGGTCAGCCAATGCGAGCGGCAGCCTGCGATCAGTGCCCGATGGAAGGCGCGGTGCAGCTTTTCCCATTCCGGATTGTTCGAGGACGGATCCTCCGGCAAGCGGCGCGGGGCACGCGCCAGGCGATGCAAGGCCAGCACGAGCTGCTCTTCCCATTCGCCGGTGCGGTTGGCAATGGATTCACGCAGCGCCCGCTCTTCCAGCCAGCAGCGGGTGCGCGTCAATTCCTCGAGTTCCGGGGCACTGACCGGCATGATGAAGAAACCGCGCTGGTCGTGGCGGCCGAGCAGGCCTTCCGAAGCAAGTCGGTTGAGGGCCTCGCGAACCGGTGAGGCGCCGGCGCCGTAACGGGAAACCACCCATTCGACACGAAGCTTGCTTTCACTTTCAAACACGCCGCGCAGGAGATCGTCGCGAAGCTGTTGATAGACCGTACTAGCGAGTGTGCTCTTGGGTCCCGCGCCTTCGCTCACATCGGCAGATCCGTAGGTCAATATGACTCCTGTAGCTCTCCCATGCTCCGCTAGCCCGTTCGCGAAGCAAACGATTTCCCCTGTAAATTTACTGTAACTCCTAAGGCATCCGCCCCTCAAGCGAAAGATCACGATATTCGACTTAAAGAGGAAGGTTGACCGCATCTTATCCGCCGGAAGTAACTAAAATCGTGAAAAACTTGTTCTTCTGAAGAAAGTTTGTCTGCCAGCATGGCAGGTGCCCTCGAGAAACAGCTTCGAGATCCCGAATACGGATAATTTTTTCTTAACGCGCGTCATGCCGCCGGATTGACCTCTCCCCGCATGCAGATCCCTTCGGCAGTTATCCACTAGATTTATGGGCCAAAACTAGTGCCGGATGCCGCGATCCTGTCGCTTGCCGCGATGCCCTTGCGGCTGCCACCCGTTGACGGCTTTTTGGGAGATCGAAGGATCAGGCAGGGAGATCAGGCCGAGGAGAACCGACCAGCCGGGAACTTGCCCTGGAACTGATGTCAGCCGGCAGCCCGGTCGGCCGCGGTTCGGATGGCTTCTATATTGGCCCGGTAGGCTTCGACGCTGCCGCCCTTGAAGATGGCGGCGCCTGCCACCAGCACATCGGCGCCGGCTGATGTGACCAGGGGGGCGGTTTCCGGCGACACGCCGCCGTCGATCTCAATGCGAATCGGCCGGTTGCCGATCAGCGCTTTCACCCGCTTGACCTTGTCGACCATGGCCGGGATGAAGGCCTGGCCGCCAAAGCCCGGATTGACGGTCATGATCAGGATCAGGTCAAGCCGGTCGAGCACATATTCGATCGCACTTTCCGGCGTCGCCGGATTGAGCGATACGCCAGCCTTCTTGCCGAGATCCTTGATGGTCTGAAGCGAGCGGTCGAGATGCGGTCCGGCCTCGGCATGCACGGTCATGCCGTCGCAGCCGGCATCGGCAAAGGCGGCCAGATAAGGATCGGCCGGCGCAATCATCAAATGGCAGTCGAAAAAGGCCTTGGTGCGGTTGCGGATGGCCTTGATCACCGGCGGGCCGAAGGTGATGTTGGGCACGAAATGCCCGTCCATCACGTCGAGATGAATCCAGTCGGCGCCGGCCGCCGCCACCGCCTCGACCTCGTCGCCGAGCTTCGAGAAATCCGACGCCAGCACCGATGGCGCGATCAGGGTCTTCCTGCTCATGATGCGGCCCCTTTGGGCGCCCTGTTTGCGGGCGCGGCCTTGACGACTGCTAGAGCAATTCCAGGAAAAGTGGGAACGGCTTTCCGTCCGGAATTGCGTGAAAACAAAGAGATAGAGCGGTTCGGCGTTTCCACGAAACGATGAACTGCTCTAGACCATGATCCCGAAAAGGGAAAGTCGGTATTTGCTGCGCCCGGCAGCGGGTTCGGCGAATACCTGGCCGCCCGATCGCCGCAGCGCGCCCAAGGAAAACCCCGCCGGATCGCTCCGACGGGGCTCTGAATTTTGACTCGTATCCAGATCCTATGGCTTGAAGTTGGCCGCCGGATCCCTTTGCGGCTGTACCTGCGTCTGCGGCGTGCGCTTCGGTATGAACTGCTGAAGGACACCTGGATTGAGCAACAGGGTCGGATCGAGCGACGGCTGCTGCCGGATGGCTCTGCAGTTCGGGAACCGACCAACGGTGCCTTCGGGGCAGCGCCGCCTGATGATCGGCACGCACTGGCCGCCGACCATCTGCGAGCCCGGGGCGCAGTCTCCCACCTGCGGCCTCGGCTTGCGGCATGCGCCGTCGATCACCTGGGTGCCGCGCGGGCAAACACACTCGCCGCGCTTGTTGTGCACCTGGCCGCGTATGTCGCACTGTTCCAGCACAGGCTTCTTCTGCCGGCAGGCATTGCCTTGCACCTCGGTACCCCGCGGGCAGACACAATTGCCGTTGGCGTCGTGGACCTGGCCGCGGATCGAGCACTGCTCGGGCTTCGGCCGGATCGGCCGGCAGACCTTGCCCCTGACTTCTGTGCCGTCCGGGCAGACGCAATCGCCATTGGCGTTTTGGATCTGACCACGGATCGAGCATTGTTCAGGCTTTGGCCGGATCGGCCGGCAGGCTCCATTGCGCACCTCTGTCCCACGCGGGCAGACACAATCGCCATCGGCGTCATGAACCTGGCCGCGTATGCCGCACTCCTGAGGCTTCTGCTTGTCGCGCACGCAGGCATTTGCCTGTCGGTCGAGATGCGTACCTTCCGGGCAGTAGCAGCCATTGCCGTCCGACGTCGGGACCGAACCGGGGATGGTGCAGCCAGGCTTGTCGGTCTTGACGCAAGCGCCGTTCTCAAGCTCGGTTCCGCGCGGGCAGACACAGCGTCCATCCTCGGTGCGGATCTGGCCCTTGAGCAGCACGCAGGGCCTCGGATCCTTCGGCTGGATGATGACGCCGCCGTCGGGCGAGCACTGGCCGTTGCGGAACGTCGTGCCTTCCGGACACACGCACCGGCCGGCATCGTTCATGACGAAGCCTGGCGAGCATTCCTTCTTCACCTCGCGCTTGATGGTGAACGGATGGCAGGCATAGGCCTTGCCGCGATCGCCCTGGACGTTGGTCAGGTCGCCGGGCAGTACGTCGCCGCCGCCTTGCACCCTGGTGTCGGGAGACAAGACGCCGACGCAGTTCTGGCCGCTGACGTTGCCCCGCAGATTGACCAGGGGAGCGTCGGGAAGGACCACGGTGACCTTGTGCACATGGCTTTCCCCGGCGCCGAGCGTCAGGTTGGCAATGCAGGTCAACGGCAAGGTCGTCGGTTCGGGCGAGCAGCCAAAGGGCGGTTCGATCGAGGTGATCGCGACGCCTTGCAGCCGCCCCAGGCCGTCCACCCCGATCGCATCGCCGATGCGGACCGGACCGGAGAAGGCGGTCTGGCCATCATTGGTGATGGTGATCTCGAACGAGCAGGGTTGCCCCGGCTGGCACTCGGCATCGCCGGTCTTCTTGACGCTAATGGTGGACGTGCCGCCGCCCTTGGCGCAGGCCTGGCCGATCGGGTAGACGACGTCGTCTCCAGGGGCCGGGCCGTATGAGCCGCGTGCGCAGTTCTCGAACGCGCCATTGGCCAAGACCGTCACGTCGAAGTGCCTGGAGGTTCCGGGCGTCATCGCGGCGCCGGGTATCTGGCATGACAGCGCATTGGCCGGAACCGCTCCGCAGGCCCATTCCGCACCGTCGGGTGTGACGGTCTGGATCTGGACCGGCGCGCCACCCGATATCAGCGTGGCAGCATCGTTGACCCGCACCGGACCGGTGGGGGCAGAGGTGCCAAGGCTGATGACGGTGATGCGGCAGGAAACCACCGCCGCACCGGCGAGCGAGCCATTGCAGACCTTGGTGATGCGTAGGGTCGGCTTGCCGCCATTGGGATGACGGAAGCGTTCCTTGGCGCAGGCCTTGTTGTTGGTGAGGTCGACCTCACCGGAGACGGGCTTCAGCGCCGCGCAGTTCTCGACCGAATCCGACTGGTAGCCGGCCGGCATGACCGCCCTGACGACGATCGGCGTCGATGCGCCCGGCATCAGCACGATGCCGGCATTGTCGCAGCGGAACTGGCCGGGACCGTTCGGTCCGCATGTCCAGGGCGGAGACGGGCCGAAGGTCGAAGAGGCCGGCGCGCCGCCCGGGTAATTGTCGACAACCGTCAACGGCCCATTATAGGGGACGCTGCCATTGTTGATGATGTCGATCACGAAGTAGCAGATGCCGTCGGGCGTGCAGACCGGGATGCGGGCACGCTTCTTCAGGATCAAGTCGACCTTCTTGTCGACTGGGGGCCGGCAATCGCGGTCGCGGTCGCCACGCCGGCAGATCGGGATCGAGGCACAGCCGCGATCGTTCTGCTGGCTGCCGAACAGCGGCTTGCCGCTGGCGCCGTAATTATAGGTGGCGCAGTTGCGCAACGCGCTGCCTTGCCAACCACCCGCCGGCTTGAAGCCGAGCTTGAGGTTGATGGAGGCCCCCGGATTGAGCGTGGTCACCGGATAGGTGCACGTCATCGGGGTCACGCCGGGCATGCATACCCAGGGCGGGTTGGGCCCTGAATCCAGAGTCGAGCCGGCCGGCAGCGTCACCTCGTCGAGCACGATCTTGCCGTGATACGGCCCGTCGCCGACATTGGTGACCTTGATGGTGAAGTCGCAGCCGCCGCCCATCGTGCAACGCGTCACGTCGGCGCGTTTCTCGACCTTGAGGTCCGGTTCCTTGTCCTTGGGGGGACATCTCAAGTCACGCGGGATGACGATGTCGATGGTCTGCGTGCAGCATAGTCCCCAACCCTCCTTCGGGCCGGCATAGGTCTCGATGCCGGTGACGATGAGGTGGATGACGTCGCCGGGCGATGCACCGACGATCTTCCAGTTCAGCACACCGCCGCCCGCCGGCACCAATTGCGTGTCGGGGATGATGGTGATGCCTGGGGTCGTCGTCGATACCTGCACCCATTTGCCGCCCATCTCCGGGCCGACAGGCATGTGGTAGATGAACGCGCCGCCGCCTTGCACGCAATCGACCGTGCCGCGCTCCACCTTGAAACATTCCCGGTCGGGAGGCGGAGGCCGCTTGTCACAGTTGGTGAGGTCGATCTTGATCGAGGTCTTGGCCCCGGTCTTGTAGTCGCCGTCGTCGGGCTTGCCCGGATCCTGCGACGGGATGATGGCCCCCGTGCCGACGCCCGGCGTCACCTTGATCATGCCCTGGTTGTCGACGATTGTCGGCGAAGGAAACGCCGCATGGTCGATCTTGGCGGTGATCTTGAAATTGATGACGCGTTCATTGCCAGCCCCAGCGCCGTCGAGATCGGTGGTGGAAATCCGGAAATCGGAAACCCTTGCCGTATCGTTCGGATTAGCCGAGGTGCTGATTGTCGCACCCGGCAGCGGTCCGCCAGACGCATCCGTGCCGTCGCCGGACACGTTGACGTTGACGATCGCAAGACCGTGCGGAAGCTGATCCTTGAAGTCGAGTTGGAGTTTCTTCAGCCTGGCCGAAAAGCTTGGGTCGGCAAAGCCTTGCGAGTCGCCGCGCAGGCCAAAGCTCAGGGAGTAGACGACGTAGTCGCAGCTCCTCTGTGTGCCTGTTTTGGTGAAGAACGGCACGATCCGTTCCGGCCTCGGATTGACGATTTTTGAATTGTCGAGGTCGAGCCGCAGTTCCGGAGTGATCGGGACTGCATCTTCGGCGTGGCTTGCCACAGGGGTGAACATGGCGACCGCGATACCGGCCGCCATCAGCCAGCGCGCGCCGCGCCTGGCATATGACAGGGGTTTCATGATGGTCTCCATGACGTTGGATTGACTGCTGTTCGCGGTCGGGGAAAGTGCGAGATTTTTCATCTTCCCCTCCTCAACGTTCGCAGCTGACGGCTGGGGTTCTGAGCGGCAAAGTCATCTTGCAGCAAGGGTAGTAGCCACCCTTGTCCTTGTCGGACTGCCTGTAGAAGCAAAGTCCAACATCGACTCTGTCGCCCGGAGAATGGCCGGTGATGTCGACCGTGTAAGGCTTACCGGGAGCATGCGACTGGGGTGATGTCACCCCGACGCCTGGTGTCATGGACTGGACCTTGATCGAATCGCCGCCAAAGCCGGCATGGTCATGGAGATAGAGGTCGGCCTGGAGGCCGCGAGGCGTGCAGTAGAACTGAACATCCTCGACATCGATGCACGGAGGCAGATCGCCGGGCGGTGGGAAGCCCGGCGGATAGAACGGCGGCAGATAACCGCCTGGGATCTCTTCATAATAGCCGGCACGGCCGTCGCAGGGGTGCCAGACCTCGACGTCGCCGACATGGCCTTCCACTTCTGGGTCTTCGAAATAGCCGTCGAAGTCGACGAACCACGAGCCGAAAGGCGGCACGTTGGCCGGCTTGACCAACGGCGTCGGCGTGATCTGCACGCCGTGCACGGCAAGCGGCCCGCCGGCGGCGAGCTGGTCGGCAAGTGTCGGGTTGTCGCGCAGCTTGTCGCCGGTGTTGACCAGCGTGTCGGTGCACACGCCGGTGTCGAGATTGCCGTCGGCGTCATAGCCATATTGCAGGTCGAGCCCACCGGCCGACTGCCGGTTGCCTTGCGGGAAGCCGACTGCATATTCCTGCGGCTCTTCCACCCAGACCGATTCCGTCGCCGGATCGTCCGGGTTTTCGCGCCAGTAGCGGATGACCTCGCCCTTGCCGGAATCGGCGAACTGGCTGTAATCGTAGCGATTCTCGACCGGGCCGCCCTGCGCCAGATACATGAAGCCCTGGTTGTCGAAGGCGATGTCGGTGACGGCGTAGTCCTTGTCGGCCTTGACCGTCAGCTCCCAGCGCGGATCACCGGCAAAGCTGCCATCGCGGGCAATGCCAACCGACCAGATCTCGGCCTTTTCGCCGACCGAATAATAGAGCCGGCCGCCATGATAGGCGACGGACCAGACGCGGCGTTCGTCCTGCGTGTAGCCCCATGTGTCGGGGTCTTCCGAGTCGAAGGCAGCACCCTGTATGTCCATCACCGCACCGTCATCGGCGACGGGAGCCAGCCCATGCGCCGGCCGCCCGGCAACGCCGTGATCGAATGTGTCGATCAGCGTGCCGTTGGCGTCGAGGCGGTGGATGAAGCCCGTGTCGAGGTCGCTGGCGAAGAACTCGCGGTGATTGCTGTCGAAGCTGATGTCGCCGATGCCGGAACCGCTGTTGGTGTCAATGTCGGCGAATTTGGAGACCGCGCCGGTGATGCCGTCGATCTTCCAGATCGTGCCCGGACCGCCACCGCTTTCGGTGCCGAACTGGCCGTCCATGAAGACGGCGCCTGCGGTTCCGCGGCGCTGTCGCTCGGGCCGACCGTCGGCATCTTCGTCCGGGGTGACGATACGGATGCCGTGCAGCGAGGTCGCGCCGGCATAGAGGTTGGGGACGCCCGTGGGAACGCCGTCGCGCACACCGTCATCATAGGTAATGGCGAACACCTGGCCGATCTGTTCGGCCGTCACCTCGAAAGGCGGCGGCGTGTAGACGAGCTGGCCGGAAGCCGGTCCGCCGAGCGCCGAAACGTCGAAGACGCGCAAGGTGGCGCGCGTCGTGTCGATGAAGGTTTCGTCGACCGGGTCGACGCCGGGCGGCAGCCCCCCCCTTTCGGAATCGGCAGAGTCGAAATTGGGAATGACGGTGCCGGAAAATCCGGTGACCGCCATCGAGCCGGGATAGATGATCTGGGTTTCCTGCGCTTGGGCGGCTGTGTCCAACCAGAGCGTGGCGCTCAGCGCCAGGGCAAGCAAACCGCCGGCCAGATGGAGCGAACGGCGCAAACCGCCGCTTGGAGACGACATGGACGCGCCGCGATCGCAGGACATAAAACTCCCCCCGAAGTTTTCGGGAGGAACATCCGGTCCGGCCGCGCGAAACAGGGCAAGGCGCGGCGTTCCGGCACGTTCGTCCCTGATCGAATTGTCTGCTTTCCTCATCTTCACGATACGCCTGCTCCTGCGCAGGGTCAACGGAATCAGCCGAAAGCCCAGCGCATCGACTCCATCCCGAAGGCGGTGGTCGCGCTGAGCTTGCGTTGGTCCCGGAGACCGTGGAGCCTCTGGGGTCCTGGTCATGGGGGCATCCTTTCCGGCCCGCACCATGCGGCGCCTGGTCGTCAGTCGCAGGCTGAAGCGGAAAGGTTCATGCAAAACGGCGGCCGGGTCTGTCCGCCATTTCACAGAGGCGCGGCCAATTCCTTGTGTCAACTCAAGGTGGAAAACAGTCTTGGCGCGCGAAAGACCGGCCGGCTTACTTACCGTCAGTGCCGGCTTCTGCTAGCGTCTTCCCAACCCTGGGGGGATCATGACACGCAGGCACTTCGTTCTCTTGCTGGCGGCGCTTTTTCCATGTGCGTTGCCGGTCCATCAATCCGTAGCCAAGACCTTGGTCTACTGCACCGAGGTTAGCCCCGATACGTTCGATCCCGCACTCGCCTCCGGATCCCGCGACGCCTCGGCCACCGCTCTCTACAACCGCATGGTCGAGTTCGAGCCCGGCACCACCAAGGTGCGCCCCGGCCTTGCCGAAAGCTGGGAGATTTCCGACGATGGCCTCACCTACACATTCCACCTGCGGCAGGGCGTGAAATTCCACAACGTCGAGGGCTTTACGCCTAGTCGCGACTTCAATGCCGATGACGTGCTGTTCACCTTCGACCGGCAGGCCAACGCGCAGAACCCGTTCAACAATTACGCCAAACGCCAGTACATTTACTTCGACGGCATCGGCATGCCGGATCTTGTCGCCGGTTGGCGCAAGCTTGACGACCATACTGTGGTGATGACGCTGAAGGCGCCGCATTCGCCGATGCTTGCCGACCTGGCGATGGATTTCGCTTCGGTCGTTTCCAAGGAATATGCCGACAAGCTCGTCGCAGAGAAGCGGCTTCTCGACTTGGCGCTGAAGCCGGTCGGGACGGGTCCGTTCCAGCTTGTCGACTACCAGCAGGATGCAGTCATCCGCTACAAGGCCAATCCGGACTACTGGCGCGGCAAGCCGAAGATCGACGATCTCGTCTTCGCCATTGCCACCGATGCCAGCATTCGCATGGAAAAGCTGCGCGCCGGCGAATGCGATCTCATGCCCTATCCAAATCCGGCCGACCTGGAGGCGATCAAGGCGACGCCCGGAATCAAGGTCATGCGGCAGGAGGGCCTCAATACGGGATACCTCGCCTTCAACACCTTGCAGAAGCCCTTCGACGATCCAAGGGTGAGGAAGGCGATCGCCATTGCCATCGACACGCAGGCGCTGGTCGACGTCGTGTTCCGCGGCACCGGTGAAGTCGCACGCAATCCGCTGCCGCCGACCTCCTGGGCCTATGACAAGACGAGCCCCAATCATGTCTTCGACCCCGCTGCCGCCAGGCAGGGGCTCGCCGATGCCGGCGTAAAAGACCTGCACATGAAGATCTGGGCGATGCCGGTGCAGCGTCCCTACAACCCGAATGCGCAGCGTATGGCCGAAATGATCCAGTCCGACCTGGCAAAGATCGGTGTCAACGTGGAAGTCGTGACGTATGAGTGGACAGAATACCTTGCGCGCTCGAAGTCACGCGACCGCGACGGCGCCATGCTGTTCGGCTTCACCGGCGACAATGGCGACCCCGACAACTTCCTGTCGGTGCCGCTTGGCTGTGCCGGCGTCGGCACCACCAATCGTGCCAACTGGTGTTTTCCGGCCTTCGACGATCTGCTCAAGCAGGCAGCCGGGATCGTCGATCCCGCTGCCCGCGCAAAACTCTATTCGCAGGCGCAAACGATCTTCAGGGAGCAGATGCCGTGGGTCGCTATCGCCCACTCCGTGGTCTCGATGCCGATGCGCGAACAGGTGACGGGCTATGTTATGGACCCCTTTGATCACCATGATTTCTCGGGCGTCGATATCAAGGAATAGCGTTCGGTGTCTGCCGCCGATCTCGATGTCTATGTAGAGAGCCTGCGCAATTTCCGACTGGTGCGGAGCTATAGCATCGCGCAGTTGCTGCCTTACCTGGAACAGGCTGGATTGAAAGTGCGCCTGCTCGACCGGCCAGCCGGCCGAGATCGGGCGCCGGTGGCCTTTCTGCATGTCGACCTGACAGTCGTGCCGCCAACGTACCGCGGGCTCGGCCACCTCTACGACCGCACCATCAATGGCCGCGCGCTGTCCATCCACCGGCACCTTTATTCGACACTGAAGCTGGAGGCAGGCGACAGCCACGAGGGGCCGGTTGTCGTCAAGACGGTCCTCAACTCCAGGGGCCGACCAGAGCAGCGCTGGTGGCAGCATCGCAACGGCCTGACCAGGAGCGCGCATGCCATCCGCAAGCTCTTCGAACCCGGCTACAAGGACCGCCTGTGCCCGCCCTATAAGGTCTACCAGACGATCGGCGAGGTTCCGCGGGATGTATGGCGCAACAATCGCCTGATGGTGGAAAAGTTCGCTTTCGATACGCTCGACCTGCCCATCGTCAAGCACCGCTACATGTTCCTGCTCGGTGCCGAGGTCAACATGCGGCAGGTCTACGACGATGTGTTGTGCGCCGGCTCAAAAATCCTGAGCAATGAGGTGGGCGGCGCCGTCCCGCCGGAGGTGCTGGCGGTGCGGCAAAGGCTCAATCTGGATTTCGGCGCCATCGACTATTTCATCGTCGACGGCAAAGGTATTGTCGTCGATGCCAACAAGACCGTCGGCTCAAATCCGGAATGGCTGAAGAAAAACCGCTTTCGCCGGGAGTTCAACGATCGCATGGCCGAGGCGCTGATCGCCTTTGTCCGCGGTTGAGCCGGATCACCAGATCCAGTCGCCCTTGCCCAGCACGGAAACCGCCTCGACAATGCGGCTGAAGGAGGCGCGGGCCCGGCCGACCGTGTGCCTGGCCCGGAGATAGCCATGCACCAGCCCCGGCTCCTCGGACCAGCTGGCGTGTCCGCCTGCGGTAAGGATGCGGTCGCGGTAGGCCTCGCCGTCGGACGACAGCGGGTCGCATTGCGCGGTGATCAGCACGGTTGGCGGCAGTTTGGTGAAATCGGTGTCGGCGAGCGGCGACAAGGTGATGTCACCAGTACCGTCAGCGCCGCCGGTGCGGATGTGCTTGTAGAATTCGAGATCGCGCATGGTCAACATCGGTGCTTCGGCGTGCGTGACATACGAGCCCTTCGAACGGTCGCCGCCGAGGCCCGGATAGATCAGCACCTGGCCGATCGGCTTTTTGGCATGGCCACGCCTTGCGTGAGCAACAGCCGCGCAGAGATTGCCGCCGGCGCTGTCGCCGCACAGCAGAATAGGGCGGTCGTAGGTTTTGGCTGCCCATTCGAAGGCACGTAAAGCATCGTCGAAAGCGGCCGGGTGCAAATGCTCCGGCGCCAGCCGGTAATCGATGGAACCCACCTCGTAACCGGTGCGGGCGCAGAGCTCGGCGCAGACATCGTCATGGCTGTCTAGGCCGCCGAGGATGAAACCCCCGCCATGGATGTAGAGCACCATCGCCGCCGTGTTCGGGGTAGCGCTGCGATAGATGCGGATCGGGATGTCGTGTGATCGGTTGGCAATGAAAGTCGTTTCCGCCGTCACACCATTGGGATAGCCGGCAAAGAACTCGCGGCACATCCGGTCATAAATCGCACGCTGCTGGGCGATGGTGTAGTCGATCGTATCGGGCGGGTAATAGGAATTGGTCCGCTCGATGAAGGCCCAGGTCTCGGCATCGATGAGGGTTTTGTAGTCGGTCATGCAGCTCCTTTACCTCCCCCTTGATGGGGGAGGTCGCCGCGAAGCGGCGGGTGGGGGTGGTGGCGCNTGGTGGCGCATCACCCCACCCCGGACCTTCGGTCCGACCCTCCCCATCGAGGGGAGGGTAAAGAGGCTACTTCCCCTTCCACACCGGGTCGCGCTTTTCTGCGAACGCACGAAACCCTTCCATATTGTCCTCCGAGCCATACAGCGCATCGACCGTCGCCAATTGCCGGCGCGTCACGCGGTTCATCGCGTCCTGGAAGGTCAGCGCCTCCGCCACCCGCGCCGTCTCCTTGATCGCGGCGAACACCAGCGGCGGGCCGCTGGCGAGCAGCCTTGCGATCTCCCAGACGCGCTCCTCGAGCTTGTCCTTGGGCAGCACTTCGTTGACCAGCCCCCAGCGATGCGCTTCCGCCACATCCATCCAGCGGCCGGTGAGCAGAAGGTCCATGGCGACATGATAGGGAATGCGCTTGGGCAGCTTGATCGTCGCGGCATCAGCCAGCGTGCCGGCGCGGATTTCGGGCAGGGCGAAGGAGGAATGGTCGGAGGCGAAAATGAGGTCGCAGGACAGCGCTAGCTCGAAGCCGCCGCCCACCGCCATGCCGTTGACGCAGGCAATGATCGGCTTGTTCATGTCGCGCAGCTCCTGCAGGCCGGCAAAACCGCCGACGCCATAGTCGCCGTCGACCGCGTCGCCACCGGCGGCTGCCTTCAAATCCCAGCCGGCGCAGAAGAACTTGTCGCCGGCGGTCTTGACGATGGCGACGCGCAATCCGGGATCGTCGCGGAACGCCTTGAAGGTCTCGCCCATCAGCCGCGAGGTCTTGAGGTCGATGGCGTTGGCCTTGGGCCGGTCGAGCGTGACCTCGATGATGGTGCCCTCGCGGCGGGTGGAAATGACGTCAGACATTCTTCTTCTCTCCCAGCACCAGCAGCGCGTCGGCGATCCAGGCGCCCTTGCCCTCGGCGCAGACGATCAGCGGGTTGATGTCGAGTTCCTCGATCTCTCCGGCATTCGTCTGCACGAAGCCGGCAATGCCCGCGATGGCGTCGATGGCAGCCCCGACATCGGCCTTGGGCCGGCCACGATAGCCGTCCAGCAGCGGAAACAGTTTAAGGCCACGCAGGGCCGCCTCGATGTCGTCGCGCGTCGCCGGCAGCATCAGCGTGATGCTGTCGCGCAACAGCTCGACCAGCACGCCTCCGGTGCCCAGCGTCATGACGGCGCCGAACATCGGGTCGCGGGTGAAGCCGACGATCAACTCGGCAACGCCGTCGCGCACCATGCGCTCGACATAGAGGCCGGTGCCGAGCGGCAGCAGATCATGCGCCGCCGTGCTCACGGATTCGGCGTCCTTGAGGTTCAGCCTGACCGCGCCGACTTCCGATTTGTGGGTAACTCCGAGCGCCTTCAGCGCCACCGGGAAGCCGAGCGCCATGGATGAGATGACGGCCTCGACAGCGTTAGCGGCACGTTCTGCCTTCGGCACCGGCAAGCCGGCCTTGATCAGCCGCGCCTTGGCTTCGGCCTCGTCAGGGGTGACATGGTCACCGCCGGCAGCACCTGCAGCCGACGTGTCGATCGGCTGCGCCTGCGGCTCGGCCCAGGCCCAGCCGATGAAGGCCGCCGCACCTGCGGCATCCATGGCCTCGGAAATACCGAACAACGGCACCATGCCGCGCGCCATCAGCTCGGCGGTGTATTCCTCCGGCAGGTTCTCCGGCAGCGACGATACGATCGCGCCATGCGCCTTGTTGGTCTTCAGCGCCGATTCGAAGGCGCGCAGCGTCGCCCACCAGTCGGTGACCGAGCAGCGGTCGGGGCGTGGAAAGTCGAGCACCAGCATGTTGAGGTCGAAACCGCCCGACACCATGGCGGTGAAGGTGGCGGTCATCGCCGGTTCGTTGTTCCAGATGAAGGTGTGATAGTCCAACGGGTTGGCGACCGCGACCAGCGGCCCGAGCGTCGATTTGACATGGGCGCGGTGCTTCCTGGTGAGCTCCGGGAAATTGACCCAGCGGCCTTCGGCGCTGTCGGCCATGACAGAGGCTTCGCCGCCCGAGCAACTCATCGATGACAGTCTATAGCCGGGCAGTGGTCCTGTGACGTGCAGAAGCTTCAGCGCCTCGATAAAGGCGGGGATGGAATCGACGCGCGCAATGCCGAGCCGCCGCAGGAAAGCGCCCGAAGCGGCATCCGAACCGGCGAGCGAAGCTGTGTGCGAGACGGTCGCCTGCCTGGCCTGTTCGGACCGGCCGACCTTCATGGCGATGATCGGCTTCTTCAGTTCGCGCGCCCGCGCCGCCAGCTTCTCGAAGCCGGCTACGGAATCGAAGGCTTCGATGTGCAGGCCGAGCGAGGTGACGCGCTCATCCTCGATCAGGCCGAGCGCCATTTCGGAGAGGCCGGTCTGCGCCTGGTTGCCGGCGGTCATCAGGAAGGCGATCGGCAGGCCGCGCTTCTGCATCGTCATGTTGATGGCGATGTTGGAGGACTGGGTGATGATGGCGACGCCCTTGGCGCCTTCGGGCAGCCTGATGCCGCCATGCTGGTCGGGCCATAGCAGCGCGCCATCGGCATAGTTGATCAGGCCGTAGCAGTTCGGCCCGATGATCGGCATCTGGCCGGCCGCGGCCACCAGTTCGGCCTGCAGCCGCTCGCCGTCATCGTCATAGGCCTCGGTCTCAAGAAAGCCCGCGGCAAAACAGACGGCGCCGCCGGCGCCGCGCTCAGCCAGCGCCTTGATTACCTCGATGGTGAGATGCCGGTTGACGCCGACAAAGGCAGCGTCCGGCGCGTCGGGAAGGTCGGCGACCGAGCGATAGGCCTTGCGGCCGGCGACCTCGTCCTTGTTCGGATGCACCGGCCAGATTTCGCCGGCAAAGCCCATCTTGATCGATTGGGCGACGACGGCAGCGGCCTGGGCCCCGCCGAACACCGCGATGGATTTTGGGCGCAAGAGGCGTTCAAGCTTATGCATATTCCCCGTCTCTTCTTTTTAAGCCCCGAACGGGCGCAGCAGCGCCCGCGAAATGATGTGGCGCTGGATTTCCGACGTCCCTTCCCAGATGCGCTCGACACGGGCGTCGCGCCAGATGCGCTCCAGCGGCAGGTCGTCCATCAGCCCCATGCCGCCATGGATCTGGATTGCTTCGTCGGCAACGAAGGCGAGCATTTCGGTAGCCTTCAGCTTCGCCATGGCCATGTCCTGATCGGTGACGGTGCCCTGATCGTACTTCCAGCCGGCTTCGAACACCATCAGGTCCGCCGCCTTCAATTCCGTCGCCATGTCGGCGAGCTTGAACGACACGCCCTGGAACTTGCCGATCTGCTGGCCGAACTGCTGGCGTTGCGCCGAGTATTCGATGGCGTGGCCGAGTGCCCGCTCGGCGCGGCCGAGACAGGTGGCGCCGACCTGCAGGCGCGTGGCGCCGAGCCAGGAATTGGCGACGTCGAAGCCCTTGTGGACCTCACCCAGCACCTGGCTTGCCGGCAGGCGGCAATCGTCGAATTCGAGGATGGCGTTGGTGTAGCCGCGATGCGAGACGTTGCGGTAGCCGTCGCGCACGGTGAACCCCCTGGTGCCCTTGTCGACGAAGAAGGCGGTGATCTTCTTGCGCTTGCCGCGCGGCGTTTCTTCCTCGCCCGAAGCCATGAAACTAATTGCGAAATCGGCCAGATCGGCGTGGGAGATGAAATGCTTGGTGCCGTTGAGCACCCAGTCGTCGCCGTCCTGCACGGCTGACGCCTTCATGCCGCGCAAATCGGAGCCGGCGCCGGGCTCGGTCATCGCCAGGCAGTCCCACTTCTCGCCACGAATACACGGGAACAGGTATTTTTCGCGCTGCTCCGGCGTGCCGGCGAGCAGGATGTTGGAGGGGCGCGCGACGCAGGTCCAGTGCAGCGCATAGTTGGCGCGGCCGAGTTCCTTCTCGTAGAGCAGCCAGGTCACCGTATCGAGGCCGGCGCCACCGACATCGGCCGGCATGTTGGCGGCATAGAGCCCGGCTTCGATCGCCTTGACCTTGATCTCTTCGATCAACTCGCGGCGCAGCACGCCGGTGCGCTCGACCTCACGTTCATGCGGGTAAAGCTCGTTCTCGACGAAAGCGCGCGTGGTCTCGACGATGAGCTTCTGTTCCTCCGAAAGACCGAAATCCATGGCCTCAGCCTTTCTTCTTTTTCTTCGGCTTTTCCGCCTTCTTCACCGGCTTGGATGCCTTGGACTTCTCGGCGGCCCTGGATGCGGCCGGCTTCTTCGCCGCCAGCTTGGCCAACTGCCTGGTATAGTCCTTTTGCAAGGCGCCGGCGCCCCAGCCCTTGCCTTTGTTCTGTTTAGACAGAGCATCCATGATCGCGACCAGATTGTCGTCGCGGATCCTTTCCAGCTCACGGATCGACAGGCCATGCGCCTGGTCGTCCGACTGGGTGGCGATCAGATCGACCAGCTCGTCGTTGAACTCCGGCACGTCCATCAGCTTGGTCCACGGCCATTTCAGGCACGGCCCGAACTGCGCCATAAAGTGGCGCATGCCGGCCTCGCCGCCGGCGACGCGGTAGACCTGGAACATGCCCATCTGCGCCCAGCGCAGGCCGAAGCCATAGCGCATGATGTCGTCGAGTTCCTCGACCGTGCAGATACCGTCCTTGATCAGCCACAGCGCCTCGCGCCAGGCCGCTTCGAGCAGGCGGTCGCCGACAAAGGCCTCTATCTCCTTGCGGATCACCACCGGCTTCATGCCGATCGAGGCATAGATTTCCTTGGCAACCTCGATCGCTTCGGGGAACGTCTGCTCGCCGCCGACGATCTCGACCAGCGGCAGCAGGTAGACCGGGTTGAAGGGATGTCCGACAACCAGCCGCTCCGGATGCTTCTTCATCGCCACCTGCATGTCGGTCGGCTTGATACCCGAGGTTGACGAGCCGACGATTGCGTTGGCCGGCGCGTAGAGATCGATCTCGGCCAGCACGCGGTGTTTCAGGTCGAGCCGCTCCGGCACGCTCTCCTGGATGAAATCGGCATCGGCCACCGCCTCGGCGATGGTCTTGGCAAAGGTCAGTCTGCCTTCCCTGGGCAGGCCGCCGGGAACCATCTGCCTGTAGGCGCGGCGCGCGCCCTTCATCACTTCCGAGACCTTGCGTGACGCTTCCGGGTCCGGATCGAAGATCGACACGTCGATGCCGTTGAGCAGCAGCCGCGCCACCCAGCCGGCGCCAATGACACCGCCGCCAATGGCGGCTGCCTTGTTGATGATGCTCATGGTCAGGCTCCGGTTCTTGTCTTGGCGGTTTCGGGGTCGATGAGAGGCACGCGCTCGCCGGAGCGGATCACGGAGGGGTCGTAGGCCTTGCGGGCGAAGACTTCGAGCACGAAGGGCCGGAAGAATTCGATCGGCAGCGTGTCGTAGTCCGGGTCGAAGCTCGACTGGTCCCAGCGTTCGCAAAACTGGTCGCAATCGACGAAATAGGCATGGCCGGCGAAGCGGTCGCGAGCATGGCGGTTGCCGCCGAGATGATGCGCGTAATAGAGCCGCTGGAAGTCGCCATGCTTTTCCACCACCCAGGTGCATTGCTCGCGCACGAAAGGTTTCAGGATCGAGGCGGCGTATTCGTCGTGATTGTAGGGAGCGTAGATGTCGCCGATGTCGTGCAGCAGCGCGCAGGCGATCCAGTCGGTGTCGGCGCCGTCACGCCAGGCCCGCGTCGCCGCCTGCAGCGAATGGCCGAGCCTGGTGATCTTGTAGCCCGACAGGCCTTCGTCGACTTGCACCAGTGCGTCGAGCAGCCGCTCGCCGGTCCTGGCGGCATAGTCGATCTCATGGGCGGTCAGGAACTCATAGTCTTGCCTGTCGCCATCCTTCATCGCAGTGAATTTGACGGTAGCCATGATCCGCTCCCGTCTTAAGCAGCCGCTGCGATCGGCGCCCGTTTGGTCAGGTTGAGCTTCCTGCGCACTTCCTCCGGCCCCAAAATCCTGGCGCCGAGATTGGTGACGATGCTGGCGGCGCGCTCGACCAGCTGCGCATTGGTGGCCAGCACGCCCTTGTCGAGCCAGAGATTGTCTTCGAGACCGACGCGGACATTGCCGCCGGCGAGCACTGCAGCGGCTGCATAGGCCATCTGGTCGCGGCCGATGGCGAAGGCCGACCAGTTCCAGGTCGACGGCACGTTGTTAACCATGGCCATGAAGGTGTTGAGGTCGTCCGGCGCCCCCCACGGCACACCCATGCAGAGCTGCACCAGCGCGTCGGGATTCAAGACCTTTTCTTCGACCAGCTGCTTGGCGAACCAGAGGTGGCCGGTATCGAAGGCTTCGATCTCCGGCTTGACGCCGAGCGCCGTCATCATGCCGCCCATTGCGCGCAGCATGCCGGGCGTGTTGGTCATGACATAATCGGCCTCGGCGAAGTTCATGGTGCCGCAATCCAGCGTGCAGATTTCCGGCAGGCACTGGCGCACATGTTCCATGCGGTTGGTGGCGCCGCCCATGTCGGTGCCTTTTTCATTGAGCGGCAGCGGCGCTTCCGGTGAGCCGAACACCATGTCGCCGCCCATCCCGGCGGTCAGGTTCAGGATCACATCGACTTCTGCCGCGCGGATGCGGTCCGTCACTTCGCGGTAGAGATGGATATCGCGGCGCGGCTTGCCGGTCTCGGGGTCGCGGACATGGCAGTGGACGATGGCGGCACCGGCCTTGGCCGCATCGATCGCCGAATCGGCGATCTGCTTGGGCGAGCGTGGCACATGCGGGGAGCGGTCCTGCGAGCCGCCGGACCCGGTCACGGCACAGGTAATGAAAACCTCACGGTTCATCGCGAGCGGCATGGACATCTCCTCCCATAGAAACAGACCCAACAATGCCCGACTTGCCGGAAACTGTTTTGCGATCTACGAAGCTCTCATGATCAAAAGCGAAAAACCGACCATCTTTCGCGCCGAGCGATCGCCGCTCAAGGTGACGCTGCTGGTGTTTTCAGGCTCGTCCATCATGTGCGTGGCGTCGGCCGTCGACCCGCTGCGCGCCGCCAATCGCATTTCCGGCGAGACGCTGTTCGATTTCAAACTGGTCTCGGTCACCGGCGAGGCGCCGGTCACCACATGCGGCCTGCCGGTGGCGGTCAGGGGCCGCTTCGATGCGGCCGAGCCGACCGACGTGCTTGTCGTCGTCGCCGGCTTCGGCACCCAGAATTACGCGACATCGGCTCTGCTTTCCGGATTACGGCGAGCGGCCCGCGCGGCTCGCGCCTGCGGCGGCGTCGAGGCCGGCACATGGCTGGTGGCGCGCGCCGGCCTCCTCGAAGGCCGCAGCGCCACCACCCATTGGGAAGACATGGAGGATTTTTCCTCCGCCTTTCCCGGCGTCGACGTGCGTCCGGACCGCTACGTCATCGACGGACCGGTGTTCACCTCGGGCGGGGCGTCGCCGACCTTCGACCTGATGCTGCATCTGATCCGCACCCGGCTCGGCATGGCCGTTGCGCTCGATGTCGCCAGCGTCTTCATCTACGACCAGGCGCGCGCCGCGACCGACGCGCAGCCGCTGGTCTCGCTCGGCCGGCTCGACGGCTACGACCCGCGTCTGGCGCAGGCTATCCGGCTGATGGAATCGCATGTCGACCAGCCGCTGACCATCGACGCGGTGGCAAAACGCGCCGGGGTGACGGCGCGGACATTGGAGAGCATTTTTCGCAAGTCGATCGGCGAGACGCCGGGCGCATACTATCTCAGGCTGCGGCTGGGCGCGGCGCGGCGGCTGGTGGTCGACACGCGGATCGCCATGGCGGATATTGCCGGGCGGACGGGGTTCTCGTCCGCCGCGGCATTTTCCAGAGCGTTTTCAAGAGCGTTCGGCGAAGCCCCGGTCAGGCTGCGCCGAGGTTGATGCATGTCGCCCAAAAGTGTGTCGCGGTTTTGGGATTACGACATGCACAGACAAAGGGAGATCAGGCTGCGTTCTGTCGATCGCTGCCGGCGTCCATCTGCGAGCGCATCTGCCTCGCCAGACGGACTTCAAATCGGCTGCTGACAGCACGATCCCATTCGTTTTTCACGCTGTCGGTCGGCCGCGGCAGCGCCATCAGCCGGTCGATGATCGATCCGGTCTCGCCGGATGAGAGCAGGGCGTCGATTTCGCGTTCATGCTGCATATCGGTTCGCCTCCTTCCTTTTCACCCGCCACAACCGCATCCTTATACGAGATACGTGACGGCAGTTTGAAGGCAAGAGCGAGGTCATTGAGGGGCGCCAAAGGGCAAACCCTTGTCGTCGGATAGGGTCTTGCGCAAACCCCATTCCGGGGCGGCCGGAATGTTATCCAGCCACCCTTGGGCATAACCAATCGGCTTTCCGCCCTCAGACGTAGCGGTTGACGATGTTTTCCAGCAACTCCTGGCGGCCGGAGCGTGGCTGCGGCTCGATCTTCTTCTTCACCACGCGCTCGGCGATGTCTTCCAGCGAGCGCTTGCCCGACAGCATCGCCTTGCCCTCGGCCGTGTTCCAACCGGCATAGCGCTCGGCCAGCGGACCCGACAGCGCCTTGTCCTCGACCATCTTGGCGGCTGCCTTGAGGCCTCGTGCGCAGGAATCCATGCCGCCGATATGGCCGATCAGCAGGTCCTGCGGGTCGAGCGACTGGCGGCGCAGCTTGGCGTCGAAATTGGTGCCGCCGGTCTTGAAGCCGCCGGCCTGCAACACCTGGTAATAGGCCAGCGCCATCTCGGGCACATTGTTGGGGAACTGGTCGGTGTCCCAGCCCGACTGGTAGTCGTTGCGGTTCATGTCGATCGAGCCGAAGACGCCGAGCGCATTGGCCAGCGCCAGCTCGTGCTCGAAGGAATGGCCGGCAAGAATCGCGTGGCCCTGCTCGATGTTCAGCTTCACTTCCTTCTCCAGCCCGAAGCGCTTGAGGAAGCCGTAGACCGTGGCAACGTCGTAGTCGTACTGATGCTTGGTCGGCTCCTGCGGCTTCGGCTCGATCAGGATCGTGCCTTTGAAGCCAATCTTGTGCTTGTAGTCGACGACGAGACTGAGGAAGCGCCCAGCCTGCTCCTGCTCGCGGGCAAGATCGGTGTTGAGCAGCGTTTCATAGCCCTCGCGCCCGCCCCACAGTACATAATTCTCGCCCTTCAGCCGCTTCGTGACGTCGATGCAGCTTTTCACCGTCGCCGCCGCATAGGCGAAGACATCCGGATCGGGATTGGTGGCGGCGCCCGACATGAAGCGGCGGTTGGAGAACAGGTTGGCCGTGCCCCAGAGCAGTTTGACGCCGGTCTTCTTCATCTTGGCGGCAAAATAGTCGGCGATCTCGTCGAGCCGCGCGGCACTTTCGGAGAAATCCTTGCCTTCCGGCCGCACGTCGGCGTCGTGGAAGCAGAAATAGGGCGCGCCGAGCAGCGAGAACATCTCGAAGGCGACGTCGGCTTTCAGCTTGGCCAGTTCCATCGTGTCGACGCCGCCAGCCTTGGGAAACCAGGGCCGGGCGAAGGTCTGGCCGCCAAAGGGATCGCCGCCCGGCCAGGCGAAAGAATGCCAGTAGGCGACGGCGAAGCGCAGATGGTCTTCCAGCCGTTTGCCGGCCACCACCTCGTCGGGATTGTAGAAGCGGTAGGCCAGCGGATTGGTCGAATCCGGCCCCTCATACTTGATCGCTTTGATGTCGCCGAAAAATCCGCTGCTCATGATTTCTGTCCTCTCTCGAATAGTTCACCCTGATTACCTCAGGCGTAATTGGTTTCGCTCTCGCTTGGGGTGAAAAGCCTGGTGTCAAAGCCACTCAACGAAGGAGACAGACCATGACCGACCTCAATACGATCGCCCAGAACTACATCACCGCCTGGAACGAGGCCGATGCGGATCGCCGTGCCGAACTGCTCAAGGCCACCTTCACCGAAGACGTCAGCTACCGCGATCCGCTCATGCAGGGCGACGGCCACGCCGGCGTTGCTGGGCTGATCGACGGCGTACAGCAGCGCTTCGCCGGCTTCCGGTTCTCGCTGAAGGGTACGCCGGACGGGTTTGGCGACCGCATCCGCTTCTCGTGGAATCTTGGGCCGGAAGGCGTGCCGTCGGTTATCGAAGGCACCGATATCGGTGTTATCGAAAATGGGCGCCTGAAGAGCGTCACCGGGTTTCTGGACAAGGTGCCGGCGCAGTGATCGATCAAGGGTGGCGCGAGACACCCCCCTCTGCCCTGCCGGGCATCTCCCCCGCAAGGGGGGAGATTGGCTGGCATCCACGCCTTCGCTAATCACCCACCTTACAAGACTGGCATACCCGCCGACGCTGCCGATCTCCCCCCTTGCGGGGGAGATGCCCGGCAGGGCAGAGGGGGGTGCCTCGCGCCGACTCACGCGGTCACGCCTTTGATCGCCGGGTATAGCGCCCGGTAGCGCTGGTACGCATCGGCATACGCCCCGCCAAGCGCAGCATCCGGCTCGATCGTCGCATCCGTCCTCGGCGCCGTGCACACCGCCAGCGGATCAGCCCCTGTCGCCGCGATCAGACCAAGCCTCGCCGCGCCAAAGGCAGCACCGAAATCGCCGTCGGCCGGAATGTCCACGGGCACCTGCAGCGCCGTAGCGATCGCCTTCAGCCAGTAGCGCGAGCGCGAGCCGCCGCCGATTGCCGTCACCCGCGTCAAATCCGTGCCGGCGGTCTTCAAGGCTTCGAGACTGTCGCGGAATGCGAAGGCGACGCCTTCGAGCACGGCCTGCGTCAGCACCGCGCGGCTCGACTCATGCGCCAGTCCGGTGAAGGACCCACGAATGGCGGAATCATTATGCGGCGTGCGCTCGCCCGAGAGATAGGGCAGGAACGACACCCCGCTCGGCGCTTTCAGCACATCGCCAAGTTCGGCGGTCAATTCGCCGGCCTTCTTGCCCGAAATCTCCGACAGCCAGTTCAGCGAATCGGTCGCAGACAGGATGACCCCCATCTGGTGCCAGGTGTTGGGCAGGGCATGGCAGAAGGTGTGGACCGCACTTGCCGGATTGGGCAGGTAGGAAGCGTTGGCGGCAAACAGCACGCCGGATGTGCCAAGCGACACGAAGGCATGGCCGGCGCCGACCGTGCCCATGCCGCAGGCCGAAGCAGCATTGTCGCCGGCGCCGCCGGCAACCGGGGTGCCCGATGCTATGCCCCAGCTGGCGGCCAGTTCGGCGCGCAAGGCGCCGGCCTTCTCCGTGCCTTCGACCAGCGACGGCATATGCCTTTCGTCGAGCGATGTCGCCGCAAGCAATTCGGGGGACCAGCGCCGTTTGCCGACATCGAGCCAGGAGGTGCCGGCCGAGTCGGACATTTCTGAGATATGCTCGCCGGTCAGCCACAACCGCAGGAAATCCTTCGGCAAAAGCACCTTCCCCACTTTGGCGAAGACGGCAGGCTCATTGTTCTTCACCCAGGCGAGTTTCGGCGCCGTGAAGCCGGGGAAGACGATATTCCCGGTGAGTTGGCGAAAGCGCGGGTCGGCATCGAGCGCGGCGGCCTCGGCGTGACTGCGCGTATCGTTCCACAGGATGCAGGGGCGCAGCACCTGGTCGCCGGCATCGAGCAAGGTGGCGCCATGCATATGGCCGGAAAGGCCGATGCCCTTGACCGCGGCAAGCTCTTTCGGGTGCGAGGCTTTCAGCTTGGCAATGGCGGTCTCGCAGGCGCGGATCCAGTCGGCGGGGTTTTGTTCGGACCAGCCGGGATGCGGCCGCGATACGTCAAGCGAAGCATGGCCGGAGCCGATGATCTTCTGCCCGGCATCGATCAACAGCGCCTTGACGCCCGACGTGCCGAGATCGAGGCCGAGATACATGCATTCCTCCCATTGCCATTAATTTTTTCGGGTCTCGAAAAAATCTGGCTTGCCAGTTTTTAAAACAAGATCCGCCGCGGGTCAATTCTCTGACAAATTGGCGGCGCGTTGCGAAAACAGCGCCGACAGCGGACTGTCCGGCCGGGCCAGTGCGCGTTCGGCCGTCAACGCCCGGGCAAGCGCTGTGTCGCCGGCGCGCAACGCCGCCTCGATCAACGTGAGATCAATCACATCGCGCTGGGCGTGGCTGCCGCCAAAGCGATGGGCAATGGCGCGGATCGGTCGAATCAGGCGCACCGCTTCGCTGTAATTGCCCTCGCCGAATGCCTTGATGCCTTCCGTCAGTGGCTGGCCGACATCCCGGGTAAAGGCGGCGTTGTCGTCGCTGCCGCGCATCGCCTCGTGCTGGGCTTCGAGCAAGATCTTGGCCGGCGCTTCGAGCCCGGCGCCGACGAATGCCATCATCGCATGCGCATCGTTGAAGGCGTAGTTGCCGGCTCCAGCCTTCGGCGCCCAGTTGGCAGCGAGCGCTGCCCAGCGGTCGCCGACATCGACACCGCCGAGATAAAGCCGCCACAGGATCGCGGATGCATCGACCATGTTCAGCGCCAGCGTCGAACGCTCGCCATAGATCGGCCCGTCATAGAGTTTGAGCACCTCGTCGGTCTCGCCGAGATCGTAGTGGAACAGCGCCAGATGCCACCAATTATGCACCTGCAGGAAGCTCTCTTTGGTCCACGCCTCGGGATTGGCGCGCATCCAGGCGATGCCGTCCCGTTGCCGGCTCTGCATCTCCATGACATGGGCGACCGCGTGCTGCGCCCAGCCGTCTCGCGGCTCGATCTCGATCGCCTGTCGGCCAAAACTTTCGGCTCTGATATAGTCGCCCATCTCCTCGAGACCGAAGGCCTGCATACCGAGAATGGCGTGATAACCTGGCATGCCGCTCTGCCAGGACGGTAGCGCGCGGCCGATACGGTCGCGCAGCATGCGGGCATTGCCGGTGAAGAAGTCGATCTGGTGGCCGACCTGCAACGCCACCACGTCGAGCGGGTTGTCGATGGCGATATCTTCGAGCAGGCGCGCGGCGTCATGCCAGCGTCCCTCGGCAAGGTGGCCAAGGGCCGCCACATGCGCCTGTTCGCGCGGCGTCGCGGCAAGCGGCAGTGCCGCAGCATGGCATGCCTGGGTGACCGCCATTGCCTCGCGTTCGGTGGCGAGGCCGAACAGATACCCCTTGAAGACATGCGCCATGACGAAACCGGGATCCGCCGATATGGCGCGGTCAACGGAGCCGACCGGGTCGCCGACGAAGCATTGCAATTCATGAACGGCCTGGCTGTAGGGTGAAAACCCGGCCTCGGTCGCGCCCGAAAACATTAGGCCGAATGGATCTCTTACTGCCATATCGGCCCTGATGCTCCGCAGTTCCTAATTGCCCGAGCGCATCGCCACCGTGGCGATCCCGGCGCCGACCAGCAGCGTGCCGCCGGTGCGGTTGAAGATGCGGATCGCCTTGGGGTTGCGTACGACGTTGCGGGCGCGCGCCGCAATCAGCGCGTAGCCGAAGGCATTGGCGAAGGCGAGCGCCAGGAAGGTCGCTTCGAAGATCAGCATCTGTGCCCAGAAATCGGCTTCCCGGTTGAGGAACTGCGGCAGGAAGGCGACGAAGAAGGTGATGCTCTTCGGGTTGAGTGCGGTGACCAGCCAGGCGTGCGCCATCATCTTGGCGGCCGAGACGGCATCTGTGCGTGGTTCGGCTTTGAGCGCGCCGCCGGCGCGAAACAGTTTTACCCCGAGATAGATCAGATAGCAGGCGCCGATCAGCTTCAGAATGGTGAACACGGTCGCCGACGCGGCCAGCAGCGCGCCGATGCCCAGCATCGACAGGGTCATGGCGGTGAAGTCGCCCAGCGCCACGCCGACGGCCATCGGCAAGGCAGTGCGCCAGCCCTGGCCCAGCGCATAGGACACGACCAGAAGAATGGTCGGGCCCGGAATGATGAGCAGCACGGCGGAGGCAGAGGCGAAGGCGGCCCAGTTTTCGAACGACATCTTTGTCTCCTTGAGCGCAAAGAAAAGGATAAATCCTCGTGTGCGGAGGAATGTAAAGAGCCCTCTCCCAAAAATGCACGGCGGACCATTTCGCCAGATCGCTGCGGCTATTGGCGGCACAGGCTTAAGACCGGTCGTTGGGCCTTCACCCTTTTTCAACCATGTTTGGCGAAACTGCCTGCTATCCGGCCGGACCGTGTTTCCCGCCGACAGCGTAGGGTTTGGGTGCATGCGTGAGTTGCCGCAGAATGTGACGCCGCCAGCAAATGGCGACGCAAACGAGACCGAACATCTCTATTCCCGCCGCTTCGTCCTGTCAGGGGCCGGCGCCATGACGCTGCTCGGCATGGCCGGCTGCAGCACTTCGACGCTCGAGCTGCCGCAATTCCAGCTGGATGACACGGTCACCGGCTCGGTGCGGCCGATCCGTCCGGCGATCAGCGTCGACAAGAACGTCACCGGCCCCGATGTCATGTACGCTTCGCTCAACGATGGCGGCTTCGAAGTGCCGGCGGTGCCCTATCAGAAGGTCAAGCCGGAGTTCCGCCGCCAGATCGTCGTCAACGAGACCGGCGAGGCGCCCGGCACGATTGTCGTCCATCTGCAGGAGCGAAAGCTCTATCTGGTGCAGGAGGGCGGCGACGCCATCCGCTACGGCGTCGGCATCGGCAAGGACGGCTTCCGCTGGTCCGGCCGCGCTAACATCCAGTACGGCAAGGAATGGCCGACCTGGACGCCGCCGCCGGAGATGATCCAGCGCAAGCCGGAACTGGTGAAATGGCAAAACGGCCAGCCCGGTGGCCTCACCAACCCGCTCGGCGCACGCGCCCTCTACATCTACCAGGACGGCAAGGACACCGGCTACCGCATACACGGTTCGCCGGAATGGGCGAGCATCGGCCAGGCGATGTCGTCGGGCTGCGTGCGCCTGATCAACCAGGATATCATCGACCTCTACAGCCGCGTTTCCAAGAAGAACCCGGTCGTGGTCGTCTGATCCTGTGCGGCGGTTTGGCGCCGCTGGAAACTCCCGTTGCGCGATGCGGCAAGCTAGGCCAAGGTGCCTTGAAAACCACAGCGCCGGGAGAAATCGAGCATGGCTGGAACGTTTGTCATCGCACAGGGCGGCGGCCCGACCGCCGTCATCAACCAGACGGTTGTCGGGGCCACGCTGGAAGTCCGCAAGCGCCATCCCGGCGCCAAGGTGCTGGGCTCGCTCCACGGCGTGCGCGGCATTCGTGACGGCAACTATGTCGACCTCTCCGCCATCCCCGAGGACCGGCTGCGGCTGATCGCCGGCACGCCGAGTGCCGCGCTCGGCTCGACACGCGACAAGCCCGACGCTGCCTATTGCGAAGTCATCCTCAACGGGTTGAAGAAGGCCGGCGCCGACGCTTTCATCTACATCGGTGGCAACGACACGTCGGGCACGCAGCAGATTCTGACCGACGCCGCCGGCGGCAGCATTGCTTTCGTCCATGCGCCAAAAACCATCGACAACGACCTCGAGGAAAACGACCACACGCCGGGCTTCATCTCGGCGGCCGAATTCGTCGCCGGCGCCTTCCTGTCCGTCGATCTCGATTTCCGCGCATTGCCCGGCATCTATGTCGGCATCGTGATGGGTCGGCATGCCGGCTTCCTCACCGCGGCGGCTGCAGCCTGGCAGCTCGATCCCGACAGCGGCCCGCATCTGGTCTACGTGCCGGAACGGCCGTTCTCCGCCGCCGGTTTCATCGACGACGTGCGCGCCACGCTCGACCGCCACAAGCGTTGCATCGTTGCCGTCTCCGAAGGAGTCAGCACCGCCGACGGCAAGGCGCTGGTCGAAAGCCTGGTGCCGCCGGACAAGCTCGAGCGCGACGCGCATGGCAACGTCAAATTGTCGGGCAGCGACCTGCCGTCAGCTCTGGAACGTGCGCTCGCCGAAGGCCTGCCGGGCAAGCGCGCCCGCGTCGATGCGCTTGGCTACATGCCGCGCGGCTATGTCGGCGCGATCAGCGCCGTCGACGCGCAGGAGGCTTTCGACGCCGGCGCCTTCGCGGTTGCCGTTGCCAGCGAAGGCGGTGGCTCGGTGGCGCTGCAATATGACGGCACGAAAACCGTGCTGAAGAAGGTGCCGCTGAAGAACGTCGCCGGCAAGACGCGCCATATGCCCGACGATTTCATGAAGCCCGATGTCAACCAGCTGTCGGAAGCGGGCATGGCTTACCTGAAGCGGCTGGTGCCGGAAAAATACAAGGTGGGAAAGCCCTTCGTCTGATGGGCGGCCGTTTTGGCGGCACCCGTTTTGGTGGCGAGCGCGTTGTCGGCGACTGGTTCGGCAAGACGATCATCGACGACCGCACGACGATGCTGACCGAGCCGTTCGTGCATGATTTCGTGCGCGCCAACATCTGGCATTTCAGGGGACGCGACGCCGACCTGCTGGTCGACACCGGCATGGGCATCTGCCCGCTGGCGCCTGAGATCGACACGCCCGAGGGCAAGCCGCTCATCGTTGTCGCCACCCACATCCATCTCGACCATGTCGGCTCGCTGCACGAGTTTCCGCTGCGCGCCGGGCCGCGGCACAGTGCCGAGCATTTCGAGACCATGAACGATCAGGTGACCTACGCCTACATGTTCAACAATCTCGACGGCGCCGTTTCGAAATTGCCGGCGCCGGGCTGGACGGCGGCCGACTACAAGATCCCGCCGGCGCCGCTGACGCGCACGCTGGACGAGGGCGACATCGTCGACCTCGGCGACCGGCAGTTCCGCGTCCTGCATCTGCCCGGACATTCGCCGGATTCGATCGCTTTGTTCGAAGAGACGGACGGGTTGTTCTTTGCCGGCGACGCCATCTACGATTCCATGCTGATCGACGACTTGCCGGATTCCTGCCGGCCTGATTATCGCCGTACCATGCAGCGGCTCCTCGATCTGCCTGTCCGTCTCGGCCATGGCGGCCATGGGCCGAGCTTCGACGGCAACCGGATGCGCGAGATCGCCACAACCTATCTCAGGCGCACCGAAGGCCGCTGACGACATTGTGATCGGAACCAGCGTGGCGCCGTGGTCGAGCGCGTCAATCCGGACAAGGCAGCCGCCAATGCGGGCCTGCAGCCGGGCGACGTCATCGTCGCCGTCGACCAGTCGCCGGTGCGGAATGCGCGGCAAGCCAACCAGGCGATCGCCGAGGCCGGCAGATCGGGCCGGAAGTCGGTGCTGCTTTTGATCGATCGCGGCGACGCGCAAATCTTCGTCGCCGTATCCTTCGCCGCCGGTTGAGACATCATGGCAGGCTCGCCGGACCACCGACAGGCCTGCCGCACGGCCGCCGAAATTCCTGTTGCCCGCCGCGACATCTTCGAGAACATTACGGCAGGCCGGCAATGGCCTGCTAAAAACGGACAGTCAAATGGTCACTCGCGGTTTTTCCTCCGGTCGAAAGCCTCCGACGGAGACCGATGCGCGCATTCCGCCCGGTCAGTATCTCGAACAGGGCTTTCCGGTGCTGTCGGCGGGGCCGACGCCGCGCGTGCGCACCGAGGACTGGTCGTTCACGCTCAAGCACGGGCCACGCCCGATCAAGAAGTGGAACTGGGCCGAGTTCAACGCGCTGCCCTTGACCAAGATGACGCGCGACATCCATTGCGTTACCGCCTGGACCAAGTTCGATACCGCCTGGCAAGGCGTGCTGGTCGACGACATCCTTGCCGATGCCGGTATCGAAGCGCCGACCGGCTTCCTGCTGGCGCATGGCTATGACGGCTACACCACCAACGTGCCGGCCAAGGATCTCACCGCGGGGAAGGCGATGGTGGCGCTCCTTTATGAAGGCAAGCCGATCACTGCCGACCATGGCGGCCCGGCGCGGCTCCTGGTGCCGCATCTCTATTTCTGGAAATCGGCCAAATGGCTGAACGGGCTGCAGTTCACCGAGCGCGACGAGCCGGGCTTCTGGGAATTGCGCGGCTATCACATCTATGGCGACCCGTGGCGCGAGCAGCGCTATAGCGGCGATCCATGAGCGAAGCGCCGCAATCTCCCTGGCAGACGGCGAAAATCACCCGGATCGAAAAGCGGACGCCACGCGTCACCAGTTTCTTCTTCGCGCTATCACGGCCATTCGCCTATCGCGCCGGACAGCATGTCGATGTCAGGCTGACTGCGCCTGACGGCTACCAAGCGCGCCGCTCCTATTCCATCGCCTCGGCGCCGGAGAGCGGCGCCACGATCGAGCTGGCGATCGAGAAGCTCGACGACGGTGAAGTCTCGCCCTTCTTCCACGACATCGCCGCGGTCGGTGACGAGATCGAACTGCGCGGGCCGCTCGGCGGCCATTTCGTCTGGTCCGATGGGGATGGCGGGCCGCTGCTTCTGGTCGGCGGCGGCTCCGGCGTCGTGCCGCTGATGGCGATGGTGCGTCACCGGACCTTGCGCAAATCGGCGGTGCCGGTGGCGCTGATGTTTTCGGTGCGGGTCTGGGACGAGGTGATCTTCCGCGACGAGCTGATCGGTCTCGGTGACCGCCGCGACGGGTTCGAGCTGGTGCTTACGCTGACGCGCGAGGCGGCACGGCGCCCGTCCGACTATTCGAGGCGCATCGACACGGCAATGGTCATGCAGGCGCTCACGCGGCTGCCGCGGCCGCCGGCGCTCGCCTTCGTCTGCGGGTCGAACACCTTCGTCTCGGCGGCTGCCCGGGCGCTGATCGACGCCGGCATACCAGCGGAAATCATCCGCACCGAGCGCTATGGCGTCTGAGAGGGCCACAGTGGTTCACCGTTTCATGGAGACAGCGAACCGCTCTCAGGCGGGTGAAAACCTTGCCGACAGCAATTGGAACGGCAGCGCGCCATAGGCGGCGACTTCGGCCTCATTGTCCCAGTTGCGGAACTGGCGCGATGGCCGTGCCTCGATCACCAGAGGCCGGCCGGTGTCGTCCACCGTTACCTTGCCGCGAAAGCGCAGCACACGTCCGCCGCCGGCGCGGCTGATCACCATGGAACGCAAGCGGGCGACGTGACCGCCGCCGGCATTGATTTCCATCTCGATGCGGCGGCGGACTGGCGGAACGACGATCCTGACGGTGACGTCCAGCATCATCGCTCCAGTCCTGTCCGGACGGGGCAGGGCCTGAGAAAGCGCGAACGGTTCCGGTGTCGCTCTTGCCTTGCGCAATGTCGGCCTGCCGCGCCAGACGGCAGCAGGCGTCGGATGCTGCAGTCGGCCCTTCTTGCGTTTGAGGCGCAACTGCTTGGCAAAGCCGCGCGACAGCCAAACCAGGCCGCCGAAATCGGTGCGCGGCTTGGCCTGCAGCAGCGAGGACCAGCGCGACAGGCCGGCGCGGTCGGCCAACTCAATCGTCTTTGCAAGTTCGGCCTCCGGCACCGCAATGCCGATCTCCAGGCAGAGATAGGAGAGCGCCACCGCCGCGGCGACGGCGAGGCCCCGCTTGGCGACGATGTCGGCGAACACGCCCCAGTCGACTGCGCCACTCTCGATGGCGACCGCACAGTCGACCAGCCAGTCGCTGTGGGCGTGGGCATCGAGGCCGCCATGTGCGATGGCAAGCGCCATGCGGTCGGCCGGAGAGGGAACAAGCACGCGGACTCCATTGAAATCGGCTGACAGCGCCCGCTGCCAGATCGCCAGATCATCTTCCGCGCTTTGCTGCGACCCGTCATAAGCGAGCTGGTGCAGGTCGATGTCGCCGAAACTGCCCTTGAAGAAATTCATCGAACGCAAGGACGCCAGCCTGGTGCGCAGATATTGCGGGCTGACGCCGGTGGCGATCTGCCAGTTGCGTTCGCTAAGCACATCGAAGGCGGCAATCATGTCCTGCGGGCGCACCAGCATGTCGATGTCATGCGCCACCCGGCCGCGCTGCGCCGAGGCGTTGACGGCGATGCGGCTGGCGCCTTTGATAAGCATCACCGCGCAGCCGGCGTCGATCATGGCCTGTAGCGCCGGCTCGGCCTCGCGCGCAGCCAGTCGCGATTTGGTCCACAGCATCTTTTGCAGGCCGACAAGACGTGGATAGGCCGGATGCCCAGCGAGCTTGCGGCCGAACCTATCGGAGATCGCGGCCAGCAGCCGATGCTCTCGGAAGGCAACATGGTCGATGTCGTTCTCGTCGAGCCAGCGCGCCGCGTAACGCCCTGCCGCTTCTTCATCGGGCAGCAATGCGGCCTTCAGCAGCTGGTCGAGTCCGCCAGTTGGCCATGACCAACCATAGTCCGGAAACCGACGGCCGATACGGCGCATGGCATTGGCCATCAGTCGGCGCTCGCCTTTTTCGCTGCTCGCCTTTGCATGGCCAGCCTTACGACTTCGAGATAACCGCGATCGCGCACGGGGTCGCGTCCATAGGACATGCTGTCGGGCCGGATGCGGCGCAAGGTCAGGACATCGTCGAGCATGGCAAGCGCAAAGCCCGCCTCGCGGACACGGGCGATCCAGTCGACCATGTCGCCGCGACCGCCTTGCGGGTCGATGATCGGACCGACGGCCTCGGCTACCTCCCGGCGGATCATCATCGTCGTGCGCGACCAGCCCGCCACGGCCACGTCCTGTTGCACATCGGGCTTGTCATCGCGAAACGTCCGCCAGTGGGCAAAGACTCCTGCCGTCGCGGGAAACCGCTCGAAATGCTCCAGCTGCCTTTCGATCTTGGTCGGCAGCCACAGATCGTCCGCATCGAGCGTGGCGACGAAGGGCGTCGCCAGCGCGGCGATGCCCCTGGTGGTGGCGCTGCCTGGTCCGGCATTGTCCTGGCGCAACACCTGCACCGGCATGCCCAGCGCATTGACCACCGCGACCGTATCGTCGGTCGAGCCGTCATCGACGACGATTATGGCGTCGGGCTGGACCGTCTGGGCCGCGACCGATCGCAGCGTCTCGGCGATGGTGGCGGTCGCGTTGAAGGCCGGAATGACGACGCCGTAGCTGGCCATCACAGGAAACGCCAATTCGCAAGTTCCTTGAAATCGAAGATGCCGTCGACAGGGTGCAAGGAGCGGTCGGCCTCGCGCCGTTTCATCGACTTGTAGACGGCGCGCATGAATTCGCGAAAAGGAACATCGGCCTGCCTGGTCATGTTGCCGGGATGGCGCCGGTAATAGAGCGCAACAGTGTCGGGCATCGTGAATTTCGGCCCGCTTTCGAAAGTGCGCAGCAGATAGTCGGTGTCCTCGGCCTGGTGGAAATCCTCGTCGAAGCTGCCGATGCGTTCGACCAACCGCCGGACGAAGATAGCGGGCGACAGGTGAATGCCGCGAACCGTCACCGAGTGGCTGTCGGCTGTCGGCTCCAGCGTATCGTCATCTATGTCGTCGACCAGCGTCATGCGCGAATAGGTGAGCTCGAGGGTGGGGTCTGCGTCGAAACAGGTCAGATCGGCCTTGAAGCGGCCCGGCGGGGAAATGTCGTCGGAATCGAGAAACGATACCAGCCCGGTCTGCGGCAGCAATTGCCGCAAGCCCGCGTTGCGTGCCCGCGTCACCCCGGCATTCTGCTGCTGGAAAAGGCGAATGCACGGCGCCTCCGCGATCAGCGAGCGCACGACCGCCACCGAACTGTCGGTCGAACCGTCATCGATAACGATGATGTCGAGATCGGCGGCATCGCGCTGCCTCAGCAGCGAGCGCAGCGCCGAGCCGACATGGCGTTCGCGGTTGTAGACCGGCATGATCACGCTCAGCTTCACGCACGCATTCCAGGCTGTGATCTATTCATTCTTTCACCACTCTGCCGGGCGCTTGATCTCGAAAAGCCCCTCGACCGGGCGCCGCGACGGATCGGCCTTGCGCCGCCGCAAGGATTTCTGAATTACACGTAGGTATTCGCGCACCGCCACATCCCTTTGCTTGGTCAAATTGCCGGGGTGGCGCCGGTAGTATACCGCGACGGTGTCGGGAAAAATGTGCTTTGGGCTGGTTTCGAAAATGCGCAGCAGATAGTCGGCGTCTTCGCCCTGCCGGAACTCCTCGTCGAAAGCACCTGTACGGTCGATGAGTGCCCTGCGGAATATCCCGGCGCTAAGGCTGACGCCGCGCACGGTGGGACCTGCGCCGCCCCGTGCCGGCTGCAGGGCTTCGTCGTCCATGAGATCGACGCGCGTCATCAGCGAGTAGGTCAGCTCGAGCGCAGGGTCGGCCGCGAACAGGGGTAGGCCAGCCTTGAATCGTCCAGCCGGCGAGACGTCGTCCGAATCCAGGAACGACACCAGTTCGGTTTGCGGCAGCAACTGCCTCAGCCCTGTGTTGCGCGCGTTGGCCACGCCCTGGTTTGCCTGCTGGAACAGGCGGATGCACGACGCTTCCCGCATGATGGCGCGGACTGCTTCAACGGAGCTGTCCGTCGAGCCATCGTCGACAACGATGATATCGAGATCGGCATCGTCGCGTTGCCTGAGCAGGGACCGCAACGTCGAAACGACATAGATCTCCCGATTGCAGACCGGCACGATGACGCTCAACTTCATGCGGAGCCCCGAAGGACGAAATCCGCAATCGTGCCGGCGATCTCGCGCGGCTCCGTCCCCAGCGACAGCCGGTAGCATGGCAGATCGCGGGTAAGCTCGCTGAAAAAGCGAAAGCCCGCTTCCCGCTCGCCCGGCATCTGCACGATTCCTGACGGCGCCAGGGCGATCATGGCATCCTTGCGCGATATGGGCATGACCGAGCTTCTCGCACCTCCCCTGATATGGGGCACTATCAAAGCAATAATGTCCAGACTTGCAGGAGTTGGTCGAGGCGCGATCTCGTTGATGTGAAAGGCATGCTTGCCTTGCCAGTTCAGCGGTTGGTACGACTTTAGCCGCTCCTCCAGCTTCAGCCGCCTGAAGCCCTCCGGATCCTGCTTGAGCGTGGCAAACAGCGGATAGGCCGTCACCCCCCCGGTCCGGTCGATCAGCACATAGTCGTCGCCGACGCTATCGAGCCCATTGAGCAGGCCGGCGACGACCGTTCCCGATTTTCCGGCTCCCCCGGAGCCCGCCAGCAACACGCCCTTGCCATCGATGCCCAGCGTGCCGGCATGGGTAAGCCGCATGCCGCGCGCCGCATATTCCCAATGCAGGAAGGCGCGCAGCGGCGCCGCCTGTTCCCATGGCGGAAAGGCCTCGGCCGCCATCATCAGCTGCGCCCCGACATGGCGTTGCGGATCATGGAACTGCCAGAAATCGAGGTCATGATAGTAGCTGCCGCGCAATCCGGCCTCTTCCAGCCGGTTGGCAAAGGCATGATGGTTGTAATCGCCTCGGCTCCAGGTGGCCGGGGCGAGGACGCCATCGATGCCCGGGTGGGCGACGAAAATGCGGCAGCCGTCAGATGCAGACGGATTTTCCGGGGCCGGTATGAAGGCATGGCTCATGGCTTCCGCCAGCGTGCCATGGTCGAGGTGGACACTCAGCTCCAGTCCCGGCAACCGCACGCTGGCGGTAACGGGATAGAAGGCGGCGGCGCTTTCCGCGGCCGCCAGCACATGGCGGGCATAATCCGGCAGGGTTTGCAGCGTGATCAAAGGCATGTGTTGGTTGTTCAGCGTCCAGAATTGCGCCGGGTCGCCTGATGCATGTCGCTCGGGGTGGCCCCGGTTTTGAGACGACGACATGCATAAAATCAAAGATCTAAACCGCGTCGCCTGAGTCCGTTCAAACGCGACGCGCTTTAGGGAAACGATTATGCCTGTTTCACCGCCGGCCAGCCGAGAGGTTCCTCAACCTCATGGATCGGGTCGACAATGATGAGATCGGCAAGGTCGTCATGGACATCGACCTTGAGCGGCTCATTGCTGGCAGCAAGCGCAGCCGACAGCTCGCCCGAAAGCGGTTGTGCCGGTGTTTCGGCTGGCGCAAGCAACCCGAAATCGAGCAGTCGGGCAACGAAGCTTTCGAGGTCGGCCAGGCTTGTTTTTGCGGCGCCCGCGGCAGCTCCGACCAGTGCTTCAGTGGCGACGCCGGACGACAAAGCCTGCCAGACCCGGCTGCCGGAATCGGAAAAGCCGAAATACTTGCCGCTCGAAAGATCGAGAACGACGGCTTCGCCATCGAATGATTCGAAAACGATGTCCTTGCTTGCGACCGCGTAGACCCGCTGTTGCATCGCTCTGTCCCCCGTCCCATGCGCCCTGAAGGGATGCGCCGGCTTCACGGTCTGCCCAGCCCTTCCTAAGTGCGTCTAAATCACTCGGCCTATGCTTGGCAAGACAAAGACCCGCGAACACAACGCCTGCGTCGGCGACCGTTGCGGCGAAGTCGACCGGCTCAAGCCTCGATTTCGAGCGCCGACAACGGTTTCGAGCAGCAGGCAAGGATGAAACCGTCATCGATCTCGTGGTCGAGGATGCCGCCATTGTGGCTCATCTCGACTTCGCCGGAGACCTTCTTCACCTTGCAGGTGCCGCACAGGCCGAACTCGCAGGCGGCGGGAATCCGCACGCCCGAGCTGCGCGCGGTCTGCAGCACGGTCTGGCCGGCGACGCAGCCGGCGTCGACCTCCGAAAGCGAGAAGCGGATCGGCGTCACGGCTTCGACAGGTGCAGCGATGCCGTCCTCGACCGGGGAGGCAAACGGCGCCGGAATTTCCTCCACCACAGGCGCGGCAAAGCTCTCCTGATGGTATTTCGTCATGTCGAAGCCGGCGGCATCCAGCATGCCGCGCACGGCGCGCATGAACGGATCGGGGCCGCAGCAGAAGATTTCGCGCTCGCGGAAATCCGGAGCCAGCAAGGGCAGCCGGATCGCATCGATGCGGCCCATATGGCCGTACCAGCCTTCGCGGCTGGAACGTTCCTCGATCATGAAGCCGAGCGACAAGCCGGGCATATGGCCGCCGAGCAGTTCGAGTTCCTTGCGGAAGATGATCTCTTCGGCACGCCGCGCGCAGTTGACGAAACCGACATCGGTCCATGGCGCGCAGTCGTTCAGCCAGCGCAGCATCGACATCATCGGCGTCACGCCGGAGCCAGCCGAAATGAACAGGTATTTGGCCGCCGGGTGGCTGTGCAACGAGAAGTCGCCCGCCGGTCCATAGGCCTTGACATGCGAGCCGGGTGCCAGATGGTCGAACATCCAGCGCGTGCCGATGCTGCCGGCCTGCGCCTTGATCGTCACCGCGATCGAAAAGGGCCGCGATGGCGATGACGACAGCGTGTAGGTGCGCATCAGCGGCCCGTCCGGTGTCGGCAGTTCCAGCGTCAAGAACTGGCCCGGCTTGTAGCGGAACCAGGTCTGGTTGTCGGAGCGGAAGGTGAAGGTCTTGACGTCAGGCGCCTCGTCGCTGACGCCGATCACTTCCAGCGCCTGCAGCCTATCGTTCCACGGCGCCATCTGGTCAAGATGGCGATAGAGCCCAAGATCCGTCATCGCATTCATCCTCTGGTCCCTCTTCGCCTGCTCCAGCTCACGCGACGCTGCGCAGCGCCGGCCGGCCGCCTTCGGCAAGGCGCGGGCCGATGAAGGCCGCGTACCATTCGACGAACTGGATCACGCCGCCCTCGTGCAGCTCCGAATAGGGGCCGGGCTCATAGGCCGGAGACAGGATGCCAAAGGCGTTTTCCTCGACGATGCGGCGGTCCTGGTCGTTGGTCTCGGTCCAGACATGGGTGAGCTCCTCAAGGTTGTAGTCGACCCCCTCGACCGCATCCTTGTGCACCAGCCACTTGGTCGTCACCGCGGTTTCGGTGGCGCTGATCGGCAGCACCCGGAAGGTGACCGCATGGTCGATCAGTATGTGGTTCCAGGTCGTCGGATAGTGGTAGTGCATCAAGGTGCCGATGCGGTCGGCGGCAACAGTGTCGGACAGGTTCTTCGTCACCGCGCGCTTTCCGGACATCGTGTAGCTGACGGCATCGCGCAGCAGCGGCGCGCGGGTGGCGCGGTATTGCCCGGCCGGATCGATGCGGAACTTGCTCGGCAGGCCCGCCGCCTCGCATTTCGCCCAGTGCGCCAGCATCTCCGGATCGCTGTCGGCGCCCTGCACGCCGGTCACCGTCGGCGCTTCGGGGAATGTCTTGCACAGCTCTGGATGATTGCCGGCGCAGTGATAGCATTCGCGGTTGTTTTCCCAGACCAGCTTCCAGTTGCCCTTCTCGATGATGGTGCTCTCGAAGGCGACCTTGGCTTCATTCAGCCGGTGCGGCTTGAGGTAGGGCTCTATCATGGCGCGCATCGGGGCAAAGTCGGCAGGTTCTTTTGCCAGGCAGATGAAGATGTAGCCGCCGACGCTCTCGCAGGCGACGGGCTTCAGGCCGAACTGGCTCTTGTCGAAACCGTCGGCCATCTGGCGGGCAAACAGCAGCCGGCCGTCAAGCTCGTAGGTCCACTGGTGATAGGGGCAGACAAGCTTTGCCGCCATGCCCTTCTCAGTGTTGCAGACACGGCTGCCGCGATGGCGGCAGGAATTGTGAAAGGCGTTGATGTTGCCCTTCTGGTCGCGGACCAGCACCACCGGATAATCGCCGATCTGCACGGTGATATAGCTGCCGGGCTTCGGCAGTTCGCAATCATGGCCGATGAACAGCCAGTCGCGATACCAGATAAGCTCCATGTCGAGCTTGAAATAGTCCGGGTCGGTGTAGAAGGGCTGTTCCAGCGAAAAGCCTTGCTTGCGGCCGTTCAGGAGCCTCAGCATGTCGTTGCGCGTATCCATAGTTCTGTCCTCGTGGTTTAAGGACTGAACTTGGTGGTGATGGAGGAAGGATCGGACGCAGGCCGGCGCGGCGCCGGACATGCGCTATCCACCTCTTGACCGCCCACCGCGATCAGTCGAGTCTATGCATCTCGGGCTGGTTTCCGGGCTCTGGAGTTGTCCTTGCGGACCATCGCGACACCTTCCCAGGCTGCTGCCCAGTGGTCTCCCGTTGCGACTTCAACTCCACCACCGTTGCGGGGGCAGCGCCGGATTCTGACCGGCTTCCCAATTCTCCGCTGCGTCGTCACGAAGCGGCACCTGAGATGCGATCATCTAATCACGGCAGCGATCGCGACGTCGGCATGAAAGCGACATCATATCCATGCGGCGCGACACGCGCGGCATGCGCCCCGCCGACCACCGAAGGGCTGAGATCCTGTCTTGCGGCGCTATCATCGCCGTTTCGAATCGCTGCGGATCCAGTTCCGATCGGGGGCAAAAAGGGCTCAACGGTATCGAAAAGTTACTATTAGCAATCTCTAATCGAACCGAACGGTTCGTTTCTGTTGACAATGCGTGCAGGACGGTGTGAACGACGGCCCGGAAACCGACACCGGAGCGAACCACTCGGTTCGACTTAAGCAAGTGAAAACAATGCGATAAATGACCATAGAGGAACTTCCTGGCACAATTTCAAGGTGCAGGACCGTGGTCCACACGGAACAACTTCGTGATTGGAAACCAGCCTATGGCTTTCCCACATCGGGGCTGTCCGAACGACGCGAATTCCTCCCAAGACACGCGGCTAGACGGACAGACAAACTGGAGTCCTAAAAATGAAAAAGATCATCCTCACTGCCGCAGCCGTTTTGGCGATCACCGGCAGCGCCTTCGCCGGTAGCGACAATTACGGTTCCAATGGTGCGAACCAGCCAGCCGTCTCGGTCGACAGCTCGTATACGGCTTCCATTCAGAAGCCGGCGCAGGCTGACAAGCAGCCTGTCGTTCAGGGCGCCGACCGCGACCTCTACGGCAATCGCTGATCCCGACCAAAGAAGGGCGGCTAACCCGTCGCTCTCGGGATCCCAAAAAATTCAGGAGTATTGAAATGAAAAAGATCATCCTTGCTGCCGCCGCCGTTTTGGCCATCTCCGGCAGCGCTTTCGCCGGCAGCGACAACTACGGTTCGAACGGCGCCAACCAGCCTGCGATTACGTCGACCGATAGTGGCCATACGGCTTCGGTTGAGAAGTCGGCTCCAGCCGAGCAGGCGCCTGCCCACGGTGCCGACCGTAACCTTTTCGGCCGCTAAAAGCCGGTTTCCAGCACGTGGCGGGCTTATCCGCTGCAGCTGGCGGCATCAGAAAAATTCAGGAGACTAAAATGAAGAAGATCATTCTTGCCACCGCAGCCGTTCTGGCTGTTTCGAGCGCTGCCTTTGCCGGCAGCGACAATTATGGCTCCAATGGCGCCAACCAGCCGGCCGCTGCCGTCGACACCACCCGCACTTCGTCGACCGGCACCAACTCGGCGGTCTACAAGCTGCTGAACTCGTCGAACGACCAACAGAAGTTCGTTCCTCAGAGCAGCGACAGGGATCGGTTCGGCAACAACTAACAGCCGAAGCTTAAAAAAGAGCGGCGGGCCTGGCCCGCCGCTCTTTTTTTATGCCTGTACGACGCAGCTATCTCAAGCCGCCTTCACTTCCACCGGCTTGAGCGAGAAGGAGTGCCCATCGGCGTCGAAGATGTGCAGGTCCCCGGCATCCGCGGTCAGTCGCAGCTTTGCCCCGCGCTTGACCTCGACATTGCCGGGCAGCTTGGTCACCAACGGCAGGTCAGCGCGGCCGATATCGACATAGACAAGCTGCACCTCGCCGAGTTGCTCGACATAGTCCACCACGCCCTCGAAAAGATATTCCGCGCCGGTGGCGGCCGACAGATCCTCCGGCCGCACGCCGAAGCTGACTGCCGCACCCTTTGCTGACGCCGGCGTTGCAATCGGCACCGTTGCCTTGCGGCCGCCGACATGGCTGACGATTGTCGGGTTGCCCGTCCTGTCGATTGTCGCCGGCAGGATGTTCATGGCCGGCGAGCCGATGAACTGGGCAACGAACAGATTGCCGGGCCTCTTGTAGAGGTCCATCGGCGTGCCGACCTGCTCGATATGGCCATCCTTCAGCACGACGATGCGGTCGGCGAGCGTCATCGCTTCGACCTGATCGTGGGTGACGTAGATCATGGTCGTGGCAGGCATCGATTCCTTGAGCTTGGCGATCTCGATGCGGGTCGCGACGCGCAGCGCCGCGTCGAGATTCGACAGCGGCTCGTCGAACAGGAACACTTTCGGATTGCGCACGATGGCGCGACCGATGGCGACACGCTGGCGCTGGCCGCCCGACATCGCCTTGGGCAGGCGGTCGAGATATTTGGTCAGCTGCAGGATTTCGGCGGCCTGCCGCACCCGCTTGTCGATCTCGGCCTTGCTTTCCTTGCCGATCTTCATCGAGAAGGCCATGTTGTCGTAGACGGTCATGTGCGGATAGAGCGCATAGGACTGGAACACCATGGCGATGCCGCGCTTGGAAGGCGGCACGTCGTTCACCACCTCGCCGGCGATCTTCAGCTCGCCGGAGGTGATCTCCTCAAGCCCGGCGATGGACCGCAGCAAGGTCGACTTGCCGCAACCCGACGGGCCGACGAAGACGATGAACTCGCCCGACTTTATGTCGAGGTCGATGCCGTGGAGAATGTGCAGATTGCCGTATGATTTCTTCACCTGTCTCAGCGTGACATCGGCCATAATTTCCTCCCAGTGATTTCCCTAGAGAACCTGGATTTCCTCAAAAAATCCAGTTTCGTCAAAAACTCAGTCGATGCGCCCGAACCAGGCGCCGTAGCCGCCGAGGCGGATGGAACCTGTGCCGGATTGTCCCGAAAAACCGTGCCCGGCCAATGGCAGCAGCTCCTGACCACCGAGATCGACCTCGGCCGGCTTGCTGGCCAGATTGAAGACGCAGACGATCTGCTCATTGCCCTCACGGCGGGTGAAGGCGACGGTGTCGCCCTCGCTTTCGATGAACTCGATGTCGCCTTTGGCCAGGGCCGGATGCTGGCGGCGGAAACCGAGAAAGCGCCGGTAGTGCTCGAGCAGCGAGGCCGCGTCGCCCTGCTGAACATTGACCGCTTGCGACAAGTGCTTGCCCGGCACCGGCAGCCAGGGCTTGGCCGTCGAAAAGCCGGCATTGCTGGCGGTTGCATCCCACACCATCGGCGTGCGGCAGCCGTCGCGGCCCTTGAATTCGGGCCAGAAGCGAATGCCGTAGGGGTCCTGCAGATCCTCGAACTGCAACTCGGCTTCGCCCAGCCCAAGCTCCTCTCCCTGATAGAGGCAGACCGAACCGCGCAGCGACATCAGCAGCGCCGAGATAACCTTCAGATAGGCGGCCGGGTCGGCCTCGTCGGCGGCCCAGCGCGAGGCCGGACGCATCACGTCGTGGTTGGAAAAGGCCCAGCACGACCAGCCGTCGCTGGCGACCTTGCCGAAGGCTTCCAGCACCTGGCGCACCTTGGCGGCGCTGATCTTTTCCGGCGCCAGGAAATCGAAGGAATAGCACATGTGGACGCGTTTGCCGCCGGCGGTGTAGGCGGCGACCACTTCCAGCCCACGCTGCGAATCGCCGACTTCGCCGACCGCGGCGGCCGCCGGATATTCGTCGAGCAGCGCCCGGAACCGTTCGAGGAAGGCAAGGTTTTCCGGCCGGCTCTTGTCGTAGATATGGTCCTGGTAGTTGTAGGGATTGACCGCAGGTGCTGTCTGGTCGTTGCGCTCTTCGGGCGGCAGCGGCGGATTGTTCTCCAGCCCCTGGCTGTGGAAGTAGAAATTGATGGTGTCGAGGCGGAAGCCGTCGACGCCGCGCTCCAGCCAGAAGCGGGTGACGTCGAGCAGCGCGTCCTGGACTTCCAGATTGTGGAAGTTGAGGTCCGGCTGCTCGGACAGGAAATTATGCAGATAATATTGCTGGCGGCTGGTGTCCCACTGCCAGGCCGAGCCGCCGAAGATCGACAGCCAGTTGTTGGGCGGCGTGCCGTCCGGCCTGGCGTCGGCCCAGACATACCAGTCGGCCTTGGGATTGCTACGGCTGGCGCGGCTCTCCTTGAACCATGGATGGTTGTCGGCGGTGTGCGACAGCACCTCGTCGATCATCACCTTGAGGCCGAGGTGATGGGCTTCCGCAACCAGCGCGTCGAAATCGGCGAGCGTCCCGAACATCGGGTCGACGTCGCAATAGTCCGAGACGTCGTAGCCGAAATCCTTCATCGGCGACTTGAAGAAGGGCGAAATCCAGATGGCGTCGACGCCGAGCGAGGCGATGTAGGGCAGCCTGCGGATGATGCCCTTGAGGTCGCCGATGCCGTCGCCATTGGAGTCCTGATAGGAGCGCGGATAGATCTGGTAGATCACCGCGCCCCGCCACCAGTCGCGATCGACGGCGAGATCGGGCTTCGAGGTCGCCTTCAAAGCGGCTTGCATAAGTCTCAACCTCCTTTGACCGAGCCGGCCAGCAGCCCGCGGACGAAATAGCGCTGCAGCGAGAAGAACACGATCAGCGGCACGATAATGGTGACGAAGGCCGATGTCGTCAGGATTTCCCAGTCGCCGCCGCGCGAGCCGAGCAGCGCGTTGAGCTTCGCGGTCAGCACGATCTGGTCCCCTTCGGTACCGAGGAAAACCATTGCCACCAACAAATCGTTCCACACCCACAGGAACTGGAAGATTGCAAAGGACGCCAGCACCGGGAAGGACAGCGGCAGCACGATCTTGACGAAGATTTCGAAATCGCTGGCGCCATCTATGCGCGCCGATTCCATGATCTCGCGCGGCAGGCCGGCAATATAGCTGCGCAGGAGATAGATGGCGAAGGGCAGGCCGAAGCCGGTATGCGCCAGCCAGATGCCGAGATAGGTTTTCGACGGCACACCGAAGAAGATGCCGACGCCGTTGTAGATCTTCAAAAGCGGGATCAAGGACATCTGCAGCGGCACGACCAGCAGGCCGATGATTGTGGCGATCAGCAAGGCGCGGCCGGGAAAACGCATCCACGCCAATGCATAGGCGGCGAAGGCGGCGATCAGGATCGGGATGACCGTCGCCGGGATGGTGACGGTCAGCGAGTTTATGAACGAGCGGCCGATGCCCTCCGAAAACAGCACGGTCTTGTAATTGTCGGTGGTGAATTTCGGTGGCGCCGACGAGGCGTAATAGACGCGCTGGCCACGGTCGCCTTCGAAAGCCTTGGGCGAACTCATGACGAACGTTCCGTCGGCATTGAGCTGCAAGGTCACGCCGTCGCCGAGATCGGCAGTGGTGCCGGCCGGATATTGCGTCGGTGCCGCCGACTTGACGCCGAAGGCGCTGATGTTGCGCGCAGCACCGTCGCCGAAGATATTGCCGGCAAGCACGAACTTGCCGTCCTTCTCGACCTGCGCCGAGGCCGGCGGCAGGCGGCCGGCTTCAGTCTGGCTGGAGCTGGAGAACGAGTTCCACCAGCCCGAGGCGATGATCTGGTCCTTGTCGCGCAGCGACGAGACCAGGATGCCGAGCGTCGGCACGGTCCAGACGGCGACGAAGACAAGCACGGCGATGTGGACGCCGAAGCGGCTGGCAAAGGACTTTCCGGTCGCGACGGCCATCTCAATGTCCTCCCGTCTCTTTGTTCGCCTGGCGGATGTTCCAGACCATGATCGGGATGACCGCGATCATGATGATGATGGCGATGGTGGCGCCGCGGCCGAAATCGCCGCCGCCGCGGAACATCCAATCGAACATCAGATTGGCCAGCACCTGGCTGTTCCATTGGCCGTTGGTCATGGTCAGCACGATGTCGAACACTTTCAGCACCAGGATGGTGATCGTCGTCCAGACCACGGCGATGGTGCCCCAGATCTGCGGCACCATGATCTTCCAGAAGATCTGGAACGGATTGGCGCCGTCGATGACCGCGGCTTCAAGCGTCTCTTCGGGGATGCCGCGCAACGCCGAAGACAGGATGACCATGGCAAAGCCGGTCTGGATCCAGATCAGGATGATCATCAGGAAGAAATTGTTCCAGAACGGCAGCGATATCCAGACCTGCGGCTGGCCGCCGAAATACTGGATGATGGCGTTGAGCAGGCCGATCTGCGTCTGGCCCTCGCCGCGATATTCGTAGATGAATTTCCAGATCACGCTGGCGCCGACGAAGGAGATCGCCAGCGGCAGGAAGATCAGGCTCTTGGCGATTGTGCCCCACCAGATCTTGTCCGTGAGCACGGCGATTATCAACCCTAGAAAGGTGCAGGCGGCGGGCACCACCGCCAGCCAGATGATGTTATTCAGGATCGAGTTGCGGAACTCGCGGTCGCCGAACGCCCATTCATAGTTGGCGAAGCCGACAAAATGCTGGCCGCCGCGGTCGAGGAAGGACAGCCAGAGCGTCGCCACCACCGGATAGATCAGGTAGACGGTGAGGATGATCATCGCCGGGCCGACGAACAGCCACGGACGGACCAGTCCTTGCCGGCGCAGATTGTCGATGGCCGCAGCCCCGGCCACGCCGCGCGACGGGAATATCAGGTCGACCAGCTTGTTGGCGCCCCAGAAATAGGCGACGCAGCCGCCGACGCCGATGATGATGACAAAAATGGCCGATAAGATCTGAGCAGCCATGGGTCCCTCTTCCCTGCGCATGATCGGCCGGGCCTTGAACAGCCCTGGCGATGTGGCTCTGCGCCGATTTAAGTTATTCTGAAACGAACGAACGCAAATCGGTCCGGCGTAAGGCGCCGGTCGGATCCGGGCCATAGCGGCCCGGATCCAGTCTGTGGAGGAAGTCCTGAATTTGCCGCCAAAGCGGCTGATTACTTGGCAGTGGTTACTTGCCAGCTGACTGCTTGCCAGCTGACTGCTTGCCAGCTGACTACTTGATAGCGTCCCAGCTCTTCTGGATGTCGGTGGCGACATCCTGCGCCGACTTGCCGCCGACCAGATCGATCATGCCGGTCCAGAAGGCGCCGGCGCCGATCTTGCCCGGCATCAGGTCCGAACCGTCGAAGCGGAAGGTCGAGGCATTGGCAAGGATATCGCCCTGCTTCTTCAGCGCGTCGCTGGCATAGGCATCCTTGTTGACCGACTTGAGCGGCGTGACGAAGCCGCCCTGGGCCATCCAGATTTCATGTGCCAGCGGCATTTTCAGAAATTCGATGAACGCGCGTGCACCCTTCGAATCCTTGGTGATCATGGCCAGCGTGCCGGCGCCGAGCACAGGCGTGCCCAGCTCGGGCTTGGATGCATAGGGCGGGAAGTAGAAGAAGTCGGCGTCCTGTCCAACCTTTGTGCCTTCCGGGAAGAAGGTCGGGATGAACGATGCCTGATGGTGCAGGTAGCATTTCGGCGGCACCGAGAAGAGGCCCTTCGGGCTGTCGCGGAAGTCGGTCGCGGCAACCGCCTTGGCCCCACCGTCGACCATCTTGTCGTCGGTCGCGATCTTGCCGAAAATGTCGATGGCGTTGACCACCGCCGGATCGTTGAACGGGATCTCGTTCTTTACCCACTTGTCATACACGTCGGGCGTCTGGGTGCGCAGCATGATGTCTTCGACCCAGTCGGTCGCCGGCCAGCCGGTAGCGCCGCCTGAGCCGAGGCCGATGCACCACGGCGTGCCGCCGTCGGCGATGATCTTCTTCTCGAGGTCGGCGAGCTCTTCCTGGGTCTTGGGAACCTTGTAGCCGGCTTCCTCGAAATTGTCGGGCGAATACCAGACCAGCGATTTCACGTCGGCCTTGTAGGGGAAGGCGAAGAAGCCCGGCTTGCCGTCCTTGTCCTTGAAGGTGCCGAGATCGACCCATGACTGGCCGGCGCCGTAATTGTCCTTGATCCATTTGGCGGTGTCGTCGCCCAGCGGCGTCAAAAGGCCCTTGGACGCCAGATCCTGGATCAGGCCCGGCTGCGGCAGTACGGCGATATTGGGCGGGCTGCCGGCCTGGGTATCGATGACGATCTGCTGTTCGTAATTTTCCGACGAGGAGTATTTGATCTCGGCGCCGGTGGCTTCCTGAAAATATTCGAGAACAGTGCGGATGAGGCCTTCGTCCTCGCCGCGCCAGGGCCCGAAGATGGTCAGCGTCTCGCCCTTGAGATCGACCTTCTTCAGCTCTTCGTAATTGGCCCAGTTGAAGCGCTTGTCTTCCCCGGGCTTGAACTTCAGTTCGGCTTGCGCCGGCAGGGACAAGGCGAGTGTGGCAAACGCTGCGCCAAGCAGAAGCATCTTCTTCATCGGTATTCCTCCCAGTGTGGACACATACACCCGGGCGGAACCTCCATTCCGCCCGCCGACGCTGCAGGACTGTGACTCGTTCAGAAAGGAACCGCAACCTTTCGAAGAGTCTTCCAAAGCGCTTTGGTCTTTTTGATCTCGCCATTGAATCGGCTGGAAGTCAAGAGGGCGGTGGGCTAATCGATTTAATTGCGGGCCGCAAGACTTGGTAAAGTGCACTGCAGCACAGTTTTACGGCGGTGCAGCACCGTATTAAGCTTCAAACTGGCCGGACCAGTGCGTATGGTCGACCAGCTCGGCCGCGCCCATTGTGGCGCCGCGTGGCTTCAAAATTAAAAGCGCTTTGAGGCTTGGAGGCCTCCCAGTGAACCTGAAGCAGCTCTCTCATATGCTGGCCCTGTCGCAGACAACGGTAAGCCGTGCGCTCAACGGCTATCCCGAGGTCAACGAGGAAACCCGCCGGCGTGTGGTGGATGCCGCCAAGCGCCACGGCTACCGGCCCAACCCGAGCGCGCGCCGGCTGGCGACCGGCAAGACGGGCATGATCGGGTATGTGCTGCCGACGGGCGCCTCCGTCGACATCGACCCGCATTTCGTCGAGTTCCTGTCGGGTCTCGGCGACTATGCCCGCTCGCACGAGCTCGACCTAGTGCTGTCGCCGGCCGATGCCGACGACCAGGAAACCACCTATCGCCGCATCGTCGCCAACCGCCAGGTCGACGCCGTCTACATCTCCTCGCCGCGCCCGGCCGACCGGCGAGTGGCGCTGGTCAACACGCTCGGCATTCCCTTCATCGTCCATGGCCGCAGCGAAGGCTTCGATTTCGACTACCCCTTCACCGACATCGACAATGAGGGCGGCTTCCACGACGCCGCCCGGCTGCTGGTTCAGCTCGGCCACCGCCGGCTGGCGCTGATCAATGGCGACGACCGCGAGACCTTCGCCATCCACCGCGAGCGCGGCATGCGCAGGGCGCTGGCCGCGAGCGGCCTGACGCTCGGCGAGCGCCATGTCTGTTCACTCACCATGACCGAGGAGAACGGCTACCGCGCCGCCAGGCGCCTGCTCGAACAGAGCGAGCGGCCGACGGCGATCGCCTGCTCCAGCCTGATCATGTCGCTCGGCGTCGTGCGCGCGGTGCGCGACCTTGGCCTGACCATTCCCGGCGACCTGTCGTTGATTGCCCATGACGACGTCTTTCCATGGCTGAAGCCGGAGAATTTTTCCGTGCCGCTGTCGACGACGCGCTCGTCGATCCGCCTCGCCGGCGCCCGCATCGCCGAACGCCTGGCAGCGCGCATTTCCGGCTTGGAAGAAGGGGCGCGGGGCGAGGTCTGGCCTGTCGACCTGGTGGTGAGAGGCTCGGTCGCCGGCGCGCCGGTTTAGGGATTAATCCAATTGCTCCGCTGGCAAGTTCACCCATGTGGATGTTGCCCGCAGATAGATTGACTTCGTTGGGACAACGGTCTGCCTGGACCTGTCCTTGATTTGGCTTCGAGTGGGTGGCAACCAGTAAGCCAGAGCCATCAACCAGTCCTCAGGGTGCGCCACTTGCCCATATTCCCGTTCTCCGAAACGGATCCAATCCGGCATCCTGGCCCACCGCCGAAAACGTCGGAGGTGGTCATTGTCGGTGGCGGCATCATCGGTGTGACGACGGCGCTTTTCCTGGCACAGCGGAACATCCCGGTGACGCTGCTGGAAAAAGGACGCATTGCGGCCGAACAGTCGTCCCGCAATTGGGGCTGGATCCGAAAGCAGGGACGCGACGCCGACGAGTTGCCCATCGTCATAGAGGCTATTCGCCTGTGGCGGCAACTGGCTGAGGAATGCGGCGAGGACATCGGCCTGACCCAGACAGGTGTGACCTACCTGGCGAAGACCGACAAGGACATGGCCGGCTTCGAAGCATTCATGAAGATCGCTGCGACGCATGCGCTCGACACCCGTCTCCTGGATGCAGACGAAACCGCGGCACTCATCAAAGGCATGTCGCGCAAATTCAAGGGCGCGATGACGACGCCCTCCGACATGCGGGCGGAGCCTTGGCTGGCGGTGCCCGCACTTGCCCGGCTCGCCGCGCGAAAAGGCGTCAAAATCGTCGAGAATTGTGCGGCGCGAACCCTCGAAATCTCAGGCGGCAAGATCAAGGGCGTGTGGACCGAGGCGGGGTATGTCGAGGCCTCCAGCGTGCTGGTCGCCGGCGGCGCCTGGTCATCTCTGTTCTTGCGCAGACACGGCATCTCCATCCCCCAGCTCAGCGTCAGAGTAACCGCAGCCGCAACGGAGCCCATGCCTGAGGTCTATGCAGGTGCGGCCGCCGACGAACACATCGCGTTCCGGCGCAGGCAGGATGGCGGATATACGCTCGCCGCGGGCGGCAGCCATTTGCTTTACCTGGGGCCTGACGCATTCCGGCACGCCACCAATTACCTTCCCGCCCTCAGGGACAATCCGTTCGGGACACGCTACTTTCCGTTCGCCCCGTCAGGCTACCCTGACGCCTGGTCGACGCCGCGCGATTGGGCGCCGGATTCCGTCAGTCCTTTCGAAAAAATGCGGGTGCTGAACCCGCCCCCTGAACGAGCCGGTCTGCGTTCCATAGAACGCAATTTCGGACGTCTTTTTCCACAGCTCGAAACAGTTCGCCTGAAGGCAGGCTGGGGCGGCATGATCGACGCCATGCCGGACGTCGTCCCCATCGTGGATCATGTGCAGGCCGTCGGCGGTCTTTTCGTCGCGACGGGAATGAGCGGTCACGGCTTCGGTATCGGGCCTGGCATAGGCCGGGTCGTTGCCGACATGATCCAGGGAAACCAGACCGGGCACGACCTCAGCCGCTTCCGGCTGTCGCGCTTCCATGATGGCAGCCCTGTTCGGCTGGGTCCGGCGCTCTGAATTGGGTGGCGCGAAATTCGCCCGGTTTACTTGTTCGCCGCCGCCTTCGTATCCAGCAGCCCATAACCGAAATCATTGTCCCGTCCCTTCGGACCGAGATCCCTGGCGGTGACGGCCAGCGCCTTTTCGATGTCGTCGGCGGAGCGCTCGGGTGAAGCGTGGATCAAATTGGCGATAGCGCCGGACACGATCGCGGCGGCAAACGAGGTGCCGGTGACGACGTCAGAGCCGGCGCCGCTCGGCGCCACCATCTCGACGCCGGGCGCCGAGATGAAGACATAAGCGCCGCGATTGGCCTGCTGCATCAGCCCGTCCTTGGCGTCGGTGGCGGTGACCGCGATCACGCCGTCATAGGCGGCGGGGTAGCCATAGGGCGCTTTCGGCCCGTTGTTGCCGGCAGCAGCGACCAGGATGATGCCGAGCCCGCGCGCATTGCGGCAGGCGGTGGCGAGCAGATCGTTCTTGGGGCCGACGAAACTCATATTGATGATGCTGACATTCTGGTCCGCCGCCCAGTCGAGCGCCGACAGGATGACATCCATGGTCGACCTGCCGTCCTCGAAGGCGCGGGCGTGATAGATCCTGGCGCCGGGCGCCATGCCTTCGAGCGCGCCGACGCCGGCGATCAGCCCGTCGACCGAGGTACCGTGGTCACGCTTTTCGACCGGCACGTTGGGCATGGCGTCGAACTGATCAGCAATGACGCCGGAAAGCGCCGGATTGGTGTCGTCTATGCCGGTGTCGATGACGGCGATGCGCACGTTTTCGCCACTGGCTTGCTTGTTGTCGAGCTGAATGCGCTCGAAGGCATAGTTGACGATGCCGGCCGCCTGCTGCAGCGAATAGATATGGTTTGGCTCGCGCCGCAGGGTGCGGCCATCGGCGGCCAGCTGCGCCAGCACGGCGCCGACCGGGCGGCCGTCGGGAATGCCGAAGCGCACCAGCGTGGTGCCGAGCAGCCGCGACTGGCGCTGCGAGCGCA
>NZ_AYXC01000006.1:0-234115 GCF_000502275.1 Mesorhizobium sp. L103C131B0 | reverse complement strand
GCGACACCCTTGGTGCCGTCGACGCGCCAGTTGATGTGCTGGTCGTCCTCATAGCCCTCCTGGCGCGGTCCGGACCAGACATCCTCCAGCGACACGGCGAGCACGCCGGAGGGAAAGCGCAGCGTCGAGACGGTGATGCCGTCTGAATGGTCGAATGTCGTGCGCGGATCCTTGCGCGTCAGCGTGGTGATTTCCGAGGGATCGCCGAACAGGAAGCGCAGCACGTCCAGATGATGCACGCTCATATTGGCGAGCGTCAGCCGGTCGTAGTCCTGAAGGAAAGTCTGCCAGTGCGGGATCGCATGCATGTCGATCTGCGCAAAGACGATGTCGCCCAGTGCGCCGCTGTCGATGATCTGCTTCAGGACGCGCATCGACTGGTCGTAGCGCATGTTCTGGTTGACCGAGAGGATCTTGCCTGACTTGGCTGCCTCGTCGCGCAGCTTCACGGCTTCATCGACCGACAGCGCCAGTGGCTTCTGCGCCAGGATCGCCTTGATGTGAGGCTGCTTCAGCGCATGGCGGATCAGCGCCGGCTGCTGGTCGGGCGGAAAGGCAAGGTCGACGATCTCGACCTCAGAATCCTCGATCAGCTGTTCCGGTGTGTCGTGGACGGTCGCAATGCTCCAGCGCTTCGCCACCTTCTCGGCGCTGGTCTTGGTGCGCGAGGCGATGGCGACGACTGGGAAACCGGCCTGCGCATAGGCGGCAAGATGGCATTCGGCCATGATCATGCCGGNGCGAGGCGATGGCGACGACTGGGAAACCGGCCTGCGCATAGGCGGCAAGATGGCATTCGGCCATGATCATGCCGGCGCCGATGCAACCGATCCGGTATTCGCTGGTGCGAACCCTCACATCCGGCTCGAAACCCTGGCCTGCCATCCATTCCTCCCTTGGACGACAGGATATAACGCCATGGCCGGCCCATCAGCCAAGGTCCGCTCCATCAATTCCCATCAGAACCATGCCGGGGTGACGGTGCGAACTAGTTTGCGGCAATCAGCACGGTGCTTTCCGGCGACCAGCTGAGCATTACATTCTGGCCCTCGGCCAGCCGGTCACTGCCGGTATTCTGGACGATGACTTTCAACGTCTGGCCGGCACGCTCGACGAAATAGGTGCTGTTGTTGCCGGCGAAAATGCGCTTGGAGATCTGGCCCTTCAGAGCGTTGGCATTGGCCGCATCCGCAACCCCGGCATCGGTGGCGATGCGAATGCGTTCGGGACGCACGGCGCAGCTGGCCTTCGTACCGGCGGCAAGCCGATCACCCACCCCGGCGGCGATCGCCGTGCCGTCAGGCAGCCGGATGCCGTTGCCGGTCGCATCGCCGCGAAAAATGTTTGCGTCGCCAAGGAAGGTGGCGGCGAATTCGCTCTTCGGCCGGTCGTAGATTTCCTCCGGCGGCCCTTCCTGCACGAGCCTGCCGTCCCGCAATATGCCGATGCGGTCGCTCATCGTCAGCGCCTCTTCCTGGTCGTGGGTGACGAAGATGGTGGTGATGCCGATCTCGCGCTGGATGCGCTTCAGCTCGATCTGCATGTCGACGCGCAGCGCCTTGTCGAGCGCGCCGAGCGGCTCGTCGAGCAACAGCACGCGCGGCTTGGTGACGATGGCGCGCGCCAGCGCCACACGCTGGCGTTGGCCGCCGGAGAGCTGGTGCGGCCGGCGCTCGCCGAGCTTGCCGAGCTGAACCAGATCGAGCGCGCGCTGCACTTCGGTGGCGATCGTCGCTTTCGTTTCGCCGCGCACCGACAGGCCGAAGGCGACATTATCGGCGACGCTCATATTGGGAAACAGCGCATAGTTCTGGAACACCATGCCGATGCGCCGCTTTTCGACCGGCACCCGTTCGACGCTCTCGCCGCCAATGGCGATGCGGCCGGAGTCGGGAAAGTCGAAGCCGGCGATTTGCCTGAGCAGCGTGGTCTTGCCGCTGCCCGAGGGGCCAAGCAGCCCATAGAAACCGCCATCGGCGAAATCGATGGAGACGTGGTCCAGCGCCTTGTGCGCGCCAAAACTGCGGGAGACGTTCGATACCTGCACGCCGGCCATTATTTCTCTCCGCCGAATTTGAAGAAGCGCGCCGTGAACAGCATCAGCGCCATCGACACGACAATGATGATGGTCGAGACCGCGTTGATCTCGGGCGTGAACCCCTTGCGGATCGCGGCGTAGATTTCGACCGGCAGCGTCGTCTGCCCCGGCGTCGCCAGGAAGTAGGAGACGACAAACTGGTCGAACGACACGGCAAATGCGAACAAGCCGCCGGCAATGACGCCGGGCATGATCCACGGCAGCGTCACACGCGCGGTCACCTGCCACTGGTTGGCGCCGAGCGAGCGCGCCGCCTCTTCCAGCTCCGGTGCAAAAGTCTGCAGCCGGGCCGAGACGACGACGATGACATAGGGCAGCGCCAGCGCCACATGGCCGAGCAGGATGGCTAACAGGCCGCGGCCAATGCCGACGCCGAAGAAGAAGATCAGCATCGCCGTGCCGGTGATCAGCCACGGAATGGCGATCGGCGGAAACAGCAGCGCCTGCAGCACTTTCTTGCCGCGGAAGTCGTAGCGGAAGAGCGCCAGCGAAGCGGCCGAGCCAAGCACCACTGAGATGAGCGTGGTGATGACCGCGATCTCGAGGCTGTTCCAGGTGGCCGCGATCAGCTTGTCGTTCTGCCAGAGCGAGGCATACCATTCCGTCGTCCATTCGAACGGCAATTGGTAGAAGGGCGAGACGTTGAACGACATCAGCGCCATGATGATGATCGGCAGATAGAGGAAGGCGAGCAGCAGGAAGATGTAAAACCGGCCCAGCCCTTGGAGGATGCGGGTGGTCTTCATCACGCGGCCCTCTTCAGCACCGGCGAGGCACCTGCGAGGATGACCAGCACGACGGCGAGCAGGATGAACGACAATGCCGCACCAAGCGGCCAGTTGAACACGGCGACGAACTGGTCCTCGATCACCGTCCCGTAGAACGTGCCGGTGCGGCCGCCGAGAATGCGCGGCTCCATGAACGAGCCGACGACCGGCACGAAGATCAGTGCCGCACCTGCCACCAGGCCAGGCATCGACAGCGGGATGATCACCCGCTTCAGCACCTGCAGCCGCGAGGCGCCGAGCGAACGTCCGGCCTCGATCAGCGAGTCGTCGATGGCCTGCAAAGTGAGATAACAGGTCAGCACCATATAGGGCACGTAGGAGTGCACCAGGCCGATGATAATTGCGGGGTAGGAATACATCAGGTCGATGTTGATCTTGAACGGCAGCACGGCGTTGAGTGCCGTGTCTAGAATGCCGCCCTCGCGCAGCACCATCGCCCAGGAGAAGATGCGCACCAGCCCGTTCGACCAGAACGGCAAGATGACCAGCAGGAAAATCGCCTCGCGGCTGCGCCCCTTCAGCACCTTGGCCAATACATAGGCTGCGGGATAACCGATGACGACGCACCACAAAGTCACTTCGAGGCCGAGCCGCAGCGAAGCGAGCAGCAGCGTCAGGTACAGGCTCTGCGAGAAGAAGGCGGCGTAATTGCCAAGGGTCAAGGCCCACGGCTTTCCCGACAGCGGCAGGTCGGTCATGAAGGAGAAGAACACCATGGCCGAGAGCGGCAGGAAGATCGCCACCGTCAGCCAGAGATAGGCCGGCGCCAGCAGCGGCAGGGCCGATCTCAGCCCGCTACGCGACGCGACCGCACCCTGTACCGCCATGATACCCTCCTCCCCAGGATTGAAGGGCCAGCCGGCGCCAACCGCCGGCTGGTCCGGACGTGAGCGTTACTTCACGTCGACCTTGAGCTGCTGCCACAGCGCCAGATAGGCCTCGCGCTGCGCGTCGGTGATCGGCGCCTGGAACTGGATGCGCTTGGCCACCTCGGGATCGCCCATCACCTTGCGGTTGAAGGAGTCTTCAGGCAGCGCTTCCACCGCCTTGGTGTTGGCCGACACCGGAGCGCCGACCTTGGTGACCCATTCGACATAGAATTTCGGATCGATCATCCAGTTGATGAAGGCCTGCGCACCTTCGACATTCTTCGAGCCCACCGGGATCGAGAACGCGTCGAGCCAGGCGACGGCGCCTTCCTGCGGAACGACCAGCGAGACCGGCAGCTTGAAGTGGGTCTTGGCGCGATCGGCCGAGCCGCTCCAATAGGTGCCGATGTCGATCTGGTTGGAGGCGACCATCTGGTTCCAGTCGTTCTCCGAGCTCCAGAAGGTCTTGATCTGCGGCATCAGCGAGGTCAGCTTGGTCTTGACCGCGTCCATATCCTTGATGTCGTTGATGTTCTGGCCGGTGGCGATGGCGCCGAACTGCACCGCTTCGACAGCGTCGTCGCGAATGACGACCCGGCCCTTATGCGCTGGGCCCCACATTTCGGCGATCGAGGTCGGCGGCTTGTCGAAGGACTTTTCGTTGATTGCCAGCGCCGTCAAGCCCCACACCCACGGCACGCCATAGACCTTGCCGTCATGGTCGAGCATCGGCGATTGCGCCTTGTCCTTGCTGATGTCGGCATAGTTCGGCAGCTTCGAGACATCGATCGGCTGGATCAGCTTTTCCGCCATCGCCTGATCGTTGAAGGCGGCGTTGATCATGACCACGTCATAGAGTCCCGGATTGGTGCGGATCTTGGTCAGCATTTCCTGTTCGGAATTGAAGAAGTCGTTGACGACCTTGTTGCCGGTCGCCTTTTCGAAGGCTTCGATCGCCCACGGCTCGTCGGCGCCGTAGCCCTTCCAGTTGAGCACATGCACTTCGGCGGCACTGGCGGCCAGCGTGAGCGCGGAGGTGATGACGGCGGTCGCCGTCAGCAGGGCAGTCAGTCTTGGCATGCGCATGTTCGTTCCTCTCTTGTTTGCCCGCTTGGCGGGTCAGGCTGTCTGATGGGCCTTCTGGTTCTGGCCCGGCTCGCCCGTGGCGGCCTGGCTCAGGAAAGTCTGGATCTCGCTGTCGGTCGGCGCCGATGAGCCGCCATGGCGGGTGACGGAAAGTGCTGCCGCCGCATTGGCATAGCGCGCCGCCTCGAAGGGATGCACGCCGCGCGAGAGTGCACTGACGAAACCGCCGATATGGGTGTCGCCGGCGCCATTGGTGTCGATGGCATCGACCTTGAAGCCGGCAATGGTCTGCGTCTCGCCATTGACCAACCTCACGAAACAGCCCTTGGCGCCGGCGCGGATAACGACGCCTTCGGCCTTTGGGCAGTGGTCGGCGAGCAGCAGGGCGGCGAGTGCCTCGACATCGCCTTGCCCAGCGATCTCGACCGCTTCCGTCATGTTGCAGCTCAGCCATGTCGTGCGGGCAAGCACCCGCGACAGGATCGTGCGCGCAATGTCTGCAATGACAGGCGTCGGATCGAAGACGAAGGGAACATCCGCCGGCAGCGCCTCGATCCAGTCGGTCAGCGCGTCGCGGCTTCCGGGATAGCTCAGCGTATAGCCTGACGTGAACACCCAATCATCAGGCGCGACCGCCACGGGCGTCATCATATCCAGGCTGAGAATGCTCTCCGCACCGGGCCACGACACGAAGGTGCGCTCGGCATCCCCGGAGATCATGGCGACGCAATTGCCGCTGTCCATGACCGGCGATGGCGACGTCAGCGTTATGATGCCTTCGGCCGCAAACGCGGCGCGCAAAAAATCGCCATTCGGTCCGCTGCCGAGCTGGCCGCCGAACACCACCGTCATGCCGGTGCGGCTGGCCGCGACCATCATGTTGAAGCCGCCGCCGGCGACCTGCGCAAAGCTCGACGCGGTCTTCTCGCAGCCCGGCGCCGGCAAGGCGTCGATGCGGTAGACATAGTCGACGACGGCGCTGCCGATATGGACCAGACGCCCACTCATGCCGCGGCATCCTTGCTGGCCTTTGCCGTGCGCGCCGCGACGAGGTCTTCGGCAAGCGAGCGCACCTCCCCCATATCTATGCCGACGAGCCCGGCAATGTGTCGTTGCGGCAGTTGCGAAAAGCCGACGCAGGCGCCGGCCATGCCTGTGGCAATCGCGCCGATCGTGTCGGTGTCGCCGCCGAGATTGGCGCTGATGATTGCCGCTTGCCAGGGATCGCCCTGCGCGACTTCAAGCACGGCGAAAGCTGCCGGCACGGACTCCTGGCTGGCCACACCGGTGCCGACGAGATCGGTGATGAGCCCGATCGCATCCCGCATGGTCTTGCCGCGCACGAGCTCCTGCGCCCAGGCGATACGCGCGGCGATATCGCCACCAGTCACCCAATGTCCGAGCCGGGCGCCTCGCCGCGCGGCTGCTACCGCGCTGTCGGAAGCGGCACGCCAGTCGCCACCGGCGACGCCGTGGCTGGCGGCGGCGGCGACTGCTGCGGCCGAAGCGATGGCGATCGAGGTGTTGTGCGTGGCACGGCAAGTTTCGGCCACCTTGGCGACGAAAGCGTCGAGCGGTTCCAGCGGCATCATGATGCCGACCGGCGCGATGCGCATGGCCGCGCCATTGGTGTCGCCCCGGCTTCCCGCCTCTTCCGCCGGCACGCCGTCATTGATGGCGTCGATGGCGCGCTTGGTCGATGGTCCCAGCAGGTCATAGCTGCCGCGCGCCTTGACCTCGCGCTCCCAGTCGAGCAGTGCGTTCACCCAGCGCGCATGATCGAAGCGGTCGCCGGACTGGACCAGAATGCGACCAAGCAGCAGCGCCTGTTCGGTATCGTCGGTGATGGTGCCGGCAACGAGCCCCTTCGACACCGGATGATCGGCAAACGGCGCCACGAAATCCTCGACATGGCCGTATAGCTCGGCGATCCGCGCCGGCGACAGAAGCTGCGTCGGCATGCCCAGCGCATCACCGAGCGCCCCACCGACAAGCGCGCCCATGGCGCGATCGAGCGTGTCGTTGGTTCTGTCCGGCATCGCTCAAAACCTCATATGCAGCGCGAAATGCGCCGGGTTGAGCAGGCTGGTGACATATTCGATCGGCCGGTCGTCGGCCGCACGCGTCAGCCGGCGTCCGCGCAGGAACGGCGTGCCTTGCGGGCAGCCGAGAATGGCGGCGTCTTCGGCATTCAGCATCTCGATGCCGACCCATTCCTCGCCATGGTCTGGGATGAGGCCGGCGCCGCGCAGCGTCTGGTGCAGCGAGCCTTCGCGCAGACCGCGCAGCGGCACGTCCTCCAGTTCGGGCGACAGCGGCAGGCGGCTGCGTTCGATGGAGATCGCATGGCCGTCGCTGGCATTGGTGCGCACCCGGTCGACGGCGATGAAGAACGGGCTTTCGATGCCAAGCAGCGCGGCAAGATCGGCATCCTCGATCACTTCAAGCCGCAGCGTCCGCGTCTCGGCATTGGCGCCGGCATTGGCCAGCGCCCGCGACCAGCCAATGCTGTCATCGACCGGCTTGCCGTCGAACGTGACGAAGGAGCCGATGCCGACCTTGGTCGTGATCAGCCCACGGCTGGACAACTCCTCGAGGCCCTTGCGGACCGTGTTGCGGCTGACGGAAAAGCGCTGGACGAGTTCGTTCTCGCTTTGCAGGCGGTCGCCGAAGCCAAGCACGCCGGAGCGGATCTCATGTTCGAGAACGGTGGCGATCTGCTCGGGCTTGCCCGTGCCGGGAGAAAGTTGAACCGCGCGCCGCTTCACATGGGTACCTGTTCAGTAAACCTGTATAGTCCTGTTCGATATTGGAGTTGAAGGGCGACGTCAACGATATATTTGGATTCACGCATATGCATTGTGCTCAGGTGCCCCGGGCATCGTTTGTTCGCATGGCGACGCTAACCGCGCAGGGCGTCCCGTCTCCGAGACAGAGCGGGGGCAGCGCTTCCCTCAGGCGATTAGCCTTGCGCTCACACGAAGAAAAATTCCTCGATCCGTTGCTTGGCCGTCCGCAGCGCTGGCAGGATATCCCGCTCCATCGCCTCGACGGAGAACCGCGCCGACTGCGTCGAGACGTTGATCGCCGCCACGGTCTTGCCGGCGCGGTCATAGATCGGCACCGCTATCGAGCGCAGGCCAAGTTCCAGCTCTTCATCGACGACGGCAAAGCCATCCGCCCTCGCCGCGTCGATGGCCTTGGCCAGCGCGGCGCGGCTGATGATCGTCTTCGGCGTGCGCCGTTCGATCCTCGCCTCTGCAAGCAAGGCCTTCAGCTCATCCGCGCCCAGCCCCGCAAGCAGGACGCGCCCCATCGAGGTGCAATGCGCCGGCAGCCTGGTGCCGACATCGAGCGAAACGCTGAGGATGCGGCGGCCAGGAATGCGCGCGACATAGACGACTTCCTCGCCCGACAGCACCGCCGCGTTACAGGCCTCGTCGAATTGGCCCGCGACGTCGCGCATGATGGATGCCGCGAATGTCCATAGCGAGGCGCCGCCGAGCCAAGAGCGCACGATGGCGAGCAGGCGCGGCGACAGCGAAAACTGCCGGCCGGATTGCGTGGCATAGCCGGTGGCGGTCAGCGTCAGCAGGAAGCGACGCGCGCCGGCGCGGGTCAGCCCCGCCTCCTCCGCCATTTCGGTCAGCGTCATCCCGGCCGGATGCCGGGCCAGTATCTCCATGACTGCAAGGCCGCGCTCCAGCGAGCCGACATGGTCGCGCGTCTTTGCCTTGTCCTCCATGCGGCCTCCGCAAGACAATGCGTCGCCTTGACTCGTCTCGGCGGCGCGATGTAAAAATATCTCATACAAAACAAATGTTCGCAATACGAACTTTTTGAACTTCGGAGTTCTTGGCGATGGTCAATTTCCTGCCGCTCAAACAGGCCGTGGCTGAGAACCTGCATGATGGCGATACGGTCGCCTTCGAAGGCTTCACGCATCTGATCCCGACGGCGGCGGCGCATGAGGCCATCCGCCAGGGCTTTCGCGACCTGACGCTCATCCGCATGACCCCCGACCTGATCTACGACCAGATGATCGGCATGGGCATGGCCAAGAAGATCATCTTCTCCTATGTCGGCAATCCCGGCGTCGGCCTGCTGCGCCGCGCCCGCGACGCCATCGAGAACGGCTTCCCCCGGTCGATCGAGATCGAGGAGCACAGCCATGCCGGCATGGCCAACGCCTACGAGGCGGGAGCTGCCGGCCTGCCTTGCGCGGTGTTCCGCGGCTATCGCGGCGCCGGGCTGGCGGCAGTCAATCCCAACATCCGCTCGGTCACCTGCCCGTTCACCGGCGAGGTGCTTGCCGCCGTTCCTTCCATCCGACCGGACGTGACCTTCATCCACGCTCAGAAGGCCGACAAAAAAGGCAATGTGCTGGTCGAAGGCATTATCGGCATCCAGAAGGAAGCGGTGCTCGCGGCCAAGCGCGCCGTGGTGACGGTAGAGGAAGTCGTCGACAATTTCGACGACCTGCATCCCAACCTCACCGTGCTGCCGCGCTGGACCATCGCTGCGATCTCGGTGGTATCAGGCGGTTCGCATCCCTCCTACACGCACGGCTATTATGTGCGCGACAATGCCGCCTATCTCGAATGGGACGACATCGCCGCCGACCGTGAAAAATTCCAGACCTGGATGCAGGCGAATGTCCTCGAGCGCACGGCGGACGATTTCGCCGGCCGCGTAAAGCATCTGAGGAGCGCGGCATGAGCGGCTTTACTCCCAATGAGATGATGACGATTGCCGCCAGCCGAGCCCTGAAAAACGACGATGTCTGCTTCGTCGGCATTGGCGCGCCGTCGGCCGCCTGCAACGTCGCGCGACTGACGCATGCGCCCGACATCACGCTGATCTATGAAAGCGGCACCATCGGCACCGCGCCCGATGTTTTGCCGCTGTCGATCGGTGACGGCGAACTTTGCGACACCGCCGTCACGACCGTCTCGGTGCCGGAGATGTTTCGTTACTGGCTGCAGGGCGGCCGCATTTCGATCGGTTTCCTCGGTGCCGCCCAGCTCGACAAGTTCGGCAACATCAACACCACCATCATCGGCGACTATGCGCATCCCAAGACCCGCCTGCCCGGCGGCGGCGGCGCGCCGGAGATCGCCACCTCGTCGAAGGAGATCTACATCACCATGGCGCAGTCCAAGCGCGGCATGGTCGAGAAGATCGACTTCTTCACCTCCTTCGGCCATGGCAATGGCGGCGACCATCGCCAGCGCCTCGGCATCGAGACATCAGGGCCGACGCTGCTGATCACCGACCTTGCCATCTGGAAGCCAGATCCGGTGAGCAAGGAATTCACCGTGGTGTCGTTGCATCCCGGCGCAACGCGGCAGCAGGTGCAGGACAGCTGTGGCTGGATCGTAAAGTTCGCCGAGGCGCTTGACGAAACGCCGGCGCCGACGGAACTCGAGCTGACGACATTGCGCGACCTGCAGGCCCGCACCAAGGCGGCGCATGAGGGAAGCGGAAAAGAAAAGGCCGCATGACATGACCGAGGCATTCATCTGCGATTACATCCGCACCCCGATCGGCCGTTTCGGCGGCTCGCTGTCGTCGGTGCGGGCCGACGATCTTGGCGCCATCCCGCTGAAGGCGCTGGTCGAGCGCAATGCCGGCATCGACTGGCAGGCTGTCGACGACGTCGTCTATGGCTGCGCCAATCAGGCCGGCGAGGACAACCGCAATGTAGCCCGCATGTCGCTGCTCCTGGCCGGACTGCCGAAGGAAATTTCAGGCTCGACCGTCAATCGCCTCTGCGGGTCCGGCATGGACGCGCTCACCATTGCCGCCCGCGCCATCAAGGCGGGCGAAGCCGAGTTGATGATCGCCGGCGGCGTCGAATCGATGAGCCGCGCGCCCTTCGTCATACCCAAGGCCGAGACCGCCTTTTCACGCCATGCCGAGATCCATGACACCACCATCGGCTGGCGCTTCATCAACCCGCTGATGAAGAAACAATATGGCGTCGATTCCATGCCGGAGACCGGCGAGAACGTCGCCGAGGACTTCCAGGTGTCGCGCGCCGACCAGGATGCGTTTGCCGTGCGCAGCCAGGACAAGGCCGTCGTAGCACAGGCCAATGGCCGGCTGGCGAAGGAGATCACCCCGGTGACGATCCCGCAGAAAAAGGGCGATGCGATTATCGTATCGAAGGATGAGCATCCGCGCGCCGGCACCACGGTCGAGTCGCTGGCCAAATTGCCGACGCCGTTCCGCCAGGGCGGCACCGTCACCGCCGGCAACGCGTCCGGCGTCAATGACGGCGCGGCGGCGCTGATCATCGCCTCCGAAGCGGCTGTGAAAAAATACGGCCTGACGCCGATCGCCCGCGTTCTCGGCGGCGCTGCTGCCGGCGTGGCGCCGCGCATCATGGGCATCGGCCCTGCCCCGGCGACACAAAAGCTCTGCGCCCGCCTCGGCCTGACACCGCACCAATTCGATGTCATCGAACTCAACGAAGCCTTCGCCTCCCAAGGCATCGCCGTGCTCCGTCAACTCGGCATCTCCGAGAATGCGGAGCACGTCAATCCGAATGGCGGCGCCATCGCGCTTGGTCATCCCTTGGGCATGTCGGGCGCGCGTATCACTGGCACCGCGGCACTGGAACTGCGCGAGCGCAGCGCCCGCTATGCGCTGGCCACCATGTGCATCGGCGTCGGCCAGGGCATCGCGGTGGCGCTCGAACGGGTTTGAGTTTGCACCGCCCTTAATAGGGCAAACCGACATAGTTTTCAGCCAGCGCGGTCGACGCCGCTTGCGAATGCACGAGATAGTCGAGCTCGGCTTCCTGGATGCGCTGGCCGAACTCGCCCGTATCGGGAAAGCGGTGCAGCATCGTCGTCATCCACCAGGAGAAGCGCACCGCCTTCCACACTCTGGCCAACGCCTTGGCTGAATAAGCGTCGAGCCCGCTTGGTGATTTGTCCAGATAGAATTCGCGAAGCCCGGCAAAGAGATAGCGCACGTCGCTGGCGGCAAGGTTGAGCCCCTTGGCGCCCGTCGGCGGCACGATATGGGCGGCGTCGCCGACCAGGAACAGCCGGCCGAAGCGCATCGGCTCGGCAACGAAGGAGCGCAGCGGCGCGATCGACTTTTCGAAGGACGGCCCGGTAACAACGGCGGCGGCAGTCTGCTCGGGCAGGCGACGGCGCAACTCATCCCAGAAGCGGTCGTTGCTCCAGGCCTCGACGCTCTCATCAACCGGAACCTGCACATAGTAGCGGCTGCGATGTGTCGAGCGCATCGAGCACAGCGCAAAGCCACGCTCGTGGTTGGCGTAGACCAGTTCGTGATCGGCCGGCGGCACTTCTGCCAGCACGCCGAGCCAGCCGAACGGATAGGTCCGCTCGAAGGTTTTCAGGGCGCGTTCGGGCGCCGATTTGCGGCTGACGCCGTGATAGCCGTCGCAGCCGGCGATAAAGTCGCAGTCGATGCGATGGCTGACGCCATCCTTGTCGTAGGTGACGTAAGGCGCTTCGCCATCGAAACCGTGCAGCGCGACATTGGACGCCTCGTAGACGGTGACCAGCCCCGCCGCCTCGCGCTTGTCCATCAGGTCGTGTGTCACCTCGGTCTGGCCATAGACGGTGACGTGTTTTCCGCCGGTCAGCGCTGTGAGATCGAGCCGATGCAGGCTGCCGCCGAAGGCAAGCGAGACGCCGGCATGGGGTAGACCCTCAGCATGCAGCCTTGCCGCTGCGCCTGCTTGCTCCAGCAGCTCGACAGTGCCCTGTTCGAGCACCCCTGCCCGCACGCGGCCAAGCACGTGCTCCCGGCTCGAACGATCGAGGATCACGGTTTCGACGCCGATGCCGCTAAGCAGCTGGCCGAGCAGCAGCCCGGACGGTCCGGAGCCGACAATGACAATCTGGGTGCGCATCAGTGCCCCAGGCTTTCGATCTGTCCGGCGAGTTCCGCGGCAAGCCGCAAGGCGGCCGCGGTCGCAACCGCTATTTGCGGCAAGAGCAGCCATTCCAGCGTCCAGGCAGCACCGGAGCGCTCCTGCTCATGCACCAGCGCCTGGTGCATGCCGGAAAGCTGCGTGGCGTTGAAGCGGGCCAGCGCCACCAGCGCTTCGGCCTTGACCGGATTCTGCTTGTGCGGCATGGCCGATGAGCCGCCACCGCCGGATAGTTTGATCTCGGTGCCGCTCTGCGCCATCAGGGCGACGTCCTGGCCGAACTTGCCGAGGCTGCCGGTGATGAGCGACAGCAAACCGGCGAACTCGGCCAGCGCATCGCGCTGGTTGTGCCATTGCGGCGCATCGCCAAGGCCAAGCTTTGCGGCAAGGGCGGCGCGCACTGCGGGGCCTTTGTCGCCGAGCTTTTCCAGCGTGCCGGCGGCGCCGCCGAATTGCACTACCAGCAGACCCTTGGATTGCTCCGAGAGTCTCTGCTGATGCCGTTGCAGCGGCGTGCGCCACACCGCCACGCGGTCCGACGCCTGAATTGGGATCGCCGGCTGCATGCGCGTCATCGCTGTCAATGCACGGCTGCCAAAACGTTCTTCCAGCCCCACCAGCCGCAGAATGTTTTCAGTCAGCAGCAGGTCGAGATGTTCAATGAGCCGGCGCAGCCGAAGCACCAGGCCAGTGTCGATGACGTCCTGGCTGGTTGCGCCGAAATGCACGCCGGCGTCGTGCGGCGCCCCGACCGCTGCCTTCAACTGGCGCACCAGTTCGGGCACGATCACGCCATCCTTCGCCACACCGGCCCGCAGCCGCGCGGTGTCCGGCTTGTATGACAACAGGACAGGTATAATCGCCGCGGCGGCATCCGTGCCGATAATCCCGCTTTCGGCTTCCGCTTGCGCCAGCGCGCGCTCGAAATCGAGCATGGCGGCGATTTCCGCATCCACCGAAAAATGCCGAGCCGCCTCCTCGTCGCCGAGCAGGCCGGAAAGCAGCGGATGGTCGAAGGGCGATACGGTCATGTGCTGGTTTCCTCCGTCAGCTGTCGAAGAAGACCGTTTCCTTCTCCCCCTGGAGATGGACGTCGAAAATATAGTCGTCGCCTTGCCGCTCGGCGATCAGCGTCGGCACGCGCACCTTGTGCTCGATGCGGGCCAGGATCGGATCCTCGGCATTGGCCTTGGCCTCGTCGGAGAAATAGAGCCGCGTGTGGAGGCCGATATTGATGCCGCGGGCGACGATCCACAGGCTGATATGCGGCGCCATCAGCCGGCCGTCGCCATACGGCACGCGTCCCGGCTTGATCGTCTGAAAACTGCACAGGCCGGTTTCCATGTCGGTCGGCTGACGGCCCCAGCCCTGAAAATCCGGATCGGCATCGCCGCGCAATTCGGCCGGCGAATTGTAGAAACCATTGGCATCCGCCTGCCAGATTTCGATCAGCGCATCCCTGAGCGGCGTGCCGGTGCCGTCGAGCACGCGGACGCGTAAACCAATGCGCTCGCCCTTGGTGTTGTCGTTGAGCATCGTGGCGCCCAGGTCTGTCGGGTAGACGCCGCCGATACCGCCGAAATTCGGCGTCAGCCCGATATGCACGTAGGGCCCGGCGGTCTGCGACGGGCTCTCCTTCAGCCGGGTCAGCGATTGCGCCATCAATTGCCCTCCGGACGGTTTTCGAACAGCGAGGCGCGGCGTCCGCGCAACACGATGTCGAACTTGTAGGCGCGCGCGTCGAACGGGATCGTCGCCTGCATGTCGAGCGCGGCGACCAGCGTCTCAATCGCCGCCTTGTCGCGGATACCGCGCACGATCGGGCACCGCCAGATCAGCGGGTCGCCCTCGAAATACATCTGGGTGATCAGCCGCTGTGCGAAGCCGTGGCCGAACACCGAGAAATGGATGTGCGACGGCCGCCAGTCATTGGGCCCGTTCGGCCAGGGATAGGGACCTGGCTTCACCGTGCGAAAGGCATAGCCGCCGTCGGCATCGGTGATGGTGCGGCCGCAGCCGCCGAAATTCGGATCGAGCGGCGCCAGATAGCCGTCCTTCTTGTGGCGGTAGCGGCCGCCCGCATTGGCCTGCCAGAATTCGAGCAGCGCGCCGGAGACGCCCTGGCCGCGCTCGTCGAGCACGCGGCCATAGACGATGATACGCTCGCCGATGGCGCTCTCGCCGGACTTTGCAAAATTGTGGATCAGGTCATTGTCGAGTTCGCCCAGCACGGCGTGGCCGAACACCGGACCGGTGATTTCGGACGCCGTGTTGTCGAAGGCCAGCAGCGCCTTTTGCGGCGAGCGCAACACCGACGTCTTGTAGTCGGGCGTCAGCGCCGGCGGATGCCAGCCACGGTCGCGCTGGAAGAAGGCTCCGCTCTCGGGCCTGCGGTTCGAGCCGGCATCAGCTGGCATGGCCAGCCCTGCTTCCGTCCATTTCCGAAAACACCTCCTTGGCGATCCTGAAGGCGCGGTTGGCGGCCGGCACGCCGGCATAGATCGCGACATGCAGGAACGCTTCGCAGATATCGTCGCGCGACGCACCGGTGTTGGCGGTGGCGCGCACATGCATGGCGACCTCTTCATCATGGCCAAGGGCGGCCAGCAGTGCCAGCGTCACGATCGAGCGTTCGCGCCTGCTGAAGCCCGGACGCGCCCACACAGTGCCCCAGGCTGCCTCGGTGATCAGCTCCTGGAACGGCCGGTCGAAATCGGTGACGGCATCCTCGCTGCGATCAACATGCGGGTCGCCGAGCACCGAGCGCCTGACGGTCAGCCCGGTCTGATATCTGGTTTCGTTTTTGGGCAGTTCATCCATGGGTCTGCTTTCTCAGGGGAAGCGCCGCGACGAAATCGCGGATCAGGGTGGTCAGCGCCTTGGGCTGTTCGACGCAAGGGATGTGCGCGGCGTCACGAATGATTTCGAAATGTGCGCCTGGGATCAGATCGGCCAGCCAGCGGACGAGATCCGGCGGCGTCGAGCCGTCCTGGTCGCCAACGACGCAAAGCGTGGGCACCGCGATCGCCTGCGCGGCCTCGGTGAAATCGGCATCGCGCACCGCGGCGCAGGTGCCGACATAGCCGGCGACGGCTTGCCGGGTCATCATGTTCCAGTAGCCGTCGAGCTCGGCGACACGGTCCGCGTGGAAGGCAGGCGTAAACCACATTTTGAGCACGGCATCGGCGATGGCCTGGATACCTTTGCTTTCGACCGTTTCGATGCGGGTGTTCCAGCTGTCGGCCGTGCCGATCTTGTGGGCGGTGTCGCACAGGATGAGGCCGTCGACGATTTCGGGGCGCCGGGCATAAAACCCTTGCGCAATCAGGCCGCCCACCGACAGGCCGCACAGCACCGCATTGTTCAGTTCGAAATGATCGATCAGGCCCGACAGATCATCGACATGCTCGTCGATCGAGCTGACGCCACCAATGTCGGACAGGCCATGGCCGCGCTTGTCGTAGACCAACACAGGCATTTCGCCACCCAGTTCGGACAACACCTCGTCCCAGACGCGGAAGTCGGTGCCCAGCGAATTGATGAACACGATCGGCCGCGCATTTCCCTTCGCCTTGATATGGCGATGGTGCAGCGTGATGCCGCCAATGTTGACGAATGGCACGATTTCGATCCTCCGTGTTCACATTGCACAAGGCATTTGGTTTGGTAAAATGATATTTTACGCCGTTTCATTAACTGCTAGGTTATGAGAACATGTCCGAAAGCCGCATAAGGTTCCGTCACCTGCAGGCATTCCTTGAGGTAGCGCGGCAAGGCAGCGTGGCGAGGGCGGCCGACTTTCTCCATGTCAGCCCACCGGCCGTGACCAAGACGTTGCGCGAATTGGAGGAGGCGCTTGGCATCGCTGTCGTCGAACGCGACGGCCGCGGCATCAGGGTGACACGGCTTGGCGAAATCTTTCTCGGCCATGCCGGCACGGCGATCACGGCACTGAAGCGCGGCGTCGATTCCGTCCGCCAGGACGGCGCCATCAACCGGCATCCGATCCGCATCGGCGCGCTCCCGACAGTGTCGGCCAAGGTGATGCCACGCGCCATAAGCCTGTTCCTGAGTGAAAATACCGGTGCTGCGATCAAGATCGTCACCGGCGAGAACGCGGTCCTGCTGGAACAGTTGCGCGTCGGTGCGCTCGATCTCGTCGTCGGCCGGCTTGCGGCGCCGGAAAACATGACCGGCTTCTTCTTCGAGCATCTCTATTCCGAACCGGTGCTGTTCGTGGTGAGGGCCGGCCATCCGCTGCTGCAGCCGGGCCAGGACATCTTCGCCCGGCTCGATGAATTTCCGGTGCTGATGCCGACGCGGGAATCGGTCATCCGCCCGTTCGTCGACCGCCTGTTCATCACCAACGGCATGACGGCGCCTGCGACCGAGATCGAGACCGTCTCGGATTCCTTCGGCCGTGCCTTCCTGCGCCAAAGCAACGCGGTCTGGATCATATCGACAGGCGTCGTCGCCAACGAACTCTCCAGCGGCGCCTTCGTCGCCTTGCCCGTCAACACCGAGGAAACCAAAGGGCCGGTCGGCCTGACGATGCGGACCGACACTGCGCCTTCGCCGGCCTTCACCATCCTGCTGCAGACCATTCGCGAGGCGGCCAGCCAGAACGCCTGAGCACCTTTCGCCAATCTGGCGCAGAGCGGGCCTTCAGCCGTATTTCCATAACCTGTTGGTTAACGAAACACCGCAAAATATCATTTTACCAAACCAAACACCTAGGGCACTGTGACGATGGGAGGATCGAAATCGTGCCGTTATCGGCATTGGCGGCGTTCCGCTGCCGCCTCAAGGCCTGCCGGGGCGATCTCCGATCTTAAGAACGGGCGGCATCGATTTTGAGCAGGCCGGCGGTGACCTCCAGGTGCCGTCAGGAAAGGGAGGAATACCAGCATGACCTCAAGCAAATCCGGCGTCTCGCGGCGCCAGTTCATCGCCACATCGCTCGCCGGCGGCGCGGCACTTGCGCTCAGCCGCGGCCAGGCATTCGCGCAGGCCGCCGACACGCTGAAGGTCGGCTTTGTCAGCCCGCGCACCGGGCCGCTCGCCGGCTTCGGCCAGACCGACGGCTATGTGCTCGATCTCGCCCGCAAGGCGCTCGCCAACGGCCTCGACATCGGCGGCAAGAAATACAGTGTCGAGATCATCGACCAGGACACGCAATCCGACCCGTCGCGCGCCGGCCAGCTCGCCAAGGACCTCATCAACAACCAGGCCGTCGACCTGATGCTGGCGGTGTCGACGCCGGAGGTGATCAACCCGGTCGCCGACGCCTGCGAAGCCGCCGGCGTGCCTTGCCTCTCCACCGTCATGCCGTGGGAGGCCTGGTATTTCGGCCGCGGCGCCAAGCCCGGCGAACCCTCGCCGTTCAAATGGACCTATCATTTCGGCTTCGGCGTCGACGAGTTCTTCCGGACCTACATCTCGCAATGGAACCTGATCGAGACCAACAAGAAGGTCGGCGTCATGTACCCCAACGACGCAGACGGCAATGCCATCCGCACCCATCTGGCGCCGTTGCTGGCAAAGCAGGGTTTCACCATCGTCGATCCCGGCGCCTACGAGACCGGCACCACCGACTATTCCTCGCAGATCGCGCTGTTCAAGCAGGAAGGCGTCGAGATCTTCAACTCCTTCCCGATCCCGCCGGACTTCGCCGCCTTCTGGCGTCAGGCTGCACAGCAAGGCCTGATCAAGCAGATCAAGATCTGCCAGGTCGCCAAGACCGGATTGTTCCCGTCCGACATCGAGGCGCTGGGCGATCTCGGCAACAAGATTTCGAGCGCCGCTTACTGGCACAAGGCCTTTCCCTACAAGTCGCCGCTGACCGGCGTTTCGGGGACCGAACTGGCCGACGGTTATGAGGCCGCCAGCGGCAAGCAGTGGACGCAGCAGCTCGGCGCCTCGATGTCGCTGCTCGACGCCGGCTTCGAGGCGCTGAAGGCAAGCACCGACGCCAAGGACAAGGCGGCCGTCGCCAAGGCGCTGAGCACGCTCAACACCGAGACCATGATCGGCAAGGTCGACTTCACCAGCGGCCCGGTCGCCAATGTCTCTCCCGGCCCGATCATCGGCACCCAATGGGTGGCGGCCAAGGAAGGCGGCAAATTCCCGCTCGACTACGTCGTGACCGAGAACGCCACCGACCCGAAGGTTCCGGTCGAGGCCAAGCTCCAGCCGTATAACAGCTGACGGTCGGTTACGGGGATCGCATCGTGAACGGTTCAGCAAACGCCGCGATCCTCCGCGCTGCCGGCATCCAGAAACGCTTCGGCGCGCTGGTGGTGCTCGACGATGTCGACTTCGCCATGAATGCCGATGAGGCCGTCGGCATCGTCGGTCCGAACGGCGCCGGCAAGACGACGCTGCTCAGCATCTTATCAGGCGCCTTCCCGCCGAGCGCCGGCACGGTCGCCTTCAAGGGTGGCGATGTGACCGCGATGCCGGCTACAGCGCGCTGTCGTCTCGGCCTGGTGCGCACGCACCAGGTGCCCAAGCCGTTCAGCGGCATGACCACGTTCGAGAACGTTTTTGTTGCCGCGTCGCATGGCGCCGGTCTCGCCCGCGACGAGGCCTATGAAGAGGCGCTGGAGTCGCTGAAACTGTGCGGCATGATGGGCGTGGCCAACCGGCGCGCCGAAACGCTCGGCCTGCTCGACCGCAAGCGGCTGGAACTTGCCCGCGCGCTCGCGGCAAGGCCTACGCTGCTTCTGCTCGACGAGATCGGCGGCGGACTGACCGATGGCGAGGCGAGCGAACTTGTCCATACCATCAAGGAATTGCGCCGCCGCAAGATCGGCATCGTCTGGATCGAGCACATCGTCCACATCCTGCTGCAGGTGGCCGAGCGGCTGATCTGCATGGACGCCGGCAAGATCATCGCCGACGGCGAGCCGCAAGCGGTGATGGCCGACCCCGAAGTCGTGCGCGCCTATCTCGGCGGAGGCCCGAAATGAGCCTGCTCGCAATCGAGAATCTGGTCGTCCGCCATGGCCTGTTGCAGGCGGTGCGCGGTGTGAGCTTTACGATCGAGCGCGGCGAAACGCTGGCGCTGGTCGGCGCCAACGGCGCCGGCAAGACGACGCTGCTGCGGGCGATCGCCGGCGCCCATGAGCCGACGGCCGGCCGCGTGCTGCTGAATGGCGCCGATATCACCGGCGTTCCCTCGCACAAGCGCGTCGGCATGGGCGTCGCGCTGGTGCCGGAAGGGCGAAAACTGTTCGTGCAAATGACGGTCGAGGAGAACCTCCTGCTTGGCAAGACCGCCGGCCGTCCCGGCGACTGGAGCGTGGAACGAGTGCTCGACACGTTCCCCAATCTGAAGCCGCGCCGCCATGCCAAGACCGGGCATCTCTCCGGTGGCGAGCAGCAGGCCACCGCCATCGGCCGCGCTTTGATGAGCAATCCCGAACTGCTGCTGCTCGACGAGGTCTCGCTCGGCCTGTCGCCGCTGGTGGTCGATCGCGTATACACTTCGCTGCAAGGCCTGATCAGCTCCGGCACGACGATCATCCTGGTCGAACAGGACCTCAATCGCGCGCTCTCGGTCTCGGACAAGGTCATCTGCATGCTCGAAGGACGCGTCGCGCTGGAAGGCCCGAGCAAGGGCATGTCCCGCGATGAAGTGACGAAAGCCTATTTCGGTCTGCACAGAAAAAGCGCCGGGAGTGTGCCGGCATGAGCAACCAGATCGTCCAGGGCATCCTGCTCGGCGGCTACTACGCGCTGATCGCCTGCGGCCTCTCCTTCATGTTTTCGGTGATGCGCATAATCAACCTCGCGCATGGCAGCCTGGCCGTGTTTTCCGCCTACGCGCTGTGGTGGCTCGCCTCGCAATTCCATATCTCGCCCTTCGTCGGCCTGCTCATCGTGCTGCCGCTGATGGCGGCCATCGGCTGGGCGCTGCAACGCTTCCTGCTCGAGCGCAGCGCCCGTGGAGGCGCGCTGCTGCCGATCCTGACCACGTTCGGCCTCGCCATCGTCATCGACAATGCGCTGTTCGAGCAGTTCGGCGCCGACACACGTTCGCTGGCGCCCTATATCGGCAGCCTCTCCTACGATTCCTGGGAATGGCCGGGCAGCATCTATGTCGGCAAGCTTGCCGTGATCATGTTCGCCGCCGCCGTCATATTGCTTGGCGGACTGCAGCTGTTCCTTACCAACACCAGCCTTGGCCGCTCGATCCGCGCCACGTCGGAAGATCCCGACACGGCCGGTCTCGTCGGCGTCGATGCGCGCCGCGCCAACGCCCTCGCGGCCGCCATCGCCATGGTCACGGTCGGTCTTGCCGGTGCCTTCCTCGGCATGCGCGCCACCTTCGATCCCTATACCGGCGCACCTCAATTGCTGTTCGCTTTCGAGGCGGCGGTGATCGGCGGCGCCGGTTCGCTATGGGGCACGCTGGTCGGCGGCATCGTTCTGGCGCTCGCCCAGACGCTCGGCGCGCAGATCCATCCGCAAGGTTTTCTGATCGGCGGCCATGTCGCCTTCCTGATCGTGCTGTTCATCCGGCTCTCCACCTCCGGCCTCGGCCTGCGCGGCCTGCTGCGCCTGCCCGCGAGGAAAGCATCATGAGCGCGGTTTTAAACGCCCCCGTTATCGAGCGCAGCACCTCCGCCTCGCGCATCTCGGCGATTGCGGTCGTCGTCATCATCGCGCTACTTGGCGTCGCCCCGCATTTCCTGTCGGCCGGCGCCGTCGACCGCGTGACCGCCTTGTTCATCTATGTGATCCTGGCAGCGATGTGGAACGCGCTGGCCGGCTTCGGCGGGCTGGTTTCGGTGGGACAGCAAGTGTTCTTCGGCCTCGGCGCCTATTTCACCATCCGCCTGGCCGATGCCGGCCTCAACCCGTTCGCTTCGCTGTTCGTCTCCGCGATCATTGTCGGCGCGATCTCCTGGCCGATGTCGCTGTTCATGCTGCGGCTCAGGAACGGCGAGTTCGCCATCGGCATGTGGGTGATCGCGGCGCTCACCCATCTCCTGGTCAATCTCGACCGGCTGGTGCAAGGCGAGACCGGGACGTCGCTGATCTCGCTCAACGTCTATGACGCCGGTTCCAGGCGGGCGACGATCTACTGGCTGGCGCTGGCCGCGATGACGGCGCTGCTCGCCACCCTGTTTAGCCTGCTGCGTGGCAGCACGGGCGCTGCCATCCGCGCCATCAGGGACAATGAGGAGGCCGCGGCATCGGTCGGCGTGCGCGTCACCGGCACCAAGCGGCTGCTCTTCGTGCTCGCCGCCTTCGGCATCGGCATGGCCGGCGCGCTGTGGTTGGCCACGTCGATCACCTTCCAGCCGAAAACCTACTTCAACGTCCAGTGGACCGCCTACATGATCTTCATGGTCCTGGTCGGCGGCATCGGCACCTTCGAGGGCGCCATTCTGGGTGCGCTGCTGTTCTTCCTCATCGAGACCTGGTTCGGCGGCACCGGCGTCTGGTATCTGATCGGCCTCGGCGCCACGGCGGTGCTGTTCTCGCTCTTCCTGCCGCGCGGCCTGTGGGGAACGCTGGAGGAGCGCTTTGGCCTGCGCCTGCTACCGGTCGGCTATCGCGTCAGACTCCCGGCAAACGCCGGCGATAGCGACGCCACGCCTTCGCCGCAACAGACCGCAACACATAGTGAAAAGGCGTGACCATGCTGTTCGGCAAGACCATCCTCATCACCGGTGTCGCGTCCGGTATCGGCGCCCGCACCGCGGAACTTGCCGGCCAGCTGGGCGCTGACGTGATCGGCGTCGACGTGCGTGAACCTGCCGCACCGGTCGGCTTCTTCGTCAAGGCCGACATCTCGTTCAAGGCCGGCGTCGTCGATCTCATCGGGCGCCTGCCGCAGCGCATCGATGCGCTCTGCAATGTCGCCGGCCTCCCCGGCAACACCGGTGCGGTGTCGACACTGGCCGTCAACTTCTACGGCCTGCGCGCGCTCTCGGAAGGCCTCGCACCAAGACTTCGTGAAGGCGGCGCCGTGGTCAACGTCGCCTCGATCGCCGGCTATGGCTGGCGCGCCAATCTCAACCGCGCGGCATCGATGATCGGCATCGAAGGCTTTCCCGATGTGGCGGAGGTGGTCGCCGACCATCAGGTGAAGAACGAGGAAGGCTATTCCGTTTCCAAGGAACTGCTGCTGTTGTGGACGCAGCGCGCCGCACATCAGGACCTGTTCAGGAGCCGCGGCATCCGCGTCAATGCAGTGAGCCCCGGCCCGGTCGAGACGCCGATCCTCAAACAGTTCCGCAATGTGCTGGGTGACGCCCGCGTGGACAGCGACATCGCCAGGGTCGGGCGCGCCGGAACCTCGGGCGACATCGCGCCTGTCGTGCTGTTCCTGTGCTCGGACGGCGCACGCTGGGTCAACGGCGCCAATGTGCCGGTTGACGGTGGGCTTGAAGCATCGATCAATGCCGAGGTGCTCGGCTTCTAGACCATGATCCCGAAAAGTGGGAGCCGGTGTTCGGATCAGATCGTGGTCGATAATTGATAGAAAAGACGCTCCACGGCGAGCGAGGGAGAGAACAATGGACATCGGACTTCTGATCGACGGCGACAAAAGGGATGCCTCCGGCTCAGCCTCTTACGAGCGCATGGACCCGTTCACCGGCAAGCTGGCGACCCGCGCTGCCGCAGCCAGCATCGCCGACGCCAATGCCGCGGTCGAAGCCGCTGCTGCCGCTTTCAAGACGTGGTCGAAGACCGGTCCGGGCGAGCGCCGCGCTTTGCTGTCCAAGGCGGCCGATGTCATGGACTCCAAGGTCGGCGAATTCACCAAGTTGATGATGGAAGAAACCGGCGCGACCGGCCCCTGGGCTGGCTTCAACGTCATGCTCGCCGCCAAAATGCTGCGCGAGGCAGCCGCCATGACGACGCAGATTTCGGGCGAGGTCATTCCCTCCGACAAGCCCGGCACGCTGGCCATGGCGATCCGCCAGCCGGCCGGCGTCTGCCTCGGCATCGCGCCGTGGAATGCACCGGTCATCCTCGGAACCCGTGCCATCGCCATGCCGATCGCCTGCGGCAACACGGTTGTGCTGAAAGCTTCGGAAATGTGCCCAGGCACGCACCGGCTGATCGGCCAGGTGCTGGTCGAGGCCGGCCTGCCCAAGGGCGTCATCAATGTCGTCACCAATGACCCCAAGGACGCAGCGGCAATCGTCGAAACACTGGTCGCGCACCCAGCAGTCAGACGCGTCAACTTCACCGGCTCGACGAAGGTCGGCAGGATCATTGCCGAACTCGCCGGCCGTCACTTGAAGCCAGCGCTGCTCGAACTTGGCGGCAAGGCGCCGCTGGTCGTGCTGGACGATGCCGACATCGACGCCGCGGTCAATGCGGCGACCTTCGGCGCCTACATGCATCAGGGCCAGATCTGCATGTCGACCGAGCGTCTGGTCGTTGATGAAAAGGTCGCCGACGAATTCGTCGCCAAGCTCGCCGTCCGCGCGGCGCAGCTGCCGGCCGGCGACCCGCGCGGCCATGTCGTGCTCGGTTCGCTGATCAGCAGCCAGGCCGCCGACAAGATGGAAGAACTGGTTGCCGACGCCGTCGCCAAGGGCGCCAGGCTTGTGGCCGGCGGCAAGCGCACCGGAACCGTGGTCGAGGCGACATTGCTCGACCACGTGACGCCGGCGATGCGCGTCTATTCGGAAGAATCCTTCGGCCCGGTCAAGCCCGTGATCCGCGTTGAGGGCGAGGACGAAGCGGTACGTGTCGCCAACGACACCGAATACGGCCTGTCCTCAGCCGTGTTCAGCCGCGACATCCGCCGTGCCATGACGGTCGCCGCGCGCATCGAAGCCGGTATCTGCCACATCAACGGCCCGCCCGTCGGCGACGAGGCGCAAATGCCGTTCGGCGGCGTCAAGGGTTCAGGCTACGGCCGCTTCGGCGGCAAGGCCTCGATCGCCGAATTCACCGACCTGCGCTGGCTGACGATCGAGGATCCGGGGCAGCACTATCCGTTTTGACTGCACCTTCTCTCACAGGGGGAGAAGGAAAGGAGCCCTCAGGGCCGTTGCCTGGCGAGCCAACGGATTCCCGCATCAAAACCCGGCAAGGCTCGAGCCACGGGATCGGCGGCCCCTCCCGGAGTTGTAAATCGTTTAATCGTGGGTATTTTACCCCTCAAGCACATGCCGCCGGAAGGCGGCAAGCGGTTTTGGGGACTACCACAAGTGCAAAGCAAGAATACGCGATACGCATCGCGCCGGGGAGGAGTCGTTATGCCAAACAAAGCCCTGCCGCTGGTCATCAGCGCGCCGGAACCACGCACGCTCGACCTGATCTTCACCCCACCGCAGCTGGCGCGCCTCAAGGCGCATTACCGCGTCGTCGAGACGACGGCCGAGGGCGTGGCGAACTTGCCCGCCGACGTGCTGGCCGAAGCCCGCTATATTATCGGCCAGCCGCCGATCTCGCCCGAGACCTTGGACCAGATGCAGGCGCTGCGTTGCGTCTTCAATGTCGAGACCAACCTCATCAACAACATGCCCTATGAGACGCTGTTTGCGCGCGGCATCCATGTCGTCACCACCGGCCTCGTCTTCGCCGAGCCGGTGGCCGAGCTTGGCCTCGCCATGGCGCTCAACCTCGCCCGCAACATCGTCGATGCTGACCTCGCCTTCCGCAAAGGCGAGGAGCTGTGGGGCGGTGACGGCAATTTGACGGCGCGGCTTCTGTCCGGCGCCGATGTCGGCATCATCGGCTTCGGCGATCTCGGCCGTGCGCTGAACCGGCTGCTGTCGGGTTTTCGCACCCGCACCAAGGTCTTCGACCCTTGGCTGCCGCCGTCGATCCTGATCGACAATGGGGTCAAGCCGGCCTCGCTGGACGAGGTGCTGACATCAAGCGATTTCGTCTTCGTCGTCGCTTCGGTGACCTCGGAGAACCAGGGTTTCCTCGGCGCTGAGGCCTTTGCAAGTATGCGCAAGGGCGCCGCCTTCATCCTGCTCAGCCGCGCCGGCGTCGTCGACTTCCCTGCCCTGATGGCGGCGGTGAAAAGCGGCCACATCGTCGCCGCCAGCGATGTCTTCCCAGAAGAACCGCTAGCGCAGGACCATCCGGTCCGCACGATCCCCGGCTTCCTGCGCTCCGCCCACCGCGCCGGTGCGCTCGACATCGCCTTCAAGCGCATGGGCGACATGGTGCTGGAGGACATGGACCTGATCGACCGCGGCCTGCCGCCTCTGCGCTCCAAGCGCGCCGAGCGCGAGACGGTGTCAAGGATGCGTTCGAAGCCGGCGGACAGGAACTAGTTGTCGCGAGAAATCCGCCTGAGATGGATTTCGCAGTTGGCCAAAACCCCTTTGTCATCGCCGCTCAGGATGACCGGGAACCTTCCGGCATTGGCGTTTTTCAGCCGGATCGCTCCCATTTTATTCACTCCGAGCAAAGCCGGAGGCGGCCCGCTCGCCTCGCTCTATCCGGCAGCAACGCCGGCTGCCGAGCGATTGGCCAGCACCAGCCCGACCTCGCCGACAACCTGATCGACGCGCTTCAGGATGGGTTCGGCCCGCAGCACGCCGTCGGAAAAGTCCTTGTCCGTGGCATAGACCCCTGTCGGCAGCGTCAGCGCCTCGAAGAAGCCGAACAACGGCCGCAACTGGTGCTCGACGATCAACGCGTGGCGATCGTTGCCGCCGGTGGCAAGCAGCACCACCGGCTTGCCGCGCAAGGAAGCGGGATCGAAGAGGTCGAAGAAGTGCTTGAACAGGCCGGTGTAGCTGCCCTTGTAGGTCGGTGACCCCACCACCAGCACATCGGCATTGACGACGCTGTCGAAGACTGCCCGGGACTGGCCGTCGAGATCGCGCGCCCATTTGGCAGCGCCGAGCGACGGGCCGAGGTCTTCGATGTCATAGGTGCTCGCCGACAGGCCATGCTGGCGCGCAATATCCCTGACAACCTGGTCGACAAAACCACGCGTCTTGGACGGCCTGGTGAAATTGCCGGAAAACCCGACGACGGTTGGATTGGGCATGTTTCTCTCACCTCTCGCGGCGGGGTTTCATACCGCATATTTACAGGCTTGCGCCTGCCGCAAGAAGCAAATGACTGACCTTGCAGCACCATAGTGAGGAATTTTTTTCCGTTTGCCCGCTCGTCTCAGGGCCGCGAGAAGCGGGCCATAGGATTCCAGGTAGAAGCCGGGCGACCTGGCGCAGGTCCGCACCGCCTCCCTGGCGGCAACCGTTTCCTGCCACCGCAGCAGGCGCTCGCATTCGGTCGGCATGACGAAGCCCAGATATTTCTCAAGCACGCACAGCTGTTCGAACCAGGGATAGAAGGCGATGTCGGCGGCGCTGAATTCCGAGCCCAGCAAAAACCGTTCGTCCGCCCCTCGCAGGGCGAAGGCATGCTGTTCCACAAAGCGCAGATCGTCGGCAAGCTGGGCCTTGATCCGCTTATGAACCATAGCGTCGGAACTGTGCATCATGGTTGCCGTCCGGGCGTAAAGCTGCGTGTCGGCGAAGCTGATCCAGATGCGCGCCTCAGCGCGGGCCTGAGCATCCCTGGGGAAAATCGGCCGTTCGGGGAATGCATCATCGAGATATTCCGCAGATGATCGACGACTCCCTGACATATTGCCCCTGATGGCGCAGCAGCGGCACCTTTCCCGTCGGCGTGAGTTTCAGGAACCACGCCGGCTTGTTGCGCAGATCGATTTCGATTTCCGTCGCCTGCAGGCCTTTCTCGGCAAGGGCGAGCCTGACACGGTGCGCATAGGGACAAAGCTGCGCGACAAAAAGCTCGATTGGCGGCATGAATAACTCCTGAGTTTCGTTATCGCCGACAAGCGGCCTGTCGGGCATAGCTAGGTCCAGTAAGGCCGGCGCGCTATTCGACAGCGTCTGGATTGATTTATCGATCGTCTGTTTCTGGAGCGAAGCGTGGATCTCCTGGCTACCCTCATGCGCGAATTGCACTTCGCAGCCGCCGGGTACCGGCGCCTCGAACTGGCCGCGCCCTGGGCGATCTCGTTCAGCCAGGCTGGACTTCGCGGCATTCACGTCGTCATCAAGGGGCGATGCGAGGCGGTGTTCGGTGAGGAAGATGTCGAGCCTCTCGATGCCGGCGACCTGATCATTGCACCGCGCGCCGATCCGCATGTGCTGCGGTCGCCCGGCGCGCTCAAAAGCGCGAACGTCCCCGCCGCCGAACTGGCGACCCAAACCGCAGCCGGGCGTATTCGCAGCGGCGGCGAAGGCGAAAAGACCGTCATCCTGTGCGGCGCCTTCGCCTTTCGCGACGCCGACCATCCGGCACTTGCCGGCCTGCCGCGCATCGTTCACATCCGGGGATCGAATGGCCGTCTGCCCAAATGGCTGCGTGGCTATGTCGAGGCCTTGCTGGTGGAAGCGACCGACGAAGGTCCCGCAGCGACGTAGTAATGGCTCGCCTGTCTGGGGCCATCGTCACGCGCGCCTTGCGCTCCGGTCTGGAAAGCATGGACAATCCAGGTTGGCTGAGGGGATTGCAGGACCCCGCGATCGCCAGAGCGCTCGCGACCCTGCATGAAGCCTATGGCCACGGCTGGACGATCGAGACCCTGGCACGCGCGGTCGGGCTCTCCAGGGCAACCTTTGCCGCCCGCTTTCGCGATCTCGTCGGCGAAGCGCCCATGGCCTATCTCTTCGGCTGCCGCATGCGGCAGGCTAGCCGGCTGCTGCACGAGGGCAAGAGCCTGGGCCAAGTCGCCGAGGCGGTCGGCTACAGCTCGGAAGCCGCCTTCTCCACCGCCTTCAGGCGCCACGCCGGCGTCTCGCCCGGCCAATTCAGGAAACGGAAGGATCTGTAAGGCAGAGCGATATTGGCGGCGGCCGCGCCTCGCGCTAGGGCTTTGCCAGCACTATGTCTGATCATATCCCGACGCGGTTCGCCGCCGCTTTGCCCAGGAGATGCTTCGTGCCCAAAGGTTCTGACCTGCTTGTTGCCGCCCTCGAGAATGAGGGCGTCGATCGCATCTTCGGCATTCCCGGCGAAGAAAACCTGGACGTCGTCGAATCCATCCGCAAATCCTCGATCCAGCTCATCCTCACCCGTCATGAGCAGGCGGCGGCGTTCATGGCCGCCACCCATGGCAGGCTCACCGGCAAGCCAGGTGTGTGCATCACCACGCTGGGACCCGGCGCCCTGAACCTGACGACGGGTGCCGCCTATGCGCTGCTCGGCGCCATGCCGATGATCATGATCACCGGGCAGAAGGGCATCCGGTCGTCGCGCCAGGCCCGCTTCCAGATCGTCGACATCGTCGCCGCGATGAAGCCGCTGACCAAGCTGTCACGCCAGATCATCTCGGCGAAGACCATTCCCGCCGTGGTGCGCGAAGCGTTTCGGATTGCCGAAGAGGAGCGTCCGGGGCCGGTGCATCTGGAACTGCCCGAAGACATCGCGGCCGAGGAGTGCGACGATGTCGCGCTGATCCCGCCGCATCCGGTCGAGCTTCCGCTGGCCAGCCCGCTGGCGCTCGACCGTGCCGCCGAGATGATCATCAAGGCGCAACGGCCGCTGGCGATGCTGGGCGCCGCCGCATCGCGGCCGCGCTCGACGTCCGACCTCGCCCAGTTCGTGATCAGGACCGGCATTCCCTATTTCACCACGCAGATGGGCAAGGGCACGGTGCCTGGCGGAACCGAGCTCTACATGGGCACCGCCGCGCTGTCCGAGCGCGACTATGTGCATGAGGCCATCGAACAGGCCGACCTCATCATCACTATCGGCCACGACACGATCGAGAAGCCGCCCTTCATTATGGGCGACAAGGGACCGAAGGTGATCCATGTCGGTTACCAGCCAGCCAATGTCGAGCAGGTCTATTTCCCGCAGACCGAAGTGGTCGGCGACATCGGCGCTTCGCTCAGGCTGCTTGCCGACCGGATCGAGGGCAAGATCCCCAACGCGCAGGCGCTACTGCCGCTGCGCGAAGGGATTTTGAGCCGCATTGCCATCCGCGCCACCGAAGACCGTTTCACGCCGCAGCGCTTGGTGCACGATGTGCGCGCGGTGATGCCGGCCGATGGCATCCTGGCGCTCGACAACGGCATGTACAAGATCTGGTTTGCGCGCAATTACCGCACGCGCGTCGCCAACACTTTGCTGCTCGACAACGCCCTGGCCACGATGGGCGCCGGCCTGCCGTCGGCGATGACGGCGGCGATGCTCTATCCCGGCCGCCGCGTCATGGCGATCTGCGGGGACGGCGGCTTCATGATGAACAGCCAGGAGTTGGAAACCGCCGTCAGGCTGAAGCTCAACCTCGTCGTGCTGATCATCGAGGACAATGCTTTCGGCATGATCCGCTGGAAGCAGGCGGTCGACCAGTTCCCCGATTTCGGCATGACCTTCGGCAATCCCGATTTCGTCCGCTATGCCGAGGCCTATGGCGCCAAGGGAACCAGGGTCGGCGCCGTCTCAGAAATACAATCGACGCTTGAACAGGCCTTTGCCGGCGGTGGCGTCCATCTCGTCGTCGTTCCGATCGACTATTCGGAGAACGAGCGCGTGCTGGTCGAGGAACTGCGCCACCGGTTGCCGGCGCCACCGGAGGCCTGACGGTGGAGTAGATACCGCCGCAGCGCGCTCAGGCGGCCCGGACCTTGGCGCTCCCACGCGCCCAGGTCGGCAGCCAGTCGCCATGTGTCGCCAGCAACTCATCGACCAGCGCCCAGATCTGGTCGAGATCGAGTTCGGCGGCCGTATGCGGATCCATCATCGCCGCGTGGTAGATGTGCTCGCGGTTTTCGGTCATCAGCGCCTGCACCGTCAATTCCTGCACATTGATGTTGGTGCGTATCAACGCGGTGAGTTGCGGCGGCAGCTCGCCAATATAGGTCGGCTGGATGCCGGAGCCGTCGACCAGGCACGGCACCTCGGCGGCGCAATTGTCCGGCAGCGAGGTGATGCAGCCATTGTTGCGGACATTGCCGTAGATCACCGAAGGCTCGCCGGTCCACACCGAGTTCATGATCGAGGACGCGTATTCCTTCGATTGCTCGACCTCGATGCGGTCGGCCGAGCGATAGGCCTCGGCCTGGCCCTTCCAGCGCTCGATCTGTTCGATGCAGCGCTTGGGATATTCGTCGAGCGGAATGCCGAATTTCTCGATCAGGTCGGGGCGGCCTTCCTTGATGAAATAGGGCGTGTATTCGGCGAAATGCTCGGAGCTTTCGGTGACGAAATAGCCGAGACGCGTCAGCATCTCGTAGCGCACCTTGTTGGGGCAGCGCGGGTTCCAGCCCAGCTTCGGCGCCCTGCCCTCGCGATAGGCGCGGACAAGGTCCGGATAGAGGTTGCGGTAAGAGCCATCCGGCTGCCGGTGCTCGAACTTCAGGTAGAAGGCCATGTGGTTGATGCCGGCCGAGCGGTAGCGTATCTCCTCGTAGGGAATGTCGAGATCGTGCGCCAGTTCCATCGCTGTGCCTTGCACCGAATGGCAGAGGCCGACCTGTTTGATGTCAGGAAATTTCTCTGAAATCGCCCAGGTGTTGATCGCCATCGGGTTGACGTATTGCAGCATGATCGCGTCGGGGCAGACGGCCAGCATGTCCTCGCAGATCTTCCACAGATGCGGCACGGTCCGGAGGCCGCGCATGATGCCGCCGACGCCGAGCGTGTCGGCAATGGTCTGGCGCAGGCCGTATTTCTTCGGCACCTCGAAATCGGTGACGGTGCAGGGCTCATAGCCGCCGATCTGGAAGGCGACCACGACGAAGTCGGCGCCGGCGAGCGCCCTGCGCTGGTCGGAATAGGTCTCGGCCTTCGCCTTCACGCCCAGCGTCGCGATCAGCTTGTTGACGACGACGGCGCTCTCTTCCAGCCGCTGCGGATTGATGTCCATCAGCGCGATCGTCGCGCCTGACAGCGATGGCCGCTGCAGCACGTCGCCGACAATGTTCTTCATGAACACGGTCGAACCCGCGCCAATGAAGGTGATCCTGGGATGTCTTGCCACTATTAAACCTCCGGCACTTTGCTACGCCACGTCGAAGGCGGCCCTGACGAGCCGTTCGGTGTAGGCGGTCTTGGGATGGGTGAGGACCTCGTCGACGGGCCCCTGTTCGACGATCTTGCCGTTCTGCATGACGATGACGCGATGGCAGAGCGCGCGCACCACCTTGAGGTCGTGCGAAATGAAGAGATAACTAAGGCCGCGTTCGTCCTGCAGCTTGCGCAACAAGTCGATGATCTGCGCCTGCACCGAAAGGTCGAGCGCCGATGTCGGTTCGTCGAGCAGGATGAATTCGGGCTCCAGCGCGATGGCTCGGGCAATGGCGATGCGCTGCCGCTGGCCGCCGGAAAATTCGTGCGGGAACCGCGACAGGATATCGCCGGGCATGCCGGCGCTGACCAGGGCGTCGCGAACCCGACCGACCCGCTCGCGCCGTGTCGCGCCGATCCTGTTGACGACCAGCCCTTCCTCGATGATCTGGCCGATCGTCATACGCGGGTTGAGCGACGAGAACGGATCCTGAAAAACGACCTGCATGCGCGAGCGCAGCGGCCGCATCCCGGCGCGCGACAGGCCGTGGATCGGCTGGCCGTCGAAGCTGACCTCGCCGCGCTTGGCCTCGGTGAGCCTGAGCAAGGCGAGACCGAAGGTGGTCTTGCCGGAGCCGGATTCGCCGACCAGCCCCAGTGTCTCGTGGCGGCAAAGCTTCAGGCCGAGATCGTCGACGGCGACCAGCTCGCGCCAGTCCGGCTTCAGGAAGCTGCCATGGCGTAGCATGAAGCAGACGCGCATATCGCGGGCCTCGAGGATGGTGCCGCTGTTTTCCGGCAGCGGCTGCGGCTTGCCGTGCGGCTCTGAAGCGAGCAGCCGCTTGGTATAGGCATGCTGCGGGTCGGCGAACAGCCGCTCGGTAACGTTGTGCTCGCACATCTCGCCATGCTGCATGACATAGACATAGTCCGAGAATTTCCGCACCACGGTGAGGTCGTGGGTGATCAGGATGACCGCCATCCTGAGTTCTTTTTGCAGATTGCGGATCAAATTGAGGATCTGTGCTTGCACCGTGACATCGAGCGCCGTCGTCGGCTCGTCGGCGATCAGCACATCGGGGTCGTTGGCGAGCGCCATGGCGATCATCACGCGCTGGCGCTGCCCGCCCGACATCTGGTGCGGATACTGTTTGATGCGCGCTTCCGGCTCGGGGATCTGGACATGCCGCAAAAGCTCGAGCGCCCGCGCCCAGGCTTGCTTGCGGCTGACCTTTCGATGCACTCTGATCGCCTCGACGATCTGACTGCCAACCGTATAGATCGGGTTGAGCGAGCTCATCGGCTCCTGGAAGATCATCGAGATGCGATTGCCGCGCAACTTGCGCCGGGCGCTCTCGGGGAATTTCAGTATGTCCTGCCCGCAATAGTGGATGGTGGATTTCGGCGACACGGTGGCCCGCTTCGACAAGAGCCCCATGACAGCACGCGCCGTCACCGACTTGCCGGAACCGGACTCACCTACGATGGCGATCGTCTCGCCGCGATAAAGCTGGAACGAGACATCCTTCACAGCGTCGACGACGCCGTGCTCGACCTTGAAGGCGACCTCGATGTTGCGGGCATCGATGATGGGTTGGTCGTGGCGGCCGGCATGGTCGAGCCGGACGGCTGGTGCGAAGGTGGCTGCGAGCGCTACGGTCATCCCGGCCACCTCAATAGGGATCGACGGCATCGCGCAGGCCGTCGCCCAGCGCGTTGAAGGCAAAGACGGTGATCAGCACGAAGCCGACCGGCGACAGGATCCACGGATAGGTGCCGATGACCGAATAGGTAGCCGTGTCCTGCAGCATCAGCCCCCATGAGATCAGCGGCGGTTTCACGGCGAAGCCGAGGAAGCCGAGAAAGGCTTCGAGCAGCACCACCGTCGGGATGGCGATCGTCACGGCGACGATGACGTGGCTCATCACATTGGGAAAAATGTGCTGCATGATGATACGCATGTCGGTGGCGCCAACCGCCATGGCAGCGCGCACATAGTCGATCCGCGCCAGCGCCAGCGTCTTGCCGCGCACCTCGCGCGACATCTGCGCCCAGCCCAGCGCCGACATGACGATGATGACGAAGGCGAGGAAAACGTTGGTCGGCGCGGTCACCGGGATCAGCGTCGTCAGAGCAAGATAGAGCGGCAATTGCGGGAAGGCGAGCACCAACTCGACGAAGCGCTGCATCCAGACGTCGAAGCGGCCGCCGAAATAGCCCGAGACCATGCCGACCGTGGTGCCGATGACGGTGATGATGAACACCACCGTCAGCGCGATCATCAGCGAGACGCGCGAGCCCTGGATGGCGCGCGACAACACATCCCGGCCGAATTTGTCGGTGCCGAGAAAATGCACCGGCTGGCCGTCGGCCGAAGCAAAGAAATGCCGGTTGGCGGGGATCAGTCCAAGCAGCCGGTAGTCGGCGCCCTTGACGAAGAAGCCGAGCAGGCGCGGATGCTCGTAATCCGGCCCGACGACCGGCTGGAAGGTGACCGGGTCGAGGTCAGCAGAATCCGCCAGCGCATAGACCCGCGGCTGGAGCACGAAATTCCCGTCTCTGTCGTGAAAACTCATCACTTGCGGCGGGGCGAAAGCGACATCGGTCACCTTGGGGTCCATCGGCGCGAAGAAATCGGCGAATAGCGCCATCAGCACCAGAAGCACGACCAGGATCAGCCCGGCCATGCCGGTCCAGGAGCGCCTCAGCCGGCGCCAGACCAGCGCCATATAGCTCTCATTGCCGCGTGGGGTCGCAATCGCGGTTGCTTCAGCCGGGGGCGGCGGCGGGGATGGGTCACGCGCCAGCATCTAGCTCTCCCTGAACTGGCGTACGCGCGGATCGAGCAGCGCGAGCAGCATGTCGGCGATGATGTTGCCGACGATCAGCGTTGCCGACAGCACCATCATGAAGGTCGCCGTGACATAAACGTCGCCGACCGCCATCGAGCCGACAATGGCCGGCCCGACCGTCGGCAGCGCAAAGATGATCGCCGTCTCGATCTCGCCGGTCAGCATGTAGGGCAGCACCACGCCCTGATACATGATGAGCGGGTGCAGTGCGTTGGGCACGGCATGGCGCATGACGACGGCGCTGCCGGTCAGGCCCTTGGCCTTGGCCGTCTCGACATATTGCGCGTTCAGCGTATCGAGCAGATTGCCGCGCATGACGCGCATATTGTAGGCGAGCCCGCCGAAGGTGGCGATCGCCACCACCGGCCAGACATGCTTGACGAGGTCGGCGAATTTCGCCCACGACCACGGCGCGCCGCCATATTGCGGCGAGAAGAAGCTGCCGATCTCCGACACGTTGAACTGGAAGACCAGGAGATAGACGATGATCAGCGCCATCAGGAAGCGCGGCACCGTCATGCCGAGGAAGGAGATGGCCGACAGCGCCGAGTCAATCCATGTGTATTGCCTGGTCGCCGCCCAGATGCCGAAGGTGATGCCGAGCACCGAGGCCAGCAGATGGCAGACCAGCGCCAGCAGCAGCGTGCGCGGCAGCCGCTCGCCGACCACGGCGGCGACCGGCTTGTTGTAATAGAGGCTGTAGCCGAAATCGCCGCGGGTGACGATGCCGGCGATCCAGTTCAGGTACTGGACCGGCAGCGGTTTATCGAGGCCGTGCTCGACCCTATAGGCCTGCGCCTGCGCGTCGGCTTCGGCAAAAGACGCCCCGCCCTGGTTGATCAGCTGCGAGCGGATATAGTCGGCATAGTCGCCCGGCGGCGCCTGGATGATGGCAAAGGTGACCAGGCTCAGGATGACCATGACCGGCACCGCCGATGCTATGCGCATGGCCAGGAATCGCAGCACCGTCTCGCCTCCTTGTTGCAGGTTTCAGGGTTGTCCGCCGCTGACCTTACTCCGTCCCGGCCGCGCGCGCAGCGGGGCCGGGCGTCAGCCAGGGGAGGAAACTCAGTTCGTCGGACCCTTGTCGCCGGGCTTGCCGGGAAGCTGGTCGGGAAAGAGTTCGTATTTCTGCTGCTTGTCGGCGGCGACGAAGACGCGTTCGCGCACGATCGAATCCTCGGCCCAGTTGAACATAAAGATCGGCGTTCCCTGCGGGATGTTGGAGAAGCGCTTGTTGATGATCAGGGCGCCGGGGTATTCGGTCAGTCCTATATTGTAGACATGCTCCGTCGAGATTTTCTGGAACGTCTTCATCAGGCTGGCGCGCTCGTCATTGTCCGACGAGGAGACGAACTTGTTGACGATGTCGACAAGCTCCTTTTCGAACGGCATCAGGTCGACCACGCCGCTTTCGGGCGCGCGGTGATCCCAGCTGGTCTTGGGTCCGACGGGCGCGAGTTGCACGGTATTCTGCACGACGGAAGTCAGCTCCTGCTCGTTGCGCCTGATCAGCCAGTCGAAGCGGCCGGAATATTGCGAGGCATCACGCTGGGTGCCGTTGAGGCCGTTGAGCACGACCCTGATGCCAAGCTTTTCCATCTGGCCGACGACGCCTTCGGCGAGGCTCTTGTCTGTGCCGTAGTCATTGTTGACCAGCATCACGATCTCGACATTCTTGCCGCCGGCGGTCCCGGCCGGGAAGTTCACGAAGCCGTCGCCATCCGTATCCTTGAGACCAGCCTTGGCCAGTTCCGCCTTGGCGCCCTCGATGTCGAAGGGATAGTAGACGGTCGAGTTGCGGTCATAGAAGCTGGTGCCCGAGGAAAAGCCACCGGGGTAGATGGCGGTGAACGGCCCCTTGACCAGCGAGTCGCCGAGCGCCTTGCGGTCGAGCGCCATGGTGATGCCCTTGCGGAAGTCCTCATTGCGATTGAGCTCGCGGATCGCCTGGCCGCGTTCGTCGGGATTGCCCCAGCCATTGGCGGAAAAGTTCATGCGCAGATTGTAGCCGATCAGGCGCGGGCCAAAGGCGAGCCGGGCCGGCGCGTCCTTGTCCGCCGCTCGCTTCAGCGAAGCGACGAAATTCTCCGGCTGCTCGAGGTTGGAGAAGTCGGCGGCCCCTGCCACCGCCTGCACGTCGCGGTCGGCCCAGGTCGACAGCTTGTAGTGCAGTTCGTTGAGATAGGGCAGCTGGTTGCCCTTCTCGTCGACCTTCCAGTAGTAGGGATTGCGGCGCAAGACGATGATGTCGTCGGGCCTATACTCCACCGGCACCCAGGCACCCATCACCGGAATGTTCATATATTCCGGCGGGAACGCGTTCTTGAACTGCTCGTAGGTATTCTTCGAGTACTTCGGATGCTGCGGCTTCAGGATATGCGCCGGGCCGGGGCAGAAGGTGCCGTAGGCCATGGCGTAGAGATACTGTTTGGGGAAAGCGTCCTTGAAGGTCCACTCGACGGTGTAGTCGTCGACCTTCTTCAGCGTCGTGCCGACACCGAAGGTTTCCGCTGTGGCGCCGTTCAACGGCGAGACATTGGGGTCGACGACCTCATCGTCCCAGTAGAACATGACATCGTCGGCATTGAAGGCAACGCCGTCAGACCATTTGGCGCCTTCGACCAGGTGCATGGTCAGCGTGTGGCCATCCTTCGACCAGTCCCAGCTCCTGGCGAGGTTGGGCAGCGGCTCGGTGTCCTTGGCCTCGACCTGGAACAAAGGCGCGGTGCGCGTCAGGCATTCCGAAAGGCCGATGTCGATGCCGCCCCATCCTTGGGTCTGGCCGGCGCCATAATTCCAGCCTTCCGGCCGGCCGCCAATGACGTGGCGCATGGTGTCGCCATAAACGCCGATGCCGTCCGGCATGTTGCCGGTCTTGAACACCAGCGGCTCCTTCGGCAGGCGATCCTTGACCGGCGGCAGCTTGCCAGTCTTGACGTATTTCTCGGTGACCCACTCGGGCTCGTGATATTCGGGCAGCGCCTTGAACTCCAGGATGGAATCGCGGGCGACGTATTTGATTTTGCCCTCGGCGGGAAACGCCGCCGGCGCCGGCGGCGTGGTCGGCTCGGACGCGTATGCACTGCCAAGCGCCAATGCCGAGACGCTCAGCGCCAGCCCGGCGAGAATGCCAATTCTTCGCCCGGCGAGAATGCCAATTCCACGAAAGTTCCTCATTGTGTTCCTCCCAGATGTTTCGACGTCTGCTGCTGCTCGCATCTATTCATGACGGCTGATTGGCGAACCGGCCTCCCGCTGTCCGCCTGCCAGCATTCTCAGCCGGCCTGTTTCAGGGCCGTTTTTTCGGCGCGCAGTTCCTCGATCGAGCGCACTTTGCGCCGCGCCGCACCCGCCCAGTCGCGGGTTTTCACCATCGATTTCGAAAGCCGCTCCTTGGCGGCCGGCACGGCATCGGCGTATTGCGGTAGCCAACGCGCCTGGGCGACGACCATCTCGTCGACCATCTGCCAGACCTCTTCCGGCGTCGACACCGCACCCACCAGCGGATCGTGCAGCACCGCGAGCTTGAGCAGGTCAATGTCGCCCGTAACAGCCGCATGCACCGACATCCGCTGAACGTTGATCGAAGCCATGCAGGTGGCCGCGCAGGCTTCCGGCAGCGTGATGCCTGACGCCATGTTGATGCCGAAGCGATCGACGAAACCGGGCGATTCGATGATCGCGTCCTGCGGCAGATTGGTGATGATGCCGGTGTTCTTGACGTTGAAGTGGCCGCGATAGACGCGGTTCGTCTCCAGCGCTTCGAGAATATGGCTGGCATGCTCGTTCGAGCGCTTCGATACGTCGAGCGGCTTCGACGCCGCTTCGAGGAATTGCGGATATTCCGTCTCGAACCAGTTGCGGGTTTCCGTGGAGTAGCGAAGATAGCCGCCGGTCTCGCCATGGATCCAATCGGACATGTCGATCCAGCGGGTGATTTCGTCCGGCCGCTTGCGATACCAGGGCAGATATTCGGAGAGATGACCGTTGCTTTCGGTGGAGTAGACGCCGAAGCGCTTCAGCACGTCGATGCGCAGCTTTTCCTGCTGCGAATAGACCGGATGCGCCTCGAAGGCAGCCACCAGTTCGTCCTTGCCGATCTTGCGGCCGTTGAGCCGCAAATCGATGAACCAGGTTTGGTGGTTGATACCGGAGCAGACATAATCGAGTTCGCTGTGCGACTTGGCGCCGAGCACTTCGGCGATCTGTTCGGCGCCGTGCTGGACACCGTGGCAGAGGCCGACCGTATCGACCTTGCCATATTCGATCGCCGCCCAGGTGTTCATCGCCATCGGGTTGGCATAGTTGAGGAATTTGGCGCCTGGCTCGGCGACCTCCAATATATCCTTGCAGAAGTCGAGGATGACCGGGATGTTGCGCTGGCCGTAGAGGATGCCCCCGGCGCAAATCGTGTCACCGACGCACTGGTCGATGCCGTATTTCAAGGGAATGCGGATATCGTCGGCATAGGCTTCGAGCCCGCCCACCCGCACGCAGCTGATGACGTAGCGCGCGCCTTCCAGCGCCTTGCGGCGGTCGGTCGTCGCCGTCACCCTGGTCGGCAGCTTGTTGGCCTCGACGATGCGGTCGAGGATCGCCTTGATCATTTGCAGATTGTGTTCGCTGAGATCGGTCAGCGCGAATTCGATGTCGCTGAATTCCGGGACGCACAAAATATCGGTGAACAGCTTCTTGGTGAAGCCCACGCTGCCGGCGCCGATAATAGCGATTTTGAAACTCATCACCTCACCTCGATGCATTCGAATGCCGGGTAAGGAGCAACAGGAAAGGGAATGGCGGCTCGCCTCGGCGCGCATGCCATTCGAGCCGGAATTCCGGCTCGTTCTCCTCCCCGCCCGCTCCTCGACCGCGGGTCTTTCGCGTTCTCAGGATTTGGATTATGCCGTTATTCCAGGGCGCGGCCAGAGAACGATTATGCTTTCGAGGGTAATTTTGTGCTGCATGATCTGATCGCCAACGGACAGTTGATGCGCACCATCTCGCTGCCGCGCGGCCGCCAGCGCCTGCATGCCATGCCAACCAGCACCGGCTATGAAGTACGCGAGGGCGTGACCTATGACTGGGATGGGCGCAAGCGCGGCCAGACACCGTTCACCGTGCTGCAGCACACGATCAGCGGCACCGGCCAGCTGCGCTACGAGAACCGCAACTACCGCCTGCAGGCCAACGACACGCTGCTGGTGCTGGTGCCACACAACCATCGCTACTGGCTGGAGAAGGGCGACCGCTGGGAATATTTCTGGATCTCGATGAATGGCGAGGAGGCGCTGCGCGTCCACAAATCCATACTCAGCGTCTCCGGCCCGGTGTTTCGGCTGCAGCCGGAGACGATCGATCATCTCGCCGATTGCAGCCTGCGCCTGATCAAGGGCGGCGCTTCGCCTGGCGCTGCTTCGGCAATCGCCTATGAGGCGGCGATGGCGCTTTACGACGATGTCTTCGGCTCGCACGCCTTCACTGAGAAACAGAGCGTCATGCAGCCGGTCATCGATCATATCAACGCCAATCTCGACAAGCCCTTGCCCGTGGCCGAGCTCGTCCAGATCAGCGGCCTCAGCCGCGCCCATTTCTCGCGCTGCTTCGCCGAGAGCGAAGGCGTTCCGCCGGCCGAGTTCGTGCTGCAGCAGCGGCTGCAGCGGGCGGCGAAGCTGCTAACCAAAGCCGATTTCCTGCCGGTCAAGGAGGTCGCCATCCTGTGCGGCTTCGAGGACGCCAACTATTTCTCGAAAGTCTTCCGCCGGCTCTACGGCATCAACCCGACGCAGTTCCGTACCACCGGCATGTATGCCAGCCTGGGCAGCCTTCGATAGGATTACCCGATGCGGTTGCCGCTTGCGGGATCGAACAGATGCAGCGCCGCCGGATCGGCAGACAGCCGCACCGTATCGCGCGGTTGGATAGTGCTGCGTCCCATGACGAAGACACAAACCAGCTGGTTGGCGAGCCGGACATAGAACTGCGTCGACAGGCCGAGCGGCTCGACCACCTCGACTTCTGCCTTGAGCGGACCATCGTCGGCAAGCTGGATGTGCTCTGGCCGTAGCCCGACAGTAAGCACATCGCCATCCTTCAACGGCAAGCCATCAGGCAACCGCAGCTTCTGGCCGTCGGCCAGCACCGCGTCCACCTTGCCGCCCTTGGCCACTGTCGCCGGAAAGAAATTCATGCCGGGCGAGCCGATGAAGCCGGCCACAAAAGTATTGATCGGCCGATCGTAGAGTTCGAGCGGATGGCCGACCTGCTGCACATAGCCGTCATGCATGACGACGATGCGGTCGGCCATAGTCATGGCTTCGATCTGGTCGTGGGTGACATAGACCGATGTGGTCTTGAGCTGCTGGTGCAGCGCCTTGATCTCGGCGCGCATATGCACGCGCAATTTGGCGTCGAGATTGCTGAGCGGCTCGTCGAACAGAAACACTTTGGGATCGCGCACGATGGCACGGCCCATGGCGACGCGCTGGCGCTGGCCGCCGGACAGTTGCCTGGGCAGACGGCCGAGGAAACTGTCGAGGCCGAGGCGCTTGGCCGCCGCCCCTACCCTGCCGTCGATCGTCGTCTTCTCCGCCTTCTTCAAAAGCAGGCTGAAACCCATATTCGACGACACATCCATGTGCGGATAGAGCGCGTAGGACTGGAACACCATGGCAATATCGCGGTCCTTCGGCGCGACATCGTTGACCAGCCGATCGCCGATATGGATCTCGCCGCCCGACACCTCCTCCAGCCCGGCAATCATGCGCAAAAGGGTCGACTTGCCGCAGCCGGACGGGCCGACCAGCACGACGAACTCGCCATCGGCGATCTCGAGGTCGACGCCGTGCAGGATGCGCAGCGAACCGTAATCCTTCTCGACGTTTTGCAGCGTGACGGAAGCCATCGATTATCCTTTGACCGCGCCGGCGGTGAGGCCGGTGACGAGATAGCGTTGCAGGAAGGCGAAGAAGATGCAGACCGGGATCAGCGCCAGGATCGACGCCGCCATCATCTGCCCCCAGTCCACGGCGAACTTGCCGATATAGGTGAGCAGGCCGACGGCAAAGGTCTTCTGGTCGTCGCTGGAGATCAGCATCAGCGCGAACAGCAATTCGCTCCAGGCGGCGGTGAAGACGAAGCCGAGCGTGGCGCCCATGCCGGGCAAGGTCAGCGGCACGATCACCTTGCGCATCGCCTGCGCCCGCGTGCAGCCGTCGATCATCGCCGCTTCCTCCAGATCCTTCGGAATGCCGTCGAAGAAGGACTGCATTAGAAAGGTGGCGAAGGCGGTGTTGAAGGCGGTGTAGATGATGATCAGACCAACCAGACTGTTGGTCAGGCCAAGCTCGCCCATGACGCGGTAGATCGGCGGAATGACCATCACCAGCGGGAAGGTTTGCGTCAGCAAAAGCATGATCGCCAGCGTTGCCTTGCCGCGAAAGGTGAAGCGCGACATGGCGTAACCGGCGAGCGTGGCGATGACTGTCACCAGGGCCGCCGTCGACACCGAGACGATAACGCTGTTGAGGAAATAGCGGGGGAAGTCAGAGGCTTCCAGGACAGTGATGAAGTTGCGGAAGGTGGTCTGCGACGGCCACAGCGTGATGCCCTCGGAATAGAGCAGCCGCTCCGGCGTTACCGAAATCTTCAGCGTCCAGAAGATCGGAAACAGCGCAAAGATCATATAGGCGGCAATCGCCGCGTAGAGGCCGATGCCGCTGAAGATGCGCGAGGAGGTGGAGCGTCCGGCAATCATCAGACGTGCCTCACCAGCAAGCGGCGGATGGCGATCAGCGCGATCGCATAGGCGATCAGCAAGATCAAGAGCAGCACCGCCACCGCGGAGGCATAGCCCTTGTCCAGCGACTTGAAGGCACTGACATAGATGTAGACCGGCACCGTGCTGGTCGAGCCTGCCGGCCCGCCCTCGGTCATGACAAAGATCAGATCGGCGAAGGTGGCGATCCAGATCGTACGCAGCATGACGGTGATGACGATGGTCGGCGCCAGGAACGGCAGCGTCACCTTGGTGAAGCGCTGCCAGGGCGAAGCGCCGTCGATTGCGGCCGCCTCATGCAGTTCCGACGGGATCGACTTCAGCGCCGCCAGCAGGGTGATGGCGAAGAACGGAATGCCGAACCAGATGTTGGCGATGATCGGCCCCCACATGGCCGTGGCCGGATCGGACAGCACATTGGTCGGCTCGGCCTTCAGCCCGAGCGTGAAGAGCCAATGCGGCAGTGGTCCGATGATCGGATTGAACAGCCACGCCCAGGTCAGGCCCGACAGGAAAGATGGCACCGCCCAGGGCAGGAACACCACCGCCTGCACGAACTTGCGCCCGACAAACGGTTTGTCGAGCAGCAACGCCAGACCCAGGCCGAGGAAGAACTGGAAGAACAGGCTGGCGACGGTCCACCACAGCGTGTTGACCAGCGCCTGCCCGAGCACCTGGTCGGTCAGCATCGCCTGATATTGGCCTAGACCGACATATTCGGATTTGAAGGCGGAGAATTTGCGGAAGGAATAGCTGATGCCGATGATCAACGGCACCAACAGCACCACGACCAGCAGAACGATCGCCGGCGAAAGATAAAGCCAGGGCTCGATTGCTGCATGCGTCAGCCGCTTCTTTCGCGGCCGGCCGGCGGATCGTATTTCGGACACGGCATAAGTCATTAGCGCTCAACAATCATGGGTGGGTGCCGACAGCGGCAACAGCACCCTTCTCCCCGTTCACGGGGAGAAGATGCCGGCAGGCAGATGAGGGGCGGCGCCAGCCTTGGGGTGCTCGCGCTGCCCCTCATCCGGGCCTGTCTATGCATGTCGTTGTCCCAAAACCGCTACGCACTTTTGGGCGACATGCATTCGGGCCACCTTCTCCCCGTAAACGGGGAGAAGGTGGAAGAACTACTTCTTGTTCTTGGCCAGCCAGTCCTGCTGTTCCTTGGTCAGGAACGCGGCCCATTGATCGGCAACGTCCTTGGCCGACTTCTGGCCGAGCAGCACTTCCTGGAAATTCTTGATCGCCACCTGGTCGACGAAATTGCCGAGGTTCTCCAGATGTGTCGGCGGCGTCACCATTTCATATTTGGAAGTGTCGCTGAGTTCGGTGAACCAGCCTTTGAACTGCTCGGTCTTGAAGTGGGCATCCTGGTCGGCGCCATTGTGGATCGGCACGACGCCGACTTCCTTGGCCCATTCGAGATTGTCCTTGGGCGACAACAGCGTCGCCATCAGCTTCCAGGCATCGTCCTTGTGCTGCGAATTGGCGAACATCGCCCAGCCGGCATAGCCCAGCGTCGGATAGGATTTGCCGCTTGGCCCCACAGGCAGCGGCGCCACGGCAAAATCGTCGGCACTCATCTTGTCGGCAATGCCGATCAGCGCATCCGGATCCTGGTTGAGCATGGCGCAGGTGCCGGAATAGAAGCCGGTGACGGTCTCGTTAAAGCCCCAGCTCACCGCATCCTTGGGCGCCAGCCCGTCCTTGTACATGTCGGCCAGCATCTGCAGGCCCTTGACCGAGCCCTCCTCGTTGATGGTCGAGGTGCCGTCCTCGTTGAAGTAGCCGCCCTTGCCAGCGGCGATGTTCATGAACATGTGCATGCCGTTGAAGGCGCCCGGGCCACCGCGCAGGCAGTAGCCGTACTTGCCCGGAATGGCGGAGATCTTCTTGGAGTCGGCGATGAAGTCGTCGAGCGTCGCCGGCGGGCCGTCGAGACCGGCCTCCTTGAACAGCTTCTTGTTCCAGAACAGCGCATTCACATAGTAGCCGTACGGGATCATGAACTGGGTGTTGTTGACGGTCGAGCCGAATTGCTTGGCGCGGTCGCCCAGCGTCTTGGCGTCGTCCCATTTGGCCATGTAAGGGCCGAGATCCTCGAGCTGGCCGTTGGTGGCGTACAGGCCCATCCAGCGCTCCGGCATCTCGACGATGTCGGGCGTATCGCCGGCCTGCACCATGGTGAGGAATTTCTCGAAGGCCTGCCCCCAGGGCAGCGAGACCACCTCGACCTTGACGCCGGCATTGGCGGCCTCGAACTCGGCGATCTGCTTCTTCAGGAATTCGGTGCGCTGCGGGCTGGTGATGACCTCGACCAGCTTGAGGGTGGTGTCGGCCAATGCGCCGCTGGCGGACATCGCCAGGCCGGCAGCGGTGGCAAGCATGATGCTCAGTCGTTTCATGTTCAGAACTCCCATTTTGAACCCAGTCATTTTTTTGCTTTGTCGAAGGCCTGGCCGATGTCGGCCCAGAGGTCTTCGACGCTTTCCAATCCGACATTGAAGCGGACGGTTCGGGGGCTGACGCCGAAGCGCGCCATCGAATTGAGACCCGGTGTCTGCTCGAGCGAGGCCTTTGCCGGCACGACGAGGCTTTCATGACCGCCCCAGCTGACGCCGATGCGGAAAAATTTCAGCGCATCGACGAAAGCGGGAATGTCGACATCCTCCGTCACCTCGAAGGAGAACAGCCCGGCATAGCCGGCAAGCGTCTTCTTGCCGGGATGGTTGGAATAGGCGGGATGATTGACCCGCTCGACCTTGTCATGCGCCTTCAAGCGCTCGGCGATGATGAGCCCGCTCTTCATGTGATGCGGCAGTCTCAGCGGCAGCGTGCGCAGGCCGCGCAACAGCAGCCAGCCCTCGAAGGGCGACAGCTTTGCGCCAAGCTGCGAGTAGGTCTGGTCGTTGATGTGCTTGATATGGGCGGCCGAGCCCGCCACCACACCGGCGACGGTATCGCTGTGGCCGCCGAGATATTTCGAGGCCGAGTGCAGCACCAGATCGACGCCGTGCAGGATCGGCTTCTGGAACACCGGCGTCGCCCAGGAATTGTCGATTGTGGTGACGATGCCCTGCTCTTTCGCCAGCCGCGTCAGATGTTCGAGATCCTGCAGCTCGAACATCATCGAGGTCGGGCTTTCCAGGTAGAGCAGTTTCGCACCGGGAAGTGCCGCGGCCACCGCATCCGGATCGGAGCCGTCGACATAGTCGACCTTGATATGCAGGCGCGGAAACAGCCGCTCGAACAGTCGGTAGGCGTCGCCATAGCAATTGCGCACCGCAAGGATGCGTTCGCCTGCGCCGACGAAAGCCAGCAACGTCGCGCTGATCGCAGCCATGCCGCTCGAAAAACCACGCGCGGCTTCAGCACCTTCAAGCGCTGCGACGCGCGACTCGAATTCCATCACCGTCGGATTGTCGCCGCGCGAATAGATCGGCTGTTTCCTGCGCCCGGCAAAGGTGTCGGCCATGTCGGCATAGCTGGCGAAGGTGAACAGCGAGGTCTGGTAGATCGGCGGCACCACCGCATTGCCGGGGAACGGGTCGTCATGCGCCAGAAGCGTCGCCGCCTCGGCGAGATAGTCGCTGCCGGAAATGCCGGGGTCGAAGCTGTGCTCGTTCATGTGCGGACCGAAAGTTTGAGGTTGGCGGCGCCGCGCTTCAAATCGTCCTCGACCGTGGCGATCAGCTTCAGCGCTTCGGCCCGGGCGCCTTCCGGATCGTGCGCGGCGATGCAGTCGAACATGGTGCGGTGGTAGGGAAAGCTTGCGTGGCCGAAATCGCGCACGCCGAGCGGATGTTCCCAGAAGCGGTGGAACAGTTCGTGCATGGCGGCGATAATCTGCTCGAACAGCGGATTGCCGCAGGCGCGGTAGATCGCCTGATGGAATTCCCAGTCCTCTTCCGACGACATGCCGGCGCGGCTGAGAAACTCTTCCTCCATGATGTCGAGCTTGCGCTCGATCTCGGCGAGGTCGTCCTTGTCGGCACGAATGGCGCAAAGGGCGGCGGCTTCCGCTTCCAGCGCGCGGCGGATTTCCAGCGTGCGCATCAGGCCGGTGAAATCATTTCCGCCGGCAAGCGTCAGCGGCATGTGCAGCATGTCGAGCGAGACGGCGGCCTTGAGATAGGTGCCCGAGCCCTGCCGGCGCTCGACCAGGCCAAGCCCTTCCCAGCGCGTCAGCGCCTCGCGCACCGTGTTGCGGCTGACCTTCAGACGCTCAGCGAGGATGCGTTCGGTCGGCAGCCTCTCACCGGGTTCCAGCTTCTCGCGCATGACGAAGCCGGCCAACGCCTTCAGCACCGCGTCGTCGCGGGCCGTCGTCTGGATCGGCGGAAGGCTGAATTCGGTCACCGGGGCTATTACCGAAGTGGTTCAATGGTCCAACCAATTTCTGCACAGACGAAGGGACCTGTCAACAGTGGAAACGCAGCGAGGCCGAAGGGCCAGGGGATGCACCTTCGGCCTTGCTGCTTCAGCCGTGGATGCGCGCCGGCGCAGCGGCGGCGCGAGCCTCGCGCCAGCGAGCGAAGATTGCCTCGCGAACCCGCCTCGAACCAGAGAGGCGCTTTTTTGCCTGCGCCAGCACCGCAGGCGACGCCTCGGCGGGCGTGCCGGACCGAAAGGGAGGAGCCGGGGCGTATTCGAGCGAGAGCTGCACGATCTCGGCCTCCTCCTGTCCAAGCAGCCTCGCAACCAGCGCCAGGCCGAAGTCGATCCCCGAAGTGACGCCGCCGGCGGTGATGAGCTTGCCGTCTTCGACGATACGCTCGTCGACCGGGATCGCTCCGAACTCCTCAAGGAAATCATGCGCATACCAGTGCGTGGTCGCGCGCTTGCCCCTCAGCAGTCCGGCCGCCCCAAGCACCAGGGCACCGCTGCAAACGGAGGTGATGTAGCGCACCTGCCCCGCGCGCTCCCACACGAAATCGAGGACTGTCTGGTCCTCCAGCAGCGCGTTGACCCCGCCCCCGCCAGGAATGCACAGCACGTCGAGGGGCCGGCAATCGTCAAAGGTCGCGGTTGGCGTCAGCGAGAGGCGCGTCGATGACGTCACCGGGTTGCGATCCTTCCAGATCAGTTCCACCTCGGCATCCTTGGCCGATGCCAGGACTTCGTATGGGCCGGTGAGGTCGAGTTGTTGGACGTCGGGGAATACGAGGATGCCGAAACGAAGGGGCATGGAAATCTCCGTGGGTTGACTTCCGGCAATCTACGGCATCATGGTTTGGCACGATTGCCATTCATCCCTCGCTTCGGGCCAAACCAATGCGCCGTATCGAAGTACTTGCCTATCCCGACATCCAGCTCCTCGACGTCAGCGGACCGCTGCAGGTCTTTGCCAGCGCCAATGATTTCAAAAGGCAGGCCGGCGAACCGGCTCCTTACGAGGTCGTGGTCGTCGCCGCCTCACCGCGCATCCGGACATCGGCCGGTCTCGTGCTGGAGGCAGCAGTGCTGCCGGCGAACGGAGGTAAGATCGACACGCTGGTCGTGCCCGGCGGATGGGGCGTCAACGCGGCCTGCGACGATCCCGTGCTGATCCAGTGGATCGCCAGCCGCTCGCGCGATGCCACGCGAACCGCTTCCGTCTGCAGCGGCGCCATGCTGCTGGCGACGGCTGGCCTGCTCGACGGGCGTCGCGCGGTGACCCATTGGGGACGCTGCGCGGAGTTCGCCCGCCGCTTTCCCGCGGTCCGCCTCGAACCTGACCCGATCTTCATTCGTGACGGCAATGTCTGGACATCAGCTGGTGTAACGGCGGGGATCGATCTCGCCCTCTCCCTCGTCGAGGCCGACCTTGGCCGGCACACGGCGCTTGCCGTGGCGCGCGAATTGGTGGTCTTCCTGAAACGTCCCGGTGGCCAGGCGCAATTCAGCCAGACCCTCAAGCTGCAGCAAGGCGACGGACGCTTCGACCGGCTGCATGGCTGGATCCTCGAAAATCTGGCCGGTGACCTGTCGCTCACGCAGTTGGCCGACCACGCCAATATGAGCCCGCGCAGCTTCTCGCGGCGCTATCGCGAGGCCACCGGCCGGACACCTGCCCGCGCGATCGAGGAGATCCGGATCGAGGCGGCGCGGCGGATGCTGGAGCGGGGCCAGCCCGTCAACCAGACGGCCCGCCGCTGCGGTTTCGGCTCGGAAGAAACCATGCGGCGCGGCTTTCTGCGCGTGCTGGGCACCAACCCGCGCGCCTATCGCGAGCGTTTCTGATCGCTACGGCTTGCGCCATTAAGCCGGCGGTCGACGCCGTAGAAATAGAGCCTCTCCAGCGTTCAGGCGGGATGCTGTAGCTGGCTGAGCCCGCCATCGACGACGAGGGTCGCCGCGTTCATGAACGGGCACTCCTCAGAAATCATGAACACAGCGGCCAGCGCGATCTCGCGCGCCGAGGCGATGCGGCCGCCGGGATGCAGCGCCAGCGTCCTGGCGCGCGCCGCAACCGAATCGGCAAAACTGTTCCAATAGTCGGTCGCCTTCTGCGTCTCGACATAACCGGGCGCCAGCGCGTTCACGCGCACGCCCTGCCCGGCATATTCCAGCGCCAGCGATTTGGTCAGCCCAAGCAGCGCGTGCTTGGCCACGGGATAAGGGAAGGTATGAGGGATGATGGTGAAGCTGTGCGTCGAGGCGATGTTGAGGATCGCGCCACCGCCATTTGCGATCATTCCTGGCAGCACCGCCTTGGCGCAGTTCCAGGCGCCCTTGACGTTGACGTCGAAATTGCGGTTCCACTCCTCCTCGGTCGCCTCGAGCGGCGTCGAGAACACATTCATCCCCGCATTGTTGATCAGCGCGTTGATCGGCCCGATCGCGTCGGTCGCCCGGCTGACGGCAGCGGCAATCGCGGCCCCGTCGCTGATGTCGGCTGCGGTATGTCCGACATGGCCCCGCGGTGCGGCAAGGCCGGCGACCGTTTTGTCCAGCAGCGCGCCGTCGCGATCGACCAGGAACAGCTTTGCCCCTTCGGCCAGGCAGGCCTCGGCGATGGCAACCCCGATGCCTTGCGCGGCGCCGGTGAGGAAGATGCGTTTGCCGGACAGGCGCTCAGCCATGGCTGTCACTCCACTGGAAGACGGATCAGCGCCGGCCCAGTGCCGACGAACGCAGATTGTCGAGCAAAACGGCAAGCAGCAGGATCACGCCGCGCACAATGTACTGGTAGAAGGCTGGGATGTTGAGCAGGTTCATGGCGTTTTCGGCAATGCCCATGATCAGCACGCCGACGATGACGCCCGACATGGTGGCGCGGCCTCCGGCAAGCGAGACGCCGCCGAGCACGCAGGCCGAGATGACCGAGAGTTCAAGCCCGACCGCCGCATTGGGCTGGCCCGACGTGATGCGCGAGGCCAAAAGGATGCCGGCGATGCCACAGACCACGCCTTGCAGAGCAAAGATCCAGATGCGCGTCCAGTCGACATTGACGCCCGCCAGGCGCGAGGCCTCCGGGTTGCCGCCGATGGCCAGCGTGTTCTTGCCGAAGACGGTACGATTGAGGACAAAACCGAAGATGCAGAACAGCACGGCCAGGACCCAGACCGGCGTCGGAATGCCGAACAGCTTGGATAGCGCCAGTTGGTAGAAATCCGGGCTGTTGATGCCGACGGCGCGGCCATCGGATGCGATCAGCGCAAGGCCGCGCACGATCTGCATGGTGGCAAGCGTCGTGATCAGCGCGTTGATGCGGAATTTGGCGATGACGACGCCATTGATGAAGCCGACGAAGGCGCCGCAGGCGATTGCCGCGAGAAGCCCGAGCAGGATCGAACCGGTATAGTTCGACGCCATTACCGCGACCATGCCAGCAAAGGCGACGATGGAGCCGACCGAGAGGTCGAAGTCACGCGCGGCAAGGCAGAACATCATCGTGCAGGCGACAATGCCGACGGTGACCACCGACTGCAGCAGGCCGAGCATGTTGCGGTCGGTGAGGAAGTTCGGCACCAGCAGCGACACCAGCACGAAGGCGACGATGAAGATGACGACGAGGCCCTGTTCGCCGAGCAGGATCTTCTTCAACTGATCGGTCATGGCAAAGATCCTCAGGATGCGATCGCGTCGGGGGTTTTCTGATCGGGAAGAGCGGCGGCCAGGATCGCTTTTTCGGCGAACTGGTCGCGCGCGAGTTCGGCGCTGATGCGCCCGCCGCACATCACCAGGATGCGGTCGCAAATGCCCATCACTTCCGGCAGTTCGGACGAGACGACGACGATCGCCATGCCGTCTTCGGCAAGCTGGTAGAGCAGTTCGTAGATTTCCGCTTTGGCGCCGACATCGATACCGCGTGTCGGCTCGTCGACGATAAGCACGCGCACGCCCTGCTCCGACAGCCAGCGGCCGAGAATGACCTTCTGCTGGTTGCCACCGGAGAGGTTGATGATGTCCTGCTTGCGCGATGGCGTGCGGACCTTGAGCTTCTTAATGAAGGTCTCGGCGGTGGCGATCTCGCTAGCGCGGTTCAGGATTCCGAAGCGTGTGTGATGACGCCGCGACGAGATGTTGATGTTCTCCTCGATCGAGCGGCCCTGGATGATGCCGTCATGCTTGCGGTCTTCCGAGCACAAAACGATCCCGGCGCGGATCGCGTCATGCGGATCGGTGGCATGCACGACCTTGCCATCAACGGTAATGGTGCCACCTGAGCGGGGGTCGGCGCCGAACACCAGCCGCATCAGTTCCGAGCGCCCCGCGCCGATCAGGCCGAAGAAGCCGACGATCTCGCCCGCCCTCGCCTCGAAGCTGGCGGGCGTCGTCAGTTTTACTCCGCAAACAGCGTCGACCTTCAGCCGGACATCGCCGGCCGGGCGTGGGCGAAACCCCCAGATATCGGAGATTTCGCGGCCGACCATTTCGGCGACGACCTGGTCGCGTGTGACGTTTTTCAGCGACGCATGGTGCGCCGCGAGCTTGCCGTCGCGCAGCACGGTCAGGCTGTCGCAGAGGCGGAACACTTCGTCCAGCCGGTGCGAGACATAGATGATGACCTTGCCCTCGCCGCGCAGGCGGTCGATCAGGGCAAACAGGATTTCGCTTTCGCGCGACGACAATGACGAGGTCGGCTCGTCCAGAGCGATGACGCGCGCGTCGAGCATGATCGCCTTGGCGATCTCGACCATCTGGCGCTCGCCGATCGACAGCGTCTTGACCTTGCGGCTGATATCGATGTCGATGCCGGCTGATTTCAGCTTGGCGCCAACATCGTCCAGCATCCTGGCACGGGCGATGATGCCGGCGTTGGCGGGGAAGCGGCCGAGGCTGAGGTTTTCGGCAACAGTGAGCTCGGGAACCAGCTGCAGTTCCTGGTGGATGACGATGACGCCATTGTCGAAGGCATCTCGCGTCGTTGCATAGGCTTGCATCTTGCCGTCGATGAGGATCTCGCCGTCATCGGCATGCTGGTCGCCGGACAGGATCTTGATCAGCGTGGATTTGCCGGCGCCGTTCTCGCCCATCAGGCCGTGCACGGCGCCCTTGTCGACGCCGAACGAGACGTCCGACAGCGCCTTGACGCCCGGATAGGTCTTGGTGATTTCCGAGAAGTCGAGAAAGGACATGGGGCGCCTATCCTTTTGCCATGCCAAACAGGCGGCTACTGTGAGCCGCCGCCTGTTTGTACAGGGAGGATTATTCGATGCCGAGACCCTTGCGGACCGTCTGGTAGTCGTCGCGCTTGGCCAGCGCACCGGCGGTCAGGATGAGCTTCTCGGGTTCCTTGTTGTTGGCGACCCAGTCATACATGTTGAGCGCAGTCTCGTAGCCGTGACGCTTCGGCGAGATGATCACCGTGCCGACGAAGCCGGTGGCGGTCGGCTTCTTGAACTCGTTGATCGCCGAATCCGCGCCGCCAATGCCGACGCCGATCACGTTTTCGGCCGGGATGCCGACGCTTTCGGAAGCGCGCACGGCGCCGAGAACGGCTTCGTCGTTGAGGCCGAAGGAGACCCACTTCTTGATGTCGGCATGGGCGTTGAGTACCACCGTCGCCGCATTGAGCGCAGCCTCGGTATCGGTCTTGGCCTGCGGCGCGTCAAAGATGTTTTCGGCCTTGAAGCCGTTGGCCTTCAGCACCGAAATGGCGCCTTCGACCCGGTCGACGGCGGTCGGCAACTGATCATAGGAGACGCGGATGGCGCCGACCTCGTCGGCCTTCCAGCCGCGCGCCTTCATTTCGTCGACGATCGCCTGGCCGACGGCCTCGCCGATCTTGGTCGCCGAAATGCCCATATGCGGCACGTCTTCCAGCGCCTTCCCGTCTGCGCCGACCAGACGGTCATCAACCGTCATCAGCTTGAGATTGTTGGCGGCGGCCTTGGCGACGATGCCGGGGCCGAGCTTAACATCAGGCGTGCAGACGATGAAGCCTTGCGCGCCCTGCGCGCCGAGATTGTCGATCGCCGACATCAGCTTCTCACCGTCCTCGGCGCCGATCTTGACCAGGGTAAAACCCTTCTCCTTGGCGGCCTGGTCGGCGAACTTCCATTCGTCCTGGAACCACGGCTCCTCGGGCTGTTTGACGATAAAACCTATCTTGGTGTCCTGAGCATATGCAGCGATGGTCGTGACGGACAGCACGGCAAGCGCGCCCGCGACGAGCGCGGTCTTCAGAAGTCGCATGATTACCTCCCAGCGATGGCCGGGCGCTCAGCCCGGATGCAGAGTCTCTAATTCTTTTTATCATACTCGTCAATTGATCTGGTATGATAATTGAGCTACATGCTCTGACCAGGGATCGCTGGCGTAAATCCTCCGCATCCGGTAAGGCCGGAGACGCGAGATCAGTGGTTTCGCCGCCTTGGAGGAGGGCTGAGGTGACCGAAACTTCGAAGAAGGCATCAGGCGACACCCGCCGCCCGCGCGTCATGCCCGATGTGACCAAGGCGCTTGCCTCAGACATCTTTTCCGGACGCTATCCCGCCGGCTCGTCCCTGCCGACCGAAAACGAACTCGGCGTCGAATATGGCGTCAGCCGCACCGTCATCCGCGAGGCGCTGAAGGTGCTGGCCGCCAAGGGGCTGGTGCTGTCGCGGCCGCGCATCGGCACGGTTGTATGTGAACAGGACAACTGGAACATCATCGACCCGCAGGTGCTGGCCTGGCACGCGCCGCATGCGCTGGACGACAAATTGTTCGACGCCATCCTCGAAACGCGCCGCGCCATCGAACCTCTGGTAGCTGAACTGGCGGCGACTCGTGCGACGCTGCAGGAGATCGCCGATCTCGAAGCCGCCTGGCGCGGCATGGCCAATGCCGGCGAGGATCTCGCCGCCTTCTCGCGCTCCGACATCACCTTCCACCAGATCGTCTATGCTGCGAGTCACAACCCGATCTTCCGCCAGATCGGCAATCTGATCGACACCGGGCTGAAATTCTCGCTCGAAGCAACGGCGACCATTTCGCTCGCCCGGCGCATGGAAGCGGTGGCGGCGCACCGTGAGGTGGTGGAGGCGCTGCGCATGCGCGATGCCGCGGCGGCGCGTGCGGCGGCAGGCCGGATCCTCGACCTTGCGGCGCGCGACCTGGTCAGCGCCAAGAAACTCAAGAACAACTGAGACCAGCATGAAAATCATCTCGCTCACCACCTACATCGTCCCGCCGCGCTGGCTGTTCCTGAAGATCGAGACGGATGCCGGCGTCACCGGCTGGGGCGAGCCTGTCGTCGAAGGCCGTGCGCTGACAGTCGAGGCAGCGGTCAAGGAACTTGGCGATTATCTGATCGGCAAGGACCCGCGCCTGATCGAGGACCATTGGACGGTGATGCATCGCGGCGGCTTCTACCGCGGCGGGCCGATCCTGATGAGCGCCATTGCCGGAATCGACCAGGCGCTGTGGGACATCAAGGGCAAGGCGCTCGGCGTGCCTGTGCATGAACTGCTCGGCGGCAAGTTGCGCGACAGCATCAAGGTCTATTCCTGGATCGGCGGCGACCGGCCGGCGGAAGTGGCTGCTGGCGCCAGGGAGGTCGTTTCGCGCGGTTTCCAGGCGCTGAAGATGAATGGCACCGAGGAACTGCAGATCGTCGACAGCCATGACAGAATAGATGCGGCTGTCGAACGAGTCGCCATGGTGCGCGAGGCCGTTGGGTCCAACATTGGCATCGCCGTCGATTTCCACGGCCGCGTCCACCGGCCGATGGCGCGCATGCTGGTCAAGGAGTTGGAACCCTACCGGCTGATGTTCATCGAGGAGCCGGTGCTCAGCGAAAACCGCGAGGCGCTGAAGGAGATCGCAGCGCTGGGCTCGACGCCGATCGCGCTCGGCGAGCGTCTTTACAGCCGCTGGGATTTCAAGTCGGTGTTCGAGCAAGGCGCCGTCGATATCATCCAGCCGGACCTGTCGCATGCCGGCGGCATCACCGAATGCCGCAAGATCGCGGCGATGGCCGAGGCCTATGACATTGCGGTGGCGCCACACTGCCCGCTCGGGCCGATCGCGCTTGCCGCCTGCCTGCAGCTCGATGCCGTCAGCTACAACTGCTTCATCCAGGAACAGAGCCTCGGCATCCACTACAACGCCGCAAACGATTTGCTCGATTATGCCGCCAACAAGGACGTCTTTCGCTACGAGGATGGCTATGTCGCAATCCCCGATGGTCCCGGCCTCGGCGTCGAGATCGACGAGGACTACGTCAAGGAAAGGGCCAAGGAAGGCCACCGCTGGCGCAACCCGGTCTGGCGTCACAAGGACGGCTCCTTCGCCGAGTGGTAGCCCGGCCGACCTTGCGGCCAGGCCTTCAGGACCTCGAGCTCAATTTCGCGGTGGCGCCAGCGTAACGCAGGCCTCTGATGTGCCGCAGCGCCGAGCACCAGCGCATGGGAACCGTCGGCGCCGGCAAGCCGCAAACGGCTGACCGCCTGGGTTGCGGCAAGCGATCGAAAGCAGTCGCTATCCATGGAACATGGCGGATGTCCTGTTCTCATCGACCTTTTCTTGGCCCGCCAGCCGCGTCACCTGCCCGCGGCGTGCCGGCCTGCGTTCCTGCCGGAGAAGATGCAGCTGCCGAGAAATGTCCCTTCCAGCGCATTGTAGCCGTGATAGCCGCCGCCACCGCCGCCGGCCACCTCGCCTGCCGCATAGAGCCCGGCAATGGGTTCGCCATTGCCGTCGAGAACCTGCGAATTGAGATTGGTGTGCAGGCCGCCAAGCGTTTTGCGCGTCAGGATGTTGAGGCGCACCGCGATCAGCGGCCCGTGCCTGGGATCGAGTATCTTGTGCGGCTTGGTCACCCGGAAGATCTTGTCGCCAATGTAGTTGCGGGCGCCGCGGACGGCTGTGACCTGCGCATCCTTGGTATAGGCATGGTCGACCTCGCGATCGCGCGCCACGATCTGCGCCTTGAGCCGGTCGTAGTCGAGCAGATTGTCGCCTGACAGCGCGTTCATGCCGGCGACCAAGTCGGCCAGGTTGTCGCGGACGACGAAGTCCTCGCCCTTTTCCAGGAACGCTGCCACCGATGGTGGCGCCTTGCCGCCGCGCCGGTTCTTCAGCACGGCCCGCCAATCCTTGGCCGTAAAGTCTAGGTTTTGCTCCGAACCCGACAGCACGAACTCCTTCGAAGCGATCGTCTTGCTCAGCACGAACCAGGAATAATCGTGTCCCGTCGACAGGATACGCTTCAAGGTGCCGAGCGAATCGAAGCTCGGGAAGAACGGCGCCTCCATGCGTTGTCCCAGAGCATCGAACCATAGCGGCGACGGCGCCGACAGGATGCGGATGCCGTGGTTCGGCCAGATCGGATTCCAGTTCTTGATCCCCTCGACATAGTGCCACATGCGGTCGGCGTTGATGACGGCCCCGCCGGCGTCCTGGGTGATCGCCACCATGCGGCCGTCGACATGGTGCGGCACGCCGGCAACCATACGCTTCGGCGCTGGCCCCAGCCGCCCGACCGGCCAAACCTTGCGAACCAACTCATGATTGCCGCCGATGCCGCCCGAGGTGACGATCACGACACCGGCCGAAAGGTCGAAATCGCCGACGGCCGTGCGGCTCGACTGCTTGCCGCGCTCGACATCGGATGCCTCCAGGATTTCGCCCGCGACGCCGGTGACCGCGCCGTTGGTCTTGATCAGCCGGCTGACCTGATGACGGAATTTCAAAGTGATCAGCCCTTTGGCGACGTGCTCGCGCACGCGCCTTTCGAACGGCGCGACCACGCCCGGCCCAGTGCCCCATGTCAGGTGGAAGCGCGGCACTGAATTGCCGTGGCCATTGGCCAGCGCGCCGCCGCGCTCGGCCCAGCCGACCACCGGCCACCAGCGCATGCCCATGGCGTAGAGCCACGGCCGCATCTCGCCGGCGGCGAAATCGACATAGGCTTCCGCCACTTTCCTTGGCCAATGGTCCTCGGGCCGGTCGAACTGGGCAGAACCCAGCCAATCCTGCCAGGCGAGGTCGCGGCTGTCCTTGATGCGCAGGCGGCGCTGCTCGGGCGTGTTGACCAAAAACAGGCCGCCGAGCGACCAGAATGCCTGGCCGCCGAGAAAACCGCCACCCTCTTGCTCGACGATGATCACGCGCTTTCCGGCATCGCCGAGTTCCGCGGCTGCGGCCAGGCCGGCCAGCCCGCCGCCGACGATGATTGCATCCGTGTCAGCCATTGTCGTAACTCCTGTCCCGGCTTGTTGTTTTTGACATCGGATGCTCGTTGCTAGCCGCGCAGCGCGTTCCAGATGATGCGCGGCAGCTTCAGGAAGCTCGGCCGGTAGTTGAACTCGGTGATCAGGCGGCCGACCATGTGTGCCCTTTTGTGGGTCAGGAACCAGGCCGGCTTCGGCATGATGCGGAACGGCGCTTCGAGCACGCTGCGCTCCGGTCTGTCGAACAAATAGGTGTTGTGGACGACGCCGATGCCGCTCTGCACATCGTCGAGCGTGTGGCCAGGGAAAGCACCCCAGGTCGGGCGCAGCAGCGCGAACAGAACGCCGCTCCAGGAATTGATGCCGATGCCGCCATAGCGCAGTTCGGCAATGATTTCCTCGAAGCGCTGCCGGCCGATCTCGGCGATCGTCCTGGGATGGATGAGGATGTTGGCGGCAAGCGTGCCGTGCAGCTTTTCATTGGCGTAGGCGACAGCGGCGCGCAGATAGGATTCCGCATTGCCCGCCGGCAGCCGCATGACGCTGAGCGCCGGCGCGAACACCTCGGCATTTTCGAGATAGGCGTCCGTGCCCGGCCGGAACGGCACCACAACGCAGGCGGGCCCGCCAGGCCGCTCGAATTTTTGTGCCGTGTCGGCGTGCGCCTCGAAGGCGGCGAGGCGCTCGGTCGCGCCGGGATAATAGGCCGGGCGCGACGGGGCTTTCTGCATCACCTTTTCGAGTGCTGCCAAAAGCGCATCGGATTTGCCCCAGCCTTCGGGCAACACGAGCATTTGGCAGGCGATGCAGTTGAAACCGGAATTGTTGAGCTTTTGGGTAGCGATCAGTTCGGCGTGGTAGGTGATATCGGCATCCGACCACGGACCGGGCACCACGATGGTGGGTGCCACGCCGCCAAGCTCCGAGGTGATACGCCGGCTGTTGCGCGGCGTGCCCGCCGCCTTGTTCTTGCGGCCCTCCTCGCCAGGCCCCCAGACGATCGCGTCATGCGAGGCGGCGGCACCGGTGATGTGGATGTCGTCGACGAGATCGTGGTTGCACAGATACGCGCCGACATCGGCGCCACCGCGCACGATGCGCAGCGCTCCGAATTCGATCAGCGGCCGCAGCGCCGGCCGCAGGAAATCGATCAGATAGTCGTTGACCGGGTTCATCTTGAGCAGAACCACCTGGTGCTCGACCAAAAGCTTGTGCAGGCAGTCGAGCGGCGCGATCGAGGCGACATTGCCGGCGCCGAGCACGAGGCCGATCTTGCCCTTGCGGCTGGTGCGCGGCGCGTCATAGGCCGATGCGGTGTTTGCGGCGAGGTTCGCCTTGGTCACGCCGGGCTGCATCCAGATCTCGGCCTTCAGCCCGGTGAACAACACCTTGTCCCAGAGCGAATTCGGAACCACCGTTACCGCCACCTGTCCGCTAGGCAAGGTGCGGACCGGCAGTCTGTCGAGAAACTTCTTGCCCTCCATCAGGCTGAGCGTGTGGATGAACTGGTTGCAGCCATCCATCAGCGCCGCCGGGCCAGCCAGCCATTCTTCGCCTTCCAGCGGCGAGCCGGTCGGGATGCCCTTCTTGCGCGTCGCGGTTTTGACCCACGCCTCGGCGACCTCGCGGATGTGATCCTTGACCTGCCGCAGCAAGGCGATCCGCTCGCCATTCGAGGTCTGCGCCCAGTCGTCCTTCCTGGCGTCGAGATCGGTGAGGGCGAGGTCGAGTTCGGCTGCCCATTCAGGCTGCACGGGCTGAGTTTTGACTGCCTTGGCGACCATCCTATCCTCCTCCACTTCGGTCTCTTTGTTTGACGCAACTCCGGACGGAACCGCTTCACACTTTTCCTGGAATTGCTCTACGAAAACGGCAGTGCGGCCCATTGCTCGACGAATTTCCCGCCGGAATAGACCTGGATCGAACCGAACTGCTGTAGCACGAATTCGCTCTGGGTCGGACGCAGGAAGGCGTAGTCGTCAGGCCCGACATTGACGTTGTCGGGCAGCGCCATGAATTGCTGATTGGTCGAAAAGCCGAACGTCTTGTCGGTCTTCATCCCCACGGGATGGACGGGCTTCGCCATCCATTTTCCGCCATAGAGAAAACAGCCGCGCCGCGGCAACAGCCCGAGCTTCTGCAGCAGCCAGGAGCGCTGGTCGAGGCCCGGCACCTGGACATCGACCACCTTCAGGATCGGCGTCGCGATGAATGCGGCAGGCCGCAATTGGCTGAGGCTCGGCACATCGAAATCGGTCGGCAGCATAAAAGCCGATCCGATGGACAATTCATTGGCGCCGACCCAGCTGTCATAGAGCAATGCGGTGCTGCTGCCGCCAAGATTGAGGATCTTGCGCTGGTCGGCGGCAAGGCAAGCGACATACTGGCGAAACAGGCTGATCGCCTTGACGCGCGCCTTGGCCGGTCCTCCCAGCAGTTTGGGGATATGGCCGATATGCGCCTCGTAGGCCATGACGCCTTCGCATTTCAGCCGCGGGTAATTCGCCAACGCGGAAACTGCCCGGGCCAGTGAGTCGGGATCGCTGATACCGCCGCGATGAAGGCCGACATCGACCTCGAAGCAGACGCGCAGCTCGCGGTCGAGCTCGGCGGCAAGCGAGCCATAGGCGGCCAGCCGCTCCTCGGTATCGATCAGCCAGACGATGCGCGACGTAGCTTCGCCGAGCCCGGCGAGAACGCCCTTCGTCAGCGCGTGCCTGGCGCCGGCAACCGGCATCGGCTTGCCCAACAGGAGATCGACTTGGGGAAACACTTTCAGCATCTCGGCGCTGATCGGCAGATGAAAGGTCATCAGCCTGTCGGTCGCAAACGCAGCGCGGATATGGTCGATCAGCGGCAGGCATGGCAGCGACTTGTCGACGAGGCGCAGATCGAGGCCCGTGGCGAACTTCGCCTTGATCGCAGCGATGTTGTGATCGAGCCGGTCGAGATCGAGCACCAGGCAAGGCTGAAAGATCCCGGCTGCCCTGAGCGCGCCCGACATTTCCGCGAAATAGGTGTCGGTCAAGCTCATGCCGCGACGCCGAGCAGCCTGGCAATATAGGGCGACACGAAGCGGTTGTCCGGGTCCATCTCGCGGCGGACCGCCATCGCATCGTTCCAGCGCGGATAGAGCGCGCTCAATTCCCTTGATGTCAGGCTGTGCATCTTGCCCCAATGCGGGCGGCCGCCGCGCTTCCTGAAGATCGGCTCGGCGGCGTTGAAGAACGCCATCGGATCGCGCTCGACGCCGTGATGGATGGCGATGGAACAGGTTGGGCGCTTGTAGAAGGGGCTGAGCCAGACATTGTCGGGCGCGACGACGCGCACCTCCATCGGAAAATAGACCTCTGGAAACCGCGTCTCGAGCAGCGCAATGATTTCGCTGAGTGCGGGCGCCCCTTCCTCGAACGGCAGGTGGTATTCCATCTCGTTGAACTTGACGTTGCGCTCGGAGGTGAAGACCTTCAGCCACTCCTCGACATAATCCTCGGCCGGCACCTTGGCGAAGGCCGAGCCGATGAGACGGCGGCGCAGCCAAGGGAGCCAGCTGAGATAGTCGCGCAGTTTTCTCAGCGTCGTCACCGCATCGTCGTCTTCCGTCGGCGGACGCACCGTCGCCGGCGCCTCGGTGATGTCGCTGGCAATCAGCAGCGCCTGGCCGGAAAACGGCACATAGTAGAACTCGGCCGAACGATGCGCCGTCATGGTGCTTTCGAATTGCGCAAGCACATCGGCAATCGGCGCCGTCCAGCGGCGGTGCCGCATCCGGTAACTCGCCACGTTGCGGATCGTCACTTCGGTGACGGCGCCGAAAGCGCCGAGCGAAGCGCCCATGGCTTCGATCATGTCGGGGCTCTTGGCACGGTCGAACTCTTTCACGGCGCCACGCCCGTCGACGATCTGCATCGCCTCGAGCTGGGTATGGTAAGCGCCGAGCGTGATGCCCGAGCCGTGGGTGGCGGTGCCCAGCGCCCCGCCGAACGCCTGCTTGTCGATGTCGCCCATGTTCGGCAGCGCTTGGCCGACGCCGTGCAACAGCTTTGCCAGCGCGCCGATCTTGGTGCCGGCGCCGACCCGTGCTGTCAGCCTTTCGGGATCGTGCGACCTCAGGCCCTCGAAGCGATCAAGCGACAGGATCGTCCCGTCATTCTTAACCAGAGGCGTGAAGGAATGGCCCGTGCCAGCGAATCGAACTGGTCCCGGCGCGTTGCGAATGGCACCACTCAGCTCATCGAGACTCTGCGGTTCGGCAAAAGCCTGCGGCGTGGCCGTGACATAGCCCGACCAATTGCTCCACTGGCTGATAGCCTCTCCCAAAATTGCCTCCCTGGGACGCCGGCTTTGCCGGTCTTTCTCCTAGCGCTGAATAATATGATACATACTCAGCTTTTCGGATATGATACATTGTCAGCTTTCTGTCAACCTGGCAATCGGAGGTGTCTTGTGTGGTCCCGTGTTCAAGTGCATGGCTTTCGCCATGATTGTTCGCATTCCGATAGTGAGATTATCTCTAGGCAATTAAAAGGACAAAACAAGGACACAAATATAATTAAAACAATCTGCTTAAATCTCACCACAAGAGCTTTGCGCTCATCCCGTTTTATTCTGATTTTTGTTTCATGTTCGTCATACTTTATATATCCATAAAACATGCAGCATGCTAACAAAACCAAAAAAATACCTCTCCTACCATGGCTTTCTCGGAAGTCACTGCTGCCAAACGCAACCACCCATCCGCCAATTCCGTAAATAACCAATGTTGAAGTGAATAAAACCAAAAGCATCGAGAAAACGTATAGTTTCTTTAACGCATTCCGACGACCGTCGTGCCCATCCATCACTACAGTTCCTTTGCTTGCACGAACGTAAATCAATACTGCATTATTCATGATTCATACTTGATTTCCGAGTACCCCTCTAGCTCACCTCGGGGCAACGGAACTTCACTACACAATAGCACGCCGCCAGGTCGTGGGGCGAACGGCTAGGTTCCTCGTCCGTCAGCGAGCCGCGCGCCGTACTAAGGGCCGTGCAAATCCATGAGGGCAACCGGCTGTATCACGAGCCTCACCGCGACCGGGCGATCGTGATCGAGCGTGGTATCTGATTGTCATCGGACGACATTCCGCGCCGGCCGCATTATCTACAGCGACGCACGCTGAGCCGGCGTCGGCATTGAACGCAGTTCGTTGCCCCTTCAAGCCAGCCCAAACGTTTCCACGGCCCGCATGATGCCGCGCAATTCGGCCAAACCCTTCAGGCGGCCGATCAGCGAGTAGCCGGGATTGATCCTTGTCTTGCCGATATCGTCGGCGAGCAGGTGGCCATGGTCCGGCCGCATCGGGATTTGCCAGTCGGCTCGGCCCTCCTTGCGGCGGCGCGCCTCCTCCTGCATCAGCGCCAGGATGACATGCGCCATGTCGGTGCCGCCTTCGAGATGCTCGGCCTCGTAGAACGAGCCGTCATCCTCGATGGTGATGTTGCGCAGATGGGCGAAGTGGATGCGGTCGCCGAATTCCTTGACCATGGCGACGATGTCGTTGTCGGCGCGCGTGCCGTAGGACCCGGTGCAGAACGTCAGCCCATTGGCCTGGCTGTCGACGGCATTGAGAATGAAACGCGCATCCTCGGCGGTCGAAACGACGCGCGGCAGGCCGTAGAGCGAAAACGGCGGATCGTCGGGGTGGATACACATGCGCACCCCCTCCTCTTCCGCCACCGGAATGATCTCGCGCAGGAACCACGCGAGGTTGCCGCGCAACTCCTTCGGCCCGATTCCGTCATAGTCCGCAAGCGCCTCGCGAAAACTGTCGCGGTCATACTTGCGCTCTGTAGCCGGCAGGCCGGCGATCAGATTGCGCTCGATCTGGTCCATCTTCTCTGGCGACAATTCCTTCAGCCGCGCTTCCGCTTGCGCAATACGCGCCGGCGTATAGCTGTCAGCACCGTTCTTGCGCTTCAGCACGAACAGATCGTAGGCGGCGAAATGAACGGCATCAAAACGCAGGGCGTAGCCTGTCGTCGGCAGACGGTAGGCTAGATCGGTGCGGGTCCAGTCCACCACCGGCATGAAATTGTAGCAGATCGTGGCGATGCCGGCCCTGGCCAGCGCGCGGATCGAATCGCGGTAATAGCCGGCATAGCGCTCGCGTTCCTGCGCGCCGATCTTGAAGGAATTATGGACCGGAATGCTCTCGACGACCGACCAGGTCAGTCCTGCTTCCTGGATAATGCGCTTGCGCTCCAGCACTTCGGCCTCAGGCCACGCCCGGCCGTCATAGATATGGTGGAGCGCCGAGACCACGCCGGTGGCGCCCGCCTGCTTGACATGATCGAGCGTCACCGGATCATCGGGCCCATACCAGCGCCAGCATTGTTCCATTTCGGCTTTCCTTCTGCGACAGGTTGGCAACTTATTGTTGGACCCCGATGGGAGTCGATAGAAAATGGAGGAGTTTTTAGAAATGACGGATTTCGACGGCAAGGTCGCCCTGGTGACCGGGACGACCGGAATCGGCCTGGCAACCGCCACACGCCTTGCGGCCGGTGGCGCCGCAATCATCGCCTGCGGCATCGACCGCGCCGCCAACGCGGCGATGAAAGCGCAACTAGAAAGTGCTGGTGCCGCGGTGCTGGTCATCGACACCGATGTGTCCGTCTCCGATCAGGTGCGCGACGCGGTCGCGGCTGGCGTCGCGAAGTTCGGCGGCCTGGATGTCATCGTCAATTCAGCCGCCGTCCATCCCTATGGCACGGCGACGACCACCGACTGGGAAACCTGGAACCGAACGATGACGGTCAATGTCGGCTCGATCTACCTGACCGCGCATTTCGGCATTCCGGAAATGATCAAGCGCGGAGGCGGCGCCATCGTCAACGTCGCCTCGGTGCAGGGCTTTGCCTGCCAGCAGAACGTCGCCGCCTATGCCACGACCAAGGGCGCCATCCACACGCTGACGCGCTCGCTGGCGCTCGACTACGCGGCATCAGGCATCCGCGTCAATTCGGTCAGCCCGGGCTCGATCCGCACGCCGATCCTGGAGAAGGCTGCGCGCGGTGACGGCGGCAGCGATGCCGATGTCGAAGAGGCCTACAAGCGCTTCGGCGCGGCGCATCCGCTCGGCCGTATCGGCGAACCGGAGGAAGTGGCGGAACTCATCGCCTTCCTGTGCTCGTCGAAGGCCGGTTTCTGCACCGGCGCGGACTACAGGATCGATGGCGGCCTGACGGCAGGTATTGGCGTGAAGTAGCGCTATCATGGCGTTCTGCGCGCTTGCAGGCAATCGGTGTCCGACCGCGCTACAGCTTCCACATCCGCTTGGCATTGCCCGACAGCAGTTTCGTTCTCTCCTCAGGACTTGCTCCAGCGATCAACGCATGCGTCGCCGCCACCCAGGTCGCAAGGCCACCGCCAAGCGTGCACACCGGCCAGTCGCTGCCCCACACGACGCGGTCCCAGCCGAAGCAGCCGATCGTGTGCTCGACATAGGGGCGCAAGGTCTCGACTGTCCATGAGCCGGCATCGGCATAGGCGACGACGCCGGAGATCTTGCCGATGACATTGGGACGCCGCGCGATCTCGGTCATATGCTCGCGCCACGGATGTTCCGCACTGGCCTTGATGTCGGGCACGCCGCAATGGTCGAGCACGAACTGCACATCCGGCGCCAGATCGGCGAGCGCAACCGCCCTTGGAATCTGATGCGGCAGGACGACGAAGTCGAAGGTCAGGCCTGTGCCGGCAAGCCGCTTGATGTTTTCGCGAAACAGCGCGCTGTCCGAAAGCTCGTCCGGCATGACATGCAGCACGCGGCGGAACCCCTTGACGAAGGGATCGGCTTGCTGGCGCTCGAGACAGGCGGCGAAGCCGGCCTCCTCCGGACGGCAGGAGGCGATCGCCCCGCGCAACAGCGTGCCCTTTTCCAGCGACTGCGCCTTCACATGGCTGGTCTCGGCCTGGATGTCGGCTTCATCGACGTCGACCTCCATATGCAGCGCGGCCTCGATGCCGGCGCGGCGGGCCTGGATCGCATATTCTGCGTGCGGGAAATCGCGGTTGAGCGCCGGCTCGCGGCTGAGCCAGGGATAGCGCAGCGCCGACAGGTCGATCAGGTGCAGATGAGTGTCGATGATCATGGCTGTCCTCCTCGGTGATTTCAGATCATCGCCAAATGCCTAAACCCAGCGCATGGACATACTCTGGCTCAGCCCCGCTTCGGGATCTCTTTGTCCTCGAGCAGCAGCGTCAGCCCCATGGCGACGAAATAGAGCGCCGCCACCCAGATGAACATCACGTTGAAGCCACTGGAGTAATGGTCGAGCACCACTTCGCGGATCGCGCCCGGCAGGCTCGATGCGAGGTGCGGCGTCAACCCGTTCAGGCCACCCGGCAGCAGGGCGGCGGCGTCTGCAGGAAGCTCGGCTGTCTGCCGGTTCAGCGCCCAGATCATCACCGCGCCGTTCAGCGCCAGACCCAGCGATGCTCCGAGCGTCCGCGCCTGGGTGATCAGCGACGTCACCGCGCCGATATCCTGCAGGGGTGCTGCCGCCTGGATCGCCACGATCAGCACCTGGAACTGCAGGCCCATGCTGATGCCGAACACAGCCATCATCGTTGCCAGCACCCAGATCGGCGTGTGCTGGTTGGTGAGGACAAAGCCCAGCATCAGAAACCCGCCAATACCCATGGCGACCACCGGCATCCATTTGTAGCGTCCGGTTGCGGCAATTACCCGCCCGGCGACGATCGAGATGACCATCGATGTCAGCGACGCCGGCAGGAACAGGAAGCCGACTTCGGCCGGGCTGAGACCCGTCAGCGTCTGCATGTAGAGGGCGAAATAGAAGAACATGCCCAGCGTCACCGTTCCGGCGACCAGCGACACGCCCGAGACGATGCTGACCGTCGAATTGCCGAACAGCCGCAACGGCACGATCGGCTCTTCGGCCCGCCGCTCGACCATGACGAACAAGGTGATGGCGACTAGTGCCAGCAGCGGCAGCGCGAAGGTGATGAGGTCCGGTCCGCTGGGGTCGAGCACGTGGTAGCCCCAATAAACGATCGCCGTCGTGCCGGTGGCGAGCAGCACGCCGCCGAGATAGTCGATGCGGTGCCGCTTTTCGTTGAACCGGCTGCGCATGGCGAAGGCCAGCACCGCCAGCACGATGATCCCTATCGGCAAATTGACCAGGAACACCCAACGCCAGCCGAACACGCTGGTGATGTAGCCGCCGGCCAGCGGGCCGAGCACCGACGACAGCGCGAACACCGCCGAACTGTAGCCCTGATATTTGGCGCGGTCGCGCGGCGAAAACAGTTCGCCGATCATGGCGAAGGCCGAAACCATCAACCCACCCCCGCCGATACCCTGCAGCACGCGCGCGGCGATCAAGCTCTCCATCGACCATGCCATGCCGCAGACCAGCGAGCCCAGCAGGAACAGGCCGATCGCCGTCAGCACGACATTCTTGCGGCCATACATGTCGCCAAGCTTGCCGTAGAATGGCGAGACCGCGGCGGTCGAGAGCAGGTAGGCGGCACCGACCCAGCCGAACAAATGCAGATTGCCGAGTTCGCCGGCAATGGTGGGCAAGGCGGTGACGACGATCTGCATGTCGATGGTTGCCATGAACATGGCGATCAGCGCGCCGAAATAGACGATCAAGGTCGTAAGGTCGGGCCTGACTTGGGCCTCCACGGGCGCTGTGTCCGGCAGCGTCTGCTCGACAGTCATCGGTGTCTCCGTAGCTTGGGGCGCGATTTATGTCCCCACAACCAAGAGGTGTCAATCAGATATGTGCGCGTAGCATATAATTGACATCAGCATATATTCTTGCTAACGCGCTATGGGATGAGCAGCAACGCATCCGGCAGTCCGGACCGATTTCCAGCCCTGTTCCAGACGCGCGGCGACCGGGATCTCGCCGATCTGGCGCGCGGCAGCGGCCTGTCCGAACCGGCGGCCGAGGCCGTGGCCGCCATCGATGCGGTAATGAGCAAGGTGCGCCGCTCGATCAAGCGCCGCGACTTCGGCCGCATGATCCTGGCGCGCGTAGACCCTTCGCTGGAAGTGAGCCATCTCGATGCGATCAGCGCCATCGCGAACAATCCGTTTTTCAGCGCTACCCAGCAGGATGAGGTGACGGTTGGCGTCATCGCCGAGCGCCTCGAGATCGATCCGTCGCGCGCCAGCCGCATCGCGGCCGACCTCGTCGAACGCGGCTATGCCTGCCGTGTCGCATCGCAACGCGATGCCCGCCGCATCTGCCTCAAACTCACCGCCAAGGGTGAGCGCCTCGTGGCGGCGGTGCGCCAGACCAAATGGCGGATTTTCGCCGGATCGCTGGCACAGTGGGATGAGCAGGACCTAGTAAGGTTCGCCACCTTGCTGGAACGCTTCGCCGGTTGGGCCATGGACGAAGCCGGGATGAAAAGATCCGCCAAGGCCGTCAAGCAGTTGATGGACGAGATGCTGCCCGAAACGAAATAGGCGGCACGGCGTGGACGCTCACCCATGTGTGCGAGCCGTTCGATAGCCCTTGACGCTCAGGTCGCGTCGGATCGTTATCGGTCGAAGAAACCGGCGTCCTCTTCCGCCAGGTATTTCTTCGCTGCCTTGGCGTCGATGTCGAGGCCGAGTCCCGGGGCTTCGAGCAGATCCACCATGCTGTCCCTGACGATCTGCCCCTTGGGCAGGCCGATGACGATGTCCTCCCACCAGGGGTCGGAGGCGCTGGGATATTCGAAGGCGATGTAGTTGGCCGGCAGCGTGGCGCAGACATTGATCAGCGCACCGAGGCCCAGCAGACCGTTCGCCGTGCCGTGCGGCGCCATCATGATCGAGTGCATGTAGGCGTGCTCGGCCACCCATTTGAGCTCGGCGATGCCGCCGATGTCGGCGGGATCCGGACCGATGACGCGAACCGCCTGCGTCTCGATCAGTTCCTTGAAATTATGACGCAGATAGATCTGCTCTCCGGTGTGGATGGGCGTGGACGTCGATGTGGTGAGTTCGCGGTAGGCTTGCGGGTTGACCCACGGCACATAGTCGCCGGTCAACATGTCCTCCAGCCACATCAGATTGTATTTTTCGACGGCCCGCGCGAAGCGGATGGCGTCGGGCAGGAACCAGCCGGGGCCGCAATCCAGCGCCAGTGAGACCGTGTCGCCGAGCACCTCCTTCATGGCGATGACGCATTCGATCATATGCGCCATGCCGCGCTCGCTGATCTGCCCCTGGTCCATCGCGCCGTGATAGGTCGGCGGCTGACGCACGCCGTAGTGGAAGTCGGGGACGCTGGTCTTCATGTTGGAATGAAAGCTGATGCCTTGCTTGACCATGAAGAAGTTTTCCGGCCGCTCCATCATCCATTTGACGTCGGCCGCGTAATCCTCCGGCCTGTCGCCGGTGCGCTTCTTGCGGATGGAACCGTTATAGACCCGAACCTTGTCGCGCACCTTGCCGCCAAGCAGCTTGTAGACCGGGACGCCGGCGGCCTTGCCGGCGATGTCCCACAGAGCGTGCTCGATGGCGCTGACGGCGGCGCCATAGGGCTTGAACGAACCGCGCTGACGGATCTTCAGCATGCAACGTTCCACATCCGTCGGATCCTCGCCGATCAGCGCGTCGCGGAAATGCAGCACCCAGGGTTTCAGATAAGGCTTGGTGTACTCGACCTCGCCGAGGCCATGGAGGCCTTCGTCGGTGACGATGCGCACGATGGGGTGCCTGCCGATGACGGCGCACCTGAGATCGGTGATCTTCATGATGTCCTCTATTTCACCGACGAGAAGGCGGTTGGCGCGAGAAACTGGCTGGAAATATTGGCCAGGATCGGGCCATCGCGCTCAGACTCGTCGCGGGCCTCGAGCCATGCCCGATCGGTGGTGAAGGCCTTCCATTTCACTTCGCGCTCGGCAAGGGATTCCCAGGCGATGAAATAGGTCAGTCGATTGCTGCTTTCGCCGACCACCGTGGTGAAGAACCCGGCTTGGCGGATGCCGTGCTTGTCCCACAGCGCCAAGGTATGGTCGTTGAAACGCTTGAGCAGCGCCGGCAGCTGGCCCGGCACGCAGTCGTAAATGCGAAGTTCGTAGATCATGGTCCATCCTTCTGTTCACCTCTCCCTCCGAGGAGAGAAGTGTAGAGTCAGCTCCAGGTGCGGTCCCAGGAGTATTCGTCGTCCCAGTGATCGGTCGGTTGCCAGATGCCGGTGACGCCGGGCTGCAGGTGCTGGCTGATCATTTCGTCGACGATGTCGTCGATGCCCAGACCAGGCTTGTCGGGCACGGTGATGAAGCCGTCCTTGACCAGCGGCTTGGGCAGGCCGGTGACGATATCGTCCCACCAGTCGACTTCGACGCTGTGATATTCGAGCGCCATGAAGTTTTCCGTGGCTACAGCGACATGCGCGGCGGCCATTGCCGCGATCGGACTTTCCGCCATGTGAATGGCCATGGCGACGCCATGCTCCTGCGCTGCGTCGCCGATCTTCTTGGTCTCGAGAATGCCGCCGCTGGTCAGCAGATCCGGATGGATGACCGAGATGCCGGCGTTGAGCAGCGGCTGGAATGCTTCCTTGAGGTAGATGTCTTCACCGGTGCAGATCGGCACGGAGGTCGCCTGCTGCAACTGCCGATACTGCTCGGTGTACTGCCAGGGGATCACGTCCTCGAGCCAGGCCGGTGCATACTTCTCGATCCGCCGGGCCAGACGGATGCCGTCCTGCAGCGAGATGTGGCCGACATGGTCGATGGCGAGCGGGACCTCGTAGCCGATCACCTCGCGGACCTCGTGAATATATTGATCGAGCAGGTCGAGGCCCTTTTCGGTGAAATGGAGGCTGGTGAAGGGATGCGGCACGTTCTGCGCATCATAGGCGGCGTTGCGCCCCCGGCGCTCGTCCAGCGTGCGTGCCGGACCGCGCGCGGCATGGCTGCGGAAACCGTCGAGCACGCCGGCCGGCGCCACCACTGCGCCCGATATGTGCGCGATCTGCGCCAGACCGAGATCCATCTTGAGGAAGGTGAAGCCAAGATCCATCCGCGCCTTGAGCCGCTTGCCGGTCTCGGTGCCGCTGGGCTTGTCCGCGTCGGTGTCGCAATAGACCCGCACCTTGTCGCGGAACCGTCCGCCAAGCATCTGGTAGACCGGCACGCCGTAGGCCTTGCCAGCGAGATCCCACAGCGCGATCTCGACTGCCGAGACACCACCACCTTGCCGTCCATGGCCGCCAAATTGCTTGATGCGGCGGAACAGCCGGTCGACGTCGCAAGGGTTCTCGCCCAGCAACCGGCTCTTGAGCATCAGCGCATAGGTCGCGCTGGCGCCGTCGCGCACTTCGCCCAGGCCGACAATGCCCTGGTTGGTGTAGATCTTGACCAGCGCCGAGGTGAACGGTGCGCCGACGATTTCGGCGACGCGCAGGTCGGTGATGCGCAGGTCGCTCGGCCTGGAGTTCGTATTTACCCGATTGAGCGCCTCGCCGGCGCTACCCGTCTTTGCCATGGCTTATCCTCGTTCTGACTGGTGGCGCCCCGCACGCCCGGCCGGCATGAGCGTTGCTAGCCAAGCTCTATCTCGTGGGCCTGCAGGTAGTCGCGGTTCATCTCGACGCCCAGACCCGGCTTCGACGTCAGCTTGAGGCTGCCGTTCGAAACGTCGAGCGGTCTGTCGATGAGGTGATTGTATTTATCAAGGTTCCACTCGGACGTTTCGAGCTTGTAGAAGTTGGGAACCGTCATCATCACCTGCGCTCCCGCAACCACGTTGATCGGTCCGGCGGCGTCATGGGGCGAGACCGGGATGTAATAGGCTTCGCACAGGGCGGAAATCTTCTTCAGTTCGGTAATGCCGCCGGTCCAGGTGACGTCCGGCATGATGTAGTCGGCAAGCCTGTTCTCGAGCACCGGCACGAAATCCCACTTGGTGTGGCCGCGCTCGCCCCACGAGATAGGGGCGCTGACCTTCTCGCGCACTTGCTTCAGGGCATTGAGGCTCTCGGGCGGGCAAGGCTCCTCGAACCAGTCGATCTGGCCGGCTTCCTCGAGGCTTCGGCAGAGGCGAATGGCGGTGGGGACGTCGAAGCGGCCATGCGCGTCGATGAGAATGTCGACATCGGGCCCCGCCGTTTCACGGATCAAAGCCGTTAGTTCGGCAGCCTCGCGCTCGTCCTTGCGGGTCATGCCGCCATCGAGGTAGCCGTCCCGCTGTTCGCGCGCCAAGCCATCGGCGATGCGGCCCTGGTGGGGGAAAGGATCGAACTTCAGCCCGGTGTGTCCGGATTCGACGATGTCTCGAATTTCGCGGACCACAGCCTCCTTGCTGTTAAACTTGGCCTGGTTGGGATGGGTATAGAGCGCGATTTCATCGCGCACCGGTCCGCCCAGCAGCTCGTAGATCGGCTTGCCTAGAACTTTGCCGCGAATGTCCCAGAGCGCTATGTCGATAGCGCTCACGCATTCGACTGCGGCGCCGCGGCTGCCCATATAGGTGAAGCTGCGGAAAATCTTGTGCCAGAGATGCTCGATGCGCGCCGGATCCTCACCTTTGACGGCAACACCGATCTGCCGCAGGATCGTGCACAGCGCGCGGTTGGCGAGCCTTGTGGTGGTGGTGATTTCCCCCCAGCCACTCACCCCTTCGTCGGTCGTCACCTCGACGAACAGGAACTCCCCCCAATAGGAAGCATCGGACTTGATCAGCCACGGCCGAACGCTCGTGATTTTCATCTCTCAACTACCTCTGTCTGATGGCCGGACCAATGATTTTCTGGGCTGGAAGTTCTATCCGGCCCGAGCGGCGTTGCGCGCACGCATCTGTTCGAGAACGTGCCGGCCGGAACCCTCGACATGGCGGGCAATGAGTTCGGCCGCCTCGTCGGCATTTCCGGCTTTGATATGCGCGATGAGCTCGCGGTGTTCACGCATGATGGCGGCCCGCCGCGCGAGCGTGAAATTGAAACGCCGGCTCACGGCTCGCAGCACTTCGCGATGCTTCCACCAAAGCTCGGCGGCATGGCGGTTGTAGTGGCGCTGGTACATTACGGTGTGGAAGGCGGTATCCAGTTCACTGTGCCGCAATGTGTCGGTGAAGTTGTTCTCTTCGATCAGAGCCTGGATGCGTTCGAGTTCGGCGATGTCCTGGCCGGTCGCCATGTTCACGAACCATCGCGTCAGGGCCGGCTCGATCAGGACTCCGATCTCGTAGATATCCCGGACAAAATCCTGGTCTATGGGCCGGACGCGCGCGCCACGGTTGGCGACAAAGGTGACGAAGCCCTCCCCTCGCAACAGCTGCAGCGCCTCGCGTACGGGGTTGGTCGAGGTGCCGTGACGCCGGGCGAGATCGGTAACCACAAGTCGTTCGTTGGCGGCGAGCCGTCCCTCGATGATGTCTTCCCGGATCAGTTCATAAAGCGAGGCGCCCTCGCTGGACGCCCCGATGGGATCAATCCCCACGGGTGGCTCTGCTTTGAAATCGCTTGTTTCGGCCAAAGCCGGCTCCCCCGATTAGTACATCACATGCTCGATATCATACACGGGTTTTGCAAACAATGTACGATCGGGTGCGTTGACAGGCAATCCACGATCTGAAAACGTACCAGATGATCGAAGGGATACATTGAGCAGAAGGACGCATCCCGCACGGTCGAACGAGCCCCTTGGCGCACAGCGGCATGGGAGAATCTGGGAGGATACTATGACGAGGATTACACTCGGCGGTGCCGTCCTGCGCGGCACTGTCGCCACTGCTTTGATGGCGTCGCTCATGTCGGGATCGGCGCTGGGTTCGCCGCCAGTCGATTTGAGCAAGTGGTCGCCGGAATATGTGCGCTCCATCGCCGGCACACAGGATTTCGACACGGCCGCCGATTGCGGCAAGGTCACTCCGCTCGACTACAAGGGGCGACTGACGTTCTGGTATCAGGGCGTGTTCGAGGGCGACCCCGACCTGCTGCGTCAGTACTACAAGGATTTCTTCGAGACCTTCCGCAAGACCTATCCGAACATCCAGCTCGAGGATCAGGCCCTCACCTACAACGACCTTCTCGACAAGTTCCGCACGGCGCTGCTGGGCAATGCCGCGCCGATGGCGGTCCGCCTGCAAATCCTGGGTGGAACCGAGTTCGCCTCGAAGGGTTATCTGCAGCCGCTCAAGCCGGAAGATGTGGGCTATCCCACGGAGGATTTCTGGCCCGGCGCCATGAAGGCGGTAACCTGGGATGGCGTGACCTACGGCATTCCCACCAACAATGAGACGATGGCGTTCATCTGGAACGCCGACATCTTCAAGCGTGCGGGCCTCGATCCGGACAAGGCTCCGGCGACCTGGGACGACGTCGTCAAATATTCCAAGCAGATCCATGACAAGCTCGGCATTGCCGGCTACGGCCTCGTGGCGCGAAAGAACGCCGGCAACACGCCGTACCGCTTCATGCCGCAACTATGGGCCTATGGCGGCGGTGTCTTCGACGAAGCCTCCGCGAACCCGACCTATAAGGAGGTCGAACTCAATAGCCCGCAAAGCAAGGCGGCGTTGCAAGCCTCCTACGACATGTATGTTCGCGACAAGTCGGTTCCGGTTTCGGCGCTCACCAACCAGCAGGCCGATAACCAGCCCCTGTTCGTCGCCGGCCAACTCGGCATGATGGTCTCGCACCCGTCCGACTATAACGTCATGCTCGACCTGCAGAAGAAGGCAACGGGCGCCGACAAGGAGAAGGCGCAGACCGTCATCGACAACATGCGCTACGGCCTGATCCCGACCGGCCCCGACGGCAAGCGCGCTGTCGTGTTTGGCGGCTCGAACATTCACATCCTGAAGCCCGAATATGTCGAGGGCGGCAAGGTGGACGAGCCGGCCGCAAAGGCCATCATCTGCATGTGGACGAGCCCTGAATGGTCGCTGAAGATGGCGTATGCCGGCTCGAACCCGGGCAACCTCAACGGCTTCAAGACCAAATGGATGAAGGAACGTCTGGACAACATCAAGTTCCTCGATGTCACCACCTCGATGTTGCCATACGGCATTCCGTTCCCGGCGCTGCCGCAATCCCCCGAGATCATGAATATCATCGTCCCGGACATGCTGCAGAACGCCCTGACCGGAGCGATGACCGTCGACCAGGCAGCGGACGACGCGGCCGAGAAGGTGAAAAACCTGATGGACGGACTCTAGTCCGGGCCTGACCTGCGATCCGACCGGCTGCGCCGATAGTGCGTGCAGCCGGTTTGCTCCGAACAATAAGGGCACGCCATCGTGACGATCGTGACCGGCAAGGCCGAGGCTCGCCGAAGATTGCAACCCGGTAGCTCCGGCGTGCTGCGGAATATCTGGGAGCATCGCGCCGACTACGCTTACGTGCTTCCAGCGATCGCCGTGATGCTCATCGTCATCGCCTATCCGATCTACTACACGGTCGAGCTGTCGTTCTTTAAAACGCCGCCTGGCCTGCAGCTCCGCGACAAGACCTTCATCGGATTGGACAACTACACGGCCATCCTCACCAGTCAGGTGTTCTGGAAAGTCACCTTGAACACCCTGATCTGGACGATCGCATCCACCTTCGTTGCCTTTGCCTTGGGATTTGCCGCTGCGCTGGCCCTCCACCGCGAGTTTATCGGCCGGGGTGTCCTGCGCGCTATCCTGATCATTCCCTGGGTCATCAGCGCGGTTGCCGCCTCCTATATCTGGAAGTGGATCTACCATTCGGACTTCGGCATCATCGGCGCGGTGCTGGTCGGCCTCGGATTGGCCGACCGGCCGCCGAACTTCATCGACAACGTCAGCACGGTGCTGCCCTCCTTGATCGTCGTCAATATCTGGCGCGAGTTTCCGTTTGCCATGATCATGATGATGGCCGGTTTGCAGACGGTCCCCGACCAGTTGCTGCGCGCCGCGGAAGTCGACGGGGCCAATGCATGGCAGCGTTTCTGGCACGTCACCTTCCCGCATCTGCGCAACGTCTCGACGGTGACGATCCTGCTGCTCGCAGTGGCCAATTTCAATTCCTTCATCATCCCGTGGATCATGACCGGTGGCGGGCCGTCGAACGCTTCGCACATCTGGATCACCCACATTTATGAGCTCGCCTTCGGCCGGCAGCGATGGGGCGTCGCATCGGCCTATTCGGTACTCCTGTTCCTCATGCTGATGGTGCTGGGCTACTTCTACGTTCGTGCGCTGGCCGGCAACGAGCGCAAAGAGGGGAGCGCATGAGCACGATCGTCGAGACAGCCCCTCGAGGTCCGGCCCGGCGCCGCATGCGCATCGACGGATGGCGTTGGGCCGGGCGCGTCTTCCTCGTGTTCATGCTGCTTTACACCGCGTTGCCGATGATCTGGATGCTGATCACATCGATCAAGTCCGGGTTCGCGGCGATGCAGTTCCCGCCGCAATGGTGGCCGGAAGAGCCTACCCTGGCCAGCTACCAAAAGCTGCTCGATCCGCAAAACAGCGTCGGCCAGGACTTCCTGCGTTTTTTCTGGAACAGCCTCTACGTGTCCACGGTCACCACAATCCTTTCGGTGATCGTGGCCGTTCCTGCGGCCTACGCGTTTTCGCGCTTTCGTTTCCCCGGACGAAACTTCCTGTTCTTCACCGTGCTTTTGCGCAACATGTTCCCGGCGGTGATCTTTCTCGTGCCCCTCTTCATCCTGATGCGCGCGATCGGGCTGGTGAACACGCATGGCTCGCTCATTCTCACCTATCTCACCTTCGGCCTGCCGCTGGCGATCTGGCTGCTCAAGGGCTTTTACGACAACATTCCGGTGCAGCTCGAGCAGGCGGCGCGGATCGATGGGGCGACCCGGTTCCAGGCCTTCATCCTGATCGTGATGCCTCTGTCGACGCCCGGTATCATCGCCACCGCGATCTATTCCTTCATTGGCGCCTGGAACGAGTACATCTATGCCTACACCTTCCTTTCCAAGAACGAGCAGTTGACCCTGCCGGTCGGCATACAGCGTTTCTTCTCGGAGAATACGACGGACTTTCCGGGCCTGATGGCGGCCAGCTTCATGATGAGCGTGCCCGTCGTGGTGCTGTTCCTCCTCCTGCAACGATACTTCGTACGCGCCCTTACAGAAGGCGCGGTCAAACACTAGAGCCGGATGATTTCAGGTCTGTTCGACCTGAAATCTGAAGGCGCCTCTAAATCAAAGAGATAGAGCATGATGTCGTCCGAAAACCGCTTCACACTTTTCGGCATCATGCCGTAGGGAGTTGCCGATGGCCCACGTGGTCCTGAGAGATCTCGTCAAGACCTATGGCGGCTTCAAAGCTGTCAACGACGTTTCGCTGACGGTCAATGACGGCGAGTTCGTTGCGCTCGTCGGCCCTTCGGGCTGCGGCAAGACAACCACGCTCAATCTTGTCGCGGGATTGATCCCGGTCACATCGGGCGACATCGTCATCGGCGACCGCGTGGTGAACGACCTCGACCCCAAGGACCGGGATATCGCGATGGTGTTCCAGAACTACGCGCTCTACCCGCAGAAATCGGTCTACAAGAACCTGGCGTTCCCGCTGCAGATGCGCAAGCTGCCCAGGGACGAGATCGACAGGAAGGTCAAGGAAGCGGCGCGCGTGCTCGACATGACGCACCTGCTCGAGCGCAAGCCGCGCGAACTTTCAGGCGGGCAGCAGCAACGTGTCGCCTTGGGGCGCGCCCTCGTCCGCGACCCTGCCGTTTTCCTCATGGACGAGCCGCTCTCCAACCTCGACGCCAAACTGCGGGTCCAGATGCGCTCGGAGATCAAGCGCTTCCACCAGGACCTCAAGGCGACCATCATCTATGTCACGCACGACCAGCTCGAAGCCGTGACCATGGCCGACAAGATGGCGGTGATGAACGGCGGCTACCTGTTGCAATACGATTCTCCGGCGCAGGTCTTTGCCCATCCGGTGAACATGTTCGTCGCCAGCTTCATCGGCAGCCCGGCGATGAGCCTTGTTCCACTGGAGGCATCGACAGCAAACGGCAACACTGCGTTGACCGGCGCGGAGGGCTGGAGCCTTGAGCTCTCGCCGCTCAACGCCCGGAAGGTTGCGAAGGCAACGTCGAGGAAAGTCGTGCTCGGCGCACGTCACTCGACCATCAGGCTCCACAAGAGCGCGGTGCCAGGCAGCGTCCCGGCCAGGGCCTATACAGTGGAGCCGACCGGAGATGTCACCTTCGTGCAGGCGTTGCTGTCAGGCGCCATCGTCAACATCAGCGTGTCCCCCAACATCGTCGTCGCACCTGACGAGCAGATCTGGCTCGAGTTCGACCAGGAGCGGCTGCATCTGTTCGATGGCGAAACTGAACTGGCCCTCAAGGCCGGCTGAGACAAGACGGGGTTCATTGGGAACGTTGGGGATGACTGAAAAGCTTAAGATCACCGCGATCAAACCCTATCCTGTATGGGTTGGAACGCGTAATCAGATGCTCGTCAAGATCGAGACCGACCAGGGCGTCTTCGGCTGGGGCGAGAGCGGCTTGAGCGGGCGCGAAAAGGCCGTTGCCGGCGCGGTCGAGCATTATCGCGAGTTTCTCATCGGCCGCGACCCGATGCAGATCGGGCGGATCTGGCAGGAGGCATATCGCAGCCAGTACTTCGAGGGCGGGCGCGTTCTGCAGGCGGCGATTTCCGCCATCGACATCGCCCTGCACGACATCAAGGGCAAGGCGCTGGGGGTGCCTGTCTACGAACTGCTGGGCGGCAAGCAGCGCGACTGCATCCCCACCTTCGCCTCGACCGGAGACGAGGCCGAGGGCGACGTCGCCATCGAACGAGCCCGGGAGCTGCGCGCACGGGGGTGGCAGGCGATCCGCTTCTTCCCCGCAGGGCAAAGCAGCAGGGACATCTTCGAACCCCGCGAGTCGATCGGCGCTACCGCGAGCATGCTGAACAAGGCGCGCGAGGCGCTTGGCGACGACGTCGTTCTCGGCATCGACTATCATCATCGGCTGTCGGTGGCAGAGGCGGCGAGCTTCTGCAACAAGCTCGGCCGCGGCGTGCTTGATTTTCTCGAGGAGCCGATCCGCGACGAGACACCTGAAGCCTACGAATCCCTGCGCAGGATGACCGACATTCCCTTTGCCATCGGCGAGGAATTTGCCAGCAAGTGGCAGTTCCTGCCCTACATCGAGCGCGGCATCCATCAGTTCAACCGTCTCGATGTCTGCAATGTCGGCGGGCTCACCGAGGCGATGAAAGTCGCCGGCTGGAGCGAGGCGCACTATGTCGACCTGATGCCGCACAATCCGCTTGGTCCGGTGTGCACGGCCGCGACCCTGCATCTCGCCGCCGCCGTACCCAACTTCGCGTGGCTCGAGACCAGGGAACCCGAGACGAAGCTGGGCTTCGACAATTCCGACTTCTTCCCCGTGCAGCCACGGCTCGACGGTGCCGACTATCCGGTCAGCGACCTGCCGGGGCTCGGCGTCGAGGTCAACGAAGCGGCGGTCCGGGCGGAGGCTTTTCGTTTCTGGGAAGCGCCTCACCTCAGGCGCCGCGACGGGTCTGTTACGAACTGGTAGTCCCAATTGAACCGGAGTCCACAATGACGCATACCCCTGACATCACGCGGCCGCCCAAAGACCTCATTGACGCCCTGAGGGAAATCGGCGCCGCGACGGTTGCCGGCACGCTTGGCCATATGGGTTTCCGCAATCCCCACATGGTCGGTCCGGTGGCGCAGAACCGTGGGAAGTCGATCGTCGGGCCGGCGCTGACGCTGCAGTTCCTGCCGCAGCGGCCGGACCTCTTCAGCGAGGGAGAATACGCCGACCCGGAAACGCAACTGCACCGGCACGTGCTCTATCACGCGCAGGAAGGCGATGTGGTCGTCGTCGACGCGCGCGGCGACATGAGCTCGGGCGTCTTCGGCGATATGATGTCGACATATTTCAAGGGCAGAGGCGGCGGGGGCATCGTCATCGACGGCTGCATGCGCGACCGGCCCAATGTCGAGAAGCTCGATCTGCCCCTATGGCTGCGCGGCTGGACGCCCAACTACCATGTGCAAACCAGCATCTATCCGAACGCCGTCAACGTTCCGATCGCCTGCGGCGGTGTCACGGTGATCCCCGGCGACATCATAGTGGCGGACGACGACGGGGCGGTTGTGCTTCCCGTCGCAATGGCCGCAAAGGTGATCGAGGAATCCCAGAAGCATCACGATTGGGAAGAGTTCTCGCGAGAGAAGCTGATGCAGGGCGCACCGCTGCAGCGCTACTATCCGCTGCATGACGATGCCCGCGGCGAATATGAGGAGTGGCGCAAGGCCAACCGCCCGGCGGATTGAGATGCAACCACGCGGCACCCAATCACAGCGCCTTGGTGCTACATAAACCAGTCGCCCAGCGCGTGGGCATGATAACGCGCAGGCTATCCCCCCGAATGCTGCCGGCGAAGTTCCTGTTCAAGCTGAGCGCTTTCGGCTGGCGAGGCGGCAGACCCGACACGAGAGTCGAAGGACAACACTCGCGTCGCGTCGGTGTCGACCTCACACCGGAAGCTCACATGGTACCATCCGATCGTTGCGCGAAAGGCCGCATCCGGATCTATAACAATATTGCCCGACTTCAGCGGTCTCATTGGTAGCCACTCGGGAGAAAACTCGGCGCCCTTCAGCTCCTCGGCCAACACGTTGGCGCAAAGTGTGGCAACGCGCTCACCGCGAGACATGCCGTCGGTCGCGGTGGTGCCGAATGCATTGCCGGTAGCGCCGTGCGAGAAGAGCTCGCGGACGCCCGGAAGGCCCGAGTAAGCCCCGGCTGAGGCCACCTCCGTGGAGCTAGGCTTCCTGGCGCCTCCGCCTCCAGGCTTCGAGACCTTTGCAGGGCTGCGCTTCGGCGCGTTTTCGGGCCTGGCCTTCGGCGCCTGGGCCGATGCAGGAAGCTCGATCTCACCATCATCGCCGGGGGTGGCCAACGGCGTCGCGGCTGCCTGCTTGTCAGCATCTTGCGGCTCTCGTTTGTCTGCTCCCTGCTTGCTCGCGTCCTCGGTTGCCTGCTTCTCCTGGGTCGGCTCGGAGGCTGCGGTTGCCGGCTTCTCCTCGGTCTTGGTCGTACCCGCCGGCTCCCCGGAGTCTGGCGACGCGGCGGGTTTGCTCTCGACGTCCTTCGGCTCACCTGGCGGCTTCGTATCCTTGTCCTTGACCGGTGTCGGCGAATTATCCTGCGCGCTGGCTCCATCCAGGGATTTCCTGGGGCCGGTATCCTTGTCGCCGAACTGGAATACAGGTTTCAGCACCTCGAGCGCCGGCGGCTTTTCCGCTACAGGCTTTTCTACTTTCGGTTCCGGTTGCTTTTGCGCTTCAGGCTTTGGAGGCGGCGGGGGCTCAGGCTTCGGCGGTTCGGGTGGCGGGACGAGTGCGACATTGACCGGTTCCTCCTCCTGCGGCTGCTGGGCAGGAACGGGCAGGCCATAGACCAGGAACGCGGTGATGAGCGCATGCAGGACCAGCGATGCGGGCAAGGCCCACAGCAAAGTCCGCCGCCGCTCGGATGTCTCGGTCTTCATCCCTCACGATGTGGAGCGAAACTGCGGCGGCATCAAGCGTGGCAACCGTATTGGCGCATTCAGCCGCAGCTCAGCAGTGAGGAGACGACGCATGATTGCTTCTCGCCGCCGGCTCCATTCTCTGCATGCCCGCCTCCAATCTCAGCGACGCAGGCTGGCGTCGCGGGCACGCTCGCGGAGCTCTTCGCGAGAAAGGCCCGCATCCGCCAATATGCTGTCTGGAAGCCGCCTCAAGCTCGCAAGCGTCTGGCGATAGGCAAGCCAGCGGGCGAAACGGTGTCGAAGTTCATGCAACATGATCGTCTCCTTGGCGAGCGGGATACCCACGCTCTTGGATTGGTCGAAAACGCAAAGCAATCGCGCCAAGCGTATGCACGATCGAACGGATTGCGCTGACTGCCTGGCCAACCGAGGTGCCTGTCATTTTCCCGCCAGGGCAGAATTATCAAGCGCTTCCAATGCCTATATACTTGCGCGTGATGGCCGCTTCGCGCTACAGCCACGGTCGCAAGGAGTTTTTCATTTCTGCAAAATGGATATTGGCTGGGACGATCTGAGGTTGTTTCTCGACGTTGCGCGGCTGGGTGGGCTGAGCGCGGCGACGGCAACCACGCGCCTCAGCGCAGCCACACTCGGACGACGCGTCACCGCGCTCGAAAAGCAGATCGGCGAAGCGCTGTTCGTACGTCAGCAGACCGGCTACCGACTAACCCCGGTCGGTGAAGAACTGCTGCGGCGCGCCGAAGACGTCGAAGCAGCAATGCAGTCGCTAACCCGCTGGCGCGAGGGAAACCTGCCCGACCGCATTGTCCGCGTCTCGGCCGGGCCATGGACCTCGGCCTTCGTTTCCACCCATATCGGCGAAATCTGGACCGTCGATGACGGCATCAGGGTGGAACTCGTCACCACCACCGACCGGGTCGACATCGGTCGCCGCGCCGCCGATATCGGCATCCGCAGCGAGCGCCCGACCGAACAGTGGCTGGCCGGCCGTCAGAGCGGCAAGGTCGCGTATGCCATCTATTCCGGACGCCACCTGATCAACGGCATCGCCGCCGGGTTGTTCGTCGGCGTCACCGGCGAAGGGGCAAACATTGCCTCGGCGCGCTGGCTGCAAGCCCATCACGGCGATCGCATCGCCGTGCGCGGCAACAACACCCATTCAGTGCGCGAATTGGTGGCCGCAGGCGCCGGCCTTTCGATCTTTCCGTGCTTCGTCGGTGACAGCGATCCGCGGCTGGTTCGCGTCGCTCATCCTATCCCAGAACTCGAAACCGACCAGTGGATCGTCACCCACCATGAGGAACGCCACTCCCCGCCGGTACGAAAGATTGCCGACCGGATTGCCGCTCTGATGCGGGCCCATCAGCCGTTGTTTCGCGGCAAGATGCCGATCCGCTAAGCGTCAGGCGTCGATCGGCCGCCAGATTCTCAAGGTTCTGGCGCGTGAGGCGGGCGCGTGAAGCTTGAAGGGGTTGGATCCCGGATTGTGGATTTTCGCTGGCCAGAAGCCGGGCCAATTCCGGAAATTGGCTGGAGACTCGTCCAAAAGGTCGGCTCGTTCAGGCGTATATGGTACAAGTCCCACATCTTGTCTTGCCGCAAAGTTCACCCTCTGATTCCCTGTGCCAAGGCGATAGAACCTGATTCTTGCACCTGGCGTGTTCAAGCGGCGCGTTCCGGGAACTTTTTTGTCGATCAATTCCAAGGAGACAAGACGATGAGCACCGCGGCAAGGCCCGTCATCTCGGAAATGCGGCCGAAGATAACCGTCATTGGTGTGGGCGGTGGCGGCGGCAACGCGGTCAACAACATGATTGCCGAAAATCTGCAGGGTGCGGAGTTCATCGTCGCCAACACCGATGCCCAGGCACTGACCATGTCGAAAGCATCGCGGCTGATCCAGCTGGGTGCCCATGTCACGGAAGGCCTGGGCGCCGGGTCGCTGCCCGCGGTCGGCCGCGCGGCAGCCGAGGAATCGATCGACGAGATCAGGGACCACCTTGCGGGAACCCATATGTGCTTCGTGACCGCCGGCATGGGAGGCGGAACTGGAACCGGTGCCGCGCCCGTCATAGCGAACGCTGCACGGGCAGCCGGCATCCTGACCGTGGCCGTCGTCACCAAGCCGTTCACCTTCGAAGGGAAGCGCCGCATGCAAGCCGCCGAAGAGGGCATCGAGCAGCTTCGCGAATGCGCCGATACCGTGATCGTTATTCCGAACCAGAACCTCTTCAGGATCGCCGACGCAAAGACGACTTTCGCGGACGCCTTCGCCATGGCTGATCGCGTCCTTTATTCCGGCGTCGGCTGCATAACCGATCTCATCGTCAAGGAGGGGCTGATCAATCTCGACTTCGCCGACGTGAAGTCGGTGATGCGCGACATGGGTCGCGCAATGATGGGTACCGGGGAAGCCACGGGCGAGGACCGCGCCAGGAAGGCCGCCGAAGCGGCGATAGCAAACCCGCTTCTCGACGAAGCCTCGATGATCGGCGCCAAGGGCGTCCTGGTCTCGATCTCGGGCGGCATGGACATGACGCTGTTCGAAGTCGATGAGGCCGCCACCCGCATCCGCGAGGAGGTCGACGCCGACGCCGACATCATCGTCGGCGCCATATTCGACCGGGCACTCGCCGGAAAATTCAGGGTCTCAGTCGTCGCGACAGGATTGCGGCAGGGCCTGGAGATACCGCAGTAGGCAGGATCCGGGCTGCTGATTTATGGTGGACCGTGGTCATGGGCTTCGCCACCGAAAAGTCGGCCCGCAAGCCCGCACCATTGAACTTGCCGGTGAATTCGCGTTGCCGGCCTAGAGACCGAATTTGTTTCGAGGCCGCTGCCACGAATGCGCGAACTCGCATCAGCGCCGCCGCGGAACCGCTCCCAACTGCAACCGCGCCGCGAATGCGCTTCGACCCGGATCCCCAACAGGAGGCCATACAGATTGACCGCGGCAGACATTTCGCCTGCGATATGGCCAGCGTCTGCTGACCACATGATCGGCCCTTTCTGATCGGTGATGCGGGCTCGCTGGATATGGCACAATAAAACCGGCATGGGTCAGACGTCGGGAGCGTCCAGTGGCGGCCAGCCTCGCAAGCGCTATATCGAAGAAAAACTCAGGTCGACCCGACAGGAGCATACTCCATGGCTGACACGCCGACACCCGATGCTTCGTTTCTCGCGGCCCTGACGACAGAGCATTTCGTGCAGCAGACAGCGATCAGCACGTCCATAAGTGAAATGGCGTCGCGGACGACCATCTACATTATGGCTCTGTCGAGCGCTCTGGTGGCAACGGGCTTTGTTACGCAGTCCTCCGAGTTCTTCCTGCCGTTTGTCGCGGTTGTGCTGCCATCGGTCTTTTTACTGGGTGCCTTTACCGTCTTGAGGTTGGTCGACATCGCCGCTGAGAACATGCAGGCCCATATCGGCATTGCCCGGATCAGAGCCTACTATCGAACTTTGGGCGACGAGGCTGCCTTCCAGTTTTCCAAGGAATTCGGTCGCTGGCCCGAAAATGACGCCGAACCTTCTCTTCGTACTGGGCCTCTCCTGGCGTACCTGACCACTGCAGCTACTATGATCGCATTCATAAATGCCATCGTCGCTGCGGCGGGCGTTACTCTGCTTGCGTTTGGTGTCGGTGCAGAACTATTGCTCGCGCTGTGTCTTGGTGCTGGAGCAGCAATCGGCTTGATGACGATTTTCTATTTATACCAGCGCCTTCGGACGAAAGGCATGGTCCGCATTGCCAAACCCTATGGCTCTGAAAAGAGCGTGCTTTGAGCGGGTAATGAATGTGGTGTTTGTGTGAACGGCACCGGCATGGCAATTCCGATCTTATTGACGACCAATGCTCCACGCCCCTCGCAGGCTGTTCGCAATGGCGAGCCCTTTCGGGATCGAGATATTTGCGCAAACTTTTTTGCCCGGCATGCGTTGTTCGTTCTCCGAGCACAGGAGAAAGCCATGCAGACTAAGTCGCAGACTTCAGCCGAAGCCGCCAAGCAACGCCATATCCAGCGTGGTATCGACGCCAAAGACGAGACGAAGAGCATTGGCAAAATGCAACAAGCGATGCAAGCCGGCGCCCGCAAATATCCCGAGCCACCTTTTCCCGAGCAGCATCAACCCAAACCGGGGCATGAATGGGCGATCGAGCCCGCTCCGCTCTACGATGCGCCTTACTACCTCGGATCGAAAAAACTCGATGACAAGGTAGCGCTTATCACGGGTGGTGATTCCGGCATCGGCCGTTCGGTGGCAGTCTTGTTCGCCCGCGAGGGCGCCGACATTGCGATCGTATACTTGAGTGAAGACAGGGACGCCGAAGCGACCAAAAACGCCGTCGAAAAGGAAGGCCGGCGTTGCATACTGATAAAAGCCGATGTCAGTGAACGCGAGCATTGCCGCAACGCCGTGGCGCTGACGGTCGAAAAATTCGGCAGGATCGACGTGCTGGTCAACAACGCCGCTTTCCAAATCCATTCCAGTGACTTCAACGACCTGACCGAGGAACATTTCGACACGACGCTGAAGACCAATCTTTACGGCTATTTTCATATGGCGCAGGAGAGCGTGCCGCACATGGAGCCGGGCTCCGCGATCATCAATACCGGTTCGGTGACCGGCATCGACGGTTCCAAGCAACTGGTTGACTATTCGATGACCAAGGGCGGCATTCATGCCTTCACGCGAGCGCTTTCGGGCAATCTGGTCGGCAAGGGCATCCGGGTAAACGCGGTCGCGCCAGGTCCGGTGTGGACGCCGCTCAACCCTTCGGACAAGGAAGCCGACGACGTCTCGAAATTCGGCGCGGATACGCCGATGAAACGGCCAGCGCAACCGGAAGAACTTGCCCCGGCTTACGTGTTCCTCGCCTCGTCGCATTGCTCGAGTTACATCACGGGAGAGATCCTGCCGGTGGTCGGTGGCTACTGAGGTCGCGGAACGTATTTCGTTGCATTGGGCTACCGAGTAGACGGCACGCGGAGACGTCGTCTCCAGGGAGACGCTTGCCGCGCTCGATCGCTTCAAGAAACGCGTGATCGGTGCCGTGCGCCGCCGCTACACGGCACCCGCCACGGCTCCGGAGCAATAACGCTCCGTGTTGGTCGAAATCCTCGCTCGCGTTTTCAATTTTCTGAATTTCCGCTTGGAACTCTCCCGCCGGCATACCGTTCAAACATCATTGAGCCAGGAGAACGACCATGCCACGAGGCGACAAATCGAAATACAGCGACAAACAGGAACGCAAAGCCGACCACATTGCCGCAGGCTATGAGAAGCGCGGTGTTTCCGAGAAGGAATCCGAGCGCCGGGCATGGGCGACCGTCAACAAGGACGATGGCGGCGGCAAGAAAGAAGGCGGCTCGGGTCGTGGTAAACACACCGGACACCCCGCGGCCCACAAGGGTGGGAAAAGCGGCGGCAAGGCATCGGCTTCACGGTCAGCCGCAAGCCGATCGGAATCGGCAAAGAAGGCAGCGGCAACACGCAAGCGGAATGCCGAGCACCATGCCCATTAACTGCCCCGCAACAGGTTCGGAACGCCATGAAACCCAAGCTCGTCAATCAGGTCAGCGGGCAAAGAATTTTCGTCGTGGTGCTCGACCTCGGTGACGAAGGCTTCGCCGCGCTGACCGCCTTCGCAACCGACAAGAACATCGCCGACAAGAACATCGGCAGTGCCTCTTTGACTGCGATCGGAGCGTTCGGCGCCGCCTTGATCGATCTTAATGCGTGAGGTTGGCAAGCGCCTACCCGGCTCCTTGGCCATCAAGGGCGGATGTCTCTGTGGCAGGATCCGATTCAGCGCCGGGATCGAACCGAGGGTTCACTACTGCCACTGCGATATGTGCAGACGAGCGACCGGCAGCGCGTTTGCAGTTCTTGCCTGGATGCCCTGCCAAAGCCTGACCTGGAATTCCGGAACGCCAACATATCGAAGGTCTTCGCCGATCGCGCAAAGAGGCTTCTGCCCAGAATGCGGATCGCCGCTCAGCCTTTGCTACGACGCGTCGCCAACCGAGATCGCGCTGCACGTCGGTACCTTCGATGATCCGGCTCACCTGATGCCTCGGTACAACTACGGTTCAGCGCAGCGCCTTGGTTGGGTGTGCTGCGGAATAGACCTACCGGACCGCGACACCGAGGAACGCTGGTAGTGCCGCGAACGACCCAGATTGCCGATCAGGAATGCGGCCCTTGTCGCCGTGCCCCGAAAGTGCGGTCTCGATCTGCCCGTCCTGCCGACGTCGCCAGACCGTCGACAATCCCTAAGCGCTAGCCGGTTTTGATCCTTTGGGGGGCCGCATTCTCTATCGCGAAGAAAATCGCTTCGAACAGATCCTCGTCGCGGAAGGGCTTGCCGAGCAAGGGCACGTCGGCTGGCCGATCGGCAATCTCCCGGGCATCGGCATAGCCCGTGATCATGACCGCTGGCCAGTCCGAGCGCAAATTGCGCGCGAAGCGGATCACGTCGACGCCGGATACGAGTGGCATGGCGAAGTCGGTGATAATGACGTCGAACTTGTCGGGAGTGCGCTCCATCATGGCCAGCGCCTCCGCCCCTCCTCCCGCGCAGGTCACCTCGAAACCGCGCTGGCGAAGGGACTCGGCGGTCAATTGCCGCAAAACATGGCTGTCGTCGATCAGGAGGATTGATGGGTGCTCCATTCCGGCATCGGCGAACGCTCGTTCAATGTCGGGTTCCACCGCAGGATCCACCGGCTGTTCGGTCGAACGTGGCAGCCAGAGTTGCATGGTAGTTCCGCGGTTGACGACGCTTTCTATGCGAAGTGTCCCACCTGACTGCTTCATGAAGCCGTAGACCGTGCTGAGGCCGAGGCCCGTTCCCTTACCGACCGGCTTGGTGGTGAAGAACGGTTCGACGACTTTGGCGACAAGATCGGGGGGTATGCCGGATCCGGTGTCCTTGACGGCGATCAGGACATAGTCGCCCGGCGGAATATCCTCTGTTTGCGTCACGATCGATCGATTCTGCGCATGCACGGTTATTGTCCCGCCAGAGGGCATGGCGTCACGCGCGTTGAAAACCAGATTCATCAGGGCCAATTCAAGTTGGCCTGCATCGACATGCACCGGCCAGATCGTGTCATCGATCTGCCAGTCGAAACGGATCAACCCCCCCAGTACGGGCGCCACCAATCCATTCATCGTGTCGCCCAGCGCAGCAAGGCGCACCGCTTCCGGCTTCAGGGTCTGGCGCCGCGAGAATGCCAGCATTCGCGCCACAAGGTCAGCGCCTTGTTTTGCAGAACGCCGCGTCAGGTCGAGTACCTGTTGCGCCTGATCATCCAACGTGGCTCGGCGTTCAAGCAGCCCTAACCCACTGAGAATTGCGGCGAGCAGGTTGTTGAAATCATGCGCCAGGCCGCCGGTTAGCTTGCCGATAGCGTCGATGCGCTGGGATTGAAGCAGCTGATCCTCAAGACCGCGCCGCTCGGTGATGTCAAGCAATGTGCCGATGATTTCCGGTTCACGGCCATCTGAGCCGTCCGACATCACCCCCTGGTCGAGAAAGATGCGATACTCGCCATTGGCGCATTGCCAGCGGAACTCGCACGTATAGGAGCCGGTGGTTTTTGCCGCCAGCAGCGCTTCCCTCAATCGCGGCAGGTCGTCCGGATGAACGCGGCTGAGACCGAACTCTGGATCCGATGTCAGGTATTCAGGCGCAAAGCCGGTCAAGCGCTCGACGCCCTCCGTAACAAAGCGCGCCGCAAAGGGCGGCTCGGCTGCCCGAGCATGAAAGCAGACCGGCAACGAATTCAGGATGGCGTCCTGCCGTTGCTCGGCGCTGCGCAGCGCGCGTTCGGCCTGAAGCTTGTCCTTGTGCGCCTGCAACGCCTGCGCCAATAGTCCCTGCTCGACCTCCGCCTTGCGCTGGATCTCGAGCGTCTTCTCGTGGAGTTCGACGAAAACCGCGACTTTCGAACGCAGCATGATCGGATCGAATGGCTTGAACACATAGTCGACTGCGCCGGCGTCGTAGCCGCGCAGCATATGCGCATCCTCCTTGTTGATGGCGGTCAAGAAGATGATTGGGGTGCGCTTGGATTGCTCGCGCTGGCGGATAAGTGCGGCCGTTTCATACCCGTCCAACCCTGGCATGAGGACATCCAGGAGAATGACGGCGAACTCCTCTTTCAGCAGAAAGCGCAGAGCCTCTTCGCCCGATTGGGCGCAGATGACCTCTCCGATAGTCGCGAGCACTTCGCTGATCGCCAGCAGATTGCGCTCATCGTCGTCCACCGCCAGGATGCGGGCTCTTGCCGGCCCTTCGGCAAGAGCTGCCACCTCAAGTTTCCTTACCCTGTTTCTTGCCAGCTTTTGCATCGAACGGCCGTCAGTTCGCTGCCAGGAGAATTTTTTCCGGGCTCTCGACACGGGATCGGGCACGCCCGATCCAGACACGAAGCAGCGCCAGCAGGAGATCCAGGTCGACGGGTTTGGCGATGTAGTCGGAAGCCCCGGCATCCAGACATTTTTGCCGATCCCCCTTCATCGCCTTTGCGGTGACGGAAATCAGCGGGATATGAGCAATCGCCGGTGTGCCGCGAATCCGCCGCATCGTCTCGTAGCCGTCCATCTCCGGCATCATGATATCGATCAATGCCACGTCGACATCGGGCGCCTGTTCAAGCAGCGCGATGCCATCACGGCCCCGCTCGGCATGCAGAACCTGTATGTCATAGGTCTCCAGAACACTGGTGAGCGAATAGATGTTGCGAATGTCGTCGTCGACGATGAGAACTTTCGCCCCGGCGAGATCGGACTTGCCGTTGTGTTCAGTTCCTGCCCAGGCCTCTTGGCGACCTTCTCCCGGCAGCGTTGCCGAAATATGCAGCGCCAATTGAGCGAAGTTCTCCGCCCGCGGTGCTTCCGCCAAGGCCGGATTCAATGCCAGCACCTGTTCAAGCGCGTCCGGGTGAGGCGTAAAGAACAGCAGCTGCGGCAAGGCTTCGCCGAATTGGCCGGTGATCTCGTCCAGCGCCTTTGCGTTGTCCTTGGCGGAGCGTCCAAAGCCGAGCACGACGGCATCATAGGAGGCGAGGCCAACGTCTTCTGCATTTGCCGCAACACGACCGATCGCGGTGACCGACGTTACGCCGTCGCGGATTGCCTCGACCAGCGCCAGACGCCGCTCCGGGTCAGGGTCCACGACCAGAACGCGGCGCTGAACGCGGAGCTTCTTCGAGTGGATATCCTGAAACACCTTCATCAGCTCGTCCGAGGAAACGGGCTTGGTGGAAATGCTGGACGCCCCCTTGCGTGCGAGACTGTCGATGTCTTCGGCACCCGAGATGACATGGATGGGAATTCCCCTCGTCTTCTGGTCATGCCGCAGCAGATCGAAAAGCACCCAGCCATCGATATCCGAAAGTCCGAGATCAAGTGTGATTGCGTCGGGAACGAGCTTGCGGGCCAATGCCAGCGTGCCGGAACCTGCAGTCGACAGAACGCCTTTCAGCCCGGCCGACCGGGCGAGGCCAAGCAGCAACCCGCCAAAGGTCGGATCGTCTTCGACGATCAACACGATCCGATCGGTGGGTAGGATTGAATCGCGGTCGTCGATCAGCTCTGCCGAGGGCGGACTGCTGAGCAGAGCTGTCGCAGCAACCGCCTCCGCCGCCGGAGCCAAGGTCGACTGTACTGTCGTTACGCGGGGGCCGTCGAACGGGATGATGAGGGTAAATGTCGACCCCTTGCCCGGCGTGCTTTCGACCCGCAATTCGCCGCCAAGCAAGCGAGCGATCTCGCGGCTGATCGAGAGCCCAAGGCCGGTGCCACCATACTTGCGGCTGGTGGTGCCGTCGGCCTGCTGGAAGGCCTCGAAAATCAGCTTCTGTTTGTCTTCTGGAATGCCAATGCCGGTATCGGTGACGGCGATCGCGAGAGCCTTCACCGGCTGCGTCGCGCCATTGCGGCGGCCGGCCTTCTCAACCCGGAAGTTCAGGCTGACCTCGCCTTCCGAGGTGAATTTGAATGCGTTGGAAAGCAGGTTGAGGACAATCTGCTGCAAGCGTTTCTCATCTGTGCGGACCGTGTCGGGAAGCGCCGGATCGACCTTGATGGTGAAGCCAAGTCCCTTGTCGGCTGCCAGCTGACGAAAAGTTCGTTCCATATGCTGGCGAAGATGCGTCACCGGCATATCGTTGATGTCGATGGAAACAGTGCCCGACTCGATCTTCGACAGATCGAGGATATCGTTGATGAGGCTGAGAAGATCGGTTCCTGCCGAATTGATGGTGCGGGCGAACTCTACCTGTTTTTCGTTGAGGTTGCCGTGCTGGTTGGTCGCCAGCAGGTTTGACAAAATGAGCAGCGAATTGAGCGGCGTGCGCAGTTCGTGGCTCATATTGGCCAGGAACTCGGACTTGTATTTCGACGTGAGTGCCAGTTGCTCGGCTTTCTCCTCCAGCGCGCGTCGCGCCATCTCGATTTCGAGATTCTTGTTTTCGACCTGCTTCTTTTCGTTCTCGAGCAGCTGCGCCTTTTCCTGCAGCTCCTCGTTCGTCGCATGCAGCTCTTCCTGCTTTTTTGTCAGCTCGGTTTGACGCGCTTGCAATTCCGACGTCAGCAGTTGCGACTGCTTGAGCAGGCCCTCCGTGCGCATCGTCGCAGCGATGGTGTTGAGAACGATGCCGACGGATTCCATGAGCTGGTTGAGGAACGACTGGTGTGTGTCACGAAACTCGCCGAACGAGGCGAGCTCGATGACGGCTTTGACTTCATCCTCGAACAGGGCAGGCAGGATGATGACATTGGCTGGCGAGGCGCTGCCAAGACCAGATGTGACCCGAAGGAATTCTGGCGGCACATTGTCCAGCATGATGGCGCGCTTGTCGGCGGCACTTTGCCCAACCAGGCCCTCTCGCAGATCAAGCCGCTGCTTGATGGCAGCTTTGCTCTCGGCGCCATAGGAAGCCGCCAGCTCAAGATAGGATTCCTCCTCGTCGCGATTGGTGACGTAGAACACCCCATACTGGGCGTTCACCAGAGGAGCGAGTTCGGACATGATGAGCCGCGAGACGGTGGCAAGGTCGCGCTCGCCTTGCAGCATGCGCGAAAACCGGGCGAGATTGGTCTTCAACCAGTCCTGCTCGGCATTCTTCAGCGTCTGATCCTTCAGATTGCGGATCATTTCGTTGATGTTGTCTTTTAGCGCGGCGACCTCGCCGGACGCTTCGACGCTGATCGAACGGGTAAGATCGCCCTTGGTCACCGCCGTCGAAACCTCGGCGATGGCACGCACCTGGGTGGTCAGATTGGCAGCGAGTTGATTGACGTTGTCGGTGAGGTCGCGCCAGAGGCCGGCGGCACCTGGCACACGCGCCTGACCGCCGAGCTTGCCCTCGATCCCCACCTCACGGGCGACGTTGGTCACCTGGTCGGCAAAGGTGGCAAGCGTCTCGATCATGCCGTTGATGGTGTCGGCCAGCAGGGCGATCTCTCCCTTCGCGTCGACCGTCAGTTTGCGCCTGAGATTGCCTTGCGCGACCGCCGTCACGACATCGGCGATGCCGCGCACCTGATTGGTCAAGTTCGTCGCCATCAGGTTGACGTTGTCGGTCAGGTCCTTCCAGGTACCGGCAACACCTTCGACGCGCGCCTGGCCACCAAGCTTGCCCTCGGTGCCAACCTCACGCGCGACTCGGGTGACCTCGCCGGCGAAGGAGTTCAACTGGTCCACCATGGTGTTGATGGTCGACTTGAGCTCCAGGATTTCGCCCTTCACATCGACGGTGATCTTCTTCGACAGGTCGCCGCGCGCCACGGCGGTCGTGACTTCGGCGATGTTGCGCACCTGGCCGGTCAGATTCTCGGCCATCGAGTTCACATTGTCTGTGAGATCCTTCCACGTGCCGGCAACGCCGCGCACCTGCGCCTGGCCTCCCAACTTGCCTTCCGTGCCGACCTCGCGTGCCACGCGCGTGACTTCCGAAGCGAAGGAATTAAGCTGGTCCACCATTGTGTTGATGGTGTCCTTCAGCTCCAGGATCTCGCCGCGGACATCGACGGTGATCTTCTTCGAAAGGTCCCCGAGCGCCACGGCGGTGGTTACCTCGGCGATGTTGCGCACCTGGCCGGTGAGGTTGGCCGCCATGGCGTTGACGTTTTCGGTCAGATCCTTCCACGTGCCGCCGATGCCGCGCACCTGGGCCTGGCCGCCGAGCTTGCCATCGGAGCCGACCTCGCGCGCCACACGTGTCACTTCCGAAGCGAAGGAATTGAGCTGGTCGACCATCGTGTTGATGACGTCCTTGATCTGCAAGATCTCGCCCAGCGCGTCGACGGTGATCTTCTGGGTCAAGTCGCCGGTCGCGATGGCCGTTGCCACCTTGGACACGTCGCGCAATTGCACCGTCAAATTGCCGGCCATGGCGTTGACGTTGTCGGTCAGATCCTTCCAGGTGCCACCGACGCCTTCGACATGCGCCTGGCCACCAAGCTTGCCTTCCGATCCCACTTCGCGGGCCACACGCGTGACCTCAGAGGCGAAGGAGTTCAGTTGGTCGACCATCGTGTTGACGGTGTCCTTGAGCTCCAGGATCTCGCCTTTGACGTCGACGGTGATCTTCTTCGACAGGTCGCCGCGCGCCACGGCGGTGGTGACTTCTGCGATGTTTCGAACCTGGCCAGTCAGGTTGGCGGCCATGAGATTGACGTTGTCGGTCAAATCCTTCCATGTGCCGCCGACGCCCCTCACCTCTGCCTGGCCGCCCAGCTTGCCTTCGGTGCCGACCTCGCGTGCCACGCGCGTCACTTCCGAGGCAAAGGAGTTCAGTTGGTCGACCATCGTGTTGATGGTGTCCTTGAGTTCCAGGATTTCGCCTTGCACGGCGACCGTGATCTTCTTGGACAGATCGCCCGACGCGACCGCCGTGGTCACCTCGGCGATATTGCGCACCTGACCGGTCAGGTTCTCGGCCATCGAGTTGACGTTGTCGGTGAGGTCCTTCCAGGTGCCGGCGACGCCGCGCACCTGCGCCTGGCCGCCAAGCTTGCCTTCGGTGCCAACCTCGCGTGCCACGCGCGTGACCTCGCCCGCGAATGAATTCAGCTGGTCCACCATCGTGTTTATCGTGGATTTCAGCTCGAGAATCTCGCCCTTCACGTCCACCGTAATCTTCTTCGACAGGTCGCCCAAAGCCACCGCGGTCGTCACTTCGGCGATGTTGCGCACCTGGCCAGTCAGGTTCTCGGCCATGGAATTCACATTGTCGGTCAAATCCTTCCACGTACCACCAACACCCTCAACGCGCGCCTGGCCGCCAAGCTTGCCTTCAGTGCCGACCTCGCGCGCCACGCGCGTCACTTCCGAAGCGAAGGAATTGAGCTGGTCCACCATCGTGTTGATGGTGTTCTTCAGTTCTAGGATTTCGCCCTTGACATCGACTGTGATCTTCTTCGACAGGTCGCCCGACGCGACCGCCGTCGTAACCTCCGCGATGTTGCGCACTTGCCCGGTCAGGTTCGTGGCCATCGCGTTGACGTTGTCGGTCAGATCTTTCCACGTGCCGGCGACGCCCTTGACCCGGGCTTGGCCGCCGAGCTTGCCTTCCGTACCGACCTCGCGCGCCACGCGCGTCACCTCGGAGGCGAAGGAGGCCAACTGGCCGACCATGGTGTTGACGATCTTGCCGATGCGCAGGAATTCGCCGCGCAGCGGTCGGCCGTCAATTTCGACCATCATGGTCTGCGACAGGTCACCCTTGGCGACGGCGCCGATAACGCGCGCAACCTCAGCCGTTGGCTGAACCATGTCTTCTATGAGATCATTGACTGAACGGACACTGGATTCCCAACTGCCGGTGGCATTGCGAACCCGGCCGCGCTCGCCTATCCGCCCTTCCTTGCCGACGACCCGGCTCAAGCGCTCGAACTCGCGCGTCACTTGGTCGTTGAGATCAGCGATCTCATTGAAAGTCTCAGCTATCTCGGAATCGAGGCCTTCATAAACATTGTCGATGCGGACGGAGAAATCGCCGCGCCGGAAGGCTTTCAGAGAATTCAGGATGCTTCGACGGTCCAATTGCTTCTTGGATGCCTGCACGGTCACAGCGCCACTCCCAGCCCTATGGATTTATACGGATAAAATTGCCCCCGCGGCCAATGGTGGATCGCGCCGCGAGACCCCAAACGCGGCATTTTCCATTTTGTTCCATCGTGCCGTGAATTCCAGGCCGACGATTGCGCCTTCGTTTGAACGCCGGATTTTATGATGCGGTTGTGGATTTATCGGGCTTTAGCCGACCACGACACGTCATCGCCGTTTGCCATTGCCAGAGAGGCATGAATTGCGTTGCGCAACTCGGAAGGCGAGGCAGGCTTTGCGACCCATGTCCCTTAAAGGAAAATCGGATCGTGAAAACCCGAATTGGCGTAGCTTGCCGAATGGACGACAAAGGGGATGTTTCGGGCGTCAAGCAACGTAGCTATTCGTTCGAGCGCGATAAACGCCTCGTCTTCCAAAATCGCAACGGACCTATGGTGGTCCAATTATCGCAGTCCTTTGCTCTCCGAAGCGATCGGCAGCGCAGCACGCCGCCTGACCGGTTCCACCCGGTGGTCGAAGCTCACGGCAATTTTCTTACCGGACATGGCATGGACCATAAGCCCGACCAATTCCTCGTCGTCGCAGCGACACTCAGGAAACCTTGCGCGGATTTCATCGACCGCAAACGCCGTCGAGATAATGTCGTCAGCGCGATAGCCAGAGATCACCGCGTAGACTGCGCTATAGGTTTCAAGGTCAATGACTTCGGTTTTCAGCACATCATCCTCCCTGCGGAAGGCCGACGGCAGAGGCGCCGGATGTCTCGCAAAGATTGCTAGATGCCGGCATCGAGTCTTCGGCGCTGTATCCTGTTCATTCTATGACGGTTGGCCGCGCTGTCGATAGCTCTGCAAGGCTTTGTACGCTTCCAGACACTGATTCACGCGAGCGACCAGATCAGGCAATCGTGCCGTTCATATACGTTTTCCGGTTCACTGTAGTGCCGTCCGCCAACTGAAACAGTCCGCCCGACCAGAATGACGATTGTCGGCCCTTTCACTTGAAGCCCTCCAGATCAGCGAGTGAGTTGCGGCCAACACTCCAAAACCTCCGCCATGCTGGCCGCCTCAATCTGCTCACTGAAGCGGGAATGGTAGACTTCCATCAGCGCGTCATGGGTCTGGTCGGCAGAGCTGCAGATGGCATCGGTGACGAGAATGACGCGAAAGCCACGATCGATGGCGCCAAGCACAGTCGCGAGAACGCAAACGTCGGTTTCGCCACCGGTGATCACGAGCGCGCGCACGCCGGAGCCAGTCAGCAGCGCGTCGAGCCGCCCCTCGGTCCAAGGCGAATAGACGTGTTTGTCGACCACCGTCGCCGGTGGCACGAATCGTGCGAGTTGAGGCATCAGGTCGATCAGGTGCGGATCGATGTTGGATAGGGTTACTTCCGCCCACCGACGATAGTAGTTAGCCCACATGCCCGGCGCCTCGCCCGGGCGGTCGGCAGGAATGAAGCGTGTGAACAAAGTACGCCTGGCATGTCTGGCGACCAGTACCTCAATCGCCGGCACCACCTTTTCAGCCCACGGCACGGGCCAGGGTCCACCTGGCGCAAACAGGCGCTGCATGTCGACGCACAGATGCAGGCCATTTTCGCCTATTGGTCCGTGAATCAATCCTTGGGCGGCCACTGCTGGATTCCATCGGGTTTAGATAACTGGCTTGCCTGCCGCGCTGCATCGGCCTCAGCCACGTCAACAGTGCAAAGCAAGTCACCGTTTTCGTTGGATACCCTCACGAGCCAGCCGGACAGAGCGTCCGTGCCAGGCTGCAGGTCGGCGAGAAGATCGATTGCGCAGCGGATAGCTTCGGACCGGGCTGCGTCAAGGCTCGCCATCCTCGATGGCGGTATGCGTCGGCTGGTTTCGCCATCGCGACACTCAAAGACATATACGCCGCCGGCGCCGTCGCTTGCAGAGGTCATCGCTACCTCGTCGAAATTGCCGTTGCTGCTCGCGTCATATTCATTGGCCGCGAGACCAAAAGTCGCGGTCTGTATCAGGATTTCCCTTGCGCGGGCAAGCACCTCATCTTCAGCTTGTATCCCGACGTTTGCCATGTCCACGGTGACGCAGTCGCCGCCCTCGCCGCAAAACACGACGCGGCGAATCGATTGGTCGTGCGACGCCTTGACATTCAACACTTCGGTTCGAACAACCTGCATGACATCTCCTGGCTTTGTCTCACAATGTTCATGGCGCGGTTCGGTTCCTGCGGATGCAGGGCGTCGGCCCGGCTGTCGAGACTGACAGGACTTCCCCACCGGACATTCACGGTGCACCGAGCCCCCGCCGCAGGAACAATTCGAACGGAAACGCGTTGCCCTAGCTGGAAACGGGATAAGCGCAAAATGGCCGCGCCACGTGCTGCCTGGAAGGGCTTCTTGAAGGTTGGTTCGGTTACCTGCGGCGTGAAGATTGTCGGCGCCACCAGCGAAGCATCCAAGATCCATTTCAAGATTTTGAACCGCAAGGACGGTCTGCCGGTCAGGAGCGTCTACGCCGACGAGGAGACCGGAAAGCTGGTGGATGCAGCGGATCAGGTGAAGGGTTTCGAGATCGAAAAAGACGAATTTCTCCAGATCGAACCTGATGACATAAAGGCATTGAAGCTGACGTCGAAGCATACGCTCGAGGTCGGCGAATTCGTGTCGCTTGACGATATCGACACCCGTTACCTCGAGAAGCCCTATTACCTGATCCCCGCCGACGGTGCCGCCATCGAAGCTTACGGCGTCATCCGCGACGCCATGAAGAACAAGGGCGTCGCCGCCCGCTCCTGCGTGGTGCTCTACCAGCGCGGCCGTGAAGTCTTGATTCAGCCCTATGGCAAGGGCATGGTGATGACCGAGCTCCGCAACCACAACGAAATGGTTTCGGAAAGTACTGTGTTCGATGGATTGACCAAGCAGAAATACGATCCCGATCTGCTCGAAATCGCCGGCATGCTTATTGACAAAAAAGTGACGACCTTCGATCCCTCGAAATTTGAAGACACCTATGAAGACGCGCTGATCGCCATGATCGATGCAAAGCGCAAAGGCAAGAAGCTGCCGAAGCCCGCACCAAGGCCACAGGAGAATGTCATCAACCTCGCTGAGGTGCTGAAGAAGAGCCTCAAACAGGAAGGGCTGGCGAGATCCACAAAGAGAGCCTCACCGAAACGCAAGACAGCATAGTTGATAACTGCCCAGCCAGAAGGTCCGCACAGCAGCCCCAGCCGCCCCTAAATCGTTTGGAACAATTCTCGCGGTTGCCCGTTGGCCACCAAGGACGATGCCTTACGGCCGAGATCAAGAACGTCGACAGGGCAGTCCTCAAAGAGCCAGATGCAGCGGATGCCAACATTGCGCTCAAAGGAGCCGGAACGCAGGACTCTGATCGAGCGCCGACAAGCCCCAGGACCGCCGGCCATCGGTAAAAATACATGGGGTGTGAAAAGACCCTTTCGCCTCCAGACGCGGCGACGCGCGACCTGTGGCGGCCGAACCCACGCCCAAGCGAAACCCGGAGAATAGATGTGCCCCCCAAACCAGAGCCAACCGAAGAGCCGCCAGTGGATGCGCCGACGTGGACGCCGGACATACGCGAGCCTGAGCCGGATCTTCTTCCCGACGAAGTGCCAGTTCCTAATCCGGACGAGAACCGTGATCCGCCAAAGCGAGGCGTGGTGACAGACTGAACAACGGGTTTGGTCCGGCATCCTCCTGCAAAGGCGTTTATCTCGCCGCCGGGTTCATGATCGCCAGTGAAATGCGACTGGATTTGGCTGCGCCGAATGCTTGACGGATTTGGTCTCGATAGTGTGGACCTATCGACGCTTCGCCAAGCCTCATTTTCCAAGTATCTGTTCGAACGTGCATTGCTTCGGGCTTTTGTCAGGACGCCATCGCAGAAATTTGGTGCCATGACGGAAACGATCGCCGGTGACATGATCGAACCGCACCTCCGCCACCAGTTCGGGCCGCAATGGCTCCCATTGTCCGCTTCTTTCCGTGCTCCACCGACTGGGACCGCCCGGCGCTTTTCCCGTGAAGCCAGGAGCCGATCGCAAAGCTTCAAGTTGTCGCGTAAGCTTGGCCCTGTCCTCCCGGGCAATCGTCGAAGTGAACCCGACATGGTCGAGTTGCCCCTGGTCATTGTACAGGCCAAGCAACAGGGAGCCGACTTCACGCGAATTCGCCAGGTAGCGGAACCCTCCGACGACACAATCGGCCGTGCGCAGGCGCTTGACTTTGACCATGGCGCGCTCGCCGGGCCGATATTCATCATCGAGAAGCTTGGCAACGACCCCGTCGGTCGAACCTTGTCCGGATTGGCCAAGCCATCTGCCTGCCGCCGCCAAATCACGCGTTGCCCGAGACAGTTCGAGATCCTTTCGCCCGGCCGACTTCACGAACAGTTCGAGTGCAGCGCGCCGAACCGAGAGCGGCTGCTGCATCAAGGCGCCCTCGGAGGTCGCCAACATGTCAAAGAGGATCAGCTTTGCCGGCGTCGCGACCGACAGTTTCCGGATCCTGCTTTCCGCCGGATGCAGCCGCATCTGCAAGGCGTCGAAAGAAAGAGAGCCTGCAATTTCGATGACGATCTCACCATCGACCACGAACTCTTTTGTTTTCAGTTCATGCAACATCGCGACGACTTCCGGGAAATACCGCCCTAACGGCTTGCCGGATTTTGCACGCAACTCCACGGCCGCGCCGGCTTTAAAGGCCAGGCAGCGGAACCCGTCCCATTTGGGTTCGTATTGCCATCGGCCAGCATCGGCCGGCAACGTGTCGGCAGCCTTTGCTTCCATCGGCGCCGTGCTCAACGCCACGCCGAAAGACGATTTTACACTCGTCGGCAGATCGCGAGAGATGGCAGATTCGCCCGTCATGAAAGTTCCGTGGACAACGATGGAGATCGACTCAACGCAGCACTGGTGCCGGTTTTGGAAAAATCATGCTTCAACAGGGTTAGGTCATGATGAGATTTCAACCAGATCTCATCATGACCTCGGACGGTCTACTCGGCAGCCTGCATGTTGATCTTGCTTTCCGCCATTTCGGTGAGCTTGCGATCGGTCGCCTGCTCTTCTTTCAGGTTCTTGGCCAACACGTTGGCGCAGTCGCTGCGGCCAAGCTGCTTGGCCCAGGCGATGAGCGTGCCATATCTGGTCATCTCATAATGTTCGACCGCCTGCGCCGACGCTATCAGTGCCGCGTCTAGGACCTCCTTGTCGTCAACGTCGCCGCTCACATCGTCGGCTTCTTCGAGAATGCCGTCTATCGCCGGGCAGTTGACCTCCTTGGCCTTGACGCCATGCAATTCGAACACCTGTTCGACGCGCTCGATATGGCCTTTGGTCTGCTCGAGGTGTTTTTCGAATCCGGCCTTCAATTGCGGATCGGTTGCCTTGCCGATCATCTTCGGCAGCGCTTTCTCGATCTGCTTTTCGGCGTAATAGACGTCGCGCAGCGTGTGCACGAAGAGATCGTCGAGTGTCTTGATGTCCTTCGAAAAGAAGCCCATGGCCTTACCTTTCATTGTGCAGAAGTTCGGGTTTGGCGGCGGCTTGCCCGCCACCCGCGGAGGCCGGGAACTCGTCCCGGCTTGCTGGTCAACGCGCCGGTGCCGGAGGAGTTCCTGATTCCGAGCCGGGCCGTTACTCCTTTTCGAGACGCTGCGATCCATCTCCGGAGGAGCTTTGACCCGATCACACGTTCCATGGTCCAGACGACGACCCCCAGGCGCACGCCGGCGCGGAAAAACTGGCGGCCAGGAGAGCCGAAACGTGCTGTGCGCCGCAAGCTCTCGCAGGCGATGGCTGCCTCGGCAGATGTAATGCCAGCGTCGGGCGCGCACTATTGTCGGGAGAACTCTTGGTCAGGTATGCGAAGGCCCTCTTCATATTTGGCCGCCGACGCTCCGACCTGCCTCGACTGCCAGATGTTGTCCTCCAGATCGGCGCGTTTTACGGGGAGCGCCACTGGGTTCGACGCAGCCCGCCGGACAAAGGCGAAATACTCCTCATCCGGCCTGCGCGACATGGCATCGACCGCCGCGGCAATTGTCGGTCCGAAGCCTGCTTCTTCGAGCTTGGCGCGGGTCCAGCCTTCGCCTTTCTCCAGAACGTCATGAAGGTAGGCAACAGTCTTCTGATCGATTGTCTCGACAGCGTCGACGACACGGCGGCAATGCTCGATGTAGGGCCGCCCGGTCTTATCGCGCTGCGACGCGTGAACCTCCTCCGCAATCTTTGCCGCCTGGTAGAAACTGCTCATCGCGCCTGTCGTTACCGTGATTGTCTCTGCCTGATGAAACCTATTCGACGATATGTGGCGTGTGTCGCTTGTCCTCGGCAGGGTCGACATCGATACGGGCCTTTTCCGGATCGAAAGCGGCGTGACCTGCAATAGCCAGAGCGGCCGCATCGGGCGTTTCGTAGGCCCACATGAAATCGTCGGAAGAACTGCCGACGGCGTGGACACGCCAGTAGCTTGCAGTGCCTTTGAGCGGGCACCGGGTGGTGGTGTCGGTCTTTTCGAAAAGATCGAAATAGATGTCCTCGAAGGGGATATAGAAAACGGGCTCGTGCCCGTCTTCACGCAGGACCTTCGCCAGCTCCGTAGCTGCGACGATGGCGTCGGAAAACCGCACCGTCACCGTGCCGGAAAACGGTTCTATGGCCAATCGGCCAAGGTTTTGCTGTGAAGTTGCGCCTGAAGTTTGCATCTGATTTCTCCCTGGCGATTGCCGCAAGATCGGTCATGCCTGGAGACGAAATGCGCGGCGGCGCTTCAGGTTCCGGCATGTCCGATGAACCTGAATGGCGGGCCTGACTTAAAGCGCCTCCCGCTTGCCGTATCCAGCAGTTCTCATTGGTAAGGCGCGGTGAAATGCTCGTCCAACCCATTCGAAGACTTTAGAAGGACGACACGGTCGTCGCTTCCGTGGAGCGTCAGGGCTGGCACCGAAATGATCTTCGCCGCTACTTGCCGGCGGGCGAGTTCGTGGCTGGAGATGCTCCAGCTGTTTGGCCGTCGTCAGCTGCCGCCTCATGTACGGGCTCCGGGGCGGCCTCAGTTGCGGCCAAGTGGGCCGCAAGGTCCCTATAGACCTTGTCCCTGCCGCCATCGTGTTTAGCGATCAGGCCAAGTAAGTCATGACGGCTTAGCTTTGCAATCTTCATTAGGAATTCAAATTCGTGCTTCGGAATGGAGGCTGCTAAGCGATCGAGTTTGGCCCGCCGGGTCTCTTTGGACACATGTGCTCCTATGTATCCAGCCATGCGAGGCACGTACTCGGAGGCCCGCCATTGTCTTGATGGCGGGCCTTCGGGCGGCCGAAGCCGCTAGGTCCATCGGCTACTTGTTGCAATTTTGCACGGTCGAGGTCGTTGTGCCACTTGCAGTGTTGTTATCGATGTCATTGCCTGCGGCGTCCTTGCAACGGTCGGTCATGCCGTTCGATTTTGTAGTCGAGTTTGTGGAATTCGGATCGGTTGGCACGGCCGCATTCCCGCTGCCAGTGCCATTGCCAGCGGCGCCGCCGCTGCCAACAGTTCCAGTACCAGTTCCATTACCCGTGCCAGCCGTGCCGCCAGCACCCGTTCCATTTGTCTGCGCCAAGGCGGAACCGGCCAAGGCAATAGTTAGCACCGACGCGGCTAGAATTTTCTTCAACATTGGAGTCTCCGTGTTTGAATCGCCGAATTGCGATCGCTTTCCCAACGACAGGTTTTTCTCATTGTTCCCGGCGTAATGGATTGTGATCCGCAGCAGCCTTCGTCGAGGTGGACACTCTTGACGGCGCACGAATTGTGATGAGACCTGACAAGGGCAGGATGGGCTTTGTTCAACACCAAAGCGATATGTTGGGCGCGGCTGCATGCATCCGACGCGGATCGCGATGCGGAATGTGGGCAAGACGGGTTACAACAGAAGCGGCGGCGATCAGAGCTGCGAGCGAACCGGCCGCCTTGATGTTAATCTGACGGTTGAATCTCAAGACCATTCCGACGCAGGAGCAGAACGCATGCCGGCTCGATCCGAAGGATTTACAATCGCTCTGGCTCACAACGGGGATGCACGAACGCAGGCGGCCGCTGCGCTCTATCGACACAACATCGAACAAACCGGAATCGATGACCGGGCAGTGATCGGCGCGGAGCTTACCGACCCCTCCGGAAAGATCTGGGGTGGAATTTGGGGCAGAACGGAACTGGGGCTCCTGTTTCTCGACATGTTCTTCTTGCCTGAAAAATTGCGTGGCCGATCCTATGGATCACAGCTTCTTATGGCGATCGAGGAGGAAGCCGTTAGGCGTGGATGCAAGAGAGCCGTCGTCGAGACGAGCAGTTTCCAAGCGCCTCAATTTTACCGGCATCATGGGTTTGAGGAATTCGGCAAGGTCGAATTCGTTTTTCCAGGACACGCCCGCATCTTCCTTCGCAAGAACCTGCAGTGATCTTTGCGGAGGCGCCATCTGCACGAACGGCTGTTCGCCGGCAAAACGCCGGCGCCTTAGCCCTCCCAGCCGTAGCCATCTACTCCCGAAGGTCCTTTTGCCCTTTCCATCCGGGAAGCTCGGTCATCGGGCATAGCAGCCGCGGTCGCGCCGGATCGGAGATATCGAGTTTATCCCAGGGAATGCGGTACAGGCCGTCGCGACGGCGCAGCCGAAACAGGTCGAGCATCGCGATGCCGATGGTCGAAGCCGACAGACGCTCGAACGCGGCGTAGATGCCAACGTGGAATTCAGTAACGACGAGCTCGTCGCCACGCTGTTCGGCGAGAATCTCTTCGATGTGACCTATGCTCTTTCCACGCTGCGAGAGCACGCGTCGCCCGGCAAGATGTTCGAGGTTGACTGTCCTCATCATCACGCTCCTGGGATGCGCCCGATGACATGATCGCGCAACCAGTCCTGCCAGGCGAAAATCGACGTCTCGCCCACCTCGATGTCACATTCGATGTCGAGCCCGTTGTCCTGCACCTTTTTCCACGCAATCCTGTGTGGCTCGGCGTGGCGTTTGCCACCCACCCTCGTCGCCAGTTGCGCCATCCATTCCCCGGGCCGCGCGCCAAGGCGGCGCGCCAAAGTGATGGAGCCGAGTTCTATCGCGACAATCCTTGGTGGTTTGCCCCGCCGCAACTCGGCCACCACTCCGTCGACCTTGCCGATCTTGACCCGCCGGCGGTCGAACACCTGCTTGTCCAGGAGATCACGCATCAATTCCATCATGTGCCTCCGAATATCTGCAGCGGAATCGTCACCACGGCGAGCACGAAGGCAAGCGCGATAATGAAGACAACGGCGGCATTCGAAATGATGCCGTTGCGATGTTCGCCGACATAGCGTTCGTCATTCAGCAGGAAGAGAAATGGAACTACCGTCAGCGGAAGGCTCGCCGCCGTTACCGCCATGGAAAAGATGGTCAGCCTCAGTGGGTCGAGGCCAAGCACGATCGGAATGGCGGCCAAAAACAATGATGCCGTATAGACGGCACTGAAGCCCGGATCATCGCGCGGCTTGCGATCCTCACCCCACGTCCAGCCAAAGCCCTGTGCCACCAGATATGCCTGTTGCAACCCGACTTCGAGTGCGGCGCCGAAACAGGCAATGGCTAGCGAGGCAACGAATAGAACGAACCCCCAGAAGCCGAATATCGGGATCAGCATCAACGGCAGTTGGTGATAGTCGTCCACCTGGTCGATGCCGTGCGTCGCGAGAACGAGAGCAGCGACGATCAACACGGCGATCGAAATGGTCCCACCGAAGGTCATGCCCAGCCCGGCGATGGCACGATTGGCTCCAAGGTGGCTTTCATCCCATTTGTCCTCGATAGCTCCCGAGGAATAGAACATGAAAAGATAAGGCGATATCGACGCGCCGAGAATGCTGGCCGCCATGAACCAGTAATTGATGGCATCGTGAGCCGGCAGCGAAGGCACGGCGCTGCCAGCGACCGCTGTCCAGTCGGGCTTTAACAACACCGCACCAACCACGAAGCACAGCGTCACGAGGCCGAGGACCGAAACGCCTTTCTCGATAAAGCCAAACGTGCCTTTCCATAGCAGCAGCCATGCCAGCAACGCCACCGGCAGTGCCCACCACTGGAAGCCTATGCCGGTGGCAAGTTCGAGTGCGATGGCCACACCGCCGATCTCAGCGGACAGCACCATGAAATTGACGAGAAGGACGACGAGCAACGGCCATAGGAAGACGTTGAACCCAAATCTTTCACGAATGCCCTCTGAGATCGTGTGATGGCTCATCGCGGCGAACCGACCGGCCATTTCAACCAAAAAGATGATGCATATGGTGCCGAGAACTATGGCCCAGATTAGCTGGAATCCGAAGGCGGCACCCGCCTGCGCCGCCGTAGCCATCGACCCGACTTCGAGGAAACCTCCGACACTGGTGACGACGCCAAGCGATATTTCCAGAAGCTTCTTCACGGCTTTGGTCCGAAAGCGCTGGTGTAAGCGGCGGCGAGCGAGCGCATGGCCGCCCGAAGATCCTGTTGTGCGCTTTCCACCTCAGTGCGATTGTTCACCCGCAATCCCGCCTCGGCATGCGCCACCGCCACCGACAAACTGTTGACTGCTGCCGTCAGTCCTGCTCGCCCGGCTGGTTCAGCGGTCTCGGCCGATCGAATTTGCGCCTCGACATCGGCCAGCGTTTTTCCGACCGAGTGCAGTGCGGCCGTGGCATAGGCGGACGGTGCCGCTCCCTCCACCCAGGCATCCAGCACCATCGATACGGTCTGTGCCGCGGAGGCCGCTGTTCGTGATTGCTGCGCCACCTGATTGGAAGACGAGCATCCGGCCAACCCGGCTAGAATCAGAAGCAAGCACAGGCAGCCAACCGGAAAATGACGGTCGTTATGGGGTACAGCGCGCGTTGGATGCGCCACGCGGATTTCCTCCCCGGCCCGAACCAACTGCGTCCGGCATCAATGATCTAGAGCGCTCGGAGAGCTCGTCAAACGAAACCGACGACGAGCCTGTGAGGTCGGCTAGTCCCACGTAACAAAACGCTCCATCCCGGACAGCCGTGAAAGCGCGGGGGCCCGCGCTTCTCTTTGGCGCGGAGAAGCGCGGGCAGATCGGGCTGAGGGGATGACCCGATCGCGCAGCATCAACATGGGAGGGCAACAACGCTGCACGGTTCGAACTTCCAACCGGGCCACTTGTTCCAACTTCAACTGATCCGTTCTGAGTACTCAATCCATGCGTTCGGGGGGCCTTTTTTTGAAGGTAGGCCATCGCGAGTTCTCATGGCGTAGAACGGTTTTTGTCGCAACGGCTCTCTATGAATGCGCGCAAGGACCGCGACGACGACCGTCGCCTGACCGTCATGACAGCGCACGATCAATCCAGCCCAAACGCCGCGGAACAATTGTGCCCGCTCGTGGTTCCGATGGCACGAAGATGGAGGATATGATGACGGACGCCAAACTCGCTGTGGTGACCGGCGCCTCGAGTGGCATCGGAAGGGAACTCGCAAAGCTGTGCGCTAAAGACGGTTACGACCTGATCATCGCCGCCGACGAGCCGGCTATCCGGCAGGCGGCAGAGGCACTTGAGACCCACAATGTAACGGTCGAAGCCATTGAGGCCGATCTGGCGACCGTCGAGGGCGCCGATCGGTTGATCTCCCAGATCGGCGATCGCGATATCGACCTGTTGTTTCTCAATGCGGGACGCGGGCTCGGCAACGGCTTCGTCGACCAGGACTGGCGAAAAGTCCGCCGGATCATCGACACCAATGTGACCGGAACGGTCTATCTGGCGCATGAACTCGGCGCCAAGATGGCCCGGCGAGGTCGCGGACGCATCCTGTTCACCGGGTCGATCGCCGGCTTCATGCCCGGCACATTCCAGGCCGTCTACAACGGCACGAAGGCGTTCATCGATTCCTTCTCGATCGCGCTCCGCCATGAGCTGAAAGATAGCGGCGTGACGGTCACCGTGCTGATGCCCGGCCCCACGCAGACGCGATTCTTCGAGCGCGCTGAAATGATGGATACCAAGGTCGGCTCCGATGAAAAGGACAATCCGGCCGATGTCGCCAAGACGGGTTACGAGGCGATGATGGCCGGTGATGAACAGGTCGTCAGCGGTTGGAAAAACAAGCTGCAGGTCGCCGCCGCGCATGTCACGCCGGCAGGCACCTTGGCCGAACAGCACCGTAGGATGGCCGAGCCTGGGTCGGCGTCCAGCGACTGAGCCAATATTCGCGTCAAAGGGCTGGCATTCCCAAGGCCGCATGTGCTGCGCGAGGCAATCTATCGCTGCCGCAGGGGCGGCACCATCTCGGTTGCCGGCCTCTATGTTGGTCTGGTCGATCACATCCCGTTTGGCGGCGATGAATAAGGGACCGGCTTTCCGGATGGGCCAGACGCATACGCAACGCTACCTGGAACCTTTATTGGCCATGGTCCAGAACGGCGCAATCGATCCCTCCTTGTGATTACCCCCGGGCCGATCTGAAAGCAGGGCCGGATCCCTACAAGACGTTCCGCGACAAGCAGGATGGCTGTATCAAAGTCGTGACGCGGCCTCACAGCTAAGACGGGCAAGGCGACCGACACTCACTGCAATCACAAGGGAACATTCGCGTCGACGGCCGGTTAGGTGCCACTTCCGTAACGGTCACCTGCCGTCAAAGCGAGCCCATGATGAACCACGACCAGCATGACTATGTACCAGACGCAGCGCGCAGACTTGTCGTCGGAAGCATGGCGGGAGGAATTCTCGCCGCTTATGCTTCCACGGCGTCAGCCGATACGGGAACAGTGCCTGCTAAAGCAGGCCCTGCGAGCCCGATGCTAAAACAGAATCCGGTGACGCAATATCACCAGCCGCCTTTCAAGCCACAGGAACAGAAGTGGCCGGGTTTGGCCAGCAAGATGGTGCCGCGCCCGGATCACGGCGAAACAACCTACAAAGGATCAGGCAGGCTTGCCGGCCGCAAAGCGCTGATAACCGGCGGCGATTCCGGTATTGGTCGTGCGGCGGCGATTGCATTCGCGCGCGAGCGTGCGGACGTTGCTTTCGGCTACCTCCCCGAAGAACAGGAAGACGCCGACGAACTGGTGGACCTAATAAAAGCGGCAGGTCAAAAGGCTTGCCGGCATATCCGCAATGAGGCCTTTTGCAGAAAGCTGGTCGATGAAGCAGCAACGCCCCTCGGCGGTCTCGACATCCTGGTCAGCAACGCTGCCCGCCTCACTCGAGTCCACGGTCCTCAAAAAGGGCCGCCAAGGCCACCGCTCCTTAGGCGTGGTGGGCTTTCAGACTGTCTACAGGAGGAACCAATGGCTGGCGATGAAATAGAAAGAAGGCGACTGCAGATGTTGATCGAACAATATCTGGAGACCCGTAAGCGACGGCACGATTTCGTGTCGATCGCGAATGCCGAACTCGCGATCAAGGCGGTCATGCCGCATTGCCCGGTGTCGAGCGCAGCGTTGGCAGAGATGATTGCCGCTGGCGCCGTCACTTACGGCCTTGGCGTCCTATTCGACGCGAGGCAAACCGAGGGCGAACTGCCCGTTGTTTGATAGGCTCATCGCCTGACCAATCGTCGCGCGGTCGCCAAGTTTCGCCCAGCGCTGGAATACGCCAGACCGGGAGCATGTCAATCGTGCCGGCCGGATCGCAGGGGCACCTGCCGGCGACGCCGTCTCGGGCCTGGACCCGAATGTCGTCGCATATCTGGTGAAAAACCAGTGTCTTTGTCCCACGAGAAGTGCGTTACCGGGCTTCTCGTTGGGTTGGCACCGTTCCGCTGTCCTGGTGTCTTGCCAAAGACGTCGGTTGAACACCGAGCATATTTCGCACGGCCTCGACCAGCGCAGCAGCCCATACGGGTTTTGACAGCATCTTGTGATGACGCAAATCTTGCGGGATGTCGGATGCCGTGTACCCACTGACGAAAACAAACGGAATTCCGCGTTGCGCTAGAAGAGGGACAAGGGCAGCGCTGGTCTCGCCGCCGAGACCAATGTCCAGGACCGCGGCAGATATGACTTCACTCTCGATCAGCTTTTTCGCGCGAGCAACGGACGGCACTGGCCCGGCGATGGCGAAGCCGGCCTCTTCCAGAATTGCGCGGTGCTCCTCCGCGACCAGCCATTCATCTTCGACGATAAGGATACGAGATGCAGTCACGTTTCGCTCTCCCGATGATCAAACGGAAACTCAATCCGCAAGCTCAAACCATCGGAACCGAAAGATGTTTCAAAATTTCCGCCAAGCCGATACTCAATTTCGCCTTTTACCAGCGAAAGACCAAATCCCGTCTTCTCAGGTGGAGTGACAGCGGGACCGCCGCTTTCTAACCATTCGAGCTGAAAACCGTGATCCGACGCCGACCAAGTCACGGACACCACGCCGTTTGGCACGGACAAGGCGCCATATTTTCCAGCATTCGTGGCAAGTTCATGGATCACCATGCCAAGCGACAGGCCCTGCTGAGGCTTGAGCCGAATGTCCTCGCCTGTGGTGTTGATGCGTTCCAGCCCGAACGGCTCGACTTCCTGCCGCACGATTTCCTCTACCGAGACCTCTTTCCAGCTTTCGCGCGAGAGCACTCCGTAGGCCCGCGCCATGGCGCGCAGGCGACCGATGAGCGCTTCGGCGAAAGCCTCCGAAGAGGGAGCATTTTTCAGGGTCTGACTGGCAATGCTGACCGTAACGGCCAGCATGTTCTTGACCCGATGATTGAGTTCCGAGATCAATACCCGCTGGTGGGCTTCGGCTTCAGCCATGGTCGTCACATCGACAAAGGTCACCACCACACCTTGGATTTTCCGCACGCTGTCGCGGTAGGGGATCAGCCGCACGAGATAGTGGATGCCGTCGCTATCGCGCGGTAGCTGGTGCTCGATCATCTCGCCGGCCCTGAAAACCTGCGCGATATGGTCGCGCAGGTGCGGATAATCGAGCCGGCTGGCAAGATCGGTAAGCGGTCTTCCGATGTCGGTCGGCAGCAAATTGAAGAACGAAGACGCCGCCGGCGTGAAGCTGCGGATAACCAGCTTGGTATCGAGAAAAACAGTCGCGATCTGTGTGCTCTCGAACAGGTTCTTCAGATCGCTGTTGGCCCGATCGAGATCCTCGATCTTGGAAACCAGTTCGGCATTGATGGTGTTCAATTCCTCATTGAGGGACTGCATTTCTTCCTTGGAGGCCTCAAGCTCCTCATTGGAGGACTGGGCTTCTTCGTTGACCGAGACGAGTTCCTCATTGGAAGATTTCAACTCCTCCAATGCGGTCTCATATTCTTCGATCGTCGATTGCAGGCGCTCGCGCGTATCGCGGAGTTCGCGCTCGAAATCAGCAATCCCGGATGGCTGACGAACCTTTAGAGCCTCCAGCCGCGGCTGCGGCTGGCCCACCGGTTCGAACAGGACGAGAAACAGCGGCTCGCCGCTGCCGCGATCAACCAAGGGCTCGATCGTCAATGTGACGAACTGGACCCGATCTTCATCTTCTTCAATGGCTATCGCTTCGCGCACAACCGTGCGCCGGCCTTCGGCCGCTTCCCGCAAAGCGCCGCGCAGTTCCAGACGCAGGCCGCTGCGTGCCATTGTGAGCAATTGTCTGCTCGGCACCCCTTGCGGCGGCTCGAGATATTTGCCGGTTCTGACCGAGTAATAGACGACATCTCCATCACCATTGATGACGACATGGGCCGGAGCGTAGCGTTCGAGAACATGGGCTTCAACGGTTTGCCTTAGGGAATAAGACAAGCCGCGGCGGGCATGAGTGTCATTGGCGCTGGAAAAGTTGCTTGCAGGCGCAGCATTCAACAAGATCGGCAGCCGCGGCGGCGCCGTATGTTCTCGTGCCTTGAATATCCGTTGTTTCTTGTCGACCGGTGCAAACAGATCGGCATGCTGGCTTATGCTCTCGGAGGTGCCAAGGAACAGATAGCCGCCGGGCTTCAGCGAATAGTGGAAGGTCGGAATAACCTGCTTTTGCACATCGGGGCCGAAATAGATCAGCAGGTTCCGGCACGACACCATGTCCATGCGCGAGAAGGGTGGATCGCGGATGACGCTGTGCGCCGAGAAGATGCAGAGATCACGTACGCTCTTGCTCAAGATGAAACTTGTGCCGTCATTGCTGAAGAAGCGTTCGCGACGTTCAGGCGAAACGCCCGCAAGCAATGACTCCGGATAGCGCGCCGAACGTGCGATGCCCAACGCCGCGTCATCGATGTCCGTGGCGAAAATCTGGATGCGCGGCACAGCCGAAAGTGTATCCATATGCTCGCGCATCAGCATTCCGATCGAGAAGACTTCCTCGCCGGTTGCGCAGCCGGGCACCCAGACGCGGATCGTATCGTTGGCGTCCTTGCCTTCGAAAAGTTTGGGGATGACGGTTTCTTCCAGGGTCTTGAAAGCGTCCGTATCGCGGAAGAAATTTGTCACGTTGATCAGCAGGTCGCGAAACAGCGACCGCACTTCCTCCGCATTTGAACGAAGCAACTCTATATAGGCATCGATCGCGGTGTTCTGTGTTATTTGCATGCGTCGCCTGACGCGGCGCAAGAACGTCTTGGCCTTGTAGCCCGAGAAATCATGTCCCGAATGGCTGCGCAGGATCGCGTAGATTTCTTCCTGGCCCTTGCGGAGTTTCAAAGCACTGGCCTTGCCATCGTCAGCTTCAAGCTCGTCGAGCAGTTCAAAGCTGTGGGCAAATTCCATGAGTTTCGCACCCATCTCATCGGCCGGGATGGCGATATCGATCAGACCGGAACTGATCGCGCTGCGCGGCATGTCGGGATTGCTCGGACCCGACTCGTCGGAGAGTTGCGCCAGCGTCAGGCCGCCATGCTCCTTGATTGCCTTGATGCCCAACGTACCGTCGGAATCGCCGCCCGACAGGACGACGCCGACGGCGTATTCGCCCTGATCCTCGGCCAGCGCGCTGAAAAAGATATCGATGGGCTTGCGCTCCCTGGACACCGAATTCGGTTGGCGCAGCTTTAGGCTGGAATTTTCGATGGTGAGGATCGCGTTGTGCGGCATCACATAGACGGTGTCAGGATGGATATCCATTGCATCTTCAGCGACACGAACCGGAATTCCGGTGTAAAGCGCAATCACTTCGTGCAGCAGACTTTCCCGTTCCGGGCTGAGATGCGTGACGATCACGAACGCCATCCCGCTCGAAGACGGCATCCCGCGAAAAAATCCCTCCATGGCGGCAATGCCGCCCGCAGAGGCGCCAATACCGACTATGGGGAACCTCGGCAGCTTTTGCATCAATTGTCCTGCTTCAGTGAAATGCAACGCGGCAGCGCTGATTTCGATCCAATGTATAAACCGTTCCTGGTCGAATTCCCATCCCGCACCGCCGATAGCCACGGAACCGATGGACGCGACCGCCGTTTAAAGCCCGGAGGGCTGCTATGTTATTAGGCATGCGAATTCTGCTCGTCGAGGACGAATTCTTGCTGGCAAGCGAACTTGCCTCTTATTTCAGCGATTGTGGGGCGACCGTTTTGGGGCCGGTGTCGTCAGTCAGCCGGGCTCGACGATATATCGATTCAGCGGACGGGGCGGTGCTGGACATCGATCTTAACGGTGAGACTGTTTTTCCCCTCGCCGATGAGCTGACGGACAGAGGCATCCCGTTCGTATTCTTCTCCGGAAACGATCAGATCACCCTGCCGGAGCGGTTCCGGTACACCCAAAACCTCTCCAAGCCGGCCGGGTTCAGGACGGTTGCCGGGATCCTCGCCGCGCAATCAACAGCGCTTGGTGAAGACAATGTCTTCCGCGCTCTTCCAAAACTGAGGCTGTCCGCGCGGCTGCTGCTGGGCGACCCACAGGCGGCCGATCGCCTCGTGGAACGCACATTGAAGGCGGCGCTGGAGGAGCGGTTGTCGACGCGGCATGACCTTCCCTTGAGCGAATGGCTCAATACACTCATGGAGGAGGTGCTCCGCAACGACAGGTCTGGCATCATGAATTAAGATTGTCCGATAGTTTGCCGCAGGCCGCCCTGTCGACCGCCCCCGCTACGGTACCCCTCCCCAAGAGCGCTTCGCTTCGTCTTGCAAATACGGCCGCATTCCTGCTAGAAATCCTCGTGGCCAAACCTCCGCAAACCAAACCTGACTCATTCCGCGATCCTGTTGAAGGCGACGCACTCGCAGCGCTGCTCGACGAAATCGCGGAAGAGGAAACACCTGAACGGCTGTTGAAGCTCGCCCTTGAGCTGCAGCAGCAACTGCTGTTGTCAAAGCAGCTGAAAAATCCCAACTGAACGGCCTGCAGCTAGGCATCTTGATTGCCTCGAGTTCCACGATGGCGTCATCGCCTCGTTCGCCAGACCGATGCTGCTGCGGTAATCTTTCTGCGCTCGATGTGGGCGAAACCCCAGTCTCAATAGCTCAGCGGTTCCTGCGCCCAGAAGGCCCTGATCCCATCATGACGCCGATGAGACGACCAGGAAGATCAGGGCCAACTTGGGTCGCAGCTCAAGGTCGATCACTGCTGCCCTGGCATCTCGGTATTTTCTTGCGGGTTCTTTTTAACGCCGGGCGCGGGTGATGTCTCAGCGGGGGCATTACCGCCTTGGTTCTGTTCCGGGGTGCGCTTTACTGGCGATGTCTGCCACGATCCGCCTGAAAGGGGTATGAACACAAAGAAGGCTAGCAGGGCGACGAAGATCACAGCCGCAATGATGACGCCCCACCCGAGTACATTTCGGGTGCCACGCTGTTCTTCCTTCCGGGACACATGCTCCGTCATCACTGGACTCCTTTGTGTCATTCGACGAGGTACAAATTTATCGTGCAGATCGACCGCACGGTCTGCTCTTCCCCGACGCGTGCCGCCGGCACAGCCGAAGAAGCTGAAGCTAATCTTCTCCAGCTTTTCGGCTGCCTGGTTTGGCGGCCCGCTTTGGGGCTTTCGGCACTGCCGGTTTCCGCTCGGGTGCAGGCGGATTGATCGCCTCGTGCGCCAAACGGGCTTTGCGCAATCGCGCCGTTTTCTCTTCCCGCGCCTTGCGCTCGGCTTCCATTACGCCTTGTGCGTAGAGGGTGGCTCGTGCGTCTCTGTCGTTTGCGGATCCACTGGCCGCCATAGTCAGCCCTCCGCCTTGTAATTTCTTGCTTCCTTCTTGGCGCCGTCTTTGCCGTGCTCGGCTGCAAGCTCTTTGGCCTGCCCGGGTGACACGTCGGTGGCTTCGGCCAACTTGATTGCCTCTTGTTCAGAGAGATCTCTGTCCTTTCGCGTGGGGTTCTTTGTCATCGCAGATCTCCTATCAGAGCCCAAACGACCGGACCGGCGGTGTGTTCCCTGGAGCCTTCGATAGTCCACCGATTGAGGCGGGCTATCGCGCTTCCGTCAATGAGCGAAAAGTTTTGATGCGGACGACAAGATACATGATCAGCTTCAAGGCCTTTCGAACTGCTCCGGCCAGCCGGGTTAGGGCCGGGCTATGGCCGCGTGGGACGCGTGACACACGGACGGATTCAGGCATCGATGCCAGGCGCTAGTTCTCGCCCGCGAGCGTGGCGAGAAATGACCGCCGCCATTCTGCTGCGTCATTGCGCGTGATGCGCTTGAGCAGTGCACTATGCCTTGCAATTCTTTCCTCAAGCGGCATCGCGAGCGCTTTTGCGATCGCGTCAGCAACCTCGTCGACCGCATACGGGTTCACGATCAAGGATTCGGCAAGTTCTTCGGCCGCACCCGCAAAACGCGACAATACCAGCACTCCGGGATCGGCTTCGTCCTGCGCGGCTATGTATTCCTTGGCGACGAGGTTCATTCCGTCACGCAGGGGCGTGACCAATCCGACCTGGCTAGCGCGCAACAGGCCAGCAAGCCGAGAGCGTGATACGGCACGGTGGATGTAGCGGATCGGGGTCCAAGCCAAATCCGCGTATCTTCCGTTGACCGCGCCGGCGGTTGCCTCAAGCTGGGCCCGGATGTCGGCATAGGCGCTGACCTCCTCGCGCGTCGGCGACGCAATCTGCAAATATGTTGCCGCCCGCTCGTGTTCCGGATGCCTTTCCAAAAGACGCGCGAAAGCCTGCATGCGGCCGGGGAGACCCTTGGAGTAGTCCAGCCGATCGACGCCGATGATTTGCTTGAGGCCCAGAATCTGGCGGCGCATGGAATCAATCTGCACATCCTCCGCCGCCTCATTGGCCATGCGTGCGATTGAATCGACGTCGATGCCTATCGGAAAACACCTCGATAACACCGTGCGGCCGTTCATCTCAGCCGAACCATTGATATCAAAAGTAATGGAGTTGGCCGCCTGCACTGAGCGCCGGAAATTCCCCACGTCCGTTTCGGTCTGGAATCCCACGACGTCATACTGAAGCAGATCATCGATGAGTTCTTCATGGTCGGGCGTGGCTACAAACAGGTCAGGCGGCGGGAAGGGTATGTGAAGAAAGAAACCGATCCGATTCCGGACTCCCAGCCGCCGCAACTGGGCGGCCAAGGGGATAAGGTGGTAGTCGTGAACCCACACCAGGTCGTCGTTGCCCGACAGCAGTCCTGCGAGCGCCTTCGCGAACCGCGCATTGATCTGCCGGTAGGCGTGTAGAAACTCTGCCCGGTGGTTCACCAGGTCGAGTCGGTAATGAAAAAGCGGCCACAGCGTGCTGTTGGCATAGCCATTGTAATAGAGCGAATACTCCTCATACGGCAGGGTAAGCGCAGCCGTCTCGATCTTTCCCACGCGTTCCAAGCGGATTAGCGGTTCGTCGCTCGCGGCGTAGTCCTGATACTCGGCGCTTGCTCCTAGCCACAGGCCTCCACGCTCGGCCAACGCATCCCCGATGCCTACAGCAAGTCCGCCGGCTTGCGACAGATCGCGAATGTTCCCCAGCCTGTTCGAGACGACAACCAGACGACGCGGGATGGCGCGATCGCCAGTTGGCTCCCCACCTACTGCGTCGCGCTCAAGAGGGTCACCAACCGTTTGCGAAGCCTCGTTGAGAATTTCATCCGGTCGCTGCAACAAGAGCAAATCCTGAGCGTGAAGATCGCTTGGGGAACGGTCCGCGCGTGCGATTGTTCCCGACGTAAGTGTCCAGCCGGATTCGCTGGTTCTCGGCCCGCTCGGGCGCCTTTTTCAGCGGCTCTCGCAGGATCATCGTCGGACACACCGGTGATGAGACCCCGATCCAGCACGCCGAGCAGCCGCTTTGGCGACGGCCGGACTTACCGCTTTGGTATTCATGCTGCCGGATCCCCTGCCCTGTCATATCAACTCCCCACCTTGGCAAAAGCCCCAAGTGACCAAACCGTCAGTCCACCTCGATTACCTTGCGCGTCGGCTTTCGTTGGCGGGGCGGCTGCTTTGCGGCTACGGGCGCGGGCGGGGTCTGCGCTATCGATGCCTCCAACAACTGTCGCTGTTCTCTAAGCCGCGCCGTCTTGGCTTCCCTGGCATGCCGCTCCGCTTCCAACAGCAACTTGGCTTCTCGATCCGCCCTCTCGATCTTTTCCCTGTCGACGCGTCGTGTTTTCAAGGTCGCCTCCTTTGGTCAGACGGCGAACAAAGTGCGGACCTGAAAAAATGTTCCCAACAAATTAAGGCCTGATCTGCCTCAAATGATATTGACCAGCAGCCCGCCGGTTGCGCGCATCTGCGGCTCTGTGACGTCCAAAGGAACTGCTTGCCGTCCGCGGCGTTACGCCACCACGCCGGCCGGAAGATTACCATGGACGACAAACCCCGAACGACGATCAGAAAACCGGCCCGGATTGATCGAGGGCATTGCTTTTGCGGAGCCATCACAGCTGAATTCAGTGGCGATCCCTTTTGGATTTGTTTCGACCATGACGATGACTGCCGACGAGCGATCGGCAGCCCACTGACGATCTGGATTGGCTATCGTCCAGATCAGGTCGATTGGCTCGGCTCCAAACCAAAAACATTTTCGAAAACCAGGGGGGTCGTGCGCTCCTTCTGTTCGGAATGTGGCACCTCGATTGGGTACACCGATGAAGGCTTGCCAAATGAGTTCTACATCTCGATCGGATTCATGGACGCGCCCGAGAAGTTCCATCCCCAAGCTCAAGCCTATTGGGAAATGCGACTGCCGTTTATCAGGATGGATGACGGTTTGCCTCGCGTCGAGGGCTACACCCGAGCGCGCGACCCCACCCTGGGCAATCCCAGAGACCGGTGAGGCAGGAGGTTGGATCCGGGCGTCAGCGCCAGGGCTGGCGGATCCTGAACGGCGGCCGAACCATTGGAATGAGAGAAATGTCCAAACGGACAAATGCCCGAAACCAATTTCACCGGGGTGGGTTGAAGATGGACATGCGGGACTTGTTTTCACAGTCTGACGACAAAGAAGCGGATGTTTGAAGGATTCAAGCTAGAGACCGTGGATCTGCCCGAGTCCTCACTGAGAGTCAGGTATGGAGGTTCAGGCCCGCCGCTTCTTTTGCTGCATGGCCATCCTCGGACGCACGTTACCTGGCACCGGGTAGCCCCACTTCTCGCCGCCGACCACACAGTTGTCTGCCCCGATCTGAGGGGCTTTGGCCGGTCCTCGGTACCGGCGGACGCCGTGGACCATGCTGGATCCTCCAAGCGTGCCAAAGCCAGGGACTGCATCGCTCTCATGCGACATCTCGGCTTTGGCCGGTTTGCGATCGCAGGCCATGACCGCGGCAGCTACACAGCGTTCCGAGCAGCGATGGATCACCCGTCAGCGATCAGCCATCTGATCGTTATGGATAGCGTCCCTATCCTGGAAGCCCTCGAACGCTGCGACGCCCGCTTTGCGAAGCTCTGGTGGCACTGGTTCTTTTTTGCACAGCCGGACAAGCCCGAACGCGCAATCATGGCCGATCCTGACGCGTGGTATGGCGGCTCAGCCGAGTCCATGGGGGCTGAGGCCTATGTCGACTACAAGGACGCAATCCACGATCCGAATGTTGGTCACGGCATGCTTGAAGACTATCGGGCAGGTCTGGCCATCGATCAATTGCACGATACCGATGACAGGAAAGCTGGTCGCCGGGTCGCGTGCCCGACCTTGGCGCTCTGGTCCGCCCGCGATGATCTTGAGGCACTTTACGGCAACGTGCTGGATGTTTGGCGACCCTGGACCACCGAACTGAAGGGCCAACGGATCGATAGCGGACATCATATGGCCGAAGAAGCAGCCGACGCGGTAGCCGCAGCTGTCATGGCGTTCTTGCGCGAACCGACGTCGTCATGCGGCGAGCTTTGCTGAACCGATCCGTTTGATGGCGATGCTGATCGACCGTTCGCCATCGTCGTAGTCGGCCCAGGCGACGGTCTTTTTCAGGTGGCCCGGAACCGTGCGAACGGTGTATTTTTTCGGATCGAGATCCGCCTTCACCTGACTCCAGGTCAGCGGCATGGATACAGTCGCGCCTTCCCTGGCGCGAGGGGAGAGAGGGGCGACGGCTGTCGCCATGCGATCATTCCTGAGATAGTCGAGAAAAATCCGGGATGTCCGCAGCTTCTTGGCCATGTTGACGAGGTAGAGATCCGGGCTGTCTGCCGCCATCTGGATGCAGACGGCCTTTGCGAAGGCCTTGGCCTCGGCCCATGTCGTCTTGCTGCGTTGGGCCGCCAATGGCGTCACGACATGCAAGCCTTTGCCGCCCGTGGTTTTGCAGAAGCTCACCAAGCCCAGATCTTCGAGACGATCGCGCATTTCCTTGGCAGCCGCGACCACCTTCGCAAAAGGGACTTCCGGACCAGGGTCAAGGTCGAAGACAAGTCGGCCAGGTATTTCGGGATGACCCGGCTGGCAATTCCAGGGGTGAAGCTCAAGGCCGCCTATCTGGGCGATCGCGGCCAGACCCTCGACGCGGTCGATTTGCAGATACGGTTTGTGATCGCCGAAGACTTTCACCAGTTCCAGCAGATTGGATGTGCCTGGCATTGCGTGGCGCTGGAAAAACTGCTCGCCGGCGTAGCCATCCGGCGCGCGCACGAGTGAACAGGGACGACCTTTGATATGTCTGATCATCCAGGGGCCAACGGTCTCGAAATATTCTGCAAGATCGAGCTTGTCGACGGGCTGACCGTCGCCGGCATTCGGCCAAAGCGGCTTGTCCGGCTTGGAAATGATGACGCCCATGACAACCGGGCTTTTTCCTGTCTTGCCAGTCACCTTGGCAGGGTCGGCAATCGGCGTCTCTTGAGGATCAGCTGGACGCTCGGCCTCGACGTCTTTTGCGGGCTTGTCTTCACGCAGGCCTTTGAAGGCGGCCTGCCGGATATTGCCACCCCCGGTCCAGCCGGCGAACTCGATTTCCGCGACCAATTCCGGCTTCGTCCAGAAGACGGTTGAATTCCTTTTCGGTGCGCCATCGCCGGTAAACGGCGACGTCGCGGCTTTCATCTCCTGCAGCCTGGGCATCAGCTGCTTGACCTTTGCCTCGCTGAACCCGGTCCCCACACGGCCGATATAGGCGAAATGTTCACCGCGATTGACGCCGACGAGCAATGACCGGAATTTGCCGTTGGTCGTCGACCAGCCGCCGATGACCACCTCATGCCCGGCGCGGCATTTCGATTTTGCCCAGGTGTCGGTCCTCCCCGAAACATAGGTTGCATCGGCCTTTTTGGAGACAATCCCCTCAAGCGACAGGCGACAGGCAGAACGCAGCACCGCGTCGCCGCCATTGCTGAAGTGCTCGACATAGCGGATGAGATTTTGCGCGCCGCGATCGACTTCGCCGAGCATCTCGCTCAGACGTTCCTTCCGTTGTGAGAGAGGCATCTTTCGCAGATCGACGCCATTAGCGAAGAGCAGGTCAAAAGCAAAGTAGATCAGGTCTTTCGTCCGGCGCTCCGACAGCGCCGCCTGCAGTGCGGCAAAATCGGGCGCGCCGTTCTCGTCAAGCGCTACGATTTCGCCGTCGATGATGACGTTGGGGAGGCTGGCGGCCTCCTTTGCGATGGCGCCAAATTTCTCCGTCCAGTCAAGACCCTTGCGGGTCTTAAGGGCGATGTCCTTGTCTTCCACGCGCAACTGGACGCGATAACCGTCAAACTTGATTTCGTGAACCCAGTTCGTCCCGGCCGGCGGCCGGGAAAGCGTTGCGCAAAGCTGTGGTGGGATGAAGTCGGGCATCTTCGCCGCTGAGGCACCAGCGGCTCGCTTCGGCCGCGGAGCAGGCTTTGCCGACTTGGCGGCGCGCTTGTCGGCATGGCCGCGCTTGCTGTCCCAAACGGCATCCGCATCGGCCAACGATGAACCTTTCATCATGAACGGCTTCGGACCTGCCCCCTTCCCCGCTGCAATCCTCTCCATGCTCCGACCCGAGGCGACGGATCGATCCTGAGCCAGCACCGCATCGCCATTGCCCTCTGTCGCGTATTTGTCGCGGTGTTTTATCAGCAGCCAGTTGGTCCGCTTCCCGCCATTGCGGTCATGCTTCATGCGCACGAGGACGAAGCTTCCATGCAGGCGCTTGCCCTGCAGCGTGAATTTCAGGTCGCCTTTTTCCAACGACTTTTCGGGAGACATGGCGCCTTCCGGTTCCCAATATCCGCGATCCCACAACTGCACCGTGCCGCCACCATATTGTCCTTTGGGAATCGTGCCTTCGAAGTCGCCGTACTCCAGCGGGTGATCCTCAACCTCCACGGCAAGTCGTTTGTCGTGAGGATCCAGTGATGGACCTTTGGTCACAGCCCATGATTTGAAGACCCCGCCAAGCTCGAGGCGAAGATCATAGTGCAGCCGCGTGGCCGCGTGTTTTTGGATGACGAACCGGAGTCGGTTCGAACCCGCAATCGAGCTTTCGCCGCTGGGCTCTTTCGTCTTCGCGAAATCCCTTTTGGCCCGGTAGGTTGAAAGCTCGCCCGTTTTCATGGAAGTGCCCCGACTAATGACGCAACGCCGGGACTCAACGCAGTGGGTGAGATTTGGTTCGGTTCATAGCCGAGACGACGCCGATGCTGCTTTTCCGCTTCAGAGTGGCATCGGCGTCAAATGAGGCCTTCACGGAGACTACAGGTGTCGTCACCGCTGACGTTAAGGTTCCTTGGTTTGCCCAACCATTTTTGCAAGCTCTGAAAATGGTGGGATGTCCAGTTCGCCTTGCGCGTTGTTTGCGATCTGCAGAAGCCGGATCGGGAAGCAGATCGCGTCACGGTTGGCCGGTGTCATGTCTTCGTAGGTCCGCTCGTCACTTGTCATGGACGCCTCTGCCTTTCGCAGGGCGGTATCGATCTCGTCAATTGACAGCAGACCTTTGTGAACGAGCAGATTGTTGATTGACGCGACCGCCATCATCAACCCTTCAAGCTGAAGATTGGCAACGTTCATGGCTTGACCGTGTTTCCGCCGCCCGGCCTCGCCGGGGCGTTCTGGCCATCGGATTGGTGCGTCTTGTCATCCACTTCATTGACTGGCCGCGTCAGACCGACCCCACTCTTGGGTTTCTTGTTGCCGGCCGCATCCTGAGAGAACGCATCCGAAGGATCAGGACCTGTTCTAGCCGGGTACTTCGTTGCGCCGGTCTCGCGACGGTTTTCATTATCAGGCATTTTTGATCACTCCAATCGGATGACCGATAACCATTACGAGCCCGGCGAGTTCCGGCGCCGCATGGAACATTTCTGGCCGTAGGTGCAGAGACAAGCGGGCGTGTCTCGGCAATCGCGCCTCGCGCACTGGCGGCAGGTCTCGCTTTCGTTGCCGACAGCACTAGGTTGCTCGTTGAGGTAAAAGGAATTCCCCATGCGGGTGGCACGCGAAGCCTGGGTTCTTGGCAAGGAGAGCATCCTCGGATTCATCAACGACAATGCCCTCAGCCACGGTGCGGCGATGGCATTCTATGCCGTTACGTCCCTGGCCCCGATCTTGTTGATCGTTGTTGCGATTGCTGGACTTGTCTTTGGGCATGAAGCAGCTCAACTCGCTCTGTCGGCCGAAATCGCAGGCGTGATGGGATCGCAAACCGGCGACCTTCTGCGCAGCACCATCGAAAGCGCTTCTCACAGAACCGCCGGCACTGTTGCCACTTTGGTGGGCATTGTCACCCTCTTCGTGACAGCCTCAGGGGTGTTTGGCGAAATGCAGCTTTCGCTCAACACAATCTGGAAGATTGAGCCACCACCCATGTCTGTGTCGCGATTGGTGCGGGCGCGGGCGGCCAGCCTGGGTCTGGTTGCAGCGTTGGGATTTCTACTGCTTGTCTCGTTGGCGGCGAGCGCCGCCATTTCCGCACTTGGCGCTGCCATCAACGCCCATCTGCCGTTCGGCACGATCATTCTCGCGTCGATAAACGGCATTGTATCGTTCGTGCTGATTTCCGCTCTGTTTGCCGCGATCTTCAAGATCCTGCCGGACCGGTCGCTCGCTTGGCGCGATGTCGCAATTGGCGCGGCAGTGACCGCTTTGCTCTTCACCATCGGCAAGTCGCTGATTGGCTGGTATATCGGAACCAGCGCGATCGCATCCTCCTATGGCGCGGCGGGTGCACTGCTGGTCGTGCTGCTTTGGGTTTACTATTCGTCTGAGATATTCCTGCTCGGCGCCGAGTTCACGCGGGCCTATTCCGTCCGTCTCGGCAGTCGGTCCGACCTTCAACCGATAGTGGAGGCAGAGAGCCCGTCGCGACAGACATCGAACCCTGGGCCAACCATCCAGCGCGAGGTGCAGGCCTGGATTGTGATCACGGGTTTGCTGACCTTCGTGGCGACACGGGTCTGGCCATCGCGGCGATCTTAGCTGCTTCCCACCAATTCTGTTTCTTTGGAACGCAACCCGGACACCGGAATTGCATAGGAACAGGAGGTTGCCCATGCCAAATTCCGCTTTGAGACGACAGTATCCGGCCAGACTACCGCTCTCGAGGAAGAGCTAGCGAGTGCGGAGATGGCCAGTCCGAGAGCAATAGAGATGGCGCGCGTAGCGGTGGCGGCGGATCCTGGGTCAGGAACCAAGCAATCGGGATCGACTATCAAGGTCTACGATGAAGCCGGATACCTGGTCGCCACAGTCAATTTTTCCGACGTGTTGCCGAGTGATCCGGACGCCGGACAGCATGGGATTGGCGACGCGGTTGTCGAAGAACCGGGTGTGATGCGGTCTGGCTGACCCGTGGTAGATCAGGGTTTCACGTTTCGCTCACGCGATCCCCGGCAGGGCAATTCGCTGAGATCGCGAGGTCCTCGGCCATCATCAGATGCTAGAGCTGAGATTCGATCGGGAGGTGACGGACGAAGACCGCCAGGATACGGCGAAAAAATCCGGCTTCTGGTTCATGCGTATAGTCCTGAATCTTGCCTTCGCCGCATCCATGCCAATGCAGAACATTGTGCTTCAGTTCGAGCCGATAGCTTGTTTCCGGAGATATTTCCGATTGGAATCGATGCCGCAGCTCGGCGACCAATTTCGGATCCTCAAACAGCACGCCCATTTCCGAGTTCAAGGACACTGACCGTGGATCGAAATTGAAGGAACCGACGAAGCCGATATTGTCGTCGACGGTGAAAGCTTTCGTATGCAGACTGGCGCCCTTCGAGCCAAACACCGAGATTGCGGAGCGCCGGTTGAACGGCTGAAGCTCGAAAATATTGACGCCATTCCTCAGCAGCCGCTTGCGATAATTTGCGTAAGCGCCATGGACTGCGGCGACATCCGTGGCGGCCAGGGAATTGGTCAGAACCGAAACGTCAACACCGGCGCCGACAAGGTCCAGCAAGATCGCTGTGCCCCTTTTGCCGGGGATGAAATAGGGCGACACAATTTCCAGACACCCGCGCGTGGATTGGATGATCGGACGCAGCTCTTTCATAAGCCAGCTGCGACGTCTCCAACCACGAACCTTCTCCGGCGGATCGGAAATGACCCGCACGCCATCCACCCAATGAACGTCGTTGCTGGCCGCAATAAACTCCGTGATCGAGCCCCGGTTGCCGATGCCGTTCAAGAATTTGGGATCGGGGCCGGTATCGCTTCCTTCAAGCCATTTGGCATGCTCATGCTCAGCCACTGATCCCAAGGTTTTGATTGGCTTGGCTTCATTGCAAGCCCAGAAGGCATCGAATATCGCCGCGGTTTGCCGTACCGCAGGCCCCAGGAGCAGCAGATCGAGGTCCCGGAAATTGGTTTCTGCCGCATCGAAATAGGCATCGCCAACATTCCGACCGCCGACAATGGCAAATTTGTCGTCAACGATCCAAGCCTTGTTGTGCATCCGTCGCGTCAATGCAAAGAGCCGCAACAGCACTTCCACACCACGCATGATCCGGCCGCGCCTGATACCGCTCGGATTGAACAACTTCAATTCGATGTTTGGATGGTTGTTCAGCGCCAGATATGCCGCATCATTTTTACGCGGATTGACGTCGTCAAGGAGCATGCGCACCCGAACACCGCGCTCAGCAGCTCGAAAAACCTCGCGAAGCAGCAAGCGGCCGGTGTGGTCATCATGCCAAAGGTAATACATCAGGTCGAGGCTGCGCTCAGCGCTCCTTGCCGCCAGCACGCGCACAGCGAAAGCGTCATAATTGTCCGAGACAAGCAGCAAGCCGCTCTTGCCGGTTTTGATGTTGTCGTCTGCGGTTCGCGAAAGTGATACGTCCATAAAAATTGCCACCTTTGGACGGTGCTCGCTGCCATCCCGCTCAAATCATAGCTAGAACCATTCTGAGGTATTCTGGTTGCATACGCATTGTCCAATCACCCAATTGCTGGATGCAAGCAGGGCCAGCAATCAAGCGGCTGCAGAGCGGTCAGGAGGCTTGAGAGGCGTTGCCCCGACTGCTCTGCTGCCGCCGCGGAACTTGCGTCTCCTGCAGTCAGACCGCACGACCGTTGGCGGGAGCCCGATGGCGTGCGCCCCGCCGCGGCTCTTCGACGAGAATGACGTGGTCGTTGTTCTCAGTGAAGCGCAGGACCCTTTAAATTTAGATATCTCCATTATCCCGGAACCGGGTTCGGGTTTCCGAGTTAAGAAAATGCTCGCGACGGGCAATTTTCAACAGAGGAGACGGCACAATGCCCACTGCCAAGAAAGCCAATGGCAACAACAAGGACCTGGAGGACCTTTTCCTCGATGGCCTCAAAGACATCTACTATGCCGAGAAGAAAATTCTGAAAGCCTTGCCGAAGATGGCCAAAGGCGCATCCGAAGAGCAAGTTTCGGCAGCATTCGAGAAGCACCTCGCTGAAACCGAGGGGCAGGTCGAACGTCTGGAGGAGGTCTTCGAGATTCTCGGCGCGGCCGCGCGCGGCAAAACCTGCCCGGCGATCGACGGCATCCTGGAGGAAGGATCTGAAATCCTTCAGGAGTACAAGGGTTCGACTTCGCTCGATGCAGGGCTCGTCGGTGCCGCGCAAGCCGTGGAGCACTATGAGATTGCCAGGTATGGAACCCTGATTGCCTGGGCTACGACGCTCGGCAAGGACGACGTGGTTGCGCTCCTCAATGCGACACTTGAGGAGGAGAAGGCCACCGACGAGGCGCTGACTGCCCTCGGTGAAGCCGGCGTCAACGAACGAGCGGCAGAACGGAAAGCGGCTTGATTGATCGCCTACCCAACCGCCTCGGCGACCTATGTGCCGAGGCGGTCCCGGGAGATGAAGGACATGATCACGCATATCTACAAAGGACTGGAATGTTTCCTGCTTGAGTGTTCGGCCGCGCTGGTCAGGCGCCGCGCCCTTGGTGGTTCGCGCAGCGATCCTCGGCAGTTGCGAGAACAGCGCAGAGATGAGTTCAGGGCCCGCAAAGGCGCCGAATGAGCGCCAAGATGGAGAGTCGGATGGGCTTCTTTGGAAAATATTTCTCAGGACTGTTGAGCAAGAAATCGACTGACGGCAAGGGGAGCGGCGATATGCGTAAAGCTACCGGCGCGGGTCCGGCGATTGCCGCGCATTCCAAAGATGCAAAGACATCCGCTGCTTCCGGTCAAAGCACCAATGCTTCGAGCAAAAATGCAGATGGACGATGACAAAAGGCAAGATTTGGCTACCGACCCTATGTCGCATCGAAGCGGCGCAAAGACGTTAAATCGTCGAGATGACCCGCATCGCAACCTTCAACGTCAATGGCGTCAACGGCCGACTGCCAGTGCTTCTCAAGTGGCTTGGCGAAACCGGCTATGACATCGTCTGCCTTCAAGAACTGAAGACCTCTGACGAAAAATATCCCGTCGATGCGATTAGAAACGCCGGCTATGGCGCAATCTGGCACGGACAGAAGTCCTACAATGGCGTGGCAATCCTCGCTCGCGGGATTGAGCCGCTGGAACGTCGTCGAGGTCTGCCGGGCGATCCCGACGATTCGCACAGCCGCTACATCGAGGCAGATGTGAATGGGCTTGTTGTCGGCTGCCTGTATTTGCCCAATGGCAATCCAGCGCCGGGGCCGAAGTTCGACTACAAACTTCGCTGGTTCCAACGTTTGATCACCTATGGCCAGGTGCTGCTCGGCGATAGCTCACCGACCATCCTGTGCGGCGACTATAACGTCGTTCCAGGCTCGATCGACGCGGCGGTGCCGGGGCGCTGGGTTGGCGATGCCGTTTACTTCCCCGAGAGCCGGAGCGCGTACGCCGAAATGCTTGCTCAGGGCTGGATCGATGCCGTCCGTCGCATTCATCCAGAAAAGGGAATTTACACCTATTGGAACTTCTCCTACCGCGGCGGGTACGATCGGAGTTCCGGGCTCCGGATGGACCATCTCTTGCTGAGTTCATCCCTATTGGATCGCCTGAAGAATGCCGGAGTAGATGCCGAAACGCGTGCATGGGACAAGCCGAGCGATCATGCGCCAGCCTGGATAGAACTTGATTGAGCTTCCTCGGCAAGGAGCCTGAAGACCTGGTGGCGCTCCTTCGTGATTAGATTTGGCCGCATGTCTATCGCCAACAATGAGGACTGCCGGCGCCAAGCGATTCAAAGGACGCAATGATGACAAACACTCAAAAGGAAGCTGAACTGATTGCGCGCCTTGCACGCCAGCATGGCGTCACTGATGGCGCTGTCATGGCTGTCCTTGAGGCGTTGCGGCGTGGTGGTGGAACCATGGCCCAGTTCAGCCACGTCGACTTCGGAGGAATGTCACAATGGTCCTCCGGCATGACGATGGTCGGCGACATGTTCGATGACAGCCTCAAGGCGAAGCTCAACACTATCGCGGCGGAGCTCTCGGCCTACCTGCGCGATCATCCCGCCAAGCCACAACGCGACGACACGAGCTATCATTCTGCAGCTATGGCCCACGCCGGCTCATGGTGGCCTGAGGAGTTTGGGAGCCCATCTGCCGCTGGTTCTCAAAACAATATGCGCTACGCAGCGTTTCCTGAGCAAAGCCGCCTGGTCATCGACGATCATGGAAAGATGGAGATTTATGACACAGGCGACCATCGCATATCCGGTGTTTCGCAGAGCCAGAGCACGGACTCCACCCTGACCTTTGTCAGCCAGCACGGCGTGGTCCGCGTATCTGATCTCAAGCGCGTATCTGCGACGTAGGTCAGGGCCGCTTCAATGCAGACAGTCACGCTCATCGGCTATCTCGCGACCGTCTGCTCGATGAGCAGTTTCACCCCGCAAGCCTGGAAAATCATCAGGACACGAGAGACAAGCGGCATCTCCGCACCGATGTATGCCATCACTGTGTTGGGCTTCGCCTTGTGGCTGGCCTTCGGCATCATGAAGGCAGAGTGGCCGATCATAATCACGAATGGCGTCTGTCTCCTGCTGTCAGCCTTCATTCTCACAATGACAGTCCTGCCGCAGGCTGAGAAAGACGCAGTTGCCAAGGCTTTCGACCCCGACGACTAAAGCGCGTCGCGTTTGAACGGACTCAGAAAACGCGCGCTTTGGGTCTTTGTTTTATGCATCTCGTCGTCTCAAAACCGGAGCCACTTTTGAGCGACATGCATTAGCGCTTCCAACTTTTCAGAAGCGGACCTTGGCTACCATATGCAGGATCCTTGCGCGGACGCCCCACCTTGGGGATGGTTGCGAGCGCATCGCTATGCTGATCCTTGCTCCTACATTCGTCATAAGTCCCAAACGGAGGATACGCGCCGACAACCAAAAAATCATCGGATGCCGAGAGGCATTGGTGCCCGGGCCTGCCGGGAGGACCGCGACGTCGCCAGCCTTCAGCGACAGCGTTCGTCCTTTCTTGCCCCCAAACCGGACTTCAGCATTTCCGCGGGCAATGCCCAGAACCTCGTGTATTTGCGAATGATAGTGAACGTAATCATAGATGCCGTTTCGCCAGCTATCGCCCCATCCGTTTGCATCGAAAAGCACCTCCATGACGGCTGCTGGATCAAGTCCTTCGGGCAATTCGACGGCGCCTCGATAAACGACGAGCGGCCATGCTGGATTATTGGGTACAAGTCCATCATCCTTGAACCAGAACTCATTCGACTTTCGCTGCCTCACAAATCCGGCGACAGCTTGCTTGCGCGGTCTTGCGAAACCGGTGACGTTCTCGATCACTTTCTTGCTGGTTTCCAAAATGCTCATCGACGCTGCCTCTAAAGCAGAGGTTAGTTTAGCCGCTCGCTCAGAGCTCGACCTTTGCGTTGTCGCCCACATTCGGCTTGGCGCCGGTAACGGCCGCAAACACCATCGTTGCGGTAGCCATGATTAGCCCCGGGCTGTCCCACAATTCGCCTTCGTCGGGTTTGACCGTTATCAGACGAATCTCGGGATCATCGGCATTATCCCACCAGGCTGCGTCAGTTTTCTCCCAGAGTTCGGTGATCTTTTCCCTATCATTTGTCACTGTGGCCGGGCCTGACATCGTGACGTATTTGTAGTGGCTGTTGTCACTCCAGGCCAATGTGACCTTTGGATAGGTCGACAGTTGCTCGCTCTTGGCGCTGTCGTCATTGACGAGGAAGTATATGGCGTTTTCTTCACGGACCACACGCGCAGATAGCGGACGGGCTCGATTGTACTCGCCGTCCCAGGTCACAAACATGCAGACGTCGATGTCCTCGGCGAGTTCCCAGATGCGGTCTGTTGCCTCGGCGGGCGTTAGGTCCGTCTGCTGCTCTCGGCGGTTAGCCATAAGCGTCCTCCTGCGGGTGAATATCCTCGCTTACAACTCACGTCCCGCCACGACGTTCCGACTCACTGGGTCCTTCGGCTTGCTAAAGCGGTGGAACTTTCGAAATTGCCGGAAGTTTGGATGGCAAACGCGAGGCCATGATGGCGGACAAGACGCTTCGAACATCAAGACGGACACCCGAGCAGGACGCTAAGGGTCAGTCGGAAAAGGACCACAAGGGCGGCGGAAACGATGGCGTCGCCAGCGCCGATCCGCGGGTGATCTCCGGCAAAAAAGACGGCGACGCGACATTCCCTGTCAAGGGACCGAAGAAATAGCTATGAGCCCATTAGTCGGGCATCTGGCGGTGTCATCGATGCGCGGAGACAATTGACGAACGGGCTGAAATCATTTCGCGATGACACTTTGCTACCGTCACCGACGCGGATCACCTTCAACCCTCCGGAGTTCCATGGCCGCATGACGCGGATCCGCCTCAAGGCGCTAATGGCAGCCTGGAATCACGCGACCTTTGAAAAGAGAGCGACGTCGCATCTGGCCAAACCATAGCGCCATCGGTGATCGGTTGTGGCAACCCGGCTCTGGTAGAACAGTGAAAGCTGACTGCCATCGATCATCACTGTCGAGTGGCCGTTCTCGCCCGGTTGACCTGGCTCCAGCACCGGGCCGATCGAAACGTAAGGTCCGCTGACCTCGTCGGCTATGGCAAAAAACACCCGTTGCCGGTTTCCCCGAAGGCCGTCCGGAAGAAAGCACGTGGCATTGAGAAGGACCCGGCCGTCCGGCAATTCGATCAGTTGCGCGCCCTCAATGCCCCATTCGTAGTCGGGATCATCTCTGGTGTTATGGTGGGGAACATCGTTGTGGTCGAGGATTTTGCCGATCCGCTTCCACGGACCGAACCACGAGTCGGACTGGCTACGCGCCAGATAGATGTCGGGCTGAGGCACCCTGGTGAATTTTGGCATAGCCGAATAAACGAGGTAGCGCCCACCGCCAATGACTGCTGGATGCGGATCGTAAATGCCGTCCTCTTCCGTGTCCGGGATGGCCAGAATGGCCGGACTGAGGACTACCCAATGGAACCCGTCGTTGGAAACCGCATGCTCGCAACGGCCACCCGACTTCATGAATTCCGTCTGAATGAACATGTGGAAGACGCCGCACTCGTGGGTCACACCGGGAGCCGCAACACCAGTGCCGTTGATTGGAAGTTCGATCGGATCATGCTCGGCCCACGGCCCATAAAGATCGGGCGCCGTGGCATGCAAGATTCTCCACGTCTCGGTGGTGACCGTGCCGCTTGACCCGAAGACGTGCCAGACACGGCCATCGAAGACAGGACACGGGTCCTTGAGATCATCCACGCTTTGCGGATGAAACAGTGGAAAAACGTTGGTTTCAAAGTTGATGTTCATGTCAGCCCCGGAATTCGCCTCGGCAGTCGGAGACGCGCAGAGATACAGGCGAATCATTGATGTTAGGCACATTCTATAGCCAACGAGTTGAACGCAAATACGGCAATGCCGCTGTCCACCAGCATTCGTCGTTCAACCACGCTTTCAGTGGCGGCCGGGTCCCGACAGCCGCCCTCGCCTACGCAACCAGATCCCGCTTCGTGCGTGGACCAAGCGGGCGACCGGGCCTTCTTCATTTCAGTTGGAACAACTCACCTGATCGAAAGTTAGGAGCTGGAACTAAGTAGTTCTCTCCATTCGCGATTAACAAATGTTAATCGTAACATAAATAGTGTCACAGAGGGAGTATGTCAATGGAAGCGGCCTTTGGCGGGGTAACCGGCAGTCAATATGTTCGTCGCGAAAATATACTGGTTTGCTTCTCCCACTTACGATGGAATTTTGTTCACCAGCGTCCGCAGCATCTCCTCACTCTCGCATCCGCTCAGCAGCGAGTGGTCTACTTTGAAGAACCCGTTTTCGAAGAATTGCCGCAGCCGCTGATGCGGACGAGCGTGGCATCGGAAAACATTCTGATTGTCACACCAGTGCTGCCGCTTGGCACGTCGGCCGCGAAAGCAGATGCCGTCCAGCGGAGATTTGTGCAGCAGACCATCGCTTCTATGCCGCATAGCCGGCTGATCGCCTGGTACTACACCCCAATGGCTCTTCGCTTTACGGAATTCCTCGACCCAGACATATGCGTCTATGACTGCATGGACGAACTCTCTGCGTTCAGGAATGCGCCCCCCGAGCTGTGCCAGATGGAAAAGGCGCTTCTGCGCCGCGCGGATCTGGTTTTCACCGGTGGTCTAAGCTTGTTCGAGACCAAGCGTCACCTCCATCCCGCCATCTTTCCATTTCCGAGCAGCATCGATGTGAGGCACTTTCACACCGCAAGACGGCCAGGAAGGGACCCAGCCGACCAGGCGGGCATTCCTTCCCCGAGGGTTGGATATTTCGGCGTCATCGACGAGCGGCTGGACGTCGATCTCGTGGCGCTAGCGGCAAAGACAATGCCGGACGTGCATTTCGTCATGCTCGGTCCGGTTGTCAAGATCGACCCTGCAAGCCTGCCGCAAGCCGAAAACCTGCATTGGCTTGGCCCGAAAGCCTACTGCGATCTGCCCGACTATTTGCGCCATTGGGACGCCGGATGGATGCCGTTTGCCCTCAACGAGGCGACGCGTTTCATCAGCCCGACCAAGACGCCGGAATTTCTCGCGGCGGGTCTGCCGGTGATCTCGACGGCAATCGTCGACGTGGTGCGCAGTTACGGTGCTGCCGGGCTGGTGGAAATCGCCGACTGTGACGATCTGGAAATCAAGCTGCGCTCCGTCCTTTCGCGACCGCGTCAGATGCTCCTGCAGCAAGTCGATGCCTATCTTGCGGACATGTCCTGGGAACGGACATGGAATGCCATGGCAGCTCACATTGAGCGCGCCTACCAACGCAAGAAGGTCGTGCCCCTTCGCAGGAGTGCATAGCCATGTTCGATTGGCTGATCGTCGGCGCGGGTTTCGCCGGCAGTGTGCTTGCCGAACGGATAGCGTCGCAGCGTCAGGAAAGCGTTTTGCTGATCGATCGCCGCAGCCATGTGGGAGGCAACGCCTACGACTGCTACAATGAAGCCGGCATCCTCATCCATCGCTACGGCCCGCACATCTTCCACACCAACAGCCAAACGATCGTGGACCACCTTTCGCAGTTCACGCAATGGCGGCCGTACGAGCACAGGGTGTTGGCGGCCGTGGACGGGCAACTGGTTCCCATCCCGATCAATCTCGACACCATCAACCGGCTTTACGGGCTAGACCTGACCTCGGCACAGCTGGAGGATTTCTTCGCGTCGCGACGCGAAACGGTGGAGGATGTCCGAACGGCTGAGGACGTCGTCGTCAGCACCGTGGGGCGCGAGCTCTATGAAAAATTCTTCCGCGGCTACACAAGAAAGCAATGGGGCGTCGATCCCAGTCAGCTGAGCAAATCCGTGACGGCACGAGTGCCGACCAGGACCAACCGTGACGACCGCTATTTCAGCGACAGCTTCCAGAAAATGCCGGCCGGCGGGTACACGCGGATGTTCGAACGCATGCTCGATCATCCGAACATCAAGATCATGCTGCAGACCGACTTCCGTGAAATTCGTGAGAAGATACCGTTCAGGCGCATGGTTTATACCGGCCCGATCGATGAATATTTCGGCTGGCAGCTCGGGCACCTTCCGTACCGTTCGCTTCGTTTCGAGCACGTTACACTGGATTGCGAGCAATTTCAGCCGGTTGCCGTGGTCAATTATCCCCAGACGGAAGATTACACGCGCATTACCGAGTACAAACATCTGACCGGCCAGCAGAGTTCGCGGACCAGCCTGACCTACGAATACCCCACGGACATCGGGGACCCGTACTATCCCGTGCCCCGGCCCGAAAACGAAGTGCTCTACAAGCGCTATGAAGCGCTCGCGGCAAGCTGCCCAGACGTCTGGTTTGTCGGTCGGCTTGCAACTTACCGCTATTACAACATGGACCAGGTAGTCGGACAGGCTCTGGCCACTTTCTCGCGCATCCAAAAAAGCCTCCCGGCCTGGGCGCGCACGGACGAGCCGTTGTTGGCCGAGCCGAGAAGATAGTTTCTTTCAAGACGGAAGATCGGGCGGGTATCAGAAGGAGAAACTCGATGGATACAAACTTCAACTCGGAAAGCCGTGAGATATTTATCGTCGGCTTGCGCAACGCGCACGCCATGGAAAATCAAGCGCTGTCGATCATGAAGCCTCAGGTCGAGCGTATAGAGAACTATCCGGAGGTGGCCGATCGCTTGCGCCGGCACATTCAGGAAACCGAAGGCCAGATCACGAGACTCGAGTCCGTCCTGGAGGGCCTTGGCGAGGAGCACTCCACCCTCAAGGACACCGCCTTGTCGATGGTTGGCAGCGTGGCCGCCATTGGACATTCGATGGCCGGCGACGAGATCATCAAGAACAGCCTGGCGAATTTCGCATTCGAGAACTACGAGATTGCTGCCTACAATTCGCTGCTGGTACTGGCCGACGCTGGGGGCTTCCAGGATGCTGAAAGGGCCCTCAAGCAGAACCTGAACGAAGAGGAAGCCATGGCCAACTGGCTCAAGGAAAATCTGAGCGACGTTACCATGCGGTATGCCAGGCTGCGCGAGGCCGGGGCGACTGCAAAAAGCTGATGCACCGCACCGGCGCGGGCGGCGTTTCGAAACAGACGCTCGCCCGCCCCTCCCTCGTTTGAGGCCTCTTCAAGGCGTCGTGTCCGCCACGAGAAGAGCTTGCTGACGGGCCAGTTCATCTGCTGTGGGTTTGCGCAGGTGTCGCCTGCCGTCAGCCTGGATGACGGAAAACAAACCAACCTCGGCATGTCGCGAATTGTCCCAGCCCGGGTAGGCCGTTATCGGGTACAGGCAAATACCCTCGATCGGCGCTCCGAGACTGATTGCGGAACGCACCTCGTCGCAGACATAATGGAGCCAAGCCGGCCCGCCGGATCCCTCGGAGCCGGTCTCCGCAATGAACATCGGCTTGCCGTATCGATGAGCAACTTCTAGCAACATTTCCGACAGGGCGCGGTACTCGTGGTGTCCCATCGGAATCGTCGGCCCGTTTACGTACCATTGATTGTGCGGGTAAAAATTCAAGCCCACGACATCGACAACATCTTCGCTCCCGCCCAACTCAGGTTCGACGCGGCCCAGCAACATGTCGTAAGCTTCGAACTGTCCCTGTCGGGCGTTTTCGGCCCGGCGCCGTTCGCTGCGGGTCCGGTCACGAGGGGCGATATGGATAAGCGGCTCGGCCCAGACAAATCTGCAGGCGGGATCGATCTCCCGCATTGCACGAACACCCGCGATGGCGGCCTTGACGAGGTGCCGCTTGAACCATCCACGTTTGTTCGGCCCCACGCGCGGGAAATAGCCGACCTCGACAGCCCATGCGAAAAACGAGATTTCGTTGATGGGGCACAACAGAGGCGATGTTCCGGTGATCGAACGGTGTACCTTGACGGCTTCTGCCGCGAACGAGGCATAGGCGTCGATGAAATGCAGCGAGCCCTGATCGACATGGTCCGGAGATCCGTAGTGAAAGATGTCCCAGATTACCTGAACACCTGCCGATCGGGCTGCCTCGACCATTGGCGCCCAACTTGACCAGTCATAGGTTCCGGGAGCGGTTTCGATCAAATGCCAACGCAGGCCGTCGCGGATGGTGCGAAGGCCGAGTTCGGCGCAGCCGCGGTAGTCGCCCAGGGCATGCAAATTATGCGAGGTCGCACGAATAAGATCGAGGCGAACGCCGTCCTTGCGCCGGTGCGAGGAGCATTCAAAGCCTGCCATGAAAAAACTGGCGAAGCGCGAAGCTTCCGGAACCGAGGCCTCCGTCTGGCGTCCCACTTCGCTCATTTTTCGAAGTCTCCTTTGGGCAATCGGCTTCGAACTCGGCCGCCTTGTCCGGACCGGGAACCGCGTTGGCGAAATACCGAATTCAGTCGGGCGCGCCCCATGTTCGTTGCTCAGTCCAGCTCGTCCTTGCGTGGCCGGGTAGTGCCGAACCCATTGGTAGAGCCTTTGTTCCGGTGGTGAACTGTCCGGGCGCCGCGTGCAAATGAGGAACAAGGAGGCCCGTCCCAAGTTCGGGGCGATGTACAGCCGCCGTCATCCACTCGAGCGGCTGCTCGGCAACAACAGAGGCATGGGATCACATGACCGTTCAGATTCGACTTTCCGAGATCGACCACGCCAGGCGCGAGGATCGTGGCGACGGCGCTTGGAGCATCGCACCGGACCTGGGTTACTTGCGGCTAGCAATCGTCAATGTCGTGTTCTTCGGCGCACCGGGCAGCGGAGATCGGAACTGGGTGCTGATCGATACCGGGTTGCCGACGTCTCGCAGCAGCATTCTAGCGGTCGCGGAAAAGCGGTTCGGCGTTAACGCACGGCCGGCTGCAATCATCCTGACCCATGGCCATTTCGACCATGTGGGAACGGTTCTAGAACTCGCAAATGGCTGGGACGTGCCTGTCTTCGCCCATCCACTCGAGCACCCCTATTTGGACGGAACCACATCCTATCCGCCACCGGATCCCTGGGTTGGGGGTGGACTGATGGCGCTGCTTTCACCGCTTTTTCCACGCGGGCCAATCGATCTTGGCAGCCGTTTGCAACCCTTGCCCGCCGATGGATCGATCCCCGGAATGCCCGGATGGCAATGGCTGCACACACCCGGACATGCCCCTGGGCATATCTCGCTCTGGCGCGAGCAAGACCGCTCGCTCATTGTAGGAGACGCTTTCATCACCACCGGTCAGGAGTCGGTCTATGAAGTCGCCATTCAGGATCTCGAGATGCACGGTCCGCCGCGCTATTTCACGCCAGACTGGGATGCAGCGGAAAGGTCCGTGAAGCATCTGGCTGCCTTGGGTCCCCAGATGGTCATCAGTGGACACGGTGCGGCTGCTGCGGGAGTGGGCATGCGGCAGGCTCTCGATAACCTGGCTGAGCGATTCAGGGTATTCGCCGTCCCGCCGAAATTGAAATTCGTGCGCGAGCCAGCGTCGCCGATAGCTAGGCCAATCGAGCCGCCATCGTTCTGAAATTATGGTCGGATTGGCCAACGCGGGACCATCGGACAGAGTAACTCGGTCCAGCGGAACAAACCCGGCCGGCGACAGTTGGGGCACTCGCTCAGGGGGCGACACCCTGCGAAGTGCCGCGAGGTTCCGCGCCATGGGGAGGCTCAGATGGAAACCCGATGAACGCATGCCCCTAGCACGCGTTCCCGCAAAGAGAGATTGCAGAGCCGGTGTTGTTGCCATCCAGCCCTAAGTTGACACGCCAACTGCTCTGGATCCTCGGAGGCGCATTCTTGCCCGGTTGCGCGGGGGGAGTGCTCGATCCCCAAGGACCAATTGGCGTCGGCAATCGCACGATCCTTTTGAACTCGCTGGCGGTGATGCTGGTGATCGTTGTTCCCACGCTTGTTGCACTTCTGGCATTCGCCTGGAAGTTCCGCGCCTCGAACAGCAACGCCCGCTATAACCCGGAGTTCACCTATTCGGGACGCGTGGAGTTGATCGTCTGGTCGATCCCGACGCTCACCATCCTGTTCATTGGCGGTCTGATCTACTACGGATCGTATCAGCTCGATCCGCGCAAACCGATCCCTTCTAGCCAGCCGCCGCTCGACATTCAGGTGGTGGCGCTCGACTGGAAATGGCTGTTCCTCTATCCCGAGCAGGGCGTGGGCGCTGTCAATCAACTGGTTATCCCCGCCGGTGTTCCAGTGCGTTTCAAGTTGACCTCGGCCAGCGTGATGAACACGTTCTTCGTGCCCCAGCTTGGCAGCATGGTCTACGTCATGAACGGCATGCAGACCGAATTGCATCTGCAGGCCGACCGCGAGGGCAGCTTTTTCGGCCAGTCGGCGCACTTCAGCGGCGACGGCTTCTCGGATATGAATTTCAGTGTGAGCGCGGTTTCAGCCGATGCCTTCACCCGCTGGGCGTCATCGCTGCGTGGCGGGGGCGGCGTGCTCAACGCCAACGCCTATCGCGAACTCGCCCGGCAAAGCACAAATGTGGCGCCGGCTTCCTTCGGTCATGTCCAGCCTGGGCTGTTCGAAGCGGTCGTTCAGCAGACGCTCCCACCGGGTCCGGGGCCTGCTGAGAGCGCAGCCAGCGGCGAGCCACAGGTGAGCCCAAGGGCATTACCCGCGGCGGCGGCAACGATGACCCATCATCCACAAGGCGCAGAATGACGATGCTGGGCAAGCTCGACTGGTCGGCCGTTCCTTTCGATCAACCTATCCCCCTCGGCGCAGCCCTTGGCGTCTTTCTGGCAGCAGCCGCCGTGCTTGGCTGGATAACGGTGAAGGGCTACTGGCCATATCTGTGGAGCGAGTGGATAAGCTCGGTCGACCACAAGCGCATCGGCGTGATGTACATTGTGCTGGCGATGCTCATGCTTCTTCGTGGTTTTATCGATGCTATCATGATGCGCACACAACAGGTGCTGGCGATTCACGGGCCGGGCTACCTCCCGCCGGAGCATTACGACCAGATCTTTTCCGCGCACGGCACGATCATGATCTTCTTCGCCGCGATGCCGTTCATGATCGGCCTGATGAATTTCGTCGTGCCGCTGCAGCTTGGCGTACGCGATGTCGCTTTTCCGACGCTCAATTCCGTCAGCTTCTGGCTGACGGCTTCCGGAGCCCTGCTGGTCAACATCTCGCTTGTGGTCGGCGAGTTCGCGCGCACCGGCTGGCTGCCCTATGCCCCTTTGTCGGAAACCGCCTACTCGCCGGGCGTCGGTGTCGATTATTATCTGTGGGCGATCCAGATCTCCGGCGTCGGCACGCTGCTCACCGGCGTCAACCTGGTGACGACCATCCTCAAGATGCGGGCGCCGGGAATGGGCTATCTGCGAATGCCGATGTTCTGCTGGACCTCGCTCGCGTCCAACCTGCTCATTGTCGCAGCCTTCCCGATCCTTACCGCCACGCTCGCAATGCTGACGCTGGACCGGTATCTCGGCTTCCACTTCTTCACCAACGAAGCTGGTGGAAATCAGATGATGTTCGTCAACCTGATCTGGGCGTGGGGCCATCCCGAAGTATACATCCTGGTGCTTCCCGCCTTCGGAATCTTTTCCGAGATTTTCTCGACTTTTTCATCGAAGCCGCTGTTCGGATACCGTTCGATGGTCGCGGCCACGATGTTCATCTGCATCGTCTCGTTCATGGTCTGGCTGCATCACTTCTTCACCATGGGTGCCGGAGCGGACGTTAATGCCGCCTTCGGCATCGCCACGTCGGTCATTGCCGTGGGAACCGGTGTGAAAATCTACAACTGGCTCTTCACCATGTATGGCGGGCGCGTTCGTTTCGACACGCCGATGCTTTGGGCATTGGCTTTCGTGACCACCTTCACCGTCGGCGGCATGACTGGCGTCCTGCTTGCCGTCCCGCCGGCCGACTTCGTGCTACACAATTCGCTTTTCCTCGTCGCGCATTTCCATAACGTCATCATCTCGGGCGTGTTGTTTGGAGCATTCGCCGGCTTCACCTACTGGTTCCCCAAGGCGTTCGGTTTCCGTTTGCACGAAGGCTGGGGAAAGGCGGCATTTTGGGTCACCTTGGCCGGCTACATGCTGGTCTTCGTACCGCTCTATATTGTCGGTCTGCTCGGCATGACGCGGCGCCTGCAACATATCGATATGGACCTTTGGGCACCGTGGCTGGTGGTGGCCGCTTTCGGCGTGGTGGTGATGATCGCCGGCGCGGCGCTGCAGATCACACAGCTTTTCGTTTCGGTCCGGCATCGCGACAAGTTTCGCGACGAAACCGGCGACCCGTGGGACGGGCGTTCGCTGGAGTGGTCGACATCTTCTCCTCCTCCTGTCTTCAATTATGCACGGCTGCCTCACGTGGAAGACGAAGAGCCCTACTGGAGCATCAAGCAACGAGGGATCGAACAGAGCTCGGACGAGGAAAAGGCATATGAGCCGATCGAGATGCCTCGCAACAGCCCGACTGGCTTCGTCACCGCCTTCTTCAGCACACTGATCGGCTTCGCGCTGATCTGGCATATATGGTGGCTGGCGATCGTCGGCTTCATCGGCGCCTACGCAACCTTCGTCGTATTCGCCTGGCGCGATCATGGAGACTACGAGATCCCTGTCGACGAGGTCGCCCGCATCGATCATGACCACAAGGCAGCCCAGTTTGCCTGGCTGCGCGGGTGGGAGCGCCCGGCATGAGCGATCACGCATTCTCCGGCGACATCAGCGCCGGCACCCAGGCACGGGACCCGTATCGGCTTAATCACACCGGTCGGCATGCGGTGCGCTCTGCGACGGGCCACGGAGAAGGCGGCCCGGCCTCAAAGTTCGTCACGGTGACCTACGGCTTCTGGATCTTTCTCCTGTCCGACATCATCATGTTCTCGGCATTTTTCGCCACCTACGCCGTGCTCGCCAAGGCAACCGCCGGCGGACCGACAGGCAAGGATCTGTTCGAACCGACACGGGTTGCGGTCCAGACGGGCCTTCTGCTCACTTCGAGCTTCACCGGCGGCGTGGCAACACTCGCCACCCGTCGCAGATCAATGGCTGCCACGCAGTTCTGGCTTCTCGTCACGGGGTTGCTCGGGGCAGCGTTCCTGTTCCTGGAACTACAGGAGTTCGCGGCAATGATCGGCGAGCAGGCAGGCCCCTCGCGCAGCGCATTTCTTTCTGCCTTCTTTGCGCTCGTTGGCTGCCACGGTGCCCACGTCGGTCTCGGCCTGCTCTGGCTGGGAACGATGATGGCGCAGCTGTGGGTCAAGGGCTTTCGGCCCGACATCTTGCGGCGGCTCCACTGCTTCGGGCTCTTCTGGCACGCCCTCGACATCATCTGGGTTGCCATCTTCACCCTGGTCTATCTGCTGGGAGCATCGTCATGACCGAGTTCGAGAGCAAGACCGGCGAGTTGCAGGACCGCCGCGATTCAGCGCCGGGCGAGGAACACATAAGCGAGCACGAAACGGCTGGGGGCCTCTCGGGCTATGTGCTCGGCTTCGGCCTGGCTATCCTGCTCACGATCGCGTCATTCCTGGCGGCGCGAACCGACCTGATTTACCAGCCCGCGGTCATCTCGGCCCTGGTGGTGCTCGCCGTTGCGCAGATGGGCGTGCATCTTGTCTTCTTTCTGCACCTGACCACCGGGCCGGACAACACCAACAACATCCTGGCGCTGGCCTTCGGCGTGCTGATCGTCGCGCTGGTGGTTCTGGGCTCTATCTGGATCATGGCCCATCTGAATGAAAACATGGCTGCCATGACACCCCATCAAGCCGGAACCATGCCTTGAACGCTCCCCGCGAACGCACGGCCGCCCGCAGCGCCATTCGCACGGATGGCCCCAGGAGACAAAAGGCTCGTCAGATCTCGTGCTTTGGCTGGGCTGCGCGTAGGGCATCAAGCGCTAAGCGAACCGCATCGATGCCTGAGACGCTGGGCTGGATAGGCCTGAAAATCAGGCGGCCGTTCCGGTAGTCCAGGCCCAACGCCTTGCTGTTCCGCCATTGGGACGCCGACGGCTTGTTCCGAGGGGTGATCGCGATGGCCTCGGGACCGACATCGACTTTGCCGACGCCCAATTCCGACGCTGCTATTCGCAACCTGGTAAATTCCAGCAAAAGGGCTACTTCGCCAGGCATGTCTCCAAAGCGGTCCTCGAGCTCTTCGCTGAATGTATCGAGGTCCGGCTCCGAACGGATGCGGGAGAGCCGCGCATAGAGGCCAACGCGCACCGTAGGCTCGTCGACATAGCTCTCGGGAAAAGCCCCCTTTCCCGAGCCATTGATCTCGGCAAGTTGCTTGCTGAAGTTGGCCCCTCCGCCAGCCGCCGAGACCGCCCGCTCCAGCAAGTGCTCGTACAAGCCCACTCCGATCAGCTTCATATGCCCGGCCTGGTCTTCGCCGAAAAGATCTCCGGCGCCACGCAGGTCGAGGTCTCTTTGACTGATTGCCAGGCCGGAGCCGAGCCGATCGAGCGCAAGCATCGTCGAAAGCCGGGCCCTGGTGCCGTCGGCCAGTTCAACGCCAGGCTGGGTCAGAAGAAACGCAACGGCCTGCACCGCCCCCCTTCCGACCCGGCCCCGCAACTGGTGCAACTGCGCCAGACCGAACCGGTCGGGGCGCCAAACGATGATGGTGTTGGCCCGCGGCACATCGAGGCCGCTCTCGATGATGTCGGTGCTCAACAAAATGTCGCCATCACCGTCGGCGAATCCGACCATGACTTCGTCCAGCTGTCTCCCCTTCATTTCACCATGCGCCGTCTTGACCCCGAGTTCCGGCACCAGTCTGTTCAGCTGGTCACAGGCCGGGGCAATATCCTCGATCCGCGGGACCACGAAGAAGCTCTGTCCACCCCGGTGAAATTCACGCAGGAGGGCCGCGCGCACCGATGCTGGATCGAACGCTGCCAAGATCGTGCGAACGGGACGTCGTTTGGCGGGCGGAGAGTTTAGAACGCTGACGTCCTGGATGCCCGACAACGCCGATTGCAGCGTCCGGGGTATCGGTGTGGCGCTCATGCTCAGCGTATGGAGGCGAGGCGTCATGGTCCGCAGGGCCCGCTTCAACTTGACCCCGAACCGGTGCTCCTCGTCGATCACCAGCAGTCCAAGATTGGCGAAGGTGACGCTCCTGGACGCCAGGGCCTGAGTACCCACAACGACCGCAACCTGGCCGCTCCGCAGACCCTCTTTTGCCGCTCTCGCCTCCGCTGCCCCGACCATCCTAGAAAGGTGGGCGACCTGCAGGCCGGTTCCTGCGAAGCGGCGGCTGAACGTCTCATAGTGCTGTCGTGCCAACACCGTTGTCGGCGCTATGATAGCAACCTGTTTCCCGCAGAAAGCCGCGGCGGCGCAAGCACGCAGGGCGACCTCTGTCTTGCCGAAGCCGACATCGCCGCAGACGAGCCGGTTCATTGTTCTTCCCGACGAAAGATCATCGAGCACAGCGCGGATGGCGGCCGCTTGGTCGGGCGTCTCCGTATAGGGAAATCTCGCCGCAAAACGGGCCAAGTCCGTGCGGGAGGGCTTTATGATCTCGGCAGGCTGGCTGGACCTGATTTTGGCAAGACTCAAGAGGCGTTTGGCCAGCCTGTCGATCTCGCGCAACGCAGCTTCGCGTCGCTTCGGCCAGCCCTCGCCTTTGAGGCGATCAAGCGACACTGCCTCCGGTTCCGAGCCGTAGCGCCATATTCGTCCAAAGTCGTCGACCGGAACCAGCAAGGAAGCCCCGCCATGATATTCCAGTCTGACGACATCCTGTTGCTGGCCAGCCAACTCGACCTGTTCGACCGCGGCGAGCACGCCCAGGCCATGGTCTTCATGGACGACGACATCGCCAATGCGCAACTCGGGTTCGAGTATGCCCGTGGTCGCGCTCCCGCTCGCCTTTAACGCGGGCCCAAACAGGTCGGATGCGGCCACCACGGCGATATTGGATTGCGCGTCGACAAACCCTTCGTCGAGGACGAATTCAGCCTTGAGAACAGAGCCCCTCGCGGCCGAAAGGATTTGCGGCAAGTCGGCCGCTTCCTCTGCCCGCCGGCCTAGTCTCCTATCGAGCAGGCGATCTGCTCGCTGCAGTTCAGAGGCATCGCCGGTGAACACTACTCTGACTCCGGCACTCGTCTGCCCTCTGATGAATTCCGCGAAATCATGCCCGGGTCGGGCCTGGCGGAAGAATTTGGGAACTCCCACGGCAGAAACGGCTAGTCTCACGCAGCAGCGGTTAAGCAGAGCAGCGTCCCACTCTTCACGGGATAGGTAAAATCGTCCCGGCAAAGGTTTTTTCGTTCCGGCTGCCTCCTGCCTGGCACGACGTGCATCCTCGACCAGATCCAGAATTCTGCCGAGCGGCTGCCCGTCGGTCCCTTCAAGGAAGGAGATCGAAGCGCTGGATGCCGCATCGAAGACGGATGGCATAGCGCCATACGATGCGACCAGGCGCTCCTCCATCGACGTCGTGCGCATCGCTGTCAACTCAGGATGCTCACCAGCTTTAAAGATCAGCTCGGATGCCGGTCCGACCGTAATCGAGTCTCGAACCTGATCGCTGAGCTGACTGAGCGGGTCGTAGGTCTTGAGCTGCCGGATGCAGGCATCGGGATCAACGATGACGCGAACGGGGCCATCCGCGCCAGCAGGGAAAATATCGATGAGATCGCCCCGAAAGGCTATCTCACCCGGTTCGTCGACCCTCTCGTCGACGACATAGCCAATGGCTTCGGACCAGGTTCTAAAATCGTCACGGTCGAGCTTTTGTCCCACCTCCAGAATTGTGAAACCGCCAGCGATGACCGGAGCAGGCGGCACCCGCTGCAGAATGGCTTCGAGCGACATTACAGCGATGCGCGGGCGATCCGGCTTCGTTGCGATCTCACGCAACGCACGAAGCCTTCGCCCCATATTGGCGCGTGTGGGCCACACCCTGTCGTAAGGCAGGCAATCCCAGGACGGCAGCAAGATTATATCCGCGTCAGGCAGGAACTGACGCAAGGCGCCGGCGATCTCCTCGGCACTGCGTTCCGAGGGAGCTATATGGATGATGTGCTTGTCCCGACTGGTCTCCAGGCCACGGGCCAGCGCTACCGCGATTGCTGAGGATGGCGGTCCGCCGTGCTCTATCGCAAACCCGCTGTCATCCGTGTGATCGATTTGTTCGACATCCGTCCGCGAAATATGCCTGTTCACTGAAATCTCACCTTGCCACTGAGACAACGTCAGCGGAGCCACCCCGTTCCTGGCGGCGCATCAAAGAGTTCCAGGACGGGCTGCGGGTGCAGCCCTTGAATGGGCGGAGCGACAGGGTCAAAGCTGCGCCGTGATCGGCGAACTCCTGGGGCTGGCTGCCCAGCGGGAAAATTTCTAACCGAGCCTATGTCATAGGTTAATGCATTGCTGCCTTGCTCACCTATGGCTGTCCTAAAAAACTGGTGCTTCGATCATTCCGGGATCTTCAACCACGCTCGACGCTGGCAAAACGCTCCAGGCATGGGACCATGCCGCACGGCGGCGCCTTCTGCCGCCGCGCATATGTCCCCATGCCAGTCGGAACTTTTGGCGCGGATAATAGTTCGATCACCAACATCAGCCAGGTAGTCAATTTGTTCCCCACCTCATCCTCGGATGTACTCATTCGCAAGCTTCAGACCATCTCGGATCTTCGAGAGGCCGACATCGGCGTTCTGAAAGGCATTCCGATCCAGGAGAAGGAATATTTGGCCAACCACGATCTGGTGCGTGAGGGCGACCGTCCTGTTTACTCGTTTGTCGTTCTTGATGGCTTGGTCGGTTCCACCAAACATACGGGCGAAGGAAAGCGACAAATCACATCATTCTTCGTCGCCGGCGACATTCCTGATCTGCATGGGCTGCATCTGTCGGTCATGGATTGTAACTTCTCGACCCTTACGCCGGCGCGAATAGGTTTCATGCGGCATGACACCCTGCGTGCCGTTTGCGACCAGCACCCTCGCATCGCCACCGCTTTTTGGCGGTCGACGTTGATAGATGCCGCGATTTATAGGGAGTGGGTCATCAATGTGGGAAGACGCGAGGCATACACCCGCATGGCTCACATCCTGTGCGAACTGATTTTTCGCTTGCGCTCCATGGGGCGCATTGAGGATCACGTGGCGGATATCCCCATTACACAGGCGGCCCTTGGCGATGCGCTGGGTTTGTCCACGGTCCACGTCAACCGGATGCTCCAGGAACTACGACGCAGAGGCCTCATTGCCACCTCGGGATCAAAAGTTCACGCACTGGACTGGGCTGGCCTCACTCACGCAGGAGATTTCGACACGACCTACCTGCACCAAAGGAACCCCGCAGATTAGCAGTGACGGAAGCTCTCCGATGGCACGATTTTTCTTCGACAGCGGCGATGGCGATCTCATCTTCGAGGACGAAATAGGTGTCGAATGCGCTGGCCTCGAAGAGGTCCGCCGCGCGGGATTCGAGGGCCTTGTCGACCTCACGAGAGAGTCACTGAAGAGCGTCGACGGGCAGCAATTGTTTATCGAAGTGCGTGATGAAAACGGCGCCAAGATTTTGCGGCTGAGCCTCTCGCTTCGGGTAAAATCGAACGTATAAATTTGCACTCTACGCGCAGCGTTAGGCGAGCGGACTGGGACTGCAAACATCCACTGGCATGTCGTGTCTCAAAACCAGGCCACTTTTGAGCGACATGCATTAACCCATAGATTGTGCCTCGATTTGTGTACAGGACAGGGAACCATCAAAGAGCCGCCGAGTTCGTCCAACGGACAAGCCCGGAATCTAACATGGAAGAAATCGGCAAGGCACAACAAAAGGTCATAGCCCGCCTCATACGGGAGTGGATTTCATCGGACGCCAATCGTCGCCAGCTTCGCCAGTTGCTGGATCTGCCGACAGACGCGGACATGCCCAGCGAGCATCGGTCATTGCTTGACGAACTCGACCGAAAGCTCAACCAATGAGCGCCCCTGCTTTCGGGAGGGCTCCCGAGTGGATGCGAGCCGGTGGCGAGGGGAAAGGAGCTGAGGTCGACATCTGGTTGAGGCCGCCGACATTTGACCCAAGCAGACGCGAACGCTTTACGCCGGACGGCGCCGATTGGCCGAAGAAGAATGTTCGGTGGTGTTCGCGGAGCCGCGGTCCGATTCCTAAAGGTGAGTTTCTGCACCTTGCTGCGCGTTTAAAAGTTGAGAAACGGCAGTTATGATCTGCGGCAGAAAAAAGGGCTTGGTGATCATTATGCTGTTGGGCACGCCTTCCGCTCCCCAGTGTACCGCGCTGTCGCCACTGATATAGACAACCGGGATGGTCGAGTTGGACCTTCGCAAGTGCCGAGCGACCTCCCACCCCGACTGTCCTGCTCCCAGACGGATGTCCGTGAGCACGGCCTTGAACTTGGTCGGATCGGGGTCGAAAGCCGCCAGCGCCTCGGCGGCACTCCGAGTGCCGACCACCTGGAAGCCGGCCTCCTCCAAAGCTGACTCGAGGTCGAGCAGGATCATTGTCTCATCTTCGACGATCAGAACAGCACCTTCGCTCATCCGGAATCTCCCCAAGCCGCCCGCTAATACGATTTCGGCGTCAACTTGGTTCCATCTGACGCGCAGCAGCCTGTTGGTTATCGAAGCTCTACGCTGCCTCGGTTGCGCGGCGGACTTGTGACGTCGGGAAGCCGCCGTGGAGAACGCCGACGCCGGCTTAGCTGCGTCCACAGCCTTGGACAACGAGGCTGATTACAGGCTGTAGCCGACGCTGAACCGTTGCCGACGAGGTCGCTTTGATCAAGCGTTCTCCTGATCTCCAGAAGCTTGCTGGATCTGCGTCATCACCTTTTGGGGATCGACATTCTCGGCGAGTTCCGGCAGCTCTTTGTCGGCCGGGGTCGAGATATTCAGACGCGCCGTCAAGGCAGCCACCATCTCGATCAGCCGCGTGGTTTCATGTTCGTTTAGAAGGCTGATCTGCAAATCCAGTTCGGCTCGGCGCTCGCTGTGGGCGGCCATTCTGTTCTGATTGATCAGCACAAAGGTAGACAGGAAGATTGCCTCAACCGAGGCGACCATGGCCAGGATCACGAAAGTCGGGTCCCAGGCTGGGACGGCTGGTATCTCGCCAAGGTTTGCGAGGACCCAGACGACAAGAATTGCAAGGTGCAGATAGACGAAAGTCATGCTTCCCGCGAAGCGCGAAACAGCGCCGGCGACCCACGCTTGAACGCCTTGGTGCTCTTCTTGCTGCCGCCTGTGCTCGACCAGCGCCTGTATGTTCTGGTGGAGCACCGACTGCATGTCGGCTGGACGTTGGTCGCTCATTTGAAAGCCCCGTTGGAGATCATTCCGTGCAAGCGGCGTCGCTTATCGCCGGTGGCTCCCGCGAGGCCGGATCTACCTTGAACTCGTCGGCACGCGACTTGGGTCGCTGCCGACGGCCCGCTTGGAACAAGGCGTGCCGCCCTGCAATAGTGTGCACCATGCCGACCACTGCTTGCGGGGCGCTCTGATGAACCATATGGCCGGCGCCCGGAACCACCTCGAGGAGAGACCCACCGACTTCCGCGTGCAAGCGTCGTGCATCGCGTTGCGCGTCGAACAAACGATCCCCGGATCCCGCCATGATGCCGGTGGGCACGGCAATGTCCCTATAGTTGGCTTTTCCCAACAGGGACGCGGCCAGCATCGATGCTGTCTCCAGAGAAACCGCCCGCAGTTGGGAAGGGCGGCTGGCGACATCTTTGGCAAGTGCGGCGAACTCGCCGGCGACGACGGCGGGTTTAAAGATCTTCTCCATTGCCCAATGCCAAGCAAGCCTTACAAGCGGCGGCAGCAAGGTGTGACGAAACGCGGTGCCGATCACAGGCAGTGCAGGGAGTGCGGCCAGTGCAAGATCCAGCCGCGGTGGCGGATAGTAGTAACCCGAGACCAGCACGATGCCGGCGACCGATGGAGAATGCCTGCGCGCCAATTCGAGGGCGATCCAAGCTCCCCAGGAATGTCCAAGCACGAGGTATTTCTCTATACCCAGCCCGCAGGCGGCGGCATGTATAAGGTCGGCTTGGTCGCGAGCGGACCAACGCCGGCCGCGCGGCCGTGAGCTTCGCCCAAAACCGGGACGATCAAATGCAAGCACCCGATAGGTCTTTGCCGCCTCATCGAAGATGCCGCTCGACTTGAAATCCTCCGCCATGGATCCATTGCCATGCAGGAGAAGCAGCGGCATGCCGGTTCCGGCTTCGATAAAATGCAGGCGCAGACCATCGATCTCCATCACACGTCCGCATGCCCGGCCGGCAATCGCACGTTTGGCGCGGATGGCGTTGTATGCCGCCAGCGCCGCCAATGAGGCCGCGAGCAACCCGGTCGCGAGTTTCGGTCCATCTCTGTCGAACGCCATGCCGTGCCTGTTGGAAACCATCTGCCGAACCCAACTCTCGGGGCGAAAGCTTGTTCCGCCAGACAAGACACGCTGTACAACCGGCTCAAGCGTCTTGGAAAGTAGGCCCATGGAGTTGGGACCGTTAAGCCTGGGCAGCGCTGCTGCCTCCCAGTTTCCAATCACCCTGCCAACGTGCGCGCACGGCAATCATCAGCATGGCCGCTTCCGTCATCCCGGTCTGGAAAAGTCTGACCAGCTCTCTCGCGATGGATTCTGCCGCGGTAGTGTCCGACGAAATCTCAAATTCCTCACACAGCGCGTCGAAAACCGACCGAAGCGTTTTCAGGTCGTCTGGATAGAGAGCGTCCGTATTCGTAAGAATGGGTCGGTCAAGCATCAAAACGTCTCCAAACGAGTGAAGTGCGGTTCGGGCACCCAGCCAGCGGGAGCTCGTCAAGTGCCCGCTGGTTTCCCCTTTATCCGCCACAGCGCGCCAAGCTGTCATTAACCTATGACCGCGGTGCGGCGTGTTCGGCTGACCGGCCCGCCAAACAAACTGCCGTCCTGCGGGGAACTCTTGGCCGCAGACTGCATTTAAGTCCGGGCAAAACGGGGGCGAAATGGGGGCCACTTCAAGCAATCCGCGATCTGAACTGCAGCGCTTCGAGCTTTTGGCAGCGTTGGGCGACCGTATTCGCGAGATTACGGATCCCGCAGAACTGGCCTACGCAGCCGCGGAACTGCTGGGGAACCATTTTGGCATCAGCCGAGCCGGATACGGCACGATCGATCTAGAGAAAGAAACGATCACCATCGACAGGGACTGGAACGCGCCAGGCATCAAAAGCCTGGCTGGGACGCTGAATTTCAGGAACTACGGCTCGTATATCGAGGATTTGAAGCGAGGCGAAACCGTTGTCTTTGAAAACGCCGAGACAGATCCGCGAACCAGCAGCCATGCGGAGGCACTCAAAGCCATCAGCGCCCAATCCGTCATCAACATGCCCGTTACCGAGCATGGCGGGCTGGTGGCGCTGATGCTGTCATGCAGATCACCACTCGGCTCCTCGGCGAACATCTTGGCGTCTCGATTTGCGCCTATGCCGACATGGAGCAGGACCAAGACCATTTCACCATCCGCGGCGATTGGAGCGCACCTGGCTCGCCCAGCATCAGGGGATATTACAGTCTTGCCGATTTCGGTCGCCTGGCTGTCACCAACCTCAGCGCCAACAAGCCGCTTATCATCAACAACAACCTTGAGGAAATTGCTCCCGAGGAAGCGAAGACCTTTCAGGATATCGGGATAACGGCAACCATCTGTATGCCTTTGGTCAAACAAGGCCGACTGACTGCCCTGATGGCCATCCACGACAAGCAGCGCCGCGTCTGGTCGCAACGCGAACTGTCCTTGCTGACCGAGGTGACGGAGCGGTCCTGGGCTCACATCGAGCGCGTTCGCTCGGAACAGGCGGCACGGGCCAGCGAGGAGAGGCTGAGGCTTGCCACCGACGCGGCCGCTATTGGCACCTGGGATTACGATCCCATCAGCGGAGTGCTGCGTTGGGACGACCGGTGCAAAGCCCTTTTTGGTTTGCCGCCGGACGCGGAGGTGACATATGAAAGCGCCTTCCTGGCGGGCCTCCACCCGGAAGATCGCGCACGGGCCGACGAGGCCGTACGCCAGTCGCTCGCGCCGGGCACCCCCTCCCGCTACGACATCGAATACCGGACGATCGGCCTTCGGGATGGCAAGGAGCGCTGGATTGCCGCAACGGGGGAAGCGCTTTTCCAGTCCGGCCGTGCGATCCGCTTCATCGGCACCGTGGTTGATGTCACCGCGCGAAAGCGGGTGGAGCATCAGCTTCAGTTGATGAACGCTACTGCGGCAGCCGTGGCGGCCGAGCTTGACGTGGAGCGAATTGTCCAGACGGTAACCGATGCCGGCGTCGTGCTGTCGGGCGCACAATTTGGAGCTTTCTTCTACAATGTGATCGACGACAAGGGCGACAGCTATGTGCTCTACGCCCTTTCGGGGGCACCTCGTTCTGCTTTCGAAAACTTTCCCATGCCGCGCAACACCGCGGTGTTCGAGCCCACTTTCCGCGGCACAAGCGTGGTGCGTTCCGACGATATCCTCACCGATCCGCGTTACGGAAAGAACTGGCCCCGCAAGGGAATGCCGGAGGGCCATCTGCCGGTGCGTTCCTATCTCGCCGTGCCGGTCGTCTCGCGTTCGGGCGAGGTCCTGGGCGGCCTCTTCCTTGGTCATTCAGAGACCGGCGTGTTCGCCGAACAGCAAGAAGCGGCCTTGCTGGGGCTTGCCGGCCATGCCGCGACGGCCATCGACAACTCCCGGCTGTTCAAGGCGCTGCAGACACTCAACGGCACGCTCGAACAACGTGTCAAAGATGAAGTTGCGGAAGTCTATGGGTTTGTTCGCCAGTCCGGCGGCAGTGTGAAGATCTATTCCGAGCGAGGCGTCGGAACCACGTTGAAGATTTATTTGCCGCGCTCGCACCACGGCGTGCTCGACAGCCAAATCGAGGTCGTGGCGGGCGAGCACCCCGGCTGTGCAGACGAGATCATCATGGTTGTCGAGGATGAAGATCGCGTCCGGCTGACGGCGGCGGAAGCGCTGCGGGAACTGGGCTACTCCGTGCTGGAAATGCAAGGTCCACGCGAAGCGCTGGTGGCCGTCGAAAGGGGGCAAGTGCCGTCGCTTCTGTTCACCGACGTGGTGATGCCGGAGATGTCGGGCCGGGAGCTGGTGGATCAGGTCAAGACAATGCACCCGTCGCTAAAAGTGCTCTACACCACCGGCTACACACGAAATGCGATTGTCCACAACGGCACGCTCGATTTCGGAACCGAACTTTTGACCAAGCCCTACACGATCGACGAATTGGCAGAGAAAGTCCGGAAGGTGCTGGATCGAAAGTGAACGGGCAACAGCCCGCGACGCTCGCCGTGTGACCGAACCCGGCGTTTGCCGCGTAAGGTGTGCGGCGAAACGGGCCGAAGGTGTCGACACCGACATCGTATTAATATGGCCCGGCTTCACTTTTCCGAGCCAGTATCCCTCCAGATTTTGTCTACCTCTTGCCCATCCGCGGCCTTGCTCATTGCTGTGATGGCGCAGCACGATCGAAATCTCGTTGCCGCCGGTCACCGGTCGGAGAAATAAATGCCGCCTCTGGCTCCCTGCGATGCTCAACACTGAAGTTACCGTAAAAATGCTCGCTGGCCGATGGCCGGATGGAACAATCAACTTGCCGGGATGTTCGGATGATCTAACCGGAGAGATGTCCATGTTCATGCACAACAAGCGCCTGCAATACACCGTTCGCGTCTCGGAGCCGAATCCTCGCCTGGCCTGCATGATCATGGAACAGTTCGGCGGCGCCGATGGCGAGCTTGCAGCGGCCATGCGCTATTTCACGCAAGGGCTTGGCGAGGACGATCTTGGCCGTCGCGACATGTTGCTCGATATTGCGACCGAAGAACTCAGCCATCTCGAAGTGGTGGGATCAATCGTCACCATGCTCAACAAGGGGCTCAAGGCACAGCTGGCCGAGGGCCAAATGAAGGAAGCCGACCTTTACCTGATGATCGGCGCCAGCGGCACAACAGCCAAGGAATCAATTCTGTTCGGCGGCGCTCCCGCGCTGTGCGACTCAGCCGGCGTTCCCTGGACCGCGGCCTATGTCGACTCGCGCGGTGAACCTACGGTGGATTTGCGGTCGAATATCGCCGCCGAAGCCCGCGCCAAGATCGTGTACGAACGCCTCATCAACATCACCGACGACCCGGGAATCAAGGACGCGCTCGGCTTCCTGATGACCCGCGAGATCGCGCACCAGAAGTCGTTTGAGAAAGCACTCTACGCGATCGAAAACAATTTCCCTTCCGGCAAGCTCCCAGGCGTAGAGAAGTACGCCAGCATGTATGTCAACACCTCTCAAGGCGACGGCGATGTCGCTGGCCCATGGAATTCCGGCGAAGAGTGGGATCGGATCGATGACCTTGAAGAGGTGATGCCCGTCGACGGCGGAGACGGCCTGGCAACTGTCAAGCTGGGGGCCAAAGACATGAAGGTGGTGGCCAGGATGGCCGACCGTACGCTTTCCGATCCGGCTTCCGATCCGACAACAGGCGCTGATCTAGGAGCGGGCCCGGGAGCTGGCCGTACCAAGAACGCCGATTTCGGCGGCGCGGCAAGCATTCAGGAGGCCCCGGCCGTGGCAGAGGCTGCTGTCAAACGCGCACGTAGGCGTTAGTACAGAGCCGACATCATTGCAGGCATCTATGTTCCGCGATGCGGCCGGAAGCTAACACCGACGAAGGCAGGGCGCCCGACCAGCAACGGACTGGCCGGAGCGCTCGCATCGACATCTGTGCTGAATGTGGGTGAAGCAACCATGGCCACCGCCGCACCACGATCAGATTCGGAGCGTGCGGGCCAGCCGGACAAGGTCCGTCCCGACGGTTGCGAGAACCGGTGCATCGTGACAATCGGAGCATCGGCCGGCGGCGTCGACGCGCTGAAGAGACTTGTCCGCGATCTTTCGCCGGACATCCCGGCGGCTCTCCTCGTCGTACAGCACGTTGGTCCCACGAGTTACCTCGGCGACATTCTCGGTCGCGCTGCCAACATGCCCGTTGCAAATGCCTCCAACGGCATGAAGGTTAAAAACGGGCACATCTTCGTTGCACCGCCCGGAGCTCACCTTCTGTTACATGACGATCATATGCTGCTGCGGCGCGGGCCGCGCGAGAACCTGGCGCGCCCCGCCATCGACCCCCTGTTTCGATCGGCGGCCTGCAGCTTTGGCGGCAGCGTGATCGGCGTCGTGCTCACAGGCAGCCTCTCCGACGGCACCGCCGGCCTGCACGCAATCAAGATGTGCGGAGGCGTCAGCGTAGTCCAGGACCCCGGCGACGCCGCAGTACCCGATATGCCGCTGAGCGCCTTGCAGAATGTGGAAATCGACCATTGCGTCCCTCTGTCCGAAATGGCTGGCCTGTTGCACAGGCTTGCTTCCGAAATCGCAGGGCCGACACCAGAAATCCCGTCCGGCATCCGCCTTGAGGCAGCGATTGCAGCTCAGGAGCACAGCACAATGGAATTGACCGAAGGCCAGCTTGGCGCCCCCTCGACATTTGTCTGCCCCGAATGTCATGGCCCCCTATGGGAGATCGAAGACGGGCCGATTACCCGTTACCGCTGCCACACCGGACATGCGTTCGGAGCGGACGTTTTAATGCAGGCCCAGGCTGACGATGCGGAACAGGCTCTTTGGAGCCTTTTAAGAGCGCACCAGCAGCGGGCTGAGTTGGCGAAACGTACGGCAAAACGCGAAGCCGCGCGGGAAAGACACAGCCTGGCCAGCCAAATGGCTGCGCGGGCCGCGGAGTACGAAGCCGACGCGAAACTTATTGAAGAGATCATCCATCGTCGAACGCCGTGACAAGGCAACAGCGTTTGTCAGGGCGGGTGCGTCTGCGCCATCCCGATCGCATTTTCCTGGATCAGCCGCGTTGCCTCACTGCTTGGCCTGTGGCCACGGGTATCCAGGTCCCATGCTTTGATTGAACACCTGCACCCAAATCCAACTGCACGAATTTTATGCAAAGCAGGAACATAGAAGCATTACGCGAGTTAGGCACTGACCCATTGGACGTATCCTCGCATTCTGCGGTCTGCCTGGGTGGTCCTTTTTTTGTAAACGAATGCCAGGACAATGTATCGCTCGCAGCTTTTCGTACCTCTTTTTGGCCTGCTGTTGCTGATGGGTGGCCTGTTCCACGGGCATGATGCCATGGCGCAGGAGCCCTGTCCGGCCGATCACGACAAGCTGCTTGCAGCCCTCAAAGCCAACGTGAAGGCAAGCGGCGGACCAGCCAATGGCGGCTTTGAAACCAACGAATGGGCAGCCATCGTTGCCCGTGACGGCACTGTCTGCGCGATTGCGTTCAGCGGCCCCACCCCCGACTCGCAATGGCCGGGAAGTCGGCTCATAGCAGCGGAGAAAGCCAACACGGCCAACGGTCTCAGCCTGGCTCAGATGGCCCTCTCTACGGCCAATCTCTATGCGGGGGTGCAGCCGGGCGGGCCGCTATTTGGCCTGCAGGAGACCAATCCCGTCAACCAGGCCGCGGCCTATACGGGCGATCCCAAAACGTTCGGAAGCGCCGGCGACCCGCTCGTCGGCAAGCCGATCGGAGGCGTCGTGGTGTTTGGCGGCGGGCTTGCCCTCTACGACGGCAAGAGCATTGTCGGCGGCCTCGGCGTTTCAGGCGATTCCTCATGCGCCGATCACAATGTCGCCTGGCGTATCCGCGCGGCGCTCGGCTTCGACAAGGTCCCGGCAGGCGTCAATCCAAATCGCAAGGATGCCATTGTCTACGATCTGGACCCCGGCGGCAAAAGCGCTTCGGGCTGGGGCCATCCGCTTTGTGCCGGAACGGAGGCCGACATCGCCGCCGAACTCGGCGCCGGCGTGGGAGGCTCGATCAATAAATGAAAGCTATGCCGCAGTTGGCATTAACGCGCGTTGACGTAGAACGACGTACCCGCAAATTGGCAGCCGGGAATTCCTTTGGCGCTATCCTTCTGGTGACGCTGCTCGCCTGCCTGCTGCTTCTGGGCGCTGCGTCCGAGCCTCCTAAAACACCAGCGATCGTACCGCCAGGCGCAGCTTCGCCACCCGATGACGGCCAATGGACGATGCCGGCCAAGAACTACGCGTCGACGCGCTTCAGCGAACTCTCCGAGATCAATGAAGGCAACGTCAAGAACCTGCAGGTCGCGTTCACGTTCTCGACAGGCGTGAACAAGGGCCAGGAAGCAGCGCCGCTGGTCGTCGGCAACACCATGTATATCGTGACGCCCTTTCCCAACTTCGTCTATGCGCTCGATCTCTCCAAGCCCGGCGCCCCGATGAAGTGGAAGTACGAACCCAATCCGGAGCCGGCAGCACAGGGGGTGGCCTGCTGCGACGTCGTCAACCGAGGAGTGGCATTCGCCGACGGGCGCATTTTTTTCAATACGCTGGACGGCCACACGATTGCCCTTGATGCGAACACGGGCAAGCCGATCTGGAACACTCATGTCGGCAACATCAACATCGGCGAGACCATCACCATGGCGCCGCTTGTGGTGAAGGGCAAAGTGCTGGTCGGCAATTCCGGCGGCGAGATGGGCGTTCGCGGCTGGGTAAAGGCGCTCGACGCCGGCGACGGTCATGTCGTCTGGATCGCCTATAGCACCGGGCCGGACAAGGACGTGCTGATCGGATCGGACTTCAAGCCGCACTACGACATGGACAAAGGCAAGGATCTTGGCGTCACGACGTGGCCGCCGGAAGCCTGGAAGATCGGCGGCGGCAACATGTGGGGCTGGATTTCCTATGATCCCGATCTGAACCTGATTTTCCACGGCACCGGCAATCCCGGACCATGGAATCCGGATTTGCGGCCGGGCGACAACAAGTGGACGTCTGGCATTTTCGCGCGCGATCCCGACACCGGCGCGGCGAAATGGTTCTATCAGTGGAGCCCGCATGACCTCCACGATTATGACGGCATCAACGAGCAGATCCTGCTCGACATGACCTGGCAGGGCAAGCCGCGCAAGGTGCTGATCCGGCCGGAGCGCAACGGCTATCTCTACATCCTCGACCGGACAACCGGCGAGGTGCTGTCGGCAAAACCGTTTGGTCCGGTCAACTCCAGCAAAGGTGTGGATCTGAAAACCGGTCGGCTGATCGTAAACCCGGACAAGAAGACCGGCACCGGCAAGGTCGTTCGCGATATCTGTCCGACGGCGTCGGGCCTCAAGGACTGGCAGCCTTCCGCGTTCTCGCCGAAGACCGGCCTGCTCTACATCCCGCACAACAATCTGTGCATGGATGAAGAAGGCGTCGAGGTGAACTACATCGCCGGCACGCCCTATGTGGGCATGAACGTCCGCATGATACCAGGGCCCGGCGGTAATCGCGGCGCCTTCACCGCCTGGGACATCGCCGCGGAGAAACCCGCCTGGAGCCTCAAGGAGAATTTCCCGGTGTGGAGCGGCGCGGTGGTGACCGCCGGCGACGTTGTCTTCTATGGCACGATGGAAGGCTGGTTCAAGGCGGTTAGCGCCAAGACCGGAGACCTGCTTTGGCAGTTCAAGACCTCGTCCGGGATCATCGGCCAGCCCATCACCTATCGCGGTCCCGACGGGCACCAGTATGTCGCCATCCTCTCAGGTGTCGGCGGCTGGGCCGGCGCCATTGTATCGGGCGATCTTGACCCGCGTGACGCCACCGCCGCGCTCGGTTTCGTCAATGCCATGAAGGATCTGAAGAACGCGACAACCTCGGGAGGCACGCTTTATGTGTTCCGGCTGCCTTGATGGATTGTACTTGACCGTAGGTCCGGCGCGAAAGGGGTGTCAACGGCTGGCGATCGGCATGGCCGCGATCGCCTTCGTGTTCTTGACGGCCACAGCCGACGCACGTGAGCTGAGGGTCTGCGCCGATCCGAACAACCTGCCGTTCTCCAACGCGGCAGGTCAGGGCTTCGAGAACAGGATCGCCGAAATCGTTGCGTCCGATCTCGGCGCCAAGCTGACCTATACCTGGTGGGCGCAGCGTCGCGGCTTCATCCGCAACACGCTGAAGGCGGGCCTGTGCGATCTCGTGCCGGGCACGCCGAGCAACCTCGAAATGCTGCGCACCACCACGCCCTACTACCGATCGTCCTATGTCTTCGTCACCCGCAGGGACGGCCCCGACGTAGCATCGTTCAATGATCCGCGGCTGCGCGACATGCGGATCGGTGTTCAGCTCATCGGCGACGATGGCGCCAATTCGCCTCCGGTCCAGGCGCTTGGCCGCCGCGGTATCGTCGGGCACCTCGTTGGCTATCCCGTGTATGGCGATTATTCCGCCCCCAACCCGCCGGCGCGCATCGTCGAAGCGGTGGCGAGTGGCGAGATCGACCTTGCGGTGGTCTGGGGCCCCCTCGCCGGCTACTTCGCCGCCAGGCAGAAGGTGCCGCTCCGCATCACGCCGGTTGCGCCCCGCATCGACGGACCGCAACTGCCGATGATCTACGACATCTCGATGGGCGTCCGCCGCGAAGACGATGCGCTGCGCGGGGACGTCAATGGCGCCCTGTCCAGGCACAAGGTCGAGATAGATGCCTTGCTGTCACAATATGGCGTGCCGCGCCTCGATGCCTCGGGGAGCCCGGTGCGATGAGAGCCGCTGTGGCCATGCTCCTGTTTCCAGTCCTTGCGCTCGCTGCCTGCCAGCGCGAGGAACGTGACACGCGCCCGCAATCGGCGCTCGGATCGGGCGAGCAGCCGACGCCTGTGACCACGCTGGAGCCCGGCGGACAGCGGCCCCCCGCCAGCGACAACAAGGCGGCGAGCTTCGAGGCCAACGCCTTCCACATGAGCGAAGGGAAACGGCTTTTCGGCTGGTTCAACTGTTCGGGATGCCACGCCAATGGCGGCGGCGGCATGGGGCCGGCCCTGATGGACCAGAAGTGGCTCTATGGCAGCTCGATCGAAAGCATCCATGCCACGATCCGCGACGGTCGGCCAAACGGCATGCCGAGCTTCCGCGACAAGATTCCCGACGACCAGATCTGGGAGCTTGCGGCTTTCGTGCGCTCGCTGAGCGGCAACGCGCCGTCTTCCGCCGCGCCGCAACGCAATGACGACATGATGGCGCATCCGTCGGAAAACCGCATGCCGGACGCGGCCACGCTGGGGAAGTCGCCGTGAAACGTCTCGTCTCGATGGCGTTCGCCACCGCCGGCGCTCTGTTGCTCCAGGGATGCGCGGGCTGGCAATCCGCCCTCGACCCGAAAGGTCCCGCGGCGAGCGAACTGGCATGGCTGATCTGGTTCTTCACCGCGCTCTGCGCCGTGGTGTGGGTGCTGGTGATGATCGCCCTCGTCGTGCCCTTGATGATGCGGTCGCGCGCGCAGGCGGAGCCGCTCGCGATCGAGGCCGGCGCCGACGACCGGAAGCTGCGCGCGGTGATGACCGCCGTCGGGTTGACCGCCATTGTCCTGATCGGACTGACCTTGCTGAGCTTCTTCGCCAACAGGACGCTCGCCGCGATCGGCTCGCATGCCGCGCTGACCATTCGGGTCACCGGCCATCAATGGTGGTGGGAGGTGCGCTATGAGGATGCCACGCCAAGCCGCATCCTGACCACGGCGAACGAGATTCATATCCCCGCCGGGGAACCGGTGCGGCTTCTTCTGACCTCGACCGACGTCATCCATTCCTTCTGGATTCCGAGCCTTTCGGGCAAGCTCGACCTCATTCCCGGCCACATGAACGTGCTCGACCTCAAGGCCGACAAGCCTGGTGTTTACCGAGGTCAATGCGCCGAGTTCTGCGGGGCGCAGCACGCAAACATGGGTACCTTCATCATCGCCGAGCCGCGTGCGAAGTTCGACGCTTGGTGGAACGACCAGTTGCAGCCGGCAGCTACTCCGACGGGGGACGAGGCCAAGGCCGGCCAGGATCTGTTTCTGAAGCGCCCTTGCGTGATGTGTCACAGAATAGGCGGCACGCCTGCCGGAGGAACGGTCGCCCCCGACCTCACCCATATAGCCAGCCGGCAGACGCTTGCCGCCGGGACATTGACGATGAGCCGCGGCAACCTCGCCGCCTGGATAGCCGACCCACAGGGCATCAAGCCCGGATCCCACATGCCGGTGGTGGAACTCAGCGGCGACGAACTCAACGCCATGGTCGCCTATCTCGAGGCGCTTAAATGAGCAGCGCGGATCTCACAAGCGAACGCGACCTGCCGCGCGAAACGCCCGCCACAGGCGACGTCGCACCCGAGCATGACGGACCGCGCGACACCGGCATGGACGATGCCAGCCTGGATCGCTGGCTGGCGCGGACATGGCGCACGCCCCCCGGCATCATCGGCGCGCTGTCGAGCGTCGACCACAAGGTCGTCGCACGGCGCTATCTGATCACCGCCTTCGTGTTTCTGTGCCTGGGCGGGCTCAACGCTGTCGCCATGCGCATCCAGCTCTCAGGGCCGCAGCGCGGTCTGATCGGCCCGGACCTCTACAACCAGCTGTTCACGATGCATGGTGTGACCATGATGTTCCTGTTCGCCGTGCCCATCGTGCAGGCGACAGGCATCTATCTCGTCCCGCTGATGGTCGGCAGCCGCAACATCGCCTTTCCCCGCCTGAATGCGTTCAGCTACTGGATCTATGTTTCGGGCGGCATATTCGCCTGGGTGTCTTTCGCGCTCAACATGGCGCCCGACGTCGGCTGGTTTGCTTATGTGCCGCTGTCAGGCCCCGAATTCGCGCCGGGCAAGCGGGCCGACGTCTGGGCCCAGATGATCACTTATACAGAAGTATCCTCCCTGGCCGTCGCGGTGGCAACCATCGTCACCGTGTTCAAGCAGCGAGCCCCCGGCATGTCGCTGGACAGGATTCCGCTCTACGTCTGGGCAATGCTGGTTACCTCCTTCGTCGTCGTCTTCGCCATGCCCGCGGTGATGATCACCTCGACCTTCCTGATCCTCGACCGGCTGGTCGGCACACATATCTTCAACCCCGCCGAGGGCGGCGACGCACTGCTCTTCCAGCATCTGTTCTGGTTCTTTGGCCATCCCGAGGTCTACATCATCTTCCTGCCGGCGACGGGCATGGTCTCCGCGATCATCCCGGTCTTCGCCCGGCGTCCCGTGTTCGGGCATCTCGGGCTGGTCTTGTCGCTGATTGCCGTCGGTTTCCTTTCGTTCGGCCTCTGGGTCCATCACATGTTCGCGACGGGGCTACCCAAGCTCGGCGCCAGCTTCTTCACCGCGTCGAGCATGCTGATCGCCATCCCCAATGGCGTTCAGATCTTCTGCTGGCTGGCAACCTTGTGGGACGGCAGGCCGGTGATCCGCACGCCGCTGCTGTTCGTGTTCGGCTTCTTTTTCATCTTCGTCATCGGCGGCCTCACCGGCGTCATGCTCGCTTCGGTGCCGCTGGACCTCCAGGTGCACGATACCTATTTCGTCGTCGCCCATTTCCATTACGTGCTGATCGGCGGTTCGGTCTTCCCGCTGCTGGGCGCCGCCTATTTCTGGTTCCCCAAGATCAGCGGCCGCATGATGAGCGAGCGTCTCGGGCGCTGGCATTTCTGGCTGGCTTTCATCGGCTTCAACGCGGCTTTTTTCCCAATGCATCTCGTCGGGCTCTGGGGCATGCCACGAAGGGTCTACACCTATCCGGCCGAGCTTGGCTGGGGCAACATCAACCTGTTCATCAGCGCTGGCGCGGTGCTCTTTTTCCTCAGCTTCGTACTGTTCACTTTCAATCTTGTACACGGCGCGTTGAAGGGCGCGCTGGCCGGAAACAATCCCTGGGATGCCGGTACGCTCGAATGGGCGACGTCTTCGCCGCCGCCAAGCTATAATTTCGCGCGGATACCGATTGTCACGCATGTCGAGCCGCTCTGGGCCGAACGGGAGGCGCTGCCTGTGGCGACCGGTCTCCGCGTCGATGTCCGTGAGCTGTTGATCTCAACCGTGGCGGAAGCCCACCCCGACATTCGCGAGAAATCGGCGACACCGTCGATCTGGCCGCTGCTGGCGGCAATCGCTGTCGGCGGTACGTTTGTCTATTCGATCTTCACGCCCTGGGCGATCGTCTGGGGCGCCGCGCCGATCGCCATCACCTTGATCGGCTGGTTCTGGCCCAAGGACGACCCGGAGGATGAGGGATGAGTGAGCGTCCCAGCTTGGATCTTTCGGACCTCCCAACCTTTGGACATGGTCCGCGCAGCCCGACCTGGTGGGGAACGCTCGGCTTCATGGCGCTGGAAGGCATGGGCTTTGCGTTGGCCGCCGGCGCTTATCTCTATCTCGCCACTTTGTGGCCCAACTGGCGTCTAAGCGCCCCGCACCCCAACCATTGGCCCGGAACGATCGTCACCATCCTGTTCATTATCAGCGTGGTGCCGAATCACATCCTCCACGGCCATGCCAAGCAATGCGCGATCGTGCCGGTGCGGATCGGGCTGGTGGTGATGTCGCTGCTCGGTCTGGCCCCGCTTGTCGTGCGCTGGTTCGAATTCCCGGCGCTGAACATCTACTGGGACACGAACGCCTATGGTTCGATGCTCTGGGTGCTGCTCGGGCTGCATACCACACACCTGATCACCGATGTCGGCGACACCATCGTTTTGACGGTGCTGATGTTCACACGCCATGGCTATAGCGGCCGGCGCTTCGGCGATGTCGGCGACAATGTCTTCTATTGGGATTTCGTGGTGCTGACCTGGATCCCGATCTATCTGCTCATCTACTGGATGCCGAGGCTAGGCTGATGCGTGCGTTGAAAATGGGAACGTCCTGGGGTGGTCTTCTGTCGGGGCCGATGGCTTGGGCAATCTCGACGCAGCTGAACTACGCACTCGTACCATGGCAGTGCAACCGCCAGGTGCCGGTGGTGCTTCCCGTGGCACTGGTGCTCGCCGTGCTTTCGCTGCTCGGCGGTGCCTTGTCATGGCGGGCGAAGCGGCAGGGCGGCGCCGCCTTCAAGCCTGAGCGCACGCGCAGCACCGAGCAGTTCGTCGCCGATCTCGGCATGCTTGCGGCATTGCTGTTTGCCCTCGTCATCATCATGCAAGGCAGCGCGGCTCTCATTCTCGACGAGTGCCTGCGATGAGCTTCGACGCGTTCTTCTCGACCTCGATCTGCTACGGCGCCGGCGCGCCCGAGGCCGGATGGACGCTCGCATTTCCCATCACGTTTCCGCTGGCCGCGATTGCCTTCCTTTATTCCATCGGAGCGACTCGGTTGTGGCGCCGCAGCAGCCGAGGCCGTCCCGAGCGGATGCGGCAGGCGTTGTTTTTCGCCGCCGGTTGGGGCGTGCTGACGGCAGCACTGGTCAGCCCCATCCACGCGCTCGGCGAGCGGGTGTTTGCCGCCCATATGATCGAGCATGAACTGCTGATGGCGGTGGCGGCGCCCCTCCTTGTCGCCGCTTGCCCAGGCGCAGTCCTGCTCTGGTCCTTGCCGGCCTCACTTCGCCGCGGAACGGGCAAGCTCACGCGCGCAAAGACGCTGCAATCGGTTTGGGCCCTGGTGATCCGCCCCCTCAACGCGACGATCATTCACGGCGTCGCCATCTGGATCTGGCACATTCCGGCGTTGTTCCAGGCAGCGCTCCAGCAGGGCTTTCTTCATTATGCCCAGCATGCGAGCTTCCTCGGCACAGCCTTGCTGTTCTGGTGGGCGCTCCTTCCGCGCCCCGGTCGACAGCAGACCTATGGCAGCTCCGTCATGCATCTTTTCTTCACCTCGCTTCATACCGGCCTGCTCGGTGTCCTGCTGCTGATGTCGCCCAAACTCTGGTATCCGGAGAATGGCGCCGGCGCCGCGTTGTGGGGCCTGACCGCGATCGAGGACCAGCAACTTGCCGGATTGGTAATGTGGGTTCCGGCCGGCTTGATCTATGGCGGCGCCGCCCTGCTGCTCGCCGGCCTGTGGATAAGCAGCAGCGCAACCAGGGAGGCAACACATGCGCTCCGACCTGGGTAGGCTGATCGGGGGCGCCCTTGCCGCAATCCTGCTGCTGACCACGGCTGTAGCAGCGGCGACCTTGTGGTCCGACCGGCGCGACCGTGTCCGGCACGAGTCGGATGCGGCGACCGGGGGCGTAGGCGCTCGCGCCATTCCGATCATGACGGCGAATGGCTGCTCCGGCTGCCATACGATACCCGGCGTGCCGGGTGCGCAAGGCCAGGTCGGACCCCGCCTGGACGGTGGCCTTGCCGACAGGGTCTTTATCGGTGGCCTGCTGGCAAACAATCCGGAGAACATGATCCGCTGGATACGCTCGGCGAGGGAAGTCAATCCGCACACGGCCATGCCGTCGACGAGGATCACCGAGCAACAGGCGCGGGACATCGCCGCTTATCTCTATGCTTTGAGGTAAATCAGCCCTCGCCGCCGCGCCGGGACCACAAGCCCCGGCCGGGGTCATAGCCGATGACCGCCGCGAGGAAGAAGGCGATGAGGCAGCCAAGGACCACAATCGCCGCGACAGGATCGAACCGCAGATAGAGCGCGAAGCGTATCAGCTCGACCGCCGAGCTGAACGGGTTCCAGGCGGCGATTGTTGCCAGCACCGGTCCCGCCTCGGCAAGCCGCCACAGCGGATAGAGCGCCGTCGAGGCAAAGAACACCGGAAAGATGACGAAATTCATGACACCGGCAAAGTTCTCCATCTGTGTCGAAACCGAGGAGACAAGCAGTCCGAACGCGCCAAGCATGAGGCCCGCCAGCACGAGCGCCGGAAATACCGCGACGTAGCCGAGAACGGGCGGCCGCACATCCCAGAAACGCGCGATCAACAGAAACAAGTAGACCAGCGGCACGCCGACGATCACGCTGGCCAGCAGGCGCGCCGCAAGCAGGTACCAGCGCGGCAATGGTGCGGTCAACAACAGGCGCATGCTGCCCATCTCGCGATCGTAGACCATGGCCAGCGAACTCGCCATGGCATGGAAGAGCAGCATCATGGCCGCTAGCCCAGGCACCACATATACGTCATAGAGAACATAGGTCTGGTAGGGTGGCGTTATCGACAGACCGAGAACGGAGCGGAAGCCAGCGGCAAAGATTGCCAGCCAGACCAGCGGCCGCACCATCGCCGAGAGCAGCCGGCCGCGTTGCCGCAACGTGCGCAGCATCTCCCTGCGCAGGATGCCGTTGAGCGCGCGCACTGCGTGAGACGTTTTCATTCGGACTCCGTCAGCGACGCGAAGGCCTCGCCCGTGCTCGCCACACCGAGATCGGCAGCCAGGCGATCGGCGCGGCCGGCCCACCGGATTGTGCCTCGATGCAGCACCACCACATCGTCATCCGCCGTTAGTTCTTCCAGAAAATGTGTTGCCCACAGAACGGCAATGCCGCGCTGGCGGCAAAGCTCCCGCACGTGCCGCTCGAGCGCGCGGCGGCCCGGCACGTCGAGCCCGGTGGTCGGCTCATCCAGCAGCAAAAGGCGTGGGCTATGCATCAGAGCACGTGCGATCTCGACACGGCGACGCTGCCCCCCGGAAAGCGCTCGGGCAGGATCGTCGATCCTGTCCAGCACGTCCAGCCGGCCGAGTTCGTGGATGGAGCGCTCCTTGCTCAAGGCCTGGCTAAGCCCATGCAAGGCCGCGTGGTAACGCAGGTTCTCGCCGGCCGTCAGATCGAGGTCGAGGGTCGGCAACTGGAAGACGACGCCCATCTGCGCCAACGCGGCGGACGGGTTGACATCCATCGCCTGGTCGAAGACATGCACCGAGCCGGAGCGGGCGTGATAAAGACCGGTGATCAGCGAGAACAACGTCGTCTTGCCGGCGCCGTTGCGGCCTAGCAAGATGCACATCCTGCCTTGGGCCACAGAGAAAGAGACGCCGTCGAGAACCCGCCGGTTTCCGAAACTATGGCCCAGATTCTCGACCGACAAGGCGTTCATGGCCCGATCACGACGCCCCACGGCCCCCGCCCTACCGGCAGCGATTTCACCACCTCCTGGTTTTCCAGATCGATAAACGAAATATCGCCGGAATTCCCGTTTGCGCTGACCAGGCGCTTCTCGTCGCCGGAGAGCGCAACGTGCCAGGGTCGTTGACCAACAAGGTAGAGCCGACGGACCGCCAGCGTTTTCACATCGACTTCCGCAATCCTGTTGGCGGGGCCGAGCGCCACATAGACGGTCGTGCCATCGCGAGACGTCGCCATGCCGACCGCCTGCACACCCTCGCGTCGTATACCCGGCACCTCGAACTCGACTTTGCCGGTCTGTGCGCGCGTTGCCGTGTCGAAGACGGTGACAGTGCCCCGGATCTCCGAGGACACCCAGAATTGCTTCCCGTCCGGCGAGAATAAAGCCGCGCGCGGCCGGGTATCGACCAGCAGATTGTCGACGAGTTCAAGCGTGCCTGCGTCGATCAGATGCACCATGCTGGTGGTCTCCGAAGTGCAGGCGACATAGCGGCCGTCGGCGCTGGCCGCCATTCCTTCCGGTTCGACGCCGACATCCACGGTGCCGATGACCTTGGCCGCGGCGATGTCCACCACCGACACCAGATTGTCATTCTCGTTGGCGACGAACAGCCGCTTGCCATCGGGATGGACTGCGAAGAATTCCGGATCGGCTCCCGAAGGCAATTCCCCGACGACCCGCCGCTTCGCGACGTCGACCACGTCGATGCGGTTGTCGTCGCCTTCCGCGACGAACAGCATCTTGTTGTCGATCGACAGTGCCAGCCCGCGCGGACGGCGGCCGACATCGATCGTCGCCAGCAAAGTCATTGTCACGCCGTCGACGACCGCAACCGTATTATCCTGCTCATTGGAAACATAGATGGTCTCGGCGGCGGCGGGAGCAGCAAGAGCGAACGCCGCCAACAACAGCGTCATCAGAACTTGCATGTGCTCTCCTCCAGGTCGATGCCCAGCGTGTCGAGCGGCGTGCGCTGATGCAGGAAGCCCGGTTGCGGTGAGCTGGAAATCAAGAGGCGAGGCCCGGCGATCAAAATGGGCTGGCGCATCTGTCCGTCCCAGGGACGGAAACTAAGCCCCTGCCCCTTGAAGCCAGCGAGAAGAAACGCGTCGCCGCGTATATATCTGCCGATTGCCGCGGGATCGAGACTGTGCAGGCGCGTCGCCGCTTCGCCGATACTGCGCACAGCGAGCCAGGCCGCGTAGTCGCTGGGCAACATCCAGCGCCCTGCCTGCCTGTGGAAACGGTCCTGCAGTTGCGTGGCGCCCCATTCCTCGCTGACAGCGCTCCAGCCTGTGGCGACAAGCCCTTGCGTGCCGGCGACGATTCTCGGCAGCGCAGTGCGGCCCTCCAGATAGGCGCCGAATTCATCCGCCTCGTCGGCGACCACGAGCACATCATAGTCGCTGACCTGCGTGACCGCCGGTATTTCGGTCTGCAGCGTGACATGCCCTGTATCGGCACGTCCGTTGGCGGGCCTGAATGTCCACGGCTGGTCGATCGTGATCTCGGCTCCGAAGCGAGCCGCCGCCCGTCGAAAGGCCGCAGCCATCGCCTGATCCTGCGAATGCGGCCCCACAAGCAGGAACCAACGCTGCCAGCGCTTCCAGGCGAGATATTGCGCCAGCCCGTCGGCGAGCATGGCGCGGCTCGGGATCGTGTGCAGCACGTTCCGACGGCAGTCCTGCTGGCGAAGCTCGTCGTCCGGCGCCCGGCTGTTGAGCAACGTCATCCGCTCGGCACCGGGCGCGGCACTGGCCTGTAGAAGCTGACTGGCGTCGAGATCGGCGACGACAAAGGCGATGCCGGCATCGGCGAATTGTCTTACCGCGTCGTCCGGCGTTTCGGTTGGTTTCAATATCCTTTCCTCCAGCCGAAATTTCTGCCCAAGAAACCGGCCGGTGCTTTCGTCGTCGGCAATGCCAAGCCGTGCGCCTTGCAGGCCGTCGTCGGTGACGGTTTCATCAAGGGGTCCAAGGGGCAGAGCCGGTTTGCGCTCCTGGCCGATATACCCGATCACCATCGTCTGTTGCTCGGTGGCGCCAGGGCCGGTGATCAGCAAAAGAAAGAGAAGGCCCAGCAACAGTCTCATTGTGTCGCCCCCAGCCCAAAGCGCGACGATCCCGCTTCATCGCCACGAGAGATTGCGACATCGCGCACGATGCGGGCCGGCGATCCCTCCAGAACAATAACCCGATCACCCAGCGACGAGGCATATGCGAGATCATGCGTAACCAGCAGCGTGGTAGTCCGCCGACTGGCGAAACAATCCTGCAGCAGGCGGCGCATGTCTTGCGCGGTCGCCTCGTCGAGTGAAGCGAATGGCTCGTCGAGGAGCAGGAGCGCAGGCTCCACGGCGAGCGCCCGGGCAAGCGCTACGCGCCGCGCCATGCCGCCCGAGAGTCGCTGCGGATAGCTCTTCTCATTGTCTTTCAGGCCGACAGCGGCAAGCCACCGGGCCGCATCGGGCGCGCGATCCGGGATGGCCATCTCTACATTGCGCAAGGCGGTAAGCCAGGGCAGCAGCCTCGGTGTCTGGAACAGCATGCCTATCGGAAGCGGTCGTCCGCTCACGCTGCCGCGAAATTCGCGGTCGACGCCCGAAACGATCGACAGCAGCGTCGACTTGCCGACACCGGAAGGGCCGGTCAGGACGCAGACCTGTCCGTCGGCTATATCAAGCGACAGCGCGCGAAAGATCGTCCGGCGCTGGCCGTCGTCACCGGGGAAAGTCTTGTCCTCGATCCTGATCCTCAGCATCAGCGTCGCCAGGCGAACAGACGACGTTCCAACGGCACAAGCAGTCCATACTCTATGGCAAGCATCACAACGCCGAAGCTGATCGCATAGGCAAGGATGTGGGTGACGTCGAAGTTCTGAAAATAGACCTGTAGCTGGAACCCGACGCCGTTGGAGCGGCCGAGCAGTTCGGCGAGCAACACGATCTTCCACGTCAATGCCAGCCCGCTGCGCAGGGTGACGAGAAAGAACGGCGCCAATTGCGGCAGCACGACATGCTGCAGCTTTGCAGCACGCCCGAAGCGATAGAGCTCAGCCATTTCGGCAAAGTCCTTGTCCAGCCGGCTGGCGCCTTCACGAATAGTCACCACGACATTGGGGATCTTGTTGAGCGCGACCGCAAGGACAAGCGCGGTCTCGGCAAGACCAAGCCAGATATAAATTAGAATGACCGTGATCAGCGCCGGCATGTTGAGGAGTAAGACGATCCAAGGCCTCATCCATATGTCGGCTCTGTGCGAGCGGCCTGCCGCGTAGCCAAGGGCCGCGCCGATGAGTATTGCCGACCCGAGGCTTGCCACGACGCGCGCAAGCGAGATGCCCAAATGGTATGGCAGCTCGCCCCGAACCGCTTCGTGCAGGAGAACCGAAACAACCTGGACCGGACCAGGAAACAGCCGATCGGCGGCGATCGATGATGCAATCTGCCAGACGAGCACCATGGTCAGCAATGCCGCAGCCGATTGCCAACGCTGCATTGTGATGGGGAACGCTGGGACATCGGTCATTGGCGCGAGCTCAAGCCGGTATGGCCCGGAAGACACCAGGATCGAGGCTCGTCGCCTTGCCGACCAGATCCTCGCCGCCCAATTTGGCCAGGATTGCAAACAACCGGGCCGCGCCATCACGTTCGTCTTTGCCGAAACGACGAGGGATTCCGGCTCGATAGGCGGCGCGTAACGCCGCCTGTAGGTGAGGATCGTCCGTGCCCAATTGAGGCGCGAGCACCCGCCACTCGTCGTCCGAAGACTCGAGCAGCGACTTCGCTGCCGCGGTCGCGCTCGTGAATCGCGCGAGGGCTATCGGGTTGGCCCGCGCCCAGCTTTCATGGAAGACGTAGCCGAGCATCGGCAAGTCCACGGATACGCCAAGCCCCTGCAGGATTTGCGCGACACTGAGCAGAGGCCTTGCCCCCTCTGACTCGAGACGAGCGGCGAAATTCCAGAACGTCAGCAGTGCATCCAGTCGCCCCGCCAGAAATTCCTGCTCCAACAAAGGCGGCGCGCCGAACACTGGCTCCACCTCTTCAGCAAGATCGCGCTTCACCTGACGGAGGCCGAGCGCGCGCAACAGGATCCAGCTTTTGTCCAGCGGACCACCTGCGATCCCCAGCCTTTTGCCCTTGAGGTCCGCAAGAGTTCGAATGGACGAGCCTTGCGGCAGTTCCAGCGCGCCGACGGCACGAGAATAGGGATAGAACACCAGATCAGCGCCTTCGCTGCGCTGGCGCATGACCCACACCCAGTCCGAAACGATGACGTCGACGCTGCCCGCCAGCAATGCGGTCTTACCGGCTTCGGTCCCGGCAAGCCGCTGAGCCTCGATTGATACGCCGTGCACAGCGTCCAACGCATGTCGCCGCATGACGTCAACTTCCCAGGCGGCGGTGCCAAATCCCAGCACGCCAAATCGCACGAGCGGCGATGGCTGTGGCGCGGCTTCTGCGGAAGCACCCAATAGCCAGCAACAAATACCCGCAAGAGCGGCCCGCCGCGAGATGTGACCCTGATCATGCCGGGTCAGCCATTCGCCTGGAAGGGTAGCAGTCAGCACGGGCGCACCGGGTGTGAAGGAACTTTCCTAACGCGGTGGCGGCAGGAATGTTCCTCGATGGTGCATGGAACTAACGGGAAAGCACCTAAGGTCCGTTTTTCGGCTCGTACGGCAGTCCGGGGGCTTGTTCAGGCGAACAGAAGAAGGTGTCAGGGGCTACGGTCCGCTCTTGGCATCATCGACCTCCAACGCGTCCATTACAGGTGCCGGATCGCTCTTTTCGGAGCTCGGGCTCTGCACCCCGGACCCGGCGTTCTCGATCGCTTGCACGATAGCATCTTCGATGTTTCCGAGTTCGTCCTCCCTTACTTCACGCCCATAACCAGCCACCTCGGCATCCTGCTCGAATTGCTGAGCGAGCACCGCGACGCTGACTTCCTCTCGACCAGGAAGTGTGCCGACATTCTCCTGTAGCCAGTTTTGAAAAAACTCTCTGGTCGCGCTCATCTCAGACCACCCTTTCGCCAAACTAAGCGCGACGGTGAGCCGAAGTTCCATGATGCGTTCACTTTCCCAGTGGTGCTGTACTCACAGCGTTGGGAGCCACGAGGTTTTTGCAGGCTTGATGAGGCAGTGGCCTTTCTCTTCACGACTCGATTGGAGTTCACTCTTATTGTGCAGTGTGCATCCTGATTGCGTCCATTTCGACCCTGTGGAACAAGCTCGTTGAGTTGAAGTTAGGCCCGATGCCAAGCTTTTCGGGCGAACCAAGCTTTTCGGGCGCACTAGTTTTTGACGTTGCCATCGTCGGCGGCGGCCCCGCGGGGCTCGCTGCAGCCATGTATTTAGCCAGGTTTCTGCGTTCGGTGATCTCGCTCGACGCGGGGCATGCGCGTGCCAAGCTCATCCCAAAATCCCGCAACTGTCCCGGCTTCCCCGACGGCATCAGCGGGGAAGAACTGCTCGGCCGCCTACGAGCCCAGGCACAGCTATACGGCGCGAGCCTTGTCCATGGTTGCGTAGGCCACGCCGAAAAACGCGAGGGGTTTTTTGTTCTGACGACCACCTGCGGGATTGTCCAAGCAAGGCGCGTGATTCTGGCAACGGGCATTGTGGACAAGGCACCTCCCATTGAAAGACTGGAGGAGGCGATCGCAACCGGCATTGTCAGACTGTGCCCGGTTTGCGATGCATATGAGGCCCGGGGTAGCCGCATCGGCGTTGTTGGTCCGGAGCATCTCGCCGTCAGGGAGGCTCTGTTCCTGAAGGGATATGGCAGTCAGGTCGCCTTGCTCGCCAATAACCAGGATGATGTTTCCGAAGCTGCCCGCGGCGCCGCCTTGGCAGGCGGAGTTGAAATCTGGGACGCGGTCGATGACCTGATCCCTCGACGAACCGGGTTCGATGTCGTCATGGCCGAGGGCGCCCCGATGCGCAACATCGATGTGGTGTACCCTTCGATGGGCAGCGACGTACGCTCCGAACTCGCGGTTGCTCTGGGGGCTAACTGTGACGCAGAAGGCTATGTCCTGGTCAACCGACACCTTGAGACTTCAACGCCAGGACTCTATGCCATTGGCGACGTGGCCGAGGGGCTCAATCAAATTGCTGTTGCGTTCGGAGACGCCGCCAAGGCTGCAACTCACATTCATAACGACCTCCGCGATTGCGCCGAGCCGGCGACGAACTTCCGGCGAAGTTGACCTGCAGATGCGAACGCACCGTACCGGCTCACCTTTGGCTGCGTTGATGCCCGGAACCTGTTCCACCCGGCGTGAGACTACCGGCTTCGGCTTTGCTAGAGTTCTCCCAGGCGCAGCCGCTGGGTTGATGGACGGGCACGCGCTGGCGAACGGCTGGAGGAAGGAATGAAAATTCTCGTCACCGGCGCGTCAGGTCTGATTGGAGCCGCGCTTTGCGCGCGCCTGGCCGGCGAGAGTCATGAAGTGGTCCGCGTGCTTCACCACGCAGACACTGGCGTCCACCCGGAGATCCAAACCGTTTCCCGGGATATGGCGCGGGCCTTGCGACCTCAGGATTGGATCCCCTATCTCGCCGGTGTGGACGCCGTCGTAAACTGTGCCGGCGTCCTCCAGGATAGTGCCCGGGAAAACACCCGGCATGTCCATTCTACCGGCGCCTCGGCTCTCTTCACCGCGTGTGAGCAAGCAGGTGTGAACAAGGTGATTCACTTTTCTGCCATCGGGGTCGATCGCCAGCAGCCGTCCGCCTTTTCCGCCAGCAAGCTCGCCGGCGATGAAGCACTGATGGCACGTAGCCTTAGCTGGGTCATCCTGCGCCCCTCCGTAGTGCTGGGAAGGCCGGCCTTCGGCGCAAGTGCACTGTTTCGCGGCCTCGCGGCGTTGCCGCTCTTGCCGTTGATGCCCGACACGGGCCATCTCCAAGTCGTCCAACTCGATGACGTCATCTCCACCGTCCTGTTCTTCCTCAAACCCGGCAGCCCATCGCACCTCACGCTGGACCTGGCTGGGCCCGAGGCACTTTCGATGAGCGAGGTCGTGGGTCGCTATCGCCGCTGGTTCGGATGGAGCAGTGCTCGGGAGTTCATCTTGCCGAATTGGGCCGCAGCTATCTTGTACAGGTTCGGGGATGCCGCGGCTCAGCTGGGCTGGCGCCCGCCCATGCGCAGCAATGCAGCAAAAGAGATTGCCCGTGGCGCTGTCGGCGATCCCCAGCCGTGGATGACGGCGACCGGCATTCAACCATCAGGTCTTACATCTGCACTGCGTCTAAATCCTGCGACCGTGCAGGAGCGATGGTTCGCCGGTCTTTACTTCGTCAAGCCGGCGCTCTTTGTCGTCTTGCCGCTCTTCTGGATCATGACCGGCATCATTTCCCTCACCGCCGGCTGGCGCAGCGGAGTTGACTTGCTGATTGGCACTGCTGCCGGCCCCTTGGCCGAACCGGCGGTAGTCGCCGGCGCGCTGGCTGACATCGCCGTCGGGGCGCTTGTCGCCTGGCGCCCAACCAGCCGGCTTGGTCTTTTCGGCGCAATCGCGGTATCGCTTTTCTATGCGACCGCTGGGAGCATTCTGCGGCCGGATCTTTGGCTTGAGCCACTCGGGCCGCTGATCAAAATCCTCCCGATCCTCGTTCTGCATTTTGCAGCGCTGGCCATTCTGGAGGAACGCTGATGATGTACTTCGTGCTTAAATACCTGCACGTGATCGGCGCTGCTGTGCTGCTCGGAACTGGTGCCGGCATTGCTTTTTTCATGCTTTTGGCACACCGGACCGGGAATGCTGCGACGATCGCAGCCATCGCCCGAATTGTCGTGCTGGCTGATTTCCTGTTCACGGCTACGGCCGTTGTCGCACAACCTCTGACCGGACTGGGCCTCGCTAGGGTTGCGGGGTATTCGCTGTCCGAAGGATGGATCGTTCTCTCGATCCTGCTCTACATCTTAACGGGCCTGTTCTGGCTGCCTGTCGTGTGGATGCAGATCGAGATGCGAAATCTAGCCACACAGGCCGCACTCTCCAACCAACCTCCTCCCGAGCGCTACCATCAGCTGTTCAGACGCTGGTTTGTCTTCGGCTTCCCAGCTTTCGGCGCCGTGCTCGCCATTTTCTGGCTGATGATTGCGCGCCCGGCAATCGAGTGGTCATCGTTGTAGCTGCGATCGGCAAGCACTGCGCCGTGAATTCATCCGTCGCGCCTAGCTGGCTCGTGCCGGCGCGATGCACTGCGGTCGGGAACCACGGTCACTGCCGCGAGTTCTTTCGCATGGCCAATCATCCCGTCACCGGCGTGCTTACCTCAATCGGCACATTAACCTCCCGCCCCGCGGCATTCCTGATCCTGTTGGTCTACGCAATCCTTTGGATGATCTTCGAGCGACAGACCCTGGACTGGCATGGAGCGGCTACCTTGTTTACGTGGGCCATGACGCTGTTCATCCAGCGTGCCGAGCACCGCGACACTCAGGCCATTCACGCCAAACTGGATGAGATCCTGCGATCAGACCACAATGCCTCGAACATCACGCGGATCGACGATGAAGAGCCCGAGGAAATCGAAAAACACCGCCACCGCAGGCAGCAGGACGACTGATGAGCGGCGTTTTGGTTTCACGGCAGGACGAGTAGCGGGTTTCCGGCTTTTGACGCCTATCCAGCCCCGCCGCCTCCTGCGCTCAGGGCCAAGGCCTTCGATCCTTGCTGCGGCTGTGGTTCAGCGACGGAAGGATCGGAGCCCCTATTGTTCCACCGCATCCAGAAAAATTTGCCCGAGAACCAGGTCAGGCAAATCGGCCGGCTCGAAGTGCGTCATTCGCCCTTCTGGTTGCGCTCGACGAACTTGTTGAAACGGCTGGTTTGTCCGTCACCAGTCTTGGACTGGTAAAGAAAGGCCAGATCGTTCTCGTCGAATATGCGGAAGAACTCATCCCATTCGACCGGCTCGAATGCTTCCTCGGGTTTGCCGAAGTCGATCCGCAGGATGCCGCCCGCGCCTTTGGTGCGAACCACTGCCGGCCGTCCATCCCGCTCCTCCGCCCATTTGCGGATTTCGTCGTGATTGGTGGTCGTTTGCGACTGGGACATTGAAATCTCCTTTGATCATCGGCGTTGCCAACATCGGGCATCGTCGGGGCTGCCGGCGTCCTAACAGCACAAGGGCGGCAATGTTCCGGCACGGCGCGGCGAGCGCGATGTGGCTGCTTCCGAACGAAGCCGGCCAAAGGAACTTTGTTGAAGCCAAGGGAACAAACCTTTTGCCGAAAAGTTCGGGTCGCCAAGATTACCTGTCTGAGGAGTGGTCGTGAAACGGATATTGGTTACAGGGGGCTGCGGCTTCATCGGCCGGCATGTCGCCCAGGAACTCATCGAGCAGGATTATTCGGTTCGCATTTTGGATGTGCTGCTGGAGCAGGTGCACGCAGGCGAAACAGTCGCCCTTCCCGCCGGGGCCGAGCTGATCAAGGGCGACATTCGGGACCGGGAGGCGGTCGCCAAGGCGCTGGAAGGCGTTGACGCGGTCATTCATCTAGCCGCGGAAGTCGGCGTCGGACAGTCGATGTACGAGATCGCGCGCTATGTCGGCACCAACGATCTCGGCACCGCGACGCTGCTTGAGGCGCTGATCAAACACCCGGTCGAGCGCATTGTCGTCGCCTCATCAATGAGTGTCTATGGCGAGGGCCTCTATGCTACATCGGACGGCCGGCGCATCGACAATGCCCGGCGCAAGGCGAGCGACATCAAAAACGGACAGTGGAATCCGCTGTCGCCGGAAGGCGAACCCCTCTCCCCCCTGCCGACGGACGAGGAAAAGCCGGTCGATCTCGCCTCTATCTATGCACTGACGAAATACGCCCAGGAACGCGCCGTGCTGATCTTCGGCGAAGCCTATGGCATCGATGCGGTCGCGCTGCGCCTGTTCAACGTCTTCGGCGCCGGCCAGGCGTTATCGAACCCCTATACCGGCGTGTTGGCCAATTTTGCTTCGCGTCTCGCCAACGGCCAACGTCCAATGATCTTCGAGGATGGCGAACAGAAACGCGATTTCGTCCATGTGGATGACGTCGCCCGCGCCTTTCGTCTTGCGCTGCAGCAACGCCAGGCAAGGGGTCACGTCATCAACATCGGCAGCGGCCGAGCCTATGCTATCAGCGACGTCGCGCGGGTACTTGCCGAGGCCATGGGAACGCCGGACCGCTCGCCAGAGTTGCTCGGCAAGGCGCGCTCCGGGGATATCCGCAACTGCTTCGCCGATATTTCCAAGGCCCGTGAGCTGCTCGGTTTCGAGCCGAGGCAACAACTGGAGAATTCGCTCGCCGATTTCGTTTCCTGGGTGCGCAACTCGTCCGCCATCGACCGCGGCGCCGACATGAAACGCGAGCTTGAAGAACGTGGGCTGGTGTCATGAATACGCGCAATCGACGCGACGCGCCCGTCGCCATTGTCGGCGGCAGCGGCTTCATAGGATCGAACCTGGCCGACAGCCTGTTGTCGGATGGCGAGCCGGTGCTGGTGATCGACAATCTCAGCCGCCCCGGCGTCGAACAGAACCTTGAATGGCTGGCGCAGAAACACGGAAGCCGCCTCATGGTCGAAACGATTGACGTGCGCGACGCCAACGCGCTTGCGCCCGTTCTGAAGAGTTCCAAGGCGATCTTCCACCTGGCCGCGCAAACCGCCGTCACAACGAGCCTGGTCCAACCGGACGAGGATTTCGACATCAACCTTCGAGGAACGTTCAATGTCCTCGAGGCGGCGCGGCTGAGCAGTGAGTTTGTTCCGGTGGTCTTCGCCAGCACCAACAAGGTCTATGGCAGCCTGCCCGACGTCGCGGTGCGCGAGGACGGCGATCGTTACCTGCCTTGCGACGGCATCATCCAAGCGAATGGCATCGACGAGACCCACGGCCTGGATTTCTGCACGCCCTATGGCTGCTCCAAAGGCGCGGCGGACCAATATGTGCTCGACTATGCCAAATCCTACGGCATGCCCACGGCGGTGCTGCGGATGAGCTGCATCTACGGGCCGCGCCAGTTCGGAACCGAGGATCAAGGCTGGGTCGCGCACTTCCTGCTGAGTGCGCTGACGGGACGTCCAATCACCATTTACGGCGACGGCAGACAAGTGCGCGATATACTGCATGTCTCCGATGCGGTCGCCGCCTACAGGGCCACGCTCGATCGTATCGAGACGACCAAAGGCCAGGCATTCAATCTTGGCGGCGGCCCCGATAATGCGATCAGCCTGCGCATGCTGTTGAGCGAGATCCGTAGCTTGACCGGCCATGAGCTTTCGATCCGCCATGATGACGAACGCACCGGCGATCAGCCCTTCTTCGTCGCCGACACCCGCAAGATCAAAGCGATGCTTGGCTGGAAAGCTCGTGTTTCATGGCGCGAAGGCATTCGCGATCTCGCAGACTGGCTGCAACAACACCGGCTCCAGCCTCGCCCCGAAGTCGTGAGGTACGTCGCATGAAAATCGCCCTGGTAAACCCGTTCTGGACCTATGACGACAGCATCTATTTCGGCTGCCGCCAACCACATCTCCCGCTGGAACTCGGCTATTCGAAATCCCTCCTCGAAACAGCCGGCCATGAGGTGTTGATGCTGGATGGGCAATTGCAGAAGCTCGACAACTCGGACCTCTCCGAGCGTGTGGCTGATTTCGCGCCTGCAATGACGGTCGTCAGTACCGCCCCGACTTATCTGTTCTGGCGCTGCGCACCACCCGAGTTGCGCGTGCCGGCCGATTTCCTCAACCGTCTCGCCGGGCGCGGTGGACGCACAGTCGCGGTCGGGCCGCATGGCTCGGCTACGCCCGCGCCAACCTTGCGCAAGCTTGGCGTCGACATTGTTGTGCGCGGCGAATGCGAGGAAATCGTCGCGGAACTTGCCCGGCGCGACGACTGGAGCGCGGTCCCCTCGACCGCTTACCTGCGCGACGCCAAGGTGGTTTTGAACGGCGGCGTCCACGCCAGCTCGTTTGTCGATCATCCGCCACTCCAATGGCCATCAGACTGGATCGCAGCCCATTCGCATCACCATCACAGGTTCGATGACAAGCAGGTTGGGTTCGGCGCGGAGGTCGAAGCATCGCGCGGCTGCCCCTACAATTGCAGCTTCTGCGCCAAGATCGATTTCCGCGATGCCTATCGCCGCCGAAACCACGAGGCTGTCATAGCGGAAATCGATGGGCTGATTGCCCAGGGGGTCGGCTACATTTATTTCATCGATGAAATCTTCCTGCCGCAAAAAGCGCTGCTGGAAGCGTTGATCCATCGCGACGTGAAGTTCGGTGTGCAGACCCGCATCGACCTTTGGAAGCCCGAGCTGCTGGAACTGCTCGGTGCGGCTGGCTGTGTCTCCATCGAGGCCGGCCTCGAAAGCCTGACCGTGGAAGGTCGTGCGATGCTGGCGAAACGCTGCCGTCTGGGTACCGAGGAACTTGCCGCGCTGCTCGTCAATGCCAGGCGTCACGTTCCGTTCGTACAGGCCAATCTGATCGGCGTCGTCGAGGATGACCCTGCCCTTGTGGACTACTGGCGAACGCACCTGATCGACAACGGCGTGTGGGCCAATGAACCCGTACCGCTTTATCCATATCCGAGTTCGCCAAGCTATCGCGAGCTTTGGGGCGAACCCGACGACCTCGCCTGGGAGCGCGCCCATGATCACTATCTCGCATCATTCCAGAAGTTCAGCGACATCCAGGAAAGGCGCCCGCGTCCGCTGGCGGAACTGGAGGCGACATGTTGCGGACACTGACGCCGCGCTCGCGGCGCATCCTGATGACGGTCGACGCCGTGGGCGGCGTGTGGCGCTATGCGCTCGACCTGGCCAGGGAACTTGTCAACGGCGGCGATAGCGTGGTGCTTGCCGGCCTCGGTCCGCCACCGTCCAGGCAGCAGGCCGACGAGGCGGAGGCTTTCGCGAAGCTGATCTGGCTGAACACGCCGCCGGATTGGATGACCCGCAACGGCGGTGATCTCGACGCGCTGCCGCGGGAGTTGCATGCGCCCATGCGCGACCACGCCATCGACCTTGTCCATTTCAACGCGCCTTCGCAGGCGGCGGGATTCGACGCGCCATGCCCGGTCGTGGTGGTCTCCCATTCCTGCGTGACGACCTGGTTCCATGCGGTCAGAGGACAGGCGGCGGATGGGGCATGGGCCTGGCAGAAGGAGCGCAACAGACGCGGCATGGATCGGGCCGACGCGGTCATCGCGCCGAGCCGCAGCCATGCCGACATGCTAGAGACCTGCTACGGCCCGATCGCGCGCTTGAGTGTGGTCACAAATGGTGCCCGTCCTCTGCCGAAGGCCGAAAAGCATCAACCGCTCGTCTTCGCCGCTGCCCGCTGGTGGGACGAGGGCAAAAATGCGGCGGTGGTCGATCAGGCGGCGTCCCTGACGCGATGGCCTCTGTTTGCCGCCGGTTCGACGAACGGCCCAAACGGCGAGCATGTCAGCTTCAGCCATGCTGTTCCTCTGGGAGCAGTGCCGTCCGATGAGGTGCGTTCGTTGATGGCTCGCGCGGGTATTTTCGTATCGCCATCGCTCTACGAGCCATTCGGCCTGGCCGCGCTGGAAGCCGCCATGTCGGCTACGCCCCTGGTGCTTTCCGATATCGCCACCTATCGCGAACTATGGGACGGGGCCGCGATATTCTTTGACGCGCGCGATCCGCACGATCTCGCTGCCTGCCTCAACCGTCTCTCCAGCGATGCCGAGCTCCGGCGAGAGCTTGGCCAGGCAGCCATCCGACGCAGCCGCAGGTTTAGGCTGACAAAGCAGACAGCGGCTATGCGCGGCGTCTACGACAAAGCGGCCTTAGCGATGGCGGAGCGCTGATCATGCGCTTTGTGTTTTACACCCACTCGGTCGTTTCCGACTGGAACCATGGCAATGCCCATTTCCTGCGCGGCGTCATGCGAGAGCTGGTCCAGCGCCGGCATCAGACTATTGCGCTGGAGCCGGCGAATGGCTGGAGCCGGTCGAATCTGCTGGCTGAGAAGGGGTCGTTCGCCATCGAACGCTTCCGCAAGGATTTTCCCGAACTGATGCCGGTGACCTACGACGCCGGATTTGATCACGAAGCCTGGATTGCCGAGGCCGACGTTGTGATCGTTCATGAGTGGACGGATCCGGAGCTTGTCGCACGTATTGGCCGTGCCCGGGCCGCCGGCGGCAACTTCATCCTTCTTTTTCACGACACCCACCACCGGGCCGTGTCTGCGACCGAGGCACTCTCGGCGCTCCGGCTGGAGCACTATGACGGCGTTCTCGCCTTTGGCGAAACCTTGCGCGAGAGCTATCTGCGCGCCGGCTGGGGCAAGCGCGTCTTCACTTGGCATGAAGCGGCGGACGATCGCCTGTTCAAGCCGCACCCGGAGATCCACCCCACCTCCGATCTGGTCTGGATCGGCAACTGGGGCGATGATGAGCGGACCGCCGAACTCAAGGAGTTTCTGATCGAGCCGGTGCACGATCTCGGCCTTGATGCCGCTGTTCACGGCGTACGCTACCCCAAGACCGCACTTGCGGATCTGGCCACCGCAGGACTGCGCTATGAGGGGTGGATCGCCAATGCCGACGTGCCGAAGGCCTTCGCCGCGCATCGTGTCACCGTTCACGTTCCACGGCGCCCCTATCGCGAGAGGTTGCCCGGAATCCCGACGATCCGCATGTTCGAGGCACTCGCCTGCGGCATTCCGCTGATTTCAGCGCCATGGTCCGATGTCGAGCAGCTTTTCAGGCCCGGTGTCGACTTCCTGTTTGCCGAGAATGGCTCGCAAATGCGGCAACAGCTTCGGACGGTGTTGTCCGACGAGGACTTTGCGGCCTCCCTGGTGACCTCGGGTCTCGAGACCATCCGCTCGCGGCACACCTGCCGCCACCGCGTCGACGAGTTGCTCGGCGTGCTCACGCAATGCGCGAACCGACACACCGCCGTCCCGACAGCCGCAAAGGAAGCCGTCGCATGAAGATCGCATTCTATGGATCGAGCCTTTTGTCGTCCTACTGGAACGGTGCCGCGACGTACTATCGCGGTTTGCTCAAGGCACTTTCGCAATTGGGTTACGAGATCACGTTCTACGAACCCGATGTCTACGACCGGCAGAAGAACCGCGACATCGAAGCTCCCGACTGGTGCACTGTCGTCGTTTATGAGGCGACCCAGCATGCGCTGATGCAGGTCGCGGCACGTGCCGCCGGCGCCGACATCGTCGTCAAGGCGAGTGGCGTCGGTTTCGAAGACGAGGCGCTGCTTCGCGCCGTTCTCGACCACGCCCGCAGCGACGCGCTTGTCGTATTCTGGGACGTGGATGCGCCAGCCACGCTTGCCCAGTTGCGCGACGAGCCGGACCACCCGCTCCATCGTGCACTGCAGGAGATCGACCTCGTGCTGACCTATGGTGGCGGCGATCCCGTTGTCTGGGCCTATCGTGCCATGGGCGCCAAGGAGTGCGTGCCCATCTACAATGCGCTCGATCCCGAAACGCACCATCCGGTCGCCAGCAAAGCGCGTTTTGCCTGCGACCTGGCGTTCCTCGGAAACCGGCTGCCGGACCGTGAAGCGCGTGTCGAATCGTTTTTCCTCGATCCCGCCAGCCAGCTGCCGAAACAGCGTTTCCTGCTCGGAGGCTCGGGTTGGGGCGACAAGCCGCTCCCCACCAATGTAGGCTGGCTCGGCCATGTCGGCACCCGCGATCACAACGCCTTCAATGTCACCCCAAAAGCCGTGTTGAACATCAGCCGCGACAGCATGGCCGCCAACGGTTTTTCACCGGCCACGCGAGTGTTCGAGGCGGCCGGCGCGGGCGCCTGTCTCATCACGGATGCATGGCTGGGCGTGGAACTGTTCCTGAAACCAGGCGAGGAGATCCTGGTCGCGCGTGACGGCGGCGATGTCGCCGAAATAATGCGCTCGCTGACCCCCGGGCGGGCCAAGGCAATCGGCCAAGCCGCACTTCACCGCGTGCTGGCGGACCATACCTACGCGCTTCGGGCGGATGTGGCGGATGCCGTCTTCAAACGTCATTTCGAGCACGGGGCCGTGGAGGCAGCGGAATGACCAAGAAACTGGACATCGTCTTTCTCGGCCTGTCGCTGTCCTCATCCTGGGGAAACGGCCACGCCACGACTTTCCGGGGTCTTTTGAAAGGCTTGCACGGACTCGGTCACCACGTGACTTTTCTGGAGCGCAACGTGCCCTGGTACGCCAATCACCGCGATCTGCGCGATCCGGAGTTCTGCGCCTTGCGCTACTACGAAACCACTGCGGAGCTGCAACGCGACTACGCACAGTGCCTGGAGCAGGCCGACATCATCGTCATCGGATCCTTTGTTCCAGAAGGACGCCAGGTCATCGACATCGTCGCCTCGCTTTGCAAGGGGCAGCTCTGCTTTTACGACATCGACACCCCGGTGACCCTGGCCAAGCTTTCAGCCGACGATTGCGATTATCTGAGTTCGCGGCAAATTCCGTATTTCGATGTCTATTTCTCCTTCACTGGCGGACCAACGCTCAACCATCTGGCGCAAGACTTCGGCGCGCGTCATGCCGAACCTCTCTATTGTTCGGTCGATCCGGAACGGCATCACCCGACAGGAGATCCGATCCGCTGGGACCTCGGCTATCTCGGCACCTACAGCATGGACCGGCAGACAACGCTGAACGCTCTGCTGCTCGAGCCCGCACGGCATATGCCGAACCTCCGTTTCGTCGTGGCCGGCTCCCAATATCCATCCGACATCATCTGGCCGGACAATGTCGAACGCATCGAACATTTGCCGCCAGCCGATCACGCCGCGTTCTATAGCCGTCAGCGCTACACGCTGAATGTCACACGCAGTTCCATGATCACCGCAGGATGGTCGCCCAGCGTGCGCCTGTTCGAAGCGGCGGCTTGCGGCACGCCCATCGTCAGCGACCACTGGCCAGGGCTCGACAGCTTCTTTCCCGCATCGGCGATCCACACCGCCGCGGAGACGGACGAAGTCATCGATATCCTCGTTGGCGAGTCCGAGCGCGCACGCCTGGCCATGGCCGGCCGGGCTCGCAAACTCGTCCTCGCTTCCCACACCGGTGGGGCCAGGGCTCGCGAATTCGTGGCGGCGCTGACCCAACCAACGGCGACGGCCCTCGATCTCGACATTGGAAGTGCAGCATGAACGGCAGACAGGAGAAAACAGCGATGCGACAGACAAGAAAGGCGCACGGGGCAAAGACGGTGCTTGTTGCCGGCGGCGCGGGTTTCCTCGGTTCGCATCTTTGCGAAGTATTGCTCCGCAACGGCTGGCGCGTGATCTGCGTCGACAACTTTCTGACCGGGCGCATGGAAAACATCATCTCGATCATGGACCGGCCGGGTTTCCGGTTGATCGAGCAGGACATCTGCCGGCCATTGGATCTCGGCGAGCCCGTGGATCACATCTTCAACCTGGCCTGCGCCGCCTCACCGCCGCGTTATCAGGCCGACCCGATACACACCACGCGTACCTGCGTGATCGGAACCCTCAACCTGCTCGAACTCGCTGTCCGCAATGACGCGCGACTGCTGCAGGCCTCGACGAGCGAAGTGTATGGCGATCCGGAACAACACCCGCAAAGGGAGGATTACGTCGGTCATGTGAACTGCACCGGCCCACGCGCCTGCTACGACGAGGGCAAGCGCACCGCCGAAACGCTTTGCTTCGACTATCTAAGGGCCGGCAAGGCCGACGTCCGCGTCGCGCGCATCTTCAACACCTACGGTCCGAGAATGGATCCGGCCGACGGTCGCATCGTCTCGAATTTGATCATGCAGGCGCTCGAGAAGCGTCCGCTGACGATATTCGGCGACGGCCAGCAAACGCGATCCTTCTGCTATGTCTCCGACTTGATTGATGGATTGATGCGCCTGATGAACATCGACCCCAATCCGGGCAAGCCGGTCAATCTGGGCAATCCCGGAGAATTCACCATCGTGCGACTGGCGGCATTGGTGAAGGCGATGACCGGCACCAAGTCGGATCTGAAATTTCTGCCCCTGCCGCAAGACGATCCTCGGCGCAGGCAGCCTGATATTTCGCGTGCGAAAACGCTGCTCGGCTGGTCGCCGAGAGTGCCGCTCAACGAAGGGCTCAAGCTGACGATCGATTATTTCGCGGCGCTCGAAGGCACCGGCATCGGCGATCAGATGACAGGCCTTGCCAAAAGGAGACCCGCAGGCGGGCTGCAGAACCTTCCTGCATGACGTGGGCCGCGGCCGGACCTGCCCGGAGATCGTGCGGAACATCCATCCAACCTTGTAGTTTGGCGGGAGGGACCCGATACGGAGGATCATCCTCATGCAACCCAAGCGACCCGCGAAGGATGTCGACAAGATTGCCGAACGCGAGGCGGCTGCCTATCTGCGGCGCTCCTCGATCACCTATCTCGAGTGCTGCGTCAGCCTGATGATGACGCATCTGCAGCGCGAGGAAGTGGCCGCTATTCTCGAGCAGGAAGCAGACATGCTACGAAGGCTGGATTGATCGAAACGCTACACCTGAGAGTCGTCCAGGAACCGTATCAGCCCCGCCCTGTATCGGTCTGCGGTCGCGGCCAGCCTTGCTTTTTCCTGGCCATTTTCGGATTGCGCAGCCGTGCTCCAGAGCCCGATTTGGAACGCCAAATAGCAGGGTTCGAAAAAATCGATGTGGCCATTGTCAATATCGAGCCCCATCCCCTCGACCAATGTCGTCACATCGCTGTCGGACAGTCCATATTCGACACGGGCGCCGGCAATGTCCCACTCTATCGGCTGGCAGCCAATCAAATCGTGTGCCCGGCAATGGTCGACGGCATCTGTCTTGACCACCGAGCCGTCGGCACAAACGAGAAACTCCCACGCGTGAAGCTTTCCGTCGATTTCCACCGGCTGCAGAACATGCGCAGGGGTTTTTTTCGAGAGCCAGCCGCGCAACGTCGCCGCTCGGTTCTCGCCCAGGGCTTCAGATGTATTGGAAGCAGCCATTTCCGCGAGTGCGAGCAATGATGCACCCGGTTCGCAGGTTCGGAGATTGAGCGCCCGCCAGGTTAGATAGCGCGTCAACTCCGCGACCAGCCTTCCTCTGGGCAGCGGCGCCTGGTCCATCGTGGTGCCGTCAATCCACCGTTCGACCAGAAAGCCGTGGCAAAGCCCGACCACTTGCGATCCCAACCCGGCTTTCCCCAACATTTCCGCGGCTCGTCTCTTACGCCGTCCGGTTTCGCCGAGGCCGGCGAATTTGACGAGCCAGCGACCACACCCCGCGGACGCCAGGAATTTACGCCGCTCGATGCCGCGCGGGCTCGGCGGCCAATGCTTTTCGTCGACGTAGTGGACGCTCCTCCATTCGCCACCAGACAGTTCGGTCAGGCGTAATTCGGGGCTGCCGACCGCCTCGGCCACCCAGTCGCGCAGCGTGGGAATGTTCGAGCTTTCGGGGAAGGTGCATTCGAGCGCCGTCGCCACATGTTTCGGACAGCGCGACCATGTCTCCCTGGCCTCCCGTGACGCTTCGATGCCCGGGTCGCCAGGATGGCTGGGAAACAGGTGAATGCGGTCCATACCAATACCCAGTTCCCGCAGCCACGCGACGACGGCGTGCATCGAACTGCCGGACAGACCGGGACCCTCGTCTACAACGGCGAAGCATGCCGATGGATTGTTCTTCCAGGAAGCGATCGAGCGCGGATCGGCATTGATGTGCCTGCGGAAAGGATGGCCGACCGGACGAACGCTGAACGGCGCCGGCGCGCCAATCGCGGCAGCCACTATGGCGGCAAGCCCCAGGCCGATGCTGCGGATGCCGATCACGCATGTGTTCGCATCGAGACCTGACTCCTGCGCCGCTCCCAAATAGCTTTCGGGATAAAGCGCGTAATGCGCGTAACCCTCGGCCGAACCGGTCAGAACCTCAGCCTCGCAATCCAACCCGTCCAGCAGTTGGAGAAGTCCCGGGTCGATGCCACCGCCCACGGCGAAACCGCTTCGCCACGACTTCGCCACCTCTGCCGCAACACCAACCAGCAATCTGGCGCCTTGCTGTTGCCGCGGCGAAAAGATGTCGATGCCCCTGTTCTCGAAATCGACATCGGCAAGCGCGCGAACCAGTTCCGATACGCTGATGAATAGCCCGACCAACGCGGCATGGCGTCGGACGCCATGAGCCATGCGGTCCAGACTTTGAGCAATTTCGCTCGCAGCATCGCGAAGCCGTTCTGCGCTCTGCCTCCGCTTCTGGTCGCCGTAAACGATCATCGATCGGTTTTCCAATGCTTTGCCTTGCGGCAACGCAGCGAGCGCTGCTTCGATCCATGCTGTCTTGCGCAATTTTTCGGCAGGCCAAGGAACATTCCGGCACGCTGGTGGTTCGGCGGCAGGAACTTACCTTTGAACAGCATAGGGCGGCAGTTTCGTGGGATCGAAAAAGGTTCGTGTCGGTATCGTCGGGGTCGGCAATTGCGCATCCTCCCTGGTGCAGGGCCTCTCCTATTATCGTCACGCAAAAAGCAACGAACCAATCCCAGGGCTGATGCATGCCGACCTCGGCGGTTACCATGTCGACGACATCGAGATTGTCTGCGCATTCGACGTCGCCAGGAGCAAGGTTGGCCTCGACGTCGCTGAAGCAATCTACGCCGCCCCGAACAACACGTTCCGCTTTGCCGATGCGGCGGCAAACGGCGTTCGCGTCGAGCGCGGACCGACACTTGACGGCATCGGAAAATACTTGCGCGACGAAATCGAGGAGGCGCCGGAGCCGGTTGCCGACGTCAGCGAAATCCTGCGCAACAGCGGCGCCGACGTGCTGGTCTCTTACCTGCCGGTGGGCTCCGAGGAGGCGACGCGCTTCTACGCCGAATGCGCGCTTGAGGCCGGCTGCGCCTTCGTCAACTGCATACCCGTTTTCATCGCCTCACGTCCGGAATGGCGCCGGCGCTTCGAGCAGCGAGGGCTGCCGCTGGTCGGCGATGATATCAAGAGCCAGGTCGGGGCGACCATCGTTCACCGCCTGCTGGCCAATCTCTTCCGCGAGCGCGGCGTGCGCATCGATCGCACCTATCAGCTGAATTTCGGCGGCAACACCGACTTCCTCAACATGCTGGAACGCGAGCGGCTGGAATCAAAGAAGATTTCCAAGACCCAGTCCGTGGCCAGCCAGTTCGATGTTCCCCTGGAGCCGGGCAATATTCATGTCGGACCCAGCGACCACGTACCGTGGCTGACTGATCGCAAATGGGCCTACATCCGGGTGGAAGGGACGACCTTCGGCGGCGTGCCGCTCAACGCCGAGCTCAAGCTGGAAGTCTGGGATTCTCCAAATTCAGCCGGCGTGGTTATCGATGCGATACGCTGCGCCAAGCTTGCGCTCGATCGCGGCATAGCGGGAGCACTGACCGGCCCCTGCAGCTATTTCATGAAGTCGCCTCCCGAACAGTTCACCGACGCCGAAGCGCGGCAGCGCACGCTCGCCTTCATCGCCGGCAAGGACGAGCCTTTGCTGGATGCCGCGGAATGACGACAACGTTCTTTTTGATCCGTCATGCAGCTCACGACAATGTCGGCTCCTATCTTGCAGGACGGATGGACGGCGTTTGCCTTGGCGAGGCTGGGAAGGCGCAGGCCGCGCAGCTTGGTGGCCGAATGGCCCGGGAGCCTATTGAAGCCATCTTGTGCAGCCCGCGTGAGCGTACGCAAGAGACGGCCGTGCCGATCGCGCTTGCCTGCGGCGTCGGTGAAATCGCGATCTGCGCCGAACTCGACGAGATCGATTTCGGCGATTGGTCGGGAAAGACTTTCGACGAGTTGAATGGCGATGCCGGTTGGCGGGCGTGGAACGACCAGCGGCAGGAGGCCAGGACACCGAGCGGCGAGACCATGCTGGATGTCCAGGAGCGGATCGTCGCACTGATGAACGCAGTGCGCGAGCGGCATCCGAATCAGTGTGTCGCCCTGGTCAGCCACGCCGACGTGATCAAAGCCGCCGTCTGCAAGGTGCTTGGCTTGCCGGTCGGCGACTGCTTCCGCTTCGACATCGATCCAGCCTCGATCACGACGATCGTGTCGGGTGACTGGGGCTCCAAGCTCCTGCGAATGAACGAAGCTGCCTGACGAGGACTTTCCGGATGCAGATGGTCATTTTCGGTCTCACCGTTACATCATCATGGGGCAACGGCCATGCCACGCTCTGGCGCGGACTGATCCGCGCCCTGGGTCGGCTGGGATGGTGCATCACCTTCTTCGAACGCGATACCCCCTACTATGCCGGGACGCGTGATCTCGATCGGCTCGATGGCGGCAACGTCGTCATTTATCCGGACTGGGAAGACATCCGTCGCGTTGCGGAGCGGGCAATGAAGCAAGCGGATGTCGTCGTCGTTACCTCCTACTGTGCCGACGCCGTGGAGGCCTCGCGGCTGGCGCAGCAGACAGGTCGCGGATTGCGTGTCTTCTACGATCTCGACACTCCGGTCACGCTTGCCCGCATCGAGCAAGGCGAGCGTCCGCCCTATTTCGGACCTGAGGGTCTTGCCGATTTCGACCTCGTTTTGAGTTACACCGGCGGCTCTGCGATCGAGGCGCTTAAGTCGGTTTTAGGCGCGCGTCACGTGGTGCCTCTCTATGGGCATGTCGATCCCGACCAACACCGGCCGGCAGAGAAGCGGGCCGAATTCGCCGGTGATCTGTCCTATCTCGGAACTTACGCGGCGGATCGCCAGGCCGGCGTCGAAAAGCTGCTGGTCCGCCCGGCCGCGCGCCTGCCCGACCACCGTTTCATCATTGGCGGCGCGCAATATCCGCAGGAATTCCCATGGAGCGACAACATCTTCTTTGTCAGGCATCTTCCGCCAGCCGACCATCCGGCTTTCTTCTCATCATCTCGCCTGACACTGAACGTCACCCGGGAGGCGATGGCGCAAAAGGGCTGGTGCCCGTCGGGACGGCTCTTCGAAGCGGCCGCGTGTGGGGCTGCCATCGTCACCGATGCATGGCCGGGCCTGGCCGAATTTTTCGAACCCGGCCGCGAAATCTTGTTGGCGCATGACACCGATGATGTGGTCGCCGCATTGCGATTGCCGGAGCGCGAGCTCGACGGCATTCGAAGGCGTGCCCGCGATCGGGTCTTGGGCGAACACACTTCGGCACGGCGCGCGGCGGAACTGGATCGCATCCTGAACGAGGCCTTTCAAAGATCTCCCGGCGAACCGATGAGGGAAGCGGTCTGATGTTGGGCATCGTACCCGCTGCCGGGCGCGGCAGCCGCATTCAGCCGCTCGGCTTCTCGAAAGAGCTGCTGCCGGTCGGTAGCCGGATCGATGGACAGACCGAGCGTCCATGCGCCGTGAGCGAGTATCTGGTACGGCGCATGGTGCAGGCCGGCGTCGACAAGATTTGCTTCATCATCGGATCGGGCAAATCCGACATCCTTGAATACTACGCCGCCGGCTACGGTGACGCGGCGGCTCTCTTCGTGGTGCAGCCGAACCCCGTCGGTCTGTGCGATGCGATCTTCCGGGCGGCGCCCCTCGTCGCGCCCGACGAGGTCGTCCTGGTCGGCCTTCCCGATACGATCTGGTTTCCCGAGGACGGTTTCCGCCATTTGCCCGACGATCAGCTCTCATTTCTGCTTTTCCCGGTGGATCAGCCGGAATTCTTCGACGCCGTCGTCACCGACGTCCACGAGCGCGTGATCGAAATCCAGGTCAAACGACAGGATGCCGCCACGAACTGGGTCTGGGGTGCGTTCAAGATGCCGGGCCATATCCTGCATCAGCTTGCGGCACTCTGGCGTGAGCGCGAGCGCAGTGACGAATATATCGGCACTTTGGTCAACGCCTATATTGCGGCCGGCGGTACAGCTTTTGGTGTCAGGGCTGGGTCGGACTATGTCGATGTCGGCACTTTCAACGGCTATCGAACAGCTCTGCGGTTGCTTGAAAACGACGCCTCATCCGCGCAGCGCCGGCCCACCATGATCATGCCCGGCGCGCAGTCGCATGTACCCGTCGTTCCTGGCGAAGGAGCCTGAGCCATGCTGCATTCCCATGCCGAAATCCGCCGCCGCATCGATGCGCTCGGCCCATGGTTCCACAACATGGAACTTGCCGGCGTCCAAACCGCTCCCAACCATTTTCTGGGCAACTACCCGCTGATCAAATGGCGCAAATTTGCCAATGCCATTCCCGCTGATCTGAGGGGCAAGGCCGTACTCGATATCGGCTGCAATGCAGGATTTTACTCCATCGAGATGAAACGGCGAGGTGCTGACCGTGTCCTCGGCATCGATTTCGATGACGCCTACCTGGCGCAGGCTCGCTTTGCCGCCGAGGTTGCCGATTGCGAGATCGAATTCCAGAAGCTTTCGGTCTACGACGTCGGCTCGCTGCGCGAGACGTTCGATGTCGTGCTGTTCATGGGGGTGCTTTACCATTTGCGCCACCCCTTGCTCGCGCTCGACCTGATCCGCGAACATGTCGCCCGTGACCTGATGATCTTCCAGTCCATGCAGCGCGGCAGCGCGGATCTGCCCGAGTTGGAAGAAAACTATCATTTCTGGACGCATGACCTGTTCGACCAGCCGCAGTTTCCCAAGCTGCATTTTATCGAGCACCGCTATGCCGACGATCCCACCAACTGGTGGATTCCAAACCGCGCCTGCACCGAAGCGATGCTGCGCAGCGCCGGTTTCGAGATCGTTCTGCACCCCGAGCAGGAGGTCTATTTCTGCCGCGCAGCCGGGGACCCGGCCGGCGGCGGCGCCATCTACCCCTCGAAAGGACAGCTCCATGATTGAAGCCGCCATGATCTGGAACGAGCCCAACAACAAATCGCATTGGGACCCAGAGCTCGATCCCGATTGGAGCCGCTTTGCCAGGATGGCGATCTTGTCGGCTGACGCAATCGCGTCGGAGAACCCGTCTTTGACGAAAGTACTCGGTGGCATCTCGCCGATAGATCCGGGCTTTATCACCCGCATGAAGGAATTCGGCGTGCTGGACCATGTCGATGCCGTCGCCGTGCACGGCTTTCCGCTCGACTGGAACCTGTGGCAGATCCACGAATGGCCACAGAAGATCGGCGAGATCGCGACCGTCACCAACCTTCCCATCTGGGTCAGCGAAGTCGGCGTATCGACCTTCGGCGCGGAAGAAATCCAGGTCTGGGGGCTCAAGCGCACCGCCGAGTTGCTGATCGGCAACGCACCACGCATCCAGTGGTACAGCCTCTACGATCTTCCGCGCGAATGGGAAGCAACGACGCGGCATCGCGAGGCAGAGGGCTCTTCTTACTATCGACATTTCCACATGGGGCTGCTACGCCAGGACGGTACGCCAAAACCTGCGCTGGAGGAGTTCCTGCGCTACACGCCCGCAATGGGGCTGGTGCAGTGGTTTCATTTCGAGGACGCCCGGCTGGACGATGCCGTCGCCTGGATGAAGCGGCTGGGCGTCACCAATATGCGCACGGGGCTTTCCTGGGCAGACAGCTTCCGGCCGAACGCGCTGGACTGGTTTGACCGGCAGATGGAGGCACTCGCCGATTTCGACGTGACGGTCACCTTTTGCTTTACACCGCAGCATCGCGGAATGATGCCCCACCACACCAGCCCACCTCTGGTGCCGGAGGAGTTCGCGGAATTCTGCGCAACCATGATCCGCCGCTATGCGCCCGGCATGACGTCCGCTTCGCTCCCGACGCGGCGGGCCTCGGCAGCGTGAAAGTGTCATGCTGCCAATGCATCAGACGCCTGACACATTGGACGAATTAGCGGCATCATCGACAGGTGGTGCGGCATACGGGACCGAGGCGCAACCAGCCGCGGCGCTCACTGTCCTCAATGTCGCCTACCCTCTCGCACCCGTCGGACCCGATGCTGTCGGCGGTGCCGAACAGGTTCTGTCGATGCTCGATCGGGAGCTGGTTCGCGCCGGCCACCGCTCTATCGTCATTGGCTGCCGCGGCTCCAGCGCGAGCGGTACCCTTGTGGAAATACCGGCTGAAAACGGCGTGCTCGACGAGGCGGCGAAGAGCCGCGCGCAGCAGGCTCATCGCAAAGCGATCGCCGCTGCCCGCGCCCGATGGCCGATCGATGTGGCTCATCTGCACGGTATCGATTTTCATGCCTATTTGCCCGACGATGGTCCGACCCTGGTGAGCCTCCACCTGCCCTTGGACTGGTATCCGGCCGAGGCTCTGCGACCGACGCGCGACGACCTGTGGCTCCATGCGGTCTCGCCCACCCAGCAGCAAACGGCGCCACCAGGGGCCAGACTGGTGGCGCCGATTCCCAACGGCGTTGACATCGAAGCACTGAGCCTGGTGCAGCCGAAGCGAGACTTTGCCCTGGTTCTCAGCCGAGTCTGCCCGGAAAAGGGCATTCACCTGGCCCTGGACGCGGCCAAACAGGCGGGCGTGCCCCTGGTCATCGGCGGCAAGGTCTACCCCTACGAAACACATACGCGCTACTTTCGCGACGAGGTCCAATCCCGTCTTGATGCTCGCCGCCGCTTCCTGGGCCCGCTCGGTTTTAACGCCAAGAGGCGCTTTCTCAACGCAGCCCGCTGTCTGGTCATTCCAAGCCTCGCCGCCGAGACAAGCTCGCTTGTCGCCATGGAGGCCCTCGCCTGCGGTACCCCGGTGGTCGCATTCCCGAATGGTGCGCTTGCGGATGTCATCGAGCACGGCAGGACGGGCTTTCTCGTCAACACAGTCGACGAGATGGCCCAAGCCATTCTTGCGGCGCCCAGCCTGGACGCCGAGGCGTGCCGGGTGGAGGCGCGACGGCGGTTTTCGCTGGAACGGATGATCTCGTCGTATATGGCTGCCTATCAGGCGCTGGCACAACTTGGCACAGATTGCCGGCGCTTCGCTGCGGCACCGTGAGAAAAGCAGTGTTGCGCAGCGAAATCATCGATGACCCCGTAAAATTCGATGCCTTGACGCCGCACTGGTGGAAACTGTGGGAGCAGAGTTCCTCTGCGACGCCGTTCCAATCCCCCGCCTGGCTGGTGCCATGGTGGCGCGCATTCGCACCCGGTGAACTGGCGACAGTTGCGGTCTGGCGTGGCGGCGATCTGGTCGGGCTGGCGCCACTCTATCTCGAGCATGGAACGGCCGGTTCGAAGCTGCTTCCGGTCGGTATTTCGCTCAGTGATTATCTGGACATCCTGGCTGTCCGGGATATCGAGGCGGCGGTTGTCGCCACCATTGCCGAAACGATCTGCTCGGTCGGGTGGTCACAATGGATCTTGTCTGATCTGCCGCAAAACAGTGCCGGTCTTACGATCGCGCATCCCGGTTTAACGGTCGAGAGGCCGGTAATTCATGCAGCCTGTCCCGTGCTTGCTGTTGCCGGCGACGACACGTTGGCCGGCTGCGTTCCCGCTCGGCGCAGGCGCCAGTTGCGCCGGGCGCGCCAAGCGGCGTCCAGACGCGGCCGGCTCGCGTTGGCGTCAGCGCGGGGCGATCAGAACTTCCTGAACCAATTGATCCGCCTGCACCAGGCACGCTGGGTTGGACATGGAGGTGGTGTATTGGCCGACCCCGCCGTGCAGCACTTCCATGGGCTTTCACTTCCCTTGCTCGATGCTCACGGCCTGGTCCGATGCTGGTTGCTCGCGATCGATGGCACGACTGTCGCCGCCTATTACGGATTTCACCACCGCGGCCGCGCCTATGCCTATCTCGGCGGCCTAGATCCTGCATATGCCGAGGAGAGCCCAGGGGCGATCCTGATCGGCCACGCGATCGCGGAGTCGATCCGCGAGGATGCGCGCGAGTTCGACTTCCTGCGCGGCCAGGAGGCCTACAAATATGGCTGGGGCGCCGTCGACAGGTGGACGATGCGGAGGATCTGGACGCGGAGTTGATGTCATGAGTGTGCACGCGCAGCGCCGGACATCGGTCAGACGGGCGGTCGAAGATTGCATGGCCGATGGTGCCTGCGCCGAAGCTGTTCTCGTCAGGCTGGCGCTTCACCTGCCGCCCACAATTGAAGCGGCGGAATTGGCGGAGTTCGTGCTGAAAGTCCGTCCGGCGGATACCGGCGATGCTGAAAGACTGCGAAAGGTCGCTGGACTGCTGCGCCACAGACCGGGCGTCCTTGCCACTTTGCGAGCGACAGGCGGCGCCGTTCGGCATGAACGCGGTAACGGCGAGACGGATATTGCCGTCGTCACGCGGCTGGCCTCGAGTTTTGATGCCGCGGCAGCAATTTCGACAGCCGCAAGTGTCCAGTTAGGATCCCTTGGCGATGACGAGCGGCTGACAGCCATGACCGACGAAATCGTTGAATGGCTCGAGGCGCGAGAATTCACCGGAATTGAACGAGACATTCTCGACATCGGTTGCGGCATCGGACGTTTCGAGCGCGCGCTGTCCAATTCCTTCAAGCGGATGGTCGGCATCGACATATCATCGCGGATGATCTCTATCGCCTCCGAGCAATGCGCAGCGCTCGGCAATGTCGAACTGCGCCAAACCTCCGGTCTCGATCTGGCCGACTTCGACGACGACAGTTTCGATTGCGTGTTGGCGGTCGACAGCTTTCCCTACCTGGTCCTGGCCGGCATGGCTGAGCGGCTTTTCGATGAAATTGCGCGCGTTCTCAAACGGCCGGGCCGGCTCGCATTGCTCAACTATTCTTATCGCGGATCGCTTTCTTTGGACCGGGCCGACATCGGCCGTCTTGCGCAAGCTCACCAATTGCGGGTCGTCATCGACGGCGAGAAGCCGTTTGGGTCATGGGATGGCGACGCCTTCCTGCTTGCTGGGTGAGACGGAACATTACAGCGCGATGCCGGTTCGGGCGTCGGCACCGATCGGTGTCCTGGATTCGAAGGAGGAGATCATGGCATCCGGCGGCAAAAAGCATTTCGGCCAAGGCAGCCAAGGCAAAGGTGCCGGCGCCGGCGCAATGACCACCTTGGACAAGGACAAGATCGAAGAAAACGCGGTTTTGTCCAACCGCGACAGGAAGCAACATAGCCGAGAGCGCGGGCTGGACGGCAATCGAAGCAAGTCCGATCAATTTCAGGATCACGCCGCAAACCGGTTGCTGAAGGACTGACGCCACCGCGCCGCGTCTTGCCGCGGCACGGAGGAAAACTGTGCAAGGGCCGCCGGTGAGCCTCTCGGCGGTCGACAACGCCTTGTAGTGCCGAGCGCTCATCATCAGACTTGGATCTAGGGATGCTATCAAGAGAACGTGATGTCTCATTCGAGCGACGATACCACGGATCTGCTTGTCGAGATGGCAGTGGATCAGGAGATTGCTTCCCTGCTGGCCGCCATAGAGCAGGAAAAGATACCAGACCGCCTATCCAAGCTGGCGATCCAATTGCAAAATGCTCTCGTCGAGAAGCGTCGGCGAGACGTGAAGAGCTGATTATCTGCGGCTGTCGACCTCTATATCGAGCTGACCATCCGACAGCTGATTTCGCCTTTCTATCAATGTCTGCAACGAGCTCTCCCCGAGTAGCTCAAGGATGTTGGCGCGGGCACGGTTCAGCCGGCTCTTGACCGTCCCTACCGCGCAGCCGCAGATTTCGGCGGTTTCCTCGTAGCCCACTCCTAAAACGCCGATCAGCATCAGCACCTCGCGCTGATGTTCGGGCAGCTTTTGGATGGCGCCGTGAACTTCCTTGCTCTGAACGGTCCATTCCTGGGTAGCTTCCGAAATCGGTCTCGAAGACGCGCAGTCGAGAAGGCCTGGCGCTTCCCGTGCAGCGATCTTGATCCGGGTGTAGTAGGTGTTGCGCATGATGGTGAAGAGCCACGACTTCATGCGTGTACCAGGTTCGAACTTGTCGATGTTGGCGAGCCCTTTGGTCAACGTTTCCTGCACCAGATCGTCGGCATCGTCTGGAACGCGGCAGAAGGTGCGCGCGAAAGCCCGCAGGGCAGGTATCAGATCAACGATGGAAACGTCATTGGTTTGTTGGTCGGCCAAGAGATAGCCTCCGGATGACAATGGTCCAGCTCCCAGAAGAAAGAGTGAATGAACGAAGCCAGAGCTAAATGCATGGAAGTTTGGTTCGTTCCCGCCGTTGGAAACAACTCTTCGAAAATTCCACCGGGCGCGAACACGCCGACTACGGTCTTCCCCCAACCACGCCCACTTCAAAGGAACGAAACACCATGCCGAGCTTCATTCCCGGGAAGTCTCGCCGGTGCGTTTGGCTGTGCAGGGCATGGACCGAGTCGTGCGGCTGGTAACGCGCAAACCACTGCTGACAAACCTATTGGCGAACCACGTGGCGAACTCGGCTACCATCGATACATAGCGATAATGGTTGGCCGGAGACATGTTAGAGTCATTAATTTTGTTAACTTATTGGCGCGGGTGAAATCCAGCAATCGGTCGTAGTTGCCGGGCGGTCGGCCAACGAACATGCTCGTCCAGCACTTGCTCTATTCTGCCCTCCGATCGGGCTAAGCCGATGAAATACCGGGTTGATTCACCCCTCACGACGTCGCCGAACGGCATGCTGTCGCGTACAATCTGCAGCTGCTCTCCGAAGCTGGCTGTTGCGGTGCTGTGCAACTCGCTTTGGCGAAGATCACGGATGACGATCAGCGCTTGAGTGAGCGCCCGAACCGGTCCTCGATCCGCGACTGAAGGAACTCGAGCCCCATCGAGAGCAGCCAATAGATCATCGAGGCGGTGATGAGCATCTCGATGTGGCGGAACTCGGTCTGGCCCTGCGTGCGTGCGAGATACATGATCTCCCAGACCCCGACCACCGAGACCAGCGAAGAATCCTTCAGCATCGCAATGAACTGGTTGCCGGTCGGCGGCACGATGACGCGCATCGCCTGCGGCAGGATGACCAGGAACATCGTCTGGTTAGCGCTAAGGCCGAGTGCCGTAGCACCCTCGGTCTGGCCGCGCGAGATGCTTTCGATGCCGGCCCGGAAGATCTCGGTCATGTACGCGCCGTAGCAGAGCGACAGCGCCATGATGCCAGCCGGCACGGCGCCGATCACGTAGCCAATCTGCGGCAGGCCGAGATAGATGATGTAGATCTGCATCAGCAACGGCAAGCCACGAAACAGAGAGGTATAGAAGGTCGCCAAGCCGTAGACCACGCCGTTGCGGGAAAGTTTGGCGATGGCGCCAACGAAGGCGATGAGGGTGGCGATGGCGATCGAAATGGCCGAAATGTAGAGGGTCGTCACCACACCCTTCGAGACGAGGAAGCCGATCTTCTTGGCGATGAACGCGAAGGACAGGTCGAAGGAATAGAAAAACAACATTAGCAACACGAACAGCTCTATCCAAACTGCCACAATCTGCTGTTTGCGGCTGAGATACCGCAGCGCGTTCCAGTTCGCCACCAAGATCAATGCGATCAGCACCGCCGAGACCGCCCGCCCGACGTCCGGGTTGGCGGCGAGCCACTCGACCGACCCCGGAACGAGCTTGCCGAGCCAACTGGCTTTGATGCCGAGCCCATACAGGCCGGCGGCGATGGCGGCGAGCACGAAGAACACGCCAACGCGGCGCGCCGCGTCCGGGTGGTTGAGCAATAGTCGGCCGATCACGTCTTCGATCTCCCTGCGGTCAGCGGGCCCGCTCGCGCCACCAATCCTGCGCCTGCAGCTTCCAGTAGGTGAGTTGCGCAACCGCAAGTCCAGCCGGGCCGCCCGCCCAGGCAAGGCCGAATGGTGCAAACAGCCGGTAACGGTCCGATTGTCCCAGTATGGCTTCGGCGATCAACTTGCCGGCGATCGCCGTGGTGTTGATGCCATGGCCACCAAAAGCCGTGAGGTACCAGACGCCCGGCTGCAACGGGCCTATCTGGGGCATCATGTGCCGGGCATAAGACATGAGCCCGGACCAGGCGAGTTCGGTCTTGAGGTGTTCGAGCTGCGGATAAGTGGTGACCATCTCACGGCGCAATTGCCTCGCCAACACGCCCGATGAGGCTGCCCGGGTGGTGATGCGCCCTCCCCAGAGCAGCCGCCTGCCGCCTTCGACAACACGGTAATAATCGCCTGCGCGACGGTTATCGCCGACGGCGTCGGTCGTCGTAATCGCCTTGGCGATGAGGTCAGGCGCCTCCTCGCTCACCATAACGTAAGTGGCGATAGGCAGGAATGCCCGCTGCAGCCGGCCGACCAGTGGGCCCGTATATCCGCCGGTGGCAACTACGGCCTGGCGGGCGCGCACTTCGCCGCTGTCGGTACGCAAGATCTTTTCGGCGCCGTCAAGGTTGGCTTCAACGGCAGCCGTTCTCTCGTATATCCTGCCGCCCAGCCGCTCGATCTCGCCAGCAACGGCGCGCAGATAGTTAAGCGGATGCATGTGGAAGGCGCTGGGATCGCGCAGGCCTTGGTGGTAGCGATCCGAATGCAGCACCGCTCGCACCTGGTCGCGATCGAGATAGTCGAGCCGGTAGTCGAAATCCCGCGCCAGTTGCTCGGCATATGCCTTGAGCACGGCGCCGCCATCGTGGCGAAGCACGCTCAATATACCGGAGCGCGGCTCTGCCGCCTTGACGTCGAGATCGCGGATCGTCTGCCGCACGAAGTCGACGCCTTCGATGGACAGGCGGTGCAGTTTTTGTGCCGCGTCGACGCCGGCCATCGCGGCGATGTTGTCGGTGCCGGTGGCGAAACCGGGATTAACGAAGCCGCCATTGCGACCGGAAGCGCCGAATCCTATCCGCTGCGCCTCAAGCACGACGACCTGCTGGCCGGCGCGAGCCAGCTGCAACGCCGTCGTCAGGCCGGCCAGTCCGCCGCCGACAACGACTGTCTCGCACTCGGAAACGCCGCTCAGCGGCGGTCTGATGGTGTTGTCGGCAAGCGTGCGTCGGTAATATGTGTCAGGACATGTCATGATCAATATGATGAGGTGGCGGCACTAGAGCATTTTGCAGGCAGGCGGAGCCGCCCGGTGTCGTGGAAATGCGGCTGAAACAAAACAGATGGAGCGGGATGTTCAATTGAATGCACCCCGCTCAAGCTTTATCCACGATGCCTCTCAGTCAGAGCTGTAATCCTTGCCGTACCACTTGGTGGTCAGTTTCGCGAGGGTACCGTCCTTCTTCATCTCGTCGAGAATGCCGCCGATCTTGGCATTCCACTCGGCATCACCTTTTTCCGCGATCACCACCAGTGGCTCACGGAAGGCATAGCCGCCTTCCAGGACACGCAACGGGTAGCCGTTCTTTATCGCGTTCTGAGCCGTCTGTTCTGGTGCGATGACCGCGTTGAGGCGCACGCCGTCGCCGAGCCTCAAATCGTCGAACGGCAGCATTGAGTCAGCGAAAGTCCTGATCTCACCGGGCTCCAGCTTGTATTCGATGGGCGGCAGGCCGGGAGCATCGATCTCGAGTTGTCTACGGATGAAATCCTCCGACGTGGTGGCGGTCTCGACGCCGATGATCTTGCCGTTCAGGTCGGCGACCGATTTGGCCGGGCTGTCCTTGTGAACCACGTAAACGTAGGGGCTATAATAATAGATGCCTTCGAAATCGATCACCTTGGCGCGCGCTTTGGTCGGCGTCACCGAGCCGACACCCAGATCGTAACGTCCCTGCCAATGGCCGCCCGTCATCGTCGCCCAGTCCGGCGTATCGAAACTGACCTCGACACCGAGGCGCCTTGCGATCTCTTTCGAGACATCTATGTCGAAGCCGACCAACTGATTGCTGTCGTCGAGGAAACTCTGCGGCGGCCAACCGCTGTTTGTGGCGACCACCATTGCCTTCTTCGAGGTAACCCGGTTGATGGTTTCACCCGCCGAGGCCGCAGACGCGAACGCGAGCGTGGTAGTGGCCAAGGCCAGCCACGCGATCAATTTCCTCACTTGAACCTCCCTCTTCATCGTCATTCAGACATATGCTTCCCAGAGCGCGCTCCCGTAGAGAAACAGCAATTGAGAGCGCGGCATGAGATCGATCTCATATCAGCACACATATCGACGAGGGGATCAAGTCCTTTTTCAAGTAGCCAGTTGTCCTCCGGGGGCGCAAAGCATCGGCACCCGCACGGTGCGGCGGAACCCGCGTTTGATGTGATGCGCGTGACTTTCAAGACAGAGGAAACGAAGATCTACTTCAACCTATCACATCATTGCCAGATGGGCGGCACAGGATGGCTTGCTGTCTACGAGTTTCCGATGTTCCGGTTAAGCATGGGTGCGCGGCACACCGGCAGCAGCACCAGCAGGATGATGGCGGAGTCGACCCAGAGGACCCTGTTCACGCCCATCGTGTCGACGATCTGACTGGTCGCTAGGGTACCCACGGAGATGGCAAGATTGAAAGTGAAGCAGTAGATGGCCGTCGCGGTCTCCGCGCTTTCTGGTGCTGCACTCAGCACCCACGTCTGCAGCGTGATGGGCGCCGCGCCATACGCGAAGCCCCACACCAGCAGCAGGATGGTTCCTGTGAGCGGCGTGACCCCGAGCAACGGGAAGAGAGCCAGCGTGGCGCCGAGCCCAATGACGATGCAGGCCAATGTGCGACCGACGGATTTGGCGGCCCAGACGCCTGCGACGGCGTTGCCAATCATTCCGAGAATGCCATACCCCAACAGTAACCAACCTATGCTCCCTGCAGTGACGCCCGAGACCTCCAGCAACACCGGGCTCACGAAAGTGTAGGCACCGTAGTGGGCAGCCACCAGCAGTGCGGTCGCAACCACGCCCGACAGGAGGGCGGGATTGCGCAATTGCGCACGCAGGGCTTTCACCTCCACAGGCTGCGCCGCCTCCAGCTTCGGAAGCACAAGCAGGGCGGCGAGCAGTATGGCAAAGCTCAGGCCGGCGAGAGACCAGAACGCGCCGCGCCAGCCGACTAGATCACCGATGATCGTGCCGGCCGGCACGCCCAGCACCGCAGCGGCACTTACACCGCCGAAGACAATAGTCATGGCGCGCGGCACGGACGGTCCAGGAACAAGTCGTACTGCGATGCTCCCGGCTATCGCCCAAAAGCCACCGATGGTGATCCCAACGAGCAGCCTGGACGCGAGCAGAACGGGAAAGTTCGTTGCGAGCGCTGAAATCACGCTCGCCGCAGCCATTACCGCGAGCAGGCCCGCCATCAGAATACGCCGGTCGAGCCTCCCCACTGCCAACGGCAAACCGATAGAAGCGAACGCCGCAATTACGCCGGGTATCGTCACCGTGAGACCGCCACTCCCAATAGAGACATTCAACTCGGAAGAAATTGCCGGAATCAGCCCCACAGGGAGTTGCTCCGCAGTGATCATCGAAAAAATACCCAGCGATATAGTGAGCACGGAGAGCCACATGCGAAAAGTGGCTCCCTGTTTCTCCCGAAGGGCTGCTTTGGTCAGAGACATGATCACCTCCAGCCCGCGAGAAGGCACTCGACGCCAACGTTTCGGGCAAACGTTAGAGAGACGGATCGGGCAATTGATCCCGGCCTGGTTTCAGATAATCTGTCCACTGCGGATTGATAATCGAGGGAGATATGGATGGTGAATTCACGAAACGTGAATGAAAGAGGTGATTGCAGTTGGACCGGCTGACCAGCATGACCGTGTTTGCCAACGTCGTCGGTGAAGGCAGCTTCGCTGGAGCGGCCACGCGGATGCGACTATCGCCAGCGGCCGTGAGCAAACATGTCCAGATGCTGGAAGAGTGGCTTGGCGCACGCCTTCTCAACCGGACGACCCGGCGCATAAGCCTGACAGAGCTCGGCGCCTCCGTCTACGAGCGCAGTCTGCGCATAATCGAGGATGTCGAGGAAGTTCGTACGAGCGCGGCCGAGAGCAAGACACGTCCCACCGGCTCACTGCGTGTCAGCGCGCCGATCTCCTTCGGCGCGATGCACCTTGGGAGAGTCGTTGCAGAATATCTCGCGGTCTACCCGGAGGTGTCGGTTGAGTTGGTGTTGGACGACCGTGTGGTTGACATCGTGGAAGAGGGCCTGGATGTCGCGGTACGCATCGCTCCACTCACGGTTTCCAATCTGGTTGCTCGCCGAATCGCGCCTTCACGCGAGGTGGTCTGCGCTTCGCGCGATTATCTGGACAGACGCGGGCGTCCCACAAAGCCGTCGGATCTCCACGACCATGATTGTCTGGACTACGCGTTGCGCGCCAGCCGCGGAAAATGGCGGTTCGACGGACCAAAGGGGGAAGTGGCGGTAAAAATCACTGCACGGATGACGGCAACGAACGGGCAGCTCCTGCGCGATGCGGCGCTGGGTGGAGCAGGCATAGTACTTTGCCCCACTTTCCTTGTTGGAGATGCCATTCGTTCGGGCCAACTGGAGACAGTGATGCCCCAGTTCAAGCCGGTAAGCCGGTCGATCTACGCGATGTACCCGTCAAGAAGGCATCTTTCCGCCAAAGTTCAAAGCTTCGTGACGCTTCTCGCCGCCCACTTTGGTGAGAACCCACCTTGGGACAACTTTGGACCATGACGACTGGAATGTTGAGCCCAGAGGCCGCGCGCACTTGCACGGCCTTACTGTGCATGGGACCAGCACCCAGGGCCAAGGGGCGGTGCATATCGAGCCGTCCAGCACCTTTTCGAGACTGAAGCATCCGCTATTTGCCGACGGTCATTCGCTGAGGCTCAATCCACCGCCCATCCTAAGCGCCGCCACAGCGCAAGTTGTAGCATCTGCGGTGTCTCTGGTTCTCTGCGGCCACCGGCGGAACGGGTTGTAAGCAGGCGCGTTTCTCCAGCGTCAAGCTTGGAGAACATACCATGGATGACGAGCTGCGCCTGAAGTTACAAGAGCTGAGCCAAAGCATGCAAACGCGAGCGGCCGAACTTTCGACGCTCGGCGGCAGCGCAGACATAAGTACGGTGATGTCGGGGATCGCCGTCGCTCTGGAGGCGCTACTGGTGATTGCCGAAGAGATGAAAACGCCACGTTCCGGCCCTTCGGTCCTGCCCGACGCTACATGAACATCTCCGATCGTTTGGGAGAGGCTCCAGAGCGAGAGCGCCTACCGCTCACCAGCAAATTGCTCGCCGAGGAACTGGCTTTAATCCACATTCCGGGTTGGAGAGTGGAGAGCGCAATCTACTCGGTGGAGTACTCCAGGTGGGGTGAGCGTCGGCAGAAATGGATTTTGCACTCGACGATGCCTTTTGGGTAATCGGGGACGGCCTTAGGACGGAGGACCACGATGGCTTGGATGGCCGCAATTTGCCCGATTACAGATGAGCAGGCGCTCGTTAATTCGGAGACAGTTGGTGACATCCGGGAGTTTCGCTGTCCGAGTTGCGGCGACTTCAAAATCACGAACTCGGCCACCGCGATGTTCAAAGGCCTATCGGCAGAACAGAAGTTGGAGCGCTTCGAATACGCTAGAGCAATCGCGGGCGACAACGCGATCACAGTGACGACGGAACATGGATCTATCGATACCGAAGATCAATAGAATACCCGCCCGATAAGCCGGTTCCCAGCGCATCTCCTCACTTGCTGCCCTGAGACCATTTGACTGCCGGTCCAGGTAGTGGGCAGTTTGAAGGTAGAAGCTCACGTCAACATGGCCAGACCATTTTTACACTGCCGATCTGCGCGGCCAGCAACGCCTCTCGTGAGGGGCAAGGCATGGGCATCAAACGTCTCGGACCGGTCGGCAGCGTAAGGCTGGTTGCCTATGATCCCCTACCGGCGAATGGAACCAGATCTGCCACAGCGCGTCATAGAAGCAGATCAGGTGCGATTTAACGTAAGGAGTGAAATCGATGATCAGGCTCCTTCTCCTCCTCGCCATTGCACTCGCCTTCGCATGCGGCGGGACGGAGGCGGCCAAGCTGGACCTAGCCGCGGTAAATCAGGCGCAATTCTCCGCCGGCGATCCGAAAGGGCTCGATCCTGCCGTGCTGAAGGCGCAAATTTTTTTGGATCGTGCGCGCTTCTCACCGGGGCTCATCGACGGCCGCCTTGGAGAGAACTTCGCCAAGGCGGTCAAGGCCTTCCAGGCGTCGAACGGACTGGCGCCAGATGGCAAGCTCACCCAGGCGACTTGGGACAAGCTGATGGCAACCTCCACCAGCCCAGCTCTGATCACCTATGAACTGACCCGCAAAGATGTACGCGGCCCCTTCACCAAACGCATTCCGGGGCGCATGGTGAGGATGGCTCGCCTGAGAAGGCTTGGCTATCACGACTCGATCGAGAAGCTGGCGGAGCGCTTCCATGTGAGCGAACCATTGCTCAGGAGGCTAAACCCAGGCACCGGATTCAGGAAAGCTGGAACCACGCTGCTGGTACCAGATGTTGGCCGGGGTGAACCTCCCGCCACCATTGCCGGCGTCGAAGTCGACAAAGGCGCTCATCAGGTGCGCGTGCTCGACCCCTCCAATAAAGCGCTTGCCGTCTACCCTGCCTCGATCGGGAGCGACGAGAAGCCGGCACCAAGTGGGCAGGCAGAGATCCAAAGGGTGGTGCACAACCCGACCTATCACTACGATCCCGATTTTGCATTCAAGGGAGTCAAAACCAAGCGGCCCTTCACCATTGCTGCCGGCCCTAACAATCCCGTGGGATCAATCTGGATCGACCTCTCCATCGAAAGCTACGGCATTCACGGCACGCCCGAACCCGGCAAGATCGGGAAGACCTTCTCTCACGGCTGCATCAGGCTAACGAACTGGGATGCCGAGGACCTCGCCTCAATGGTGCACAAACATATGAAGGTGACTTTCAAGGACGAGTGACGCAAGCCGTCGCATCCCTCGATGTCGCCGAAACAAGATGTCCGTCGGTGCCCGTGACAATCGCATCCTGCGACCCGTTGGCCGATCAGCGCGTGCTTCGGGTTCGGGGTGCAACATCAAGCGGCGCCATTTGCACGGATGGCGGCGAACCAACCACCATGGCGGGGGCGCCAGATTGCTCACCACGTTGGCTCTCTAGTTCGCGGCTCATACCTTGTTGAGCAGCTTGCATCTCCGGAACGGTGAAAACCGGGACCTCGCCCTTGAAACCCTGGAGCTCAAAGGCGCCCGCCTGGACGACCGGCATCGATGCTCCTGCCGCAAAGCCGGGTCCAAGCACCAGGGGGATGCCCAGCTTCTTGGTCGTCGATTCGAGCCGTGCCGCGCGGTTCACGGGGGAGCCGATCGCGGTGTAATCGAAGCGCCGTTCGGAGCCGAAATTGCCTACCGAGCAGATGCCGGTCTCGATGGCGACGCCGATTTCGATGGAGCGATGGCCATCCGCGGTGAAGGCGGCGTCTTCGCGCCTCACCCGCTCGATAAGGGCCAGGCCCGCGTCGAGCGCACGCTCACGATGATCGGGTTGATCTAGCGGTGCGTTCCAGAAGGCCAGCACCGCATCGCCCATGAACTTGTCGATGGTGCCGTCGCGCTTGAGGATCTCATCGGTCGCAATGCCGAGGAAATGGTTGACCACCTTGGCGATCTCTTGGGTGTCGAGCTGTTCGCTCATGGTCGTGAAGCCACGTATGTCGCTGATCAAAATTGTGATCTCGCGCTTCTCGCCGGACAGGATTGCCTCGGTGTCCGAGCTTGCGAGGCGCTGCACCACGGAGGGCGACAGATATTGGGAGAACTGTCGCGTCAGGGTGGACCGGCGCTGCTCGCTGCGCCTGTAGAGGACATAGCCTTCGAAGCCCGCAACCATGATGGTTGCAAGCGCCGGCTGCAGCGGGTCATAGAGTGCACCCTGCAGGCTGTACTCGAGAGCGCCGAACACGAACGGCGTGACGGCCAGCAGCGCCAGGGAGATGGCGCCAAGCACGACACGCCCGGCGAGCACTCCAGAAAGCCCGATGAAAACGACGGCACTGAGGAGAAACCAGAGCCGCTCGAGCATACGCGCGTGCGCTGGCTCTGCCAGGAAGCGCCCGGCAAGCATCTGGCCGATCGCATCGGCGTGGATCTCCGCTCCTGGTCGCGCTGGACTCGTCGGCGTGGGCAGGTACTGCGTCAGGCCCACAGCCGACAGGTCGACAATGGCGATGGCGTCCCGCAGCCGCGGATCGCCATGGCCCGAAAGGATAGTGCTGGCAGACAGGCGAGGCGTGTCCGTGGCGGTTTCCCAGAGGCGGATGCTCCCCTCCGGCTCGAGCGGCACAATGGCGCCTGCCATCCTGAGTGCGTCGAACCCGGCTGCATTCATCCGGGCTGTGTAACCGTCCTGTCCAGCGTAAAGGCGCAGGAGCTCGAGTGCGAAAGACGGCCACAGCTGCGCGCGTTGAGGGGTATTGCGAAGCCAGAGCAGCGGCACATGGCGCAGTACGCCGTCGGGATCGGGCAAGGTGCGAATCACGCCGAGGCCTGCGGCGGCGTTCGAGAATTCGGCAAGCGAGCCGGTAAGACCGGTGAAGCCGGGAAGTGTATCGGGCACTTGCCCGACGATCGACCAGCCGGCTTTGGGTTCTGCTTCTGATACCGTCGCTTCATTGCCCAGGCTGACGGCAAGCGCCGTTCGACTTTTGGACAGCGCCGCTGCCAGGCGCTTGTCTCCGGCGATGCCCTCAGGCGAGGTGTCAGCCTCGGGGAGTACCAGCGCAAGCCCGACCACCGCCGCACCGGATTGCGTGATGCCATCGACCAGATCGGCCAAGAGGCCACGGTTCCAGGGCCATCGCCCATGTGCCTTGAGGCTGGCGTCGTCTATCGAGACGATCACGACAGGATTGCTCGTCGCCTGACGTGGGGCGAGAAACTGATAGAAGTCGTACGTCCGCTCACGCAGGCGCGACAACGGCCCGTCAAAAGCCAAATGGCAAGCGAGCAGCAGGAGCACGACCACAAGGCCGGATATTTTGCGCCTGCCGGCTTGCCGCCAATCAGCCCAGCGCCTACCGACCGAGTGGCTCATCTCGTGCAGCCAGGCCTAATCGCAGTTGTAGTAGTAGCAGCAACCCTCACCCTCACACTCGCCCCGCCGCCCCCCGCTGCCCGCAGGTGGCGTTGGGCTGTCAGGGAATTCCATGACCACTCCTGGCAGTGCGCCGTCCCTGGACCCGCAGACTTTGAGCGAGGAGCCTAGAGCGGACGCACAAATTGCGCTTACTTCCAACCCAGGACCCGGTGCGCCCGGCAGGCCAGTTCCCGCTATCCGGTCGATACTGTCCAAGATCGGGAAGGCGTCGATGCCGCCGTAGCCGGCCAGAAGCTTGCCATCGTCCGACGTGCAGGCGTAGCCCGGGTTCGTGATGACCAGCCGTTTGCCATTGATCGTGCAGGTCATACGGCCGGCGCGCAATATGCCGACGGTCTGGCCGGCTGCCACCAGCACTTCGATGATGCCGCCTCTCGCTCCGAGCACCATGTGCGGCGTCGCAACCTGCATGACGCCCCCTTTCGAAACCTGGCCGCCATAAAAACGGGCCAGGCCGCTGTTCATCCCGATGTCGATCTTTCCCGACCCGGAGCCCGGATTGTAGACGAACTCATCGATCGTCAGGCTGGTGTTTGGACCAATCTTGGCGCTCGATTCATCCCGGAACACCAGCATTCCGAGACCGGTGGGATTGCTGCGCAACTGGTCGCCGAGTTCGACGCCGGCGCCAACGTTCATCGTCCCGCCGTTATTGCGGACGATGATGGTCTGATAGGCCGTCATCGACCCGACCGTCTCAGCAGCGGATGGTGCCGCGAAGGCGAGGCAGGCGATAAAAACGACGATCTGATGATACCTCATCGCGGCCTCTTTCAATTGAGCGTCAACGTATAGCTCATGAGCATTTCGAACGATTTTCGGTCGCGGTTGGCGAGGGCGAAGTTGGTTTTGCGGTAGGCGAGATCGACGCTGATCTTCTGCGCTTCCGTCAGCTGAAAATCGCTTTCCGAGGCAATGCGCCAGAAGTCGCTCTTGATATTTGTGCCGATGCCGACGGACAGATCGGGAGTGTCGCTGTGGCCGGCCGATAAGGCGATCTGGTGCGACCATGCGAAAAAATCCGGTACGTTCATCAACAGGCCGCCATAGCGGACCTCGCCCGTATAGCTGCGGCTGATTTCGCCCGATCCGGAAGCGAAGTCATTCGAGCCGACAAAGCGCAAGCCGAGCGCCTGGCCATTGAGGAAGCGGTAGCTGCCGCCTGCCTCATAGAAGACCCTGCTATCCGCGAAAATGCCTTGCGAGGCGCTTAGATCGATGTAGCCGCCACCGGCGAAGAGCGTCGTCTCGACCGTCGGGCGAACGACGAAACGTCCACTGAGGCCGATGCCGGTTTCGTAAATGTCGCTGTCGAAACGATCCGTAACGGTAAACGCGGAAAGCAGCAGGCGCAGCGAATCGATCCCGCTGTTGGGCAGTCCCTTGTCCCAGGTAATCGCTGCGTTGCCGTGGATAAAAGTCTTCTCGCCACCCGGAACCGACAGGTCTTCCGTGAAAAGACGCTCAGTCGCGGTCAACGACCCCGAAAGAACGAGCGCGTCGGCACTTGGCGTGCCGAGGTCCCACCGCACAAAACCTTCCGCCTGCCCGTAAGGCGAGACGAAGCTGTCGTCGTCTTGCGCCCCGCCTGGCTCAAAATCGGTGAATGCGCTGAATACGCCGCCGGTCAGGGCGAGTTCCCAGGTGACGCCACGCAACGCGCGCTCGATGCGGGCGAGCAGGCGAACAGCTTCCTGTTGCTCACTTGCGGTCAGACCCCCGACTTCGATGCCGTACTGCACCTGCCGCCGGGCCAATTCATAGGACCCGACATGGTAATACAACCGGCTGGCCGCAAGCCGGGCGCGCGCATCGCGGGGGTACTGGATCAGATACTGCTCGATCGAGGAGATCGCCTGATCGTATTGCCCAGCGTTGACCGCAACCGTGACGAATTGGGCGAGCGTTCCATTGTCGGCCGGACTGGCGATGCGGGCCGCAAACGCATCGTCATAGGCCCCAAAAAGACCTTGTGCGCCGGCCGGCAACACGCCGGCACAAAGCAGCGCTGCGGCGAAGCCGAAGATCGTTCGAAACGAAGATTGCATGCCGAGAACCCACCCCAAACCCGACTAGTGCGAGGGATTTAGCACGACTGCAAGAAAAAGGCGACTGAACGGTCGCCGGACTTATGCGAGTCCTCAGCAGCTGTTGCAACTGCGCAACAAGATATCGGGTTTATTCCTATTTCGGCTGCGCTGATTGTCAAAAACTCTTCTCAACATTGCTGCACGTGATTGAAGTATTTGGCCCAAGGCTTAACAAAATCAAATCTCATCAGTAGTGGATCGCACAGCCGACAAGATTAATATTGGGTGGGCGATCCTGCGTATCTGGTCACCAGGCTTCAAGGTCACCCACGGCTTCTCCAAAGGCCTTCCGTCGCGTTTCGCAAGGGACGGAGAGCTGCCGGAGGTGCTTCTCACGAGGCGTGTGCGATTCGGCCCGGGTCTTGCAATTTCTTTGAACGCGAGGTCAGCTCATTGCCTCAACGCCCAGGGACGCGTCACCGCACGCAGCTTGCTACAGCACGAGCATGGTGGCCAGCCCCAGCATCAGGCCCATGCCTACAATATCGGTCACGGTGGTGAGGAAGATCGCCGAGGCGACCGCCGGATCGGCGCCTACCCGGCGCAGGCCCAACGGGATCAGCACGCCGGAGATGCCGGACATGAGGCACGATCCGGACATGGCAAGCAGGATCACAAGTGCCAGCATCGGCGCCTGCGCCGCCGACGCCGGTTGCCTCGAGGCATAGAACCACATCGCCGCAGCCGCAACAACGCCGACGAGCACGCCGTTGGCGGCCGCGAGCGCGCCCTCTCTCATCACCAAGTGCAGCTTCGGTCGTTTGTCCACATCCCCCAGGGCAAGGCCACGCAGCGTCATAGCCAGTGCCTGGCAGCCGGTGTTTCCGCTCTGCCCGGCCAAGACCGGGAGAAACGCCGCCAGAGCGACGATCTTCTCGATCGTGCCTGTGAACGAACTGACCACGAATGCGGCCATGAAGGCCGTCAGGAGATTCAACTGCAGCCACGGATGACGCTTCAGGAAGGCTGAAAACAGCGGCGTAAAAGAGCGCTCCTCCTTCTGGAGGCCTACCATCTGGCCAGACTGGGCGGAAATCTCGATGATTTGCTGCTCGAACAATCGCCAGCCGCGAACCTGCCCGAGCAGCCGGTTCTCCGCATCCACCACCGGATAGACAGGATAGTGACGCCGTACCGCCGCCTTGCATGCGTTACTCAAAGAGAGACCGACATCAAGAGCGAACGGCCTGGGCAGCATGATGTGATCGACAATCGCGTCGGGTTCGCTCAGCATCAGATCGCGCAGGACCGCCAGGCCAACCAGTCTATTGCCCTCGTCCGTGACGTAGAGATAAGTGAGCTCGGTCGGCACCTGGGCGCCTCTGACAGCTTCCACCGCGGCAGCAACCGTCGTCCCGACAGGAACGCTGGCGGGGATCGGGTCCATCACGTCGACGAGCGACTCGGGGATCGCGAAACCCATCTCACCGTCATGAGAGCTGATGGGCCGCATATGCAGTGGCAAATGCTCGGCCACCTTACGGGCGTGCCCGTCCGGCAACAGCTTTAGTGTGTCGCGGATGAACTCGGGAGACTCTCTAGCGAGCAATTCAGCTGCGTCATCAGGTGCTCGAGCACGCAGCGTGCGCACCAACTTCTGAACGCCGGTCTCTTCGTTCATTTGCTATGGCCCCCCAATTGGAAAGTGAAAAAGTTGTGAAGTATCGGATCGCACCGGGGCGGAAATACGACAGCTTCTTCCGGCCCCAGCAGTCCGCCTTGTGGTTGTCGCAAGCGCCGCCTGCACACTCCTAGCTTGAGAAGGCAAAGCAGACGTCTACATTTTGGGCGTGCCTTCGGTCAGGTCAGCATGGGAGTGTCCGCGCTACTTCCCTCGCTTTTCAATCTTTAGATTTGGGAGGTCGGCTCGCTTGGATACCACACCGGCCTCCTTCAAGGCTGTGTATCCAACCTTTTTGAGGAGCTTCTCTGTTTTGGCGCGCTCCTTGTCCAGAGCGGTATCACCTTTGACCTTGGGCATCCGTCCTCCATTTGGTCGTTGTCGTTCGCCGGTAAATGAGATTGCCGGAAATGTCCCGCAGTGTCGTGCTTTGACCCGCGGCCGAGGACTGAATTGAGGCGCTTTGCCGCCCGGCAGCCTTTGGGCGGGAAGCGGACGGGCGGGCTATTCCTGCTGGAATTGACAGGGCCAATCTTCTGGCCTCGTCATGCCAGAAGGCAACTCGGTCCGGGCGTCTCCACAAGCCATGTTGAGCTGCCACTGGGACAGACCCGCCGAATTGGATAGATCGAGGCCCTCGATACGGGTCAGAAAGAAAAAAGCGCCGTCAAAGTCTATCGGTGCGGTGAACTTCGCTCCTCGGAAATCCGCCCGCGCGAGATTGGCAAACGAAAAGTGGCTGCCGCTGATATCGGCGTCATGGAACTGTGCACGCCCCAATTCCGCCTTTGTGAAATCAACATTGACCAGATTGGCGTTCTGGAAATTCGAGCGCTGCACTTCCGCGCCCGTAAACACAGCGCCCTGCGCGTCCATCTGGCTGAAGTCGGTCCTGTACGCCTCGATTTTGTCGAACCGGGCGCCTTTGGCGGTCGAGCCGGCCAGGGAAGCGCGCACAAGCGTTGCCTTCTCAAAATTTGCCGCAAGGAGATTGCTGTTCCTGAGGTCGGTCGAAGTGAAATCAACACCGAACAGGTTTGCCCCGCTCAGGTCCTGTCCTTCCAGGATGAGAAGCTTTTTGTCACACTCCTGCCAATTGACGCCAGGCGTCGCGGCTGCGTAGCAATCCTGAGCGGCGGTGGCGTTTTGCCAAGCCAATACAGTGCAAACCGCCAGAACCAAGCCGGATCCGCCGTAAGCTCTGGTTCGTCTCAAAGTCATTGTTGCTGGACCCCTCTGCTACTCGTCGACAATCAGCCTTACCACATCTGCTGACACTCGAGCCACGGTAACGACCGCCGTCACAGTTGCGCATCAACGATCCGCCGATAGCCAGCGGCAGCTTGCGAAATTATCGAGAGGTGGGGAAAAGCTTTGACGGTAGAGTGCTTTTTCGCGGATGCGATCACAAAACAAAGAGTTCGGCGTAAGCCGTGAGTTATTGGTGGGCCCGGAGGGCGAACGGAAATTGTTGATTTTGCTGGATTTTGGTGGGCCAAATCTGAAAGGTCCCGTATCATCCCGTATGCTCCCGCGACCCCAAACTGCCGACCATAGCTGACCTCGTTTTGCAAACGTTGGGAGACAGGGTCCAGAACGGCGGAAATGGGGACGGTTGCAGATCGGCAGCTGTGGCAACAGCGCGCGACCAGCTGACGGTCTAGCGCCTCGATATGGCCGATGAGACTTGGGAAGTAACAAACAAGCGGCAGCTTGCAGGCAGTTGTGATCGGTGGAATGGATTTACGAGTCGAGGCGCCGGACCAGGACCGGCTCACTTGCCTCGAAGTTCAGCCTGTTGGAATGGCGCGGAGGAACGAGTAGTGGTATCTAACGAGCCGGCGGCCCTCGATGTTTGACCGCGCTCGTCCTGCAACTCTCGTATGTCGTCCCGCAAAGTGGTGGCGCAACCGACCACTTCGTTCCGCATTGTTTAAACAGCGTATGACTCAATTCCAGTCAGATTTTTTTCTGAGCTGCGAAAAGGCGGACACTAACCGTCAAAAAAATTGCGCTTTTGATTTTAACGGAAAATCGCCGCAAGAACTATTTTGAGGTTTCACCAGCTATCGGGTTCAATGGAGCGATTTTTGGACCTTGCGGCATTCGATGGCCTACAGAACCGCCTCAAAAAGTACCGTCACCTCTTCGGTTGACCGAGTCGTTGATCGGCCGTCATATGAGCCCTATGCTGGCACGCTGGCCAGTGAAGCAGTTGTCGGCCTTTATTCGCCGGCTCAGGGATTTATGCCCACGCTTCAGGTCGAAGAAAGACCGGAGTGTCGGTTCCAGGCTCTGGCAAGCGGGCTAAGATTATCCTGCCGATTGTAGCCGCCAACCAAGATGTTGTCGGTCACCTCGCTGAAAAAATACACCCAGAAATAGTCAAGCTATCAGGAGCAAATAGGTCGTAAGGTGGCCTTGTGGTCCTCCTTCCCGGAGCGGTTTCGCTTGCCTGTTCAAACTCGGACGGCTGTTACTCAAAAACCGCAGTGGGTATTTTATGTGCCATTTTTGCGACATTCTATAGAATTTTGCTTGAATTTAGCGTTTTAGCGGTCACTAAATCAATAAGTGCTCCCATATTTTGCAAATTTGTGAACAATCACGGTTGAGTTGTAACGCCTGGCAATAATGGCGCAGGGGAACGTTGGGGTGGGGTGAAATGAATACGACATCTATGTCGGCGATAGGCAAGCGCCTCGGCCTGCTGACGACGGTCGCCATATTGAGTTGTGGGAATGCTCACGCGCTCACTCTCCAGGAGGCGATGGCGGTTGCGGTGGAGTCCAACCCCGAAATTGGCCAAGCGATCGAAAACCGCGAAGCAATCGAATTCGAGCTACGCCAAGCGAAGGGACTTTATCTTCCCAGCGTCGATGTCGAGGCGTCGGCGGGGGTTCGTCGTCTCGACAATTCCTCCCGGCGTTCGCTGTCCATAGAGGATGACGCGCTCTATCCGGCGGAAGCCGATGTCGTTGTCACGCAGACGCTTTATGACAGCGGCGCAAGGCGGGCGGAACTGAACCGTCAGGCGTCGCGGGTCGACGGCGCATCGTTCCGGGTGCTGGAACGGTCTGAATTCATTGGACTGTCTGTCGTCCAGGACTATCTCGAATACATGCTGCAGGCTTCGATCGTTTCGGAAGCGAAGAAGAATCTGGGCTTTCACCAGGCAATCCTCGGCGACATCCGGCAAGGTATTGCAGGCGGCGCGTTGAACGAGGCTGATCGCCAGCAGGCCGAGGAGCGGCTGTTCGCTGCCAAGGCACGTATGCAGGAGGCGACCGAAGAACTGGAGGCTTCCAAGATACGGTTCTTCAAGACGGTCGGTAAGCCGCTGACCAACGCGTCAAGGCCAGGCGATGTCTCGAGCGCGCTGCCAAGGTCGCTCGACGACGCGCTAGGGCTGGCGCGACAGAACAATCCGCGCGTCCACATGGCCAACAGCGATATCGACGCCGCCGCCTCCCTGGTGGATGCGGCGCGGGCGAAATTCGGGCCCTCCGTCATCGCCGAAGGCCGCGCCCGCGGCGGCTATGACATCGACGGCGACGATGGCGACGCCAGCGACCTGCAGGCGCGGCTGGTGCTGCGCTGGAACCTCTATCGCGGCGGCATCGACAAAGCCAACGAGCAAGAGCAGGTCCGCCGCACCAGCGAGCAGCGCCTTGTGCTGCACCAGGTTCTGCGCGAGATCGAGGAAGCCGTCCGTACGTCATGGGATCGCCGCTTCCGGCAGGCCGATCTGGCAAAGACATTGAAGCTTCAGGCTGCCGCCAACGAAAGGCTGGTGGCGTCCTATCGCGAGCAGTTCAAGGTCGGACAGCGCTCGCTGCTCGACGTGCTCGACGCGCAGAACACGCGGTTCAACACAGCTACGCTTGCCGACACCGCATCCTACGCGTCGCTTTTCGCGCAGTACCGGCTGCTGGCGGCAACCGGGCAGTTGCTGAAGACCATGAATCTTCAGCCGGCAAAACAGGCCACCGCCTATGCCAAGGCCGAGTTCAATGCGCCTGAAACGGCCGACACCGAAACCTATGCGCGCACGCCGTCGGAGCAGACGAACGATCTGCCTTTCGACATCCTCGCACCGGTAAGAAAGAAGTAGGAAGGTCAAGGACGAACGATAGTCCTGCGGGCCGATCGTGAACCCACAACCCAAAATCCTCTCCCCAAAAGAGGCATTCAAGGCCTGCTTCTCCGCTGTTGCCGGGTACCTCGGCAGGCCGAGTTCCGAGACCGTGCTGTTTGCCGGCGTGCCGCTGTCAGACACCCGCATCGATATCGACGCCATCCGGCATCTTGCCGAACGCATCGGTCTTGAAATCACGGAATTCAGCCATCGCGACTTTCTTCGCGGACGCATCGACCTTCCCGCCATTCTGTTTCGCGTCAGCCAGTTGCCGGTTGCGCTGCTTGCCCAGACCGAGGACGGTGGATTTACGACCGCTCCCCAGGAAGACGGGCGCACCACAATTAGCAAATCCGAGTTTTCCGGAAGTTATATTAGTGGCGGCGTTTCCTTCTCGATAACCTATGCCAACGCAGTAGAGGCGATGAGCGTCGGTTCGGCGGCCAAGATCGAGCGGCGACATTGGCTGACCGGCACGATGGGGCCGTTCTGGCGCACCTATTCGAAGGTCATCCTGTCGGCGGTATTCATCAATCTGCTGGCTCTTGCCTCACCGATCTTCACCATGAACGTCTACGACAGGATCTTGCCGAACAAGGCGATATCGACTCTCTGGGTGCTGTCGATCGGGATCGGCGCGGTCATTCTGTTCGACCTGCTCTTGAAGACCGCCAGAGCGTCACTGATCGACTATGCCGGGCGCAAGGCCGATCTTCGCATCTCCTATATGCTTTTCGAGAAGGTGCTGAACTCGTCCTTGTCGGCAAGGCCCGGCTCAACCGGCGAATATGCAAATCGGGTGACCCAGTACGAGTTCGTGCGCGAGTTTTTCACGTCGAACACCATCAGCGTCTTCATCGACACAGCCTTCGTCTTCGTCTTTCTTCTTGTCATCTATGCGATAGGCGGTTGGCTGGTCGTCATACCGGCCATTGCCTTTGTCGCCTCGGTGATCGTCGGGCTGATCACGCAACGGCGCATCGGCAAACGCGTTGCCGCTTCCATGAACGAGGCTTCGCAGCGCCAGGCCCTGCTGGTGGAATCCATCTCCACGCTGGAAACGATCAAATCGCTGCGGGCAGAGGCGTACCTTCTGCGAAAATGGGCGGAGCATTCCAAGAACGCATCTAACACGTCCGAGAAGATCAAACAGCTTTCGGCTGCCGCCGGCAACATAACGCAAGCCATCCAGCAGATGGTCACCGTCGCTTTGATCGTGGCCGGCGCCTATGCCTTTTCGGAAGGGCATGTCTCGACCGGCGCCATCATCGGCACCGTCATGCTGGCGGGCCGGGCGGTGGCCCCGCTTGGGCAGATTGCGATCACCTTGTCCAGACTTCGTCAGGCGATGCTGTCCCTGCGAATGGTGAATTCGATCATGGCGCAGCCTGAGGATCGGCCGGACACGGTTGGTTTCGTCAACCGCCCCATTCGCAACGGTGCAATGGCATTCAGGAATGTCGGCTTTGTCTACCCGGGTTCCGAAAACGAAGTGCTGACCGGCCTGAATTTCTCGGTGAAGCCCGGTGAGCGGATTGGCATCATCGGCCGCATAGGCTCGGGAAAGACGACCATGGGGAGGCTGATCGGCAGGCTTTTCCTGCCGACCTCCGGCGAGCTGCTGCTGGACGGGATCGACATCCGCCAATACCACCCATCTGAGGTTCGCGCCGCGGTCGGGATCGTCGCGCAAGCCAACGATCTATTTTCCGGCACCATCAAGGAAAATCTCCTGATGGCGTGCCCGGAGGCGACCGATGAGCAGATCGTCGACGCGGCCAAGGCTGCCGGCGTCGACGACTTCGTCTCCCGCCATCCGCGAGGTTACGACATGAATGTCGGCGAGCGCGGCACCAATCTCTCGGGCGGTCAGAGGCAGACAATGGCAATTGCCCGCCTGTTGCTGACCAAACCGAAAATCGTGTTCCTGGACGAGCCGTCCGGCTCGATGGATCTGGCTTCCGAGCGCCAGCTGATCAAGCAGCTCAAAGTGGCTTTCGATCGCAACACGACGCTGATCGTTTCGACGCACCGCTTCAGCATGCTCGAGCTGGCCGACCGCCTCATTGTCATCGAGCAGGGCAAGATCGTTGCCGATGGACCGAAAGACCAGGTGATACAGGCGCTGCAGAAAACAAGCGCCTGACCGAACAGAATTACTGAGTTAGTTCAACACATTGGGGCGTTGGAAATGCTAGCCAGGGAAGACCGTCCGCCGCTTTTTGCGTCGGCTTCGATATTCATTATCGGAGCGCTTTTTGCGAGTTCGGTAGCCTGGGCATCCTTCGCCGAGGTCGATGAAATCGCACGCGGCGACGGCAAGATCATACCGGCGTCGAAGACCCAGATCATCCAGGCCAGCGAGCCGGGCGTGGTTCAGGAAATCGCCGTGACGATCGGTCAGGTCGTCAAGAAGAATGACCTCATCATTCGTCTCGACAACACCTTCAACACTTCCAGCCTTGGCGAGCAGCAGGCCAAGGCGCGGGCATTGCAGACGCGCATTGCACGGCTCAAATTCGAACAGACCGGAAGTCTAGAGGGCGCGTTTCCCTGCCCGCCCGAGATTCAGAAGGTGGCGCCGGAAATCTGCGACAACGAGCAGAAGCTGCTAATCGCGCGGCGCGACAACTTCGAAGTCAAACTGTCGGTTCTCAAGGCGCGCCTCGATCAGCGTGAGAAGGAACTCGACGAAGCCAACGCCAATGCCGATCGCCTCACCAAGAACCTGGCCGTCAGCGACCAGGAGGCGAAGCTGGTCGAAGCGATGGTCAAGAAGGGCCTGATGGCGCGAACCGAGCAGCTCCGCGTCGAGCGCGAGCAGACCGAGCTCAATGGTCAGCTGACGCTTGCCGGAGAGACCATCAAGAAAGCCAGGTCTGCCATCACGGAAGCCAAGCTTCAGGTCGACGAACTTGGCCTCCAGCTGCAACAGGAAGCGCTCAGCGATCTGACGCAGGCGCTGGCCGATCTCTCGGTGGTGGACGAGACGATACGCGGTGCCACCGACAAGGTGGCGCGTACCGATATCCGTTCGCCTGTCGATGGTATCGTCAACACGCTTGACATCAACACGGTCGGCGCCTTCGTCCAGCCCGGCGCGGTCGTCGCGGGTATCGTGCCGACGTCCGAGACCCTGCTGGTCGAAGCCCGGGTCTCACCGCGGGACGTCGCCTTCATCCGGCCGGGCCAGGATGCCCTGATCAAGGTGACCGCCTATGACTTCTCGATCTTCGGCGGCATCGAAGGCAAGGTGTCGAACATCACTGCCGACAGCCTTGTCGACCAGAAGACCGGCGAACCGTACTATCAGGTGCGTGTCGCCACCGACAAATCGACCCTGACACGCGACGGCAAGACCTATTCGATCATCCCCGGCATGATCTGTTCGGTCGACATCAAGACCGGACGCAAAACGATTCTCACCTACCTTCTGAAACCAATCAACAAGGCGCGGGAGGAGGCAATGAGTGAGCGATAGTGCGATCTCCCGCCCGGTCGATCGCGACCGGCTGCTGCCACCGCTGGCGAGTGAGGATTTCGGCCTCGAGTTCCGGGTTGTGGCGCGTGGCGGCACGCGCCGCGGCATTCGTCTGGAGAGGGCGTTCTGGACTTCGCTGAAGCAGATGGCGGAAAGCCGCAAATGCACCATCGGCACACTGATCGAGGAAATTGCAGAGAGCCACGCCAACGCCGGAAACCTTACATCGGCAATTCGCGTAGCCTGCATGCGTGGATTGGCCGACCAGAACCTCATCTTGCAGAGGCTCGCGTCGATCAAGACCATCAACGCCATTCTCGTCGCCTGTCCCTCGCCGGCCTTTGCCCTGGCATCGTCGAAGAAGATCCTGACCTTCAATGCGCCGTTCCAGCAACTGGTGCGACGTCAATTGCCGGTGGCGCCGAACGAGGACGCGCGCCATGATCTCAAGCTGGCGCTGGACCTCAATGTCGCCGACATATTCGCCAGGCTCGACGCCAATGGCGAGACGCCGGTCGCGACCGGTTTCGTCATAGGCGCCGGCGACCGCCGCTACCGTGGTCAACTGAGCGCGGTGCGGGCGCCGGTGGTCGAGCCGGAACTGCTGATGGCGTTCGTCTTCGGCGGCTAGAGCAATTCCGGGAAAAGTGTGAGCAGTTTTCCGGGGAAAGCGCGTAGCGCTTTCCCTTGGGAATTGCGTCAAACAATGAGATAGAGCGCTCAAGACTCTCTGATGGGAGCTTACGGCTGCATACCTTCACCAGGCGCGACCGTCGAAAGGCCGCCCTTGATATCGGCTATTTGAGCAGAACCGGTCTTCGCGCCATGGATCCACGCGCGATCGGTGCTGAACGAATACAGCGGCACGTAGGTCGGCAGGTCTGTGTCGCGGGAAACTACATTGCTCAAACTGTCGAGAATGAAGACGCCGCTGCCGGTGCTGACCGACAGCACGGCATGAAAGAAACCGCGCTTGCGATCCTGCAAGACGACCAGCGACATGCTCTGCGCCGGGATGCCTGCATGCAGCAGCGCGGCCATCTTGAGGATGGCGAAATCCTCGCAGTCCCCTGCCCGCCGCTCAAGGATTTCCCGGGGCTTGGCCCAGTAGTCGAGCTTGCCGTAAACCACGCTGTCCTTCTTGTAGGCGATGGCGCGATTTATACTTGAGTTGACGAAGGACAACTTATCGGTGAAGCGCTTGTTCCCGGCTGCCTTGACGATCTCGGCAAAGGCGCTGTTCTTGCGTTCGCACGCGCTGCTCGCGGTACAGTCGACAATTGCCTTGTAGACCGGCGCCCAGCGCGCCGAAACGGGGAAATTGCGCATCGACAGGGCAACAGAACCGAACACGCCGGGAATGATCGCCGCCGTCTGGATCGGGTCGATCCCGGCGGCGGGCGGCGCGATCGAAGAACCACGCTTTTCATCAACGGCAACAGGACCATAGCTGCTGAAAATCATGCCGATCCAGTAGGCTGGAACCGGCTGCCATGGCTGCGGCCGAGCCAGCGAAACGCCGCCGAGACTGGAAGGGGTTTCGACCGCCGCCAGAACTCCAGCGGCAGCGCCGGCATTCACGGTAATTGCTTTCGCGGATGATGGCTGCGGCAGGCTTGTGATCGCCATTGCCAGCAGGATGAGCCTGAGCCCGGTTATTCCCAGGGCAGATTTTTCTTTTTTCATAACGCCCACCTCTTGACTGTGGACGGTACCAATCTTGTCTCAAATTACTGGAAAGGAAGGTGGATAAGTTTCCTTCAATCGGGAATACCCATTTTGTGTAAAATTTTATTCAAATTTATACTTCTGTTTACCAATCCAGCTCAGCCGGCGGATATCAAACGAGGCGCGGCGCGGCCAATGCATATCAGATTATATCTCCGCGTTTACCACGCGTAAAAAATGCCGAGACTTGCATACCAGGATATATGAAATTGATTGCGGGACAGTTGCAAAGCAGAAGTCGTCACTGTCTCTATCCAGGAAATGCCGGAGGGGTTTGGCTATGACGACGAGTAACGATTTGGATACCGTCTCGAATTCTTGGGACGAGCACTCTTCACATGAACATGGCGGCTCGCCATCGCAGGCAGGCATCCAGGTAGCGCAGGCCGCTCAGGCGGCGCCTGCCGAGCCGGTGCCGGTCGATGTCGGCAGTGGCGCACCCGTTCAGCCGGCAGCACCCGCGGAGGCGAAAGCGCCGGCGGCAGCCGCGCCGCATGAATACGTGGCCGACGCCAGCAACATCGTGAAACTTCCGGCGGACGTCTCCATCGACAACATCAAGGTCGACGGCCACAATCTGTTGCTGGAACAGGCCGACGGTTCAGTCATCCTCATCAAGGATGGCGCGCTCAACGTGCCGACCTTCATCATCGGTGATGTCGAAGTTCCGCGCGTGGCCTTGCTGGCCGCTCTTGAAGCGAGCCACGTCGATGTCGCCTTCGGTGCCGATGGTTCGATCTCGGCCGGCCCGGGCGGCGCCCCAGGCAGTGCCGGCGGCGACTTCACCATTCCCCCAGGTGGTATCGGCGACGGCTTCGATCTTTCCGCATTGTTGCCGCCGACGGACCTGCAATTTGGACGGCTGGAGCCGCGTGAGCTGACGATCGGGGTCAGGGAAGAAGATACGACGCCGACAATCGACATTGGCTCCGGATTTGTCGTCAACGAGGCCGCGCTTTCCGACGGGACGGACCCGGCCAGCACCGCCGAGCAGGTTTCAGGGACCTTCAACATCGTCTCGGGTGATGGCATCGGGACGCTTGTCATTGACGGTGTGGACGTGACCAACGGCGGCAGCGTTGCCGGGCAATACGGCACGCTCGTGGTCACCGGCAATCCTACGAACGGCTATAGCTGGATTTATACCCTTGCCGACAACACTCTTGATCATCACGACAAGTCATCGACCGGAACGACCGAGGGGGTTTCCGACAGCTTTGCCGTCGTGGTTACAGACACAGACAATGATCCGGCCACCGCGACCCTCAATATTGGTGTGCTGGATGACGGCCCTACGCTTTCGGTCCAGGCAACCGCGCAAGCGGCACAGTTGCTTTCGGTCGAGCTCGACGAGACGGTCGGCGGCGACCGCTATAATGCCGGCGAGACCGAAGATGCCGGCGGCAACGCCAACACCGATGACGGCGTTGGCCTGGCCCAGGTGACGACCGGCCTGGCGGGTGGCCTTTCTTCGCTGTTCGCCGTTGGCGGCGTCTACGGTGCCGACGGGCCAGGCAGCACGACCGCGCAGTTGGCATTCACCGGCATTCCGGCCGGTGGCCTTGCCACGAATCTCATTGCCACGGACGGCGGGGCCATTACGCTCTTCCTCGAAGGAGGAGAGATTGTCGGCCGCGACACGCAGGGTGATCAGGTCCTGACCATTGCGATCACCGGCGCGCCCGGCGCAGAGCAGTTGCAGACCACGCTCTACGAAGCGCTCAACCATGGCGCCGACGGCAACAAGTTCGATTCCGAACTCAATCTGTCGCTGACCAATGGCGGCCAGGTTCAGCTGCAATATGAGGTAACGCGCCAGGANGTTCGATTCCGAACTCAATCTGTCGCTGACCAATGGCGGCCAGGTTCAGCTGCAATATGAGGTAACGCGCCAGGACGGCGACGGCGACACCATTACCGAGAAGGCGACCGTCGACCTGATCAACGGCCAAGGCTCCGCATTCTCCTTCGACGACGATGGGCCAAGCCTAACGGTCGGCGCCCACGATGGAGCGGCTGGCCTGCTTTCCGTCGAGCTTGACGAGACGGTTGGCGCGGATCGCTACAATGGCGCTATCGGCGAGACCGAAGATGCCGGCGGCAACGCCAACACGGATGATGCCGGTCCGGGCCTGGCGCAGGTCAACACCGCGGTAGCAGGCGGACTGACCAATCTGTTCACTGTCGGCGGCAGCTATGGTTCGGACGGTCCTGGTACCGTTACCGGGAATCTGAGCTTTACCGGCATTCCGGCCGGTGGCCTTGCCACGAATCTCACCGCCACCGACGGCGGCGCCGTCACGCTCTTCCTCGAAGGAGGAGTGATCGTCGGCCGCGACACGCATGGCGATCAGGTTCTGACCATCGCGATCACCGGGGCGCCTGGCGCCGAGCAGCTGCAGACCACGCTCTATGAGGCACTTAACCATGGCGCCGACGGCAACAAGTTCGATTCCGAACTCAATCTGTCGCTGACCAATGGCGGCCAGGTTCAGCNTTAACCATGGCGCCGACGGCAACAAGTTCGATTCCGAACTCAATCTGTCGCTGACCAATGGCGGCCAGGTTCAGCTGCAATATGAGGTAACGCGCCAGGATGGCGACGGCGACACCATCACAGAGAAGGCGACCGTCGACCTGATCAACGGCCAAGGCTCCGCATTCTCCTTCGACGATGACGGGCCGAAGGTTACTGGCACCGCCCAGGTCACCGCGAATGTCGACGAAGACGGTCTGCACAACAGCCAGTCCACCGGGAATGTCGACAATGCCCAGCCCGACGGCGAAGTGACCGGAACAAACTCCGCGGTTGCCATCGGTGCTGCCGGCGCATTGAATGCAATCGTCGACTTCGGCTCTGACGGCCCGAATGCGACCTCGGCCTTCGGCCTTGTCACCCAAACCACCCCATCGGATTCGGGATTTGATTCGAAAGGCGGCAACGTCCTCATCGTCTCCGACGGCACGACCCTGACCGGCTATGTCGATGTAGGCGCCGGCGCCGGCTATCAGGCGGGCACGGATCGTCCCGTTTTCACCCTGACCGTCGGTGCGGACGGCTCCTATGTCTTCACCCTGATCGACCAGATCGATCATCCGACTCTGGATACGCTCCCGGGCGATAACACCGAAAATACGCTTGCCAATGGCGGTATCGATCTTTCGGCCTTCGTCATCGCCATGGACGGTGACGGCGACACCATCGGACTGGCGGCTGGTACGTTCAAGGTCCAGGTGCTCGACGACGTTCCGCAGATCGTCGCGCGGGATGCGGGCACGACAACCACAACCACGACCGAAACGATCGTCTATACGCTGCAGGCCGGCAACACCGATGTTCGCGGCATGGATGGCGCCGGCAATCACGACATCAAGCTCAGCGGCATCGACATCAACGAAGGCGACAATTCCGTCAACACCACCGGCACCAAGATCGGCGTCGGCGACGGCCAGATCATCGACGGATACGAAACCCATCCGCATTTGACCGGCCCCGAAATCGTGACGATGGACTTCGTCAATGATCTTGTGATCACACCCAACGGTCCGAATCCGCCAAGCGTCAGCGACAGCGGCTCGTACGATGTCGCCTCGGTCAAGTTCACGATCGATGTTGCGGAAGCCCAGGGTGTCGAAGCCGCCGTGATGTTCATCGGCGCCAAGGACGGTGGCACATTCGAACCGTTCACCGTGAGCATCAACGGTGTGCTGACCGCCGGCACGGCTGTCTTCGAAGGCGGCGCGCAGGTGGGCTATGCCTTCGCCGGCGTGCCGGATGGTGCGACTGTCGAGGTCATTGGCAGCACCCCGTTCGACCAGCTCAAGGTGGGCAACTACAACGATTTTACCTTCGATTCCAACGCTGGCGGAACCGATGCGACCTTGACTGGCGGCAACCCGTTCAAGATCTTCGGCATCGAAGCCAAGATCACCACCGTCACCACGCAGACGGAGGTCTTCAGGGTCAGCCACGACGAATCCGCCGGCGTCAACAATGCCGCGGATCCCAATCCGGCCAACGACACCGCGCTGCCCCCGCCTGCCCTGGTCACCGAACCAGACGCACTAGGTTACGCAAAATCTTCAGCCAGTGCACTCGGCCTGTTCAATGCGTCGGTTGGCGCGGACGACGACGCGACGTTCTCCTTTGCGGTGACGGATGCGAACGGCAACCCGCTGGCAAACATCGATTCGGGCCTGAAGACACTCGACGGCCTGGCAATCATGCTCTCGACAAATGCGGACGGCGTTCTCGTCGGCTCTGCCAACGGCGTCGACGTCTTCAAGGTTTATGTCGATCCAACCGGAGCGGTCTGGATCGGGCAGTATCAGCCGATCGCTCACAACGTCGACGGTTCAAGCACCGCAGCCTTTGACGACATCGCGACCGTCACCGCCGACCTGCACGTCAAGGCCACGATCACCGATTTCGATGGCGACACGAGCACCGCCGTATCCCATGTCTCCTTGAGCATCGAATTCCAGGATGACGGTCCGGTTGCGGTCAACGATCAGGACTCGGTCACCGAAGATGGGCCGCTGACGGCAGATGGCAATGTGATCACGGGGGTCGGCGGCGCCGACGCCAACGCAACCGACGGCCACGCGGATCACCCCGGCACTGACGGCCTGGGCTCGATCACCTGGGACGGTGCCGTTGCCAATCATGTAGCAGGAACCTACGGCGAGCTGACGGTGGGCGCCGACGGCAGCTACACATACGTGCTCTACACCCAGGCCCAGAACCCGGCCGGGTATGCCGCGGTACAGGCGCTGGATGCCGGCCAGACCGTGGCCGAGAGCTTCGACTATGCTGTGGCGGACGGCGACGGCGATACCGCTCTGGCGTCCCTGACCATCACAATCAACGGCACCAACGACGTGCCGCAGATCGTCGTCGACCAAGGCAACCCGGCCGGCGCGCACGACCTGGTCTATGAAGCCGGCCTTGCGGCGGGCTCGGCGGCCGGCAACGGCAGCACGGTGGCGACCGGCACCTTCACGGTATCGGACCCCGACGGCCTCGACGACGTCCAGAGCGTCACCATCGGCGGCACCACGGTTGCCATCGGCAGCCTCAACGGTTCGACCTTCCCGGGCGACCAAGGCACGCTGCTGATCACCGGCTACAACGCGGTAACCGGCGTAGCGACCTACCAGTACACGCTGACCAGTCCGACCACGGACGTTCCCGCCGTCACCGAGACCGAGACCTTCTCGCTCACCGTGTCGGACGGCACCTCGTCCTCGGCTCCGGCGGCGATCGTCATAGACATCGTCGACGACGTGCCGACGGCAGTCTCGAACAGCAACAATGCTGCCGAGGGCGCCATCGTGACCGGCAACGTGCTGACCAACGACGGGGCCGGCGCCGACGGCTTTGCCGCCGGTGGCGGGGTTGTCGGCGTAGCCGCCGGCAGCAACACCGCAGNCCGGCAACGTGCTGACCAACGACGTGGCCGGCGCCGACGGCTTTGCCGCCGGTGGCGGGGTTGTCGGCGTAGCCGCCGGCAGCAACACCGCAGTGCCGGTGAGCGGCGGGCTTGGCGGGGCGGGCATTCCCGGCACCTATGGCACGCTGACGCTGAACGCCAACGGCACCTACAGCTATGACGGCCTGCCCAACGTGGTCCCGGTCGGCGGCGCGACGGACACCTTCGTCTACACCATCATGGATGGCGACGGCGACCTGTCGACGACGACGCTCACCATCAACCTGTCCGACAGCGGCCTGGCCGCTTCCAACGACGACCTGACGGTCAACGAGGCGGCGCTGCCGATCGGCAGCAACCCGTCGAGCACCGCCGAGACCATCGCCGGCACTGTCGTCGACAATGTGTCGGGCGGCACCGGTCCCTACACCTACGCACTGCTGAGCAGCGCCACCGGCGTGCACGGCACGCTGACCTTCAATGCCAATGGCACCTACAGCTACACGCTGACCTCGCCGGTCGACGGCGTCGACGCCAACAACGGCACCAACACCGTCAACAACGTCGAGAGCTTCACCTACCAGGCCACCGACGCCAACGGCAACACGATCACCAACACCATCACCATCGACGTCACCGACGACGTGCCGACGGCAGTCTCGAACAGCAACAATGCTGCCGAGGGCGCCATCGTGACCGGCAACGTGCTGACCAACGACGTGGCCGGCGCCGACGGCTTTGCCGCCGGTGGCGGGGTTGTCGGCGTAGCCGCCGGCAGCAACACCGCAGTGCCGGTGAGCGGCGGGCTTGGCGGGGGGGNCCTACCAGGCCACCGACGCCAACGGCAACACGATCACCAACACCATCACCATCGACGTCACCGACGACGTGCCGACGGCCACGAACGACACCTGGGCTCCGACCATCACAGGTGCAACGGTTCTCGCTGGTCTCTTGGACAACGACAAATTCGGAGCCGATGGCGTCGACACCGACAACAATCCGGTCAGCGGCCAGGTGACCGCCACCAACGGTGCTCACGGCACCGTCACCTACAACAACGATGGAACGTTCACCTACACGCCGACGGGCATCTATATCGGCTCGGACTCTTTCACATACACGATCAAGGACGGTGACGGCGACACTTCGACGGCCACGGTGACCCTGAATGTGCAGACCAACACCGTTCCATCGGGTGGCGGGACAGCGTCGTTGACATTGAACGAAGCCGCGCTCGACACCACGCTCGATGCCTCGGCGCCCGCGGATCTCCAAGCTGGGGCCGTGACCGGCACCAATCCGAGCAGTCGCGGCGAGACGGCGCAAGCAATCAGCGGCATCACCTTCACCACGACCGGCGAAGCCATTAATGTTGCATTCGCCAACCCGACCGGCGATCCAAACTGGGTGGCGCCGACTGTTTCTGGCCTAGCCTCTGGATACACAATCAGCTGGGCGCTCGTCGGCAACCAACTCGTCGGCAGTCTGATACAAACGGCCGGCAGCGTGAACCTCGGCGCATTCGTCTATCTGGCGCTGTCAAACACAAGCGCCGGCGCCAACAGTTCGTTGACACCCGTCGTTACCGCGACACTGACCGACCAGCTCCAGCATCTTGCCGGCTCGGGCAACGTCACCATCAACGGGCTTCAGGTGGTGGCAACCGACACCAGCGGTGATCATGTTTCCGGATCGGTCAATCTGACGGTCCTGGACGACGTTCCGCTGCCATTCAAGCCGGATGGCATCTTCGTGGAAAACACCACGCATACGGTGCTGACGGAGAGCATCAATTTTGCCGCGAGCGCCGGTGCTGACGGCGTTGGCAATGTCGTGTTCAACGTGACCGAAGGCGCGGCCGTCACATCAGGCAGCACAAACATATTCCTGAATGGCGAGCAGGTCTTCTTCCACGTCGTCGATACGCATACTGTGGAGGGACGGACCTCGGCCGCGAACGGCAGCGACCTCGCTTTCACGGCGACCCTGAACCCGGCGACAGATACTTGGACATACACCCAGGCCGCGACGATGTTTGCCGGCAACCAGTTCAATACGGCGAACTTCTCGCCAAGCGGCGGCAACAACCAAGCGATTGTCCTGGACTCCATCGGCTCAACCAGCGACCTGCTTGCAACCGCCAACAGCCCCAATTTCGTGAACACCAGCACAGGCAGTTGGGGCGTCGATGGCGGAAACAGCATCAGCCCTGGTGAGAAGATCCGCTTCGATTTCGTCAGCAATGCAACCACCGACGGCACCATCGCCGGAACCCCCGCGGGCATCGGGGCGGGAACCCACTATACGGATCACTACGAGGTGGCTAGCTATACACAGGGGATTGGCAATGTCTCGGGACCGGGCCTGGTTTCGATAACGATCCGCCCGGTCAACGCCGACTATGATAACACCTACATAGGTGATGTTACCGGCGAAAGCACGGCCCTCGGCGCCTTGGTCACTGTCGTCAACGGCTCCGGCGGAGCTACTCCGACCGCAACGAACAATGGGGACGGAACGTGGACCATCACCGGTCTCGCGCAAGGCGACACCTTTACCGTGGTTGCAAATTCGGACCCGTTCAGCGCAATCGAAATTTCGGCCAATGTAGGCTCGAATGACTTCAAGCTAGGCCCGGTCACCTACACGACCGCCAACGCCGTCACACCGTTCGACATCTCGATCCCGGTCACGGCGACCGACGGTGACGGCGACCCAATTGCCGGGTCAGTGACGGCACACCTTTCGCCCGATCTCAGCACCTGGCAAGGAACTTCGGGCGTGGACACTCACACCACGACCGCGACAGAAACCACGCTGCTCGGCGAGGACGGTAACGACACCCTCAATGGACTCAATCTCCAGGCTGATATCCTCTCCGGCGGACGCGGCGATGATACCTTGTCGGGCAACTCCGGTAACGACACGCTTTACGGCGGCTCGGGAGCGGACATATTGTTCGGCGGCGACGGCAACGACCTGCTGATCGGCGGTTCCGGTCAGGACACGCTCACCGGTGGTATAGGCGTCGATACGTTCAAGCTCGAGCACCTCGACATCAAAGATCTTATCGCTGACTACAGCGGTGTCGGCGGCCATGGCGACATCATCGACCTTACCTCACTGTTCGATACAGCCGCCGGAGGGGCCAATGTCGGCGACTTCGTGAACTACAATGCGGGAACGAACACTCTCAGCGTCGACGCCGACGGTTTGGCCAACGGCGCCAATTTCGTGGACGTGGCCACCTTGACGAACGCACCCGTCGCCAACACGATCACCCTGCTCTACGATGACGGAGTGACGCAGCATACGACAACGGCAAACGTGGTCTAGGAGCATGGTGCGGGGCCACGCGACTATGCTATGTATTAGAGATTAGGAATACAGAGGGGATCTCATCATGAAACGTTCCGTAAGACTGTTGGTTTCCGCTGCGACGCTGTTTCTGGCAGTCGGATCGACGGGCTATGCCGCCGACATCATCGACGGGCCGGTGGCCGACTATTGCCGGACCGTCGGCACATCGAACCTGGTGTTGAACGACAACATCGTCGATCTCAAGGTCCAGGTGGTCAAGCTGATGGACGAGTCGGTGGCCGTCGCCAACAGCTCGGAATGGATCAATTCGTCCCGCCCCGCCTTCGTCTGGGCGTCGGAAGCCAAGGTCGCCTGCGGCATGGCCTATGGCTACCTCAAGACGAACTACAAGGACGAGGACACGCTCAACAAGTGCGAGTGCTTCCACGACCGCATGGTCGAGTACATGAACTGACCGAAAGGGATCCGGCAGTGCCGGTTGGCTGACCCGATGGTCGGCGGACGATTGACGAGGGCGATCGCCGGAGCGATCGCATTGACCGGTTTTGGCCAGCTTGCCACTCAAGCCTGCGCCAACTGGCTGGAACGACCTAGCCTGGAGAGACCAGCACCGTTCGGCTTGAGGCGGCCGGTTCGCTGCGACACCGCCTCCGAATGGACGCGCGCGACATTCAAGGCGTTTGCGACATGCCAGGCATCGCTCTACGGCCTGGAGCCGGTGCTGGCGCACGCGGTGATGGAGATCGAAAGCGGATTCGATCCCGATGTGCACGGCGCCGATGGTGAGGTCGGGTTGATGCAGGTAATGCCCGCGACGGCCCGAATGCTGGGCTTTCGTGGCTCGCTCGACGAGCTTGGCGCGCCGGCGACCAACATCGCGCTCGGCGTCAGATATCTGGCGCAGGCAAACAGCCTTGCCGCAGGCGATCTCTGCACCACCGTCATGAAGTATCGTGCCGGGCACGGTGAAACCCGGTTCTCCGAACTTTCGGTCCGCTACTGCCGGCGTGCGCGTGCAATCCTGGCGAGAGAAGGTTTTGCGGTGGCCGGGCCATTGCCGGTGGCGACGTTCGGATTCTCCGCATTCCCGACAGCAGGAGACGATGGTGCCCCTGCCCCGGCGAGGCGGATTTGTGTGCGCCGCCTGTTCGTGCCGGGCCCGCGATACATGAAATGCACGGACTATCGAAGCGCCGGGCAAGCCAGAATGATCAAGGCGCTCCGGGCAAGACTTTTCGACGGCTGAGCCATAATCCAGCAATTGCAAAGACGGCGAGGCAAGTCTGCCGTAAGATGAACGGATGAGACCGGGACAAATACCCGGCGGGATATGAGGGAGGCATCATGGATTCTGGCCGGCAGCGACACGGTTCGTGGACGTGGGCGATCGTCTTTGCGTTCGCGGGCATAGTGTCGGGCTGCCAGTCGAAGGGCAGCGTCTCGGACGCGCTCGACCCGGCGGCGATCGCCGCACCTGGAGCGCCGGTCACCGGCGCCGTTGCCGGTCCCGCCCAGGCGACGCAATCGCTCGGCACCGGGTCGACGAAGGTCACGATGCTGCTGCCTTTGTCGGCCCCGGGCAACGCCGGCGAAAACGGCCGGAAGATGCTCGATGCGACCAAGCTGGCAATGGCCGACCTTGGCAGCGCACTGCTCACGGTTACGGTCGAGGACACCAAGGGCGACAGCGCGCACGCCAGCGAATTGGCTGTGAAGGCGATCACCACTGGAACCAAGATCGTCATCGGCCCGGTCGAACTCGCGGCCGCGCAGCACATAGCCAAGCTGTCGGGATCGGAGCGGCCGCCGGTGCTGGCGTTGGCCGACAATTTCGCCGGCGGCCCGGGCGTCTATGCGGTGCGCCTCAACGAGGCCGACAGCGCGGCCGCGGGCGCAGCCGGCCTGGCGGCCAAAGGCAGCAAGAAGTTCGTGTTGCTCGTTGCGGCGGGCCCGAATGCCAGCGTGGTGGAAAAGCGGGTCGCCAACAGTCTCAGCATCTATGGCGCGACGCTCGCCGTCACCGTTCCGTATCCGGCCGGCGACGGCGGCACCAAAGTGGTCGATGATGTGGGCTCGCTGGTCGAGGCTCCCGACGCCATCATCATCGCCAGCGGCGACGACAATCCGGCGCAGATCCTTGCGGCGCTCAAAACGAAAGGCATTCCTGGAAAAGCAATTGCCGTCGTTGGAACCAACCGCTGGCTGGAACATCCGATGGAGCCGCTGTTTGAGAGCTCCTACATCGCCACGCTCGACCCAACCGAAACCGGCCCGATCGCCGACCGCTTCAAGACGACCTACAATTATCCAGCCGACGCCAATGTCGCCTACGCCTATGATATGGTCGCCCTGACAGCAGGAATTGCAAGTTCGGCCGGGCCTGACGGCTTCAGCAAGCAGGTGCTCGAAAATCGGAGCGGATTTCGCGGATCGACCGGCCTGTTCCGGTTTCGGGCGGATGGCTCCAGTGAGCGATCCATGCCCTTCTACCAGGTTCGAAAAGGTGCACTCAAGCTGGTCGCCAAATCGACATCGGGGTATTGAGGGGCAAGGAACCTTGCTTGAGTTGATGGGCTGGCTGAGGCACAATCGCTTGATATTGCTCGGAAGCCTGCTCCTCCTGGCCGGGGTCTTGTTGATCATGCGGGCCGCCGATCTGCTTCCCATCGATCGGCCGATACCAGCGTCGCGTCAATCCATCGACGATAGCCAGCCACTGCGACCAATTGCGAGCGCCGCCAATACGCCATGGCGAGGACGGGCACGCAAGATTGCTCAGGACCTTATCGCGCCGCCACAGCTTGATCCGGCGCAAATCGAACGGGTCGAGCCGCGCCCGCCGCTCAGCGACCTTGGTCTGGCTTCGCCTGCAGGGATGCGGATGCCAAAGGATTGGAAAGAGGTCCTGCTGTACCAACCGGTTGCCACCTCGTCGGCAACCTTCGAATCGATGGGGCGCAAGGTAGCCATCAGCGGGATCCAAGGCATTGACCTGGATGAGACCTGTTCCTTTCGTGGCATCGCCTGGCCTTGCGGCCAGCGTGCGCGCGCGACGTTCAATTCCTGGCTGCGCGGCCGGGCGCTGAAATGCGTCGTGCCGCCGGAAATCGATCGTTTTGCCATTGCGGCACCGTGCAGCTTGGGCAAGCAGGATGTCGGCGCCTGGCTTGTTTCCAATGGCTGGGCGACGGCCCTGGCGAGTGGCATCTACGGCAAGGCGGAGGCAGTGGCCAGAGACGCGCAGATGGGGATATTCGGCCCGCCGCAATAGCCGATAATTCGGTGTCGTCGCTTTTACCGCCGTAGCCTTGCTTTTGAAGGCCTGATTTCGGGCCGATGGTAGGTGATTGCGCCATTACTAAAATTGTATGTTTCCTCGAAACTGAAAGTGCAGCACCTTGGCCTTATGACAGCCGATCAGGCGGGAGATTGGCTAATGATGACACCAATGGCGAATAGCTCGCCCCGGCAATGGAAAGATATCGCATGGCTGACTGCCCTGGGATCGGCGGGAATTCTGCTCCTCTCGGTTGGCCTAAATTATCTGCTTCTGTTCTCGGAAGCCTTGACGCCGTTCGGCCGCAGCATGGTCACAGCGATCCTGTTGCCGGTCATCGTCGGTGGCCCGCTTTTGCTGTTCATTGGCCTGCAGCGGACCGAGCTCGTCCGTTATCGAAGAGAACTCAACAAGTCGGCGACCTTTGACAGCCTGACAGGCTGCCTCAACCGGACAGTCTTCACGTCGATGGTCGAAAGGAGAGCAACCAGGCCGAAATCGTCTGGTCCAAGATCTGGCGCCTTCCTGGTCATTCATCCCGAACACATCAGGTCCATCAATCTGCGCTTCGGCCTTGGCTGGGGTGACGAAGCCTTGCGGCTCATAGCCTCGACCATCCAGTCATCGGTACGCAAGGAAGATCTGGTGGGCCGGATCGGAACCTCCATGTTCGGGGTCTTTCTGCCCGGTGCGACAGAAGAAGACGCCAGGGAGATCGGCGAGCGTATCCGGGCGCGCGTGGCCCAAGCCTATTTCGCGCCAAAAGGAACCGCGGACACGCTGACCATCAGCGTCGGCGGCGTGGTGTTTGAAAACGAGTTGGAATTCGAGGACATGTTCCGATCGGCGGAATCGCTGTTATCCGGCATGGAGCACCAGCCTGGACTTCAACTGTCGCACCTCCACAACTAGCTGGGACGATTCGTTGCCGGAGGAACACCGCCGCAAATATGTCTTGCCGCACGGCTGCGACAGCGATCATCTTGCCCTTGTTGCCAAACCGGACTGACCTGAGACCCTGAAGCTCCTCCAGTTTTTGGTAGAGTCTGTCCCGCTCAAGGAGACGGACGAATGAAGCGTTCACGGTTCACGGAAGAACAAGTCATCGCGATTTTGAAGGAGCAGGAGGCGGGCATGAAGACCGCCGATGTCTGCCGCAAGCATGGGATCTCGGAAGCGACCTTCTACAAATACAAGGCCAAGTTCGGTGGCATGGACGTTTCCGATGCGCGCAAGCTGAAGGCTTTGGAAGAGGAGAACGCCAAGCTGAAGAAGCTGCTGGCCGAGCAGATGCTGGACAATGCCATCCTGAAGGATGTCGCCGCAAAAAAATGGTGACGCCCGATGCCAAGCGATGCGCTGTGGCCCACGCCTGCGATCGGCATGGGGTGAGCCAGCGTCGGGCGTGCAAGGCTCTTTTCGTCGACCGCTCAAGCGTTCGCTACACAAGCATCCGGTCGGACGATGCCGCCGTTCGAGCCGCGATGAAGACGGTGGCTGCCGAGCGCCGCCGCTTTGGCTACCGGCGCATCCACATCATGCTTGAACGGCAAGGGATCGTGATGAACCAGAAGAAACTGCGGCGGCTTTACCGGGAGGAGAAGCTCCAGGTCCGCAAACGTGGCGGCCGCAAACGGGCCTTGGGAACAAGACGGCCGATGATCGCGCCGGGTCGGACGAATGAGCGCTGGAGCCTGGACTTCGTAAGCGATGCCTTCACGGACGGACGCCGGTTCCGGGTTCTGGCCGTCGTCGACGACTTCACGCGCGAGTGCCTGGCGCTGGTCGCGGATACATCGCTGTCGGGCGCCCGCGTCGCTCGGGAGCTGGATGCCATCCTCGCCCGCCGCGGCAGGCCTCGCACGATCGTCTCGGACAATGGCACCGAGCTAACGTCGATGGCGATCCTCAAATGGTGCCAGGAAGGCGGCGTCGAATGGCACTACATCGCGCCCGGCAAGCCGATGCAAAACGGATTCGTGGAGAGTTTCAACGGCCGATTTCGCGACGAATGCTTGAACGAAACGTTGTTCTCCACTCTCACGCAAGCACGGGCAGCAATCGATCTATGGAAGGAGGACTACAACCAGAACAGACCACACTCAGCCCTGGGCAACATCACGCCCATCGAATTCGCCATCAAAATGGCTCTGGAAAACAGGCCGCATGAGGCCAGAAATGAAACTCCGGACTCTCCATTGAACTGGAGGGAACAAGGGTCCCAGGTCACCCGCGATATCAAGGGCAACATTTCCACCAGTACCGATGAGCGATTTATCACGTTCCAGGGCAGGAGCATTACTGGAAGACGACGATCAGTTTCAGTACAGCGAGCGCTGGCTGTGCAGCGAGGCAGAGGCATGGGCCGCCGGCTGGCGCAAAGCAAGGCGGTAGCGCGGTAGCCACCACCATGTGCAGGCCCACCAGCCCGTCATCATGGTCCGAACCTGATCGCACCCGCCGACCTTGGTCTCAACGTCCTTGATTGGCACTGCCACGCGGCTTTCCTTCATTCGCATGGTTCGCAGAGATTAGCACGATCGCATACTCTCATCATCCGGCGTCGTCTCCCTCACAAAGCAGCGCCGGTAAGGCTCGGCGCCCTTCTTGTTTGTCCCGTGTGCCAAAGGAGGTCGCCGGGCCTGCCGTTGCTCATCTTTGCGGGTTGCTCCTGATGGCTCCGCTTGGCGCCGTGGCCCTGCGTCTTCCTTCGGGTAAGGCCGGCGAGGCGCTTGTCAGACGGCCTGGCATGTAGAATTATGGTCCTCGTTGCGGCGACGCCCTCAATGGAGAGCGCCAATGGCCAGAACAAACCTTCCGAACAGCTTTCCCGGGCTGAAATCGAGCGCTTCCTGGCGGCAGCCGAAGCGCTGCACAAGAGCATCGCCGGGCCGCTCCTGGCGTACCACAGGGAGCACTGCCAAGCTCTACCCGAGGCCCATGGACCCCTGTTGAAGTCGATTGAGACGGTCACCGGTCAGAAGGCGCAGTTCATCCGCTGGAACGGGACAGGACCGGCACAGCCCCGGAGAAGCCTCCGGGCTGGTTCTCCTCGCGCAACTCTCGCGCCGCATCACCTCTAAGAGCAGTTCGAAGACGCTTTCGATTTCGCCGTTGATTTGGTCGGCAGGGATGCCAGGCTTCTCGGCCGCTGTCGTCAATTGGTCTGCTAAGTCGCTGGCGGCGATCGGATCGCCCCGCGTCACAATCGCGGCGCGGAGGGGTTTTATTAGCTCCCCCTCATCTTGACGCCGGCGCCGGCTGCTCCAAAGTCTTGGGCATGGCTCGGGGAAGTATCAAAGTTGGCGACGAGGTCGCAGTCACGGCGATTGTGCGCGGCCGGGTGACGCCCGATCGCATAAGCGTGACNTCATCTTGACGCCGGCGCCGGCTGCTCCAAAGTCTTGGGCATCGCTCGGGGAAGTATCAAAGTTGGCGACGAGGTCGCAGTCACGGCGATTGTGCGCGGCCGGGTGACGCCCGATCGCATAAGCGTGACGATCCCCTCCTACGACTTCCCGCATTCTGTTGTCGATTCGACTTGGAAGGCTGTAATTGGCCAGCATATGGAATTGATCGGCCCTGTCACACGCATCGACGGGGACAAGGTAACCGTCAGCCTCCGGCCATTGGTGACTGTCGAGGCCGAGAGATCGGAAGAGCGTCGTGNATTGGCCAGCATATGGAATTGATCGGCCCTGTCACACGCATCGACGGGGACAAGGTAACCGTCAGCCTCCGGCCATTGGTGACTGTCGAGGCCGAGCACGTGCGCCTTGTCGAAAGACATGTGGCGCTTCCACGCGGGCGAAAAAAGTCGCTGGTTGACAAGGCTTAAACTTCGTTGCCGACCCCAGGAACAGCCCACTGAAACTTTCTCCTTCACATCGGCTCTGGTCGCCTCCCGCTAGCTGCCGGCGCGTTGCGATATCGGCACAGTAGACGGGTTGGCATTTTCCGAACTTTCCGCCATGTCGTCGCGATGACGTTGGCGAAGGCGCTTCAGCAGATCGCGTGAGGCTTGGATCGCCCTGCGCGATTGATCCATGTTCTGGCGAAACGTGGCGCGTTCCTCCATGGACTTCTGCCACTTCAGCA